>NZ_JBVYOQ010000072.1:0-1220 GCF_056134165.1 Actinoplanes sp. 13 | reverse complement strand
GCGGGCAGTGTGGATGACGGTAAGTCGACGTTGATCGGCCGGTTGCTGTTCGACACCAAGACGATTTTCGCCGATCAGTTGGAGGCTGTTGAGGCGGCCAGTGCGTCGCGGGGTGACGAGTACACGAATCTGGCGTTGTTGACCGATGGGTTGCGGGCGGAACGCGAGCAGGGCATCACGATTGATGTGGCGTACCGGTATTTCGCGACGCCGCGGCGTAAGTTCATCATCGCGGATACGCCGGGGCATATTCAGTACACCCGTAACATGGTGACCGGGGCGTCGACTGCTGATCTGGCGTTGATCCTGGTGGATGCGCGTAAGGGTTTGGTGGAGCAGTCGCGGCGGCACGCGTTCTTGTGTTCGTTGTTGCGGGTGCCGCATCTGGTGTTGTGTGTGAACAAGATGGATCTGGTCGATTGGGATCAGAAGGTGTTCGAGCGGATCGCGGACGAGTTCACCTCGTTCGCGACGAAGTTGGACGCCCCGGATCTGACGGTGATTCCGATCTCGGCGCTCAACGGGGACAACATCGCGTCGCGGTCGGAGAATTCGCCGTGGTACGAGGGTCCGTCGTTGCTGCATCATCTGGAGCACGTGCACATCGCCAGTGACCGGAATCTGGTGGATGTGCGGTTCCCGGTGCAGTACGTGATCCGGCCGCAGTCGACCACGGTGACTGATTATCGGGGTTATGCCGGTCAGGTGGCGTCGGGGGTGTTGAAGCCCGGTGACGACGTGCTGGTGTTGCCGTCCGGGATGACCAGCAAGATCGCGTCGATCGACACGGCGGACGGGCCGGTCGAGGAGGCGTTCCCGCCGATGTCGGTGACGGTGCGGCTGACCGATGAGATCGACATCTCGCGCGGTGACATGTTGTGCCGGCCGCACAACGCGCCGACCCCGGCGCAGGACGTCGAGGCGATGATCTGCTGGATGGACGAGTCGGCGCCGTTGCGGGTGGGCGCGAAGTACGCGATCAAGCACACCACCCGGACCGCGCGGACGGTGGTGCGGGGCCTGCAGTACCGGCTGGACGTGAACACGTTGCACCGTGACGAGGCGGCCGGCGAGTTGGGCCTCAACGAGATCGGCCGGGTCACCCTGCGTACCACCGTGCCGTTGCTCGCCGACGAGTACCGGCGTAACCGGACGACCGGCGGTTTCATCCTGATCGACGAGACCACCAACCGCACCGTCGCCGCCGGCATGATCATCGA
>NZ_JBVYOQ010000071.1:0-1324 GCF_056134165.1 Actinoplanes sp. 13 | reverse complement strand
GGTTGTGGGTTGGTCGTTGGTTGAGAATTGCACAGTGGACGCGAGCATCTTGTTTTCTGTGGTTAAGTTGTCAAGGGCGAACGGTGGATGCCTTGGCACCAGGAGCCGATGAAGGACGTGGGAGGCCGCGATAGGCCTGGGGGAGCTGTCAACCTAGCTGTGATCCCAGGGTGTCCGAATGGGGAAACCTGGCACGAGTCATGTCGTGTCATCGCTAGCTGAATTCATAGGCTAGTTGAGGGGAACGCGGGGAAGTGAAACATCTCAGTACCCGTAGGAAGAGAAAACAACCGTGATTCCGTGAGTAGTGGCGAGCGAAAGCGGATGTAGCCTAAACCTTTTGCGTGTGATACCTGTCAGGGGTTGCGCATTGGGGGTTGTGGGACCTGCTTGAAGAATCTGACAGTTCTTCGAAGAGTTACAAAGCTTGTTGTTAGTCGAACGACGTGGGAAAGTCGGCCGTAGACGGTGAGAGCCCGGTAGACGAAAATGTCAAGCCTCTTTGCAGTGTTCCCGAGTAGCAGCGGACTCCTAGAATCTGCTGTGAATCTGCCAGGACCACCTGGTAAGGCTGAATACTTCCTGGTGACCGATAGCGGACAAGTACCGTGAGGGAATGGTGAAAAGTACCCCGGGAGGGGAGTGAAATAGTACCTGAAACCGTTCGCCTACAATCCGTCAGAGCCTTTCGGGGTGATGGCGTGCCTTTTGAAGAATGAGCCTGCGAGTTAGTGGCATGTGGCGAGGTTAACCCGTGTGGGGTAGCCGTAGCGAAAGCGAGTCTGAAGAGGGCGCTCTTTAGTCGCATGTTCTAGACCCGAAGCGGGGTGATCTAGCCATGGGCAGGTTGAAGCGTGGGTAAGACTACGTGGAGGACCGAACCCACCAACGTTGAAAAGTTGGGGGATGACCTGTGGTTAGGGGTGAAAGGCCAATCAAACTCCGTGATAGCTGGTTCTCCCCGAAATGCATTTAGGTGCAGCGTCGTGTGTTTCTTGCCGGAGGTAGAGCACTGGATGGTCTAGGGGGCCCACAAGCTTACTGAAATCAGCCAAACTCCGAATGCCGGTAAGTGAGAGCGCGGCAGTGAGACTGCGGGGGATAAGCTTCGTAGTCGAGAGGGAAACAGCCCAGATCGCCAGCTAAGGCCCCTAAGCGTGTGCTAAGTGGAAAAGGATGTGGGATCGCATGGACAACCAGGAGGTTGGCTTAGAAGCAGCCACCCTTTAAAGAGTGCGTAATAGCTCACTGGTCAAGTGGTTCCGCGCCGACAATGTAGCGGGGCTCAAGCACACCGCCGAAGCTGTGGCATTCACATTTTAAC
>NZ_JBVYOQ010000070.1:0-1349 GCF_056134165.1 Actinoplanes sp. 13 | reverse complement strand
CTAATACTACAACAGCGTTTCGTTGTGTAGCATTCTGCGAGTGTCTGGTGTGGTCACTCGTGCGGATTTGGATGTGTGGGTTGCGGGCCTGGATGCGCTGTTCGCGCGGGTTGCTGGCCGGTTCGGTCGGGCAGAGCCGCGGCGGCAGGCCAGGGTTTATCTGACCGGGTTGCTGGCGCCGGTCGAACGCAAGAACGGCTGGCAGCTGGCCGAAGCTGCGGGTGACACGACCCCTGACCGGATGCAGCGGTTACTGAACAAGGCGCGCTGGGATGCCGACGAAGTACGCGACGACCTGCGTGCTTATGTGGCCGAGCATCTTGGTCATCGCGATGGTGTGCTGGCGGTGGATGAGACCGGGTTCATCAAGAAGGGCGCACGGTCGGCCGGGGTGCAGCGGCAGTACTCCGGCACGGCCGGTCGGGTCGAGAATTGCCAGCTCGGGGTGTTCCTGGCGTATGCGAGCCCGGCGGGCCGGGCGTTGATCGATCGGGAGTTGTATCTACCGAAGGCGTGGATCGGCGATCAGCAGCGCCGTGAGGACGCTGGCGTGCCCACCGAGGTATCGTTCGCGACCAAACCGCAGCTGGCGCAGGCCATGCTCAGCCGGGCCCTCGACGCCAGCATGCCCGCCCGATGGGTGACCGCAGATGAGGCTTACGGCCAGGACTCGAAGTTCCGGGCGTTCTGCGATCAGCGCCGGGTCGGCTACGTGGTGGCGGTACCACGCAGCCAGCAGGCTGGGGCAGGCGCCGGACGGGTCGACGGTCTTGCCGAGCAGGCACCCGCAGCGGCGTGGAAGCGCTTGTCCGCCGGCGACGGAGCCAAGGGACCACGGCTCTACGACTGGGCTTTGGCCGGCCTGCCCGGCTCCAGCGACGATCCCAGCCGCGACAGGTGGGTCCTGATCCGGCGCAGCATCGCCGAACCCGCCGACCTGGCTTTCTACCTGTGCGCCGGCCCTGCAGGCACCAGTATCGACATGCTCGTCCGGATCGCGGGCACCCGCTGGGCCATCGAGGAGTGCTTCCAGCAGGCCAAGACCGAGACCGGACTCGACCACTACCAGGTCCGCCGGTACCAGGCCTGGTACCGGCACATCACCCTGGCCATGCTTGCTCACGCCTACCTCGCCGTCACCGCTGCCATCGACCCAAAAGCAGCAGCGACCTGGTCGCCCTCAGCCCAGGCGAGATCCGCCGTCTCCTGGCACACGTAATCCACGGCGTCACCGTCTCCTTCGACCGCATCGCCGCCTGGTCACACCGACGCCGCCGCTACCAAGCCCGCGCCAAACAAAGCCACTACCAGCGAAGACGCAACCAGCACTACGAAACGCTGTTGTAGTA
>NZ_JBVYOQ010000069.1:0-1378 GCF_056134165.1 Actinoplanes sp. 13 | reverse complement strand
CTAATACTGCAACGGCACTCAGCGGGCGGAACGTATCGATGATCGGCTCGTTGGGTGGTGCATGACGGCGATCGAGGTTGGTCAGTGGACTGGGGAGCTTGACCGGTTGTATGCCCGGTTCGCAGATCGTTTTGCCAGGTCAGAGCCTCGCCGGCGGGCCCGGCAGTACCTGTCCGGGCTGGTCGCGGGCCTGGATCGTAAGAACGGCTGGACGCTGGCGGAGCAGGCCGGTGACATGTCGCCGGACGGGATGCAGCGGCTGTTGCGGTGGGCGCACTGGGATATCGACGCTGTCCGGGATGAGGTGCGTGACTATGTGGTTGAGCATCTCGGTGACCCGGAGGGTGTGCTGATCGTCGACGGCACCGGGTTTCTGAAGAAGGGCCTGAAGTCTGCGGGTGTGGCCCGGCAGTACTCCGGAACCGCCGGACGGATCGAGAACTGCCAGATCGGTGTGTTCCTGGCCTACCGCTCCGCCCGCGGACACGCGCTGATCGACCGGCATTTGTATCTGCCGCAGGCCTGGACCGACGATCGGGATCGTTGCCGGGCCGCCGGGATCCCGGACGAGGTCGGCTTCGCGACGAAGATCGAGATGGCCCGGCAGATGCTGTCGCGGGCGTTCGCCGCTGGGGTGACCGCGGCGTGGGTGACGATGGACGAGGCCTACGGGCAGGCGAAGTCGTTGCGGGTCTGGCTCGAGGACCACGACCAAGCCCATGTGGTGGCGACGCGCTGCAACGACGACGTGGTCACCACCAGCATGGGCCGCGCCCGCGTCGACGAGCTGATCGCTTCGCTGCCGGGCCGGGCGTGGTCGCGGATCTCGGCCGGCCCGGGTGCTCACGGGCCGCGTGAGTATTGGTGGGCGCGGGTGCCGATCCGGGTGTTCTGGCGGGCCGGGCGCGGGCATTGGCTGCTCGCCCGCCGCAACATGAGCACCGGCGAGCTGGCCTACTACGTCTGTTACGGCCCGCGGAAGACCCGGCTGCTGGATCTGGCCCGCATCGCCGGCACCCGGTGGGCCGTTGAGGAATGCTTCCAGCAGGCTAAAGGCCAGGCCGGCCTCGACGAGTATCAGGTCCGCGACTGGCGGGCCTGGTACGCCCACATCACCTTGTCCATGGCCGCCTACGCCTGGCTCGTCGTCGCCCGCACCCTGACCGCAAAAGGGGAACCAGTCCCAGCGACGACATGATGATCGGCTACACCGTACCGGAGATCCGGCGCTTGCTCGCCGCACTGTTCGTCCGCCGCCACCAGCCTAAACACATCTGGTCGTGGTCACGCTGGCGACGACGACGCCAATACCAAGCCCGCCTCAGCCACTACAAACGCCGCGGCTATCCACCGAGGTGAAGTGCCGTTGCAGTACTAA
>NZ_JBVYOQ010000068.1:0-1508 GCF_056134165.1 Actinoplanes sp. 13 | reverse complement strand
CTCGCGGCCATCTGGCACGAGCTGCTCGGCGTGCCCCTGGACCGGATCGGCGTACTGGACAGCTTCTTCGACCTCGGTGGCAATTCGCTCCAGCTCGTTCGGCTGCGCAACGCCGTACGGGAAAGACTTCTGACCGATCTCGATGCCGCCACCCTCTTCACCCACCCGGTGTTGCAGGATCTCGCCGCCCGTGTCGACGCCGCCGGGCCGGCCGCGGCCCAGCCGGCGGCCTTCCCCGTCGTCGACCGGGACCGGCCGCAGCCGATCTCCCCGCAGCAGGAGGCGCTGCTGTTCCTGCACGAGGCGGAACCCGACTCGCCGGTCTACCACCTGCCCGTCGTGCTGCGCCTCGACGGTCACCTCGACCTGCCCGCGCTGCGCGCCGCACTCGCCGCCCTGATCGCGCGGCACGAGGCGCTGCGCACCCGGATCGTGGAGCACGAGGGTGTCCCGCGGCAGATCATCGAACCCGCGCCGGTCGACCTGCCGCTCGACCCCTGCCCGGTGCCCGCCGACGAGGTGGACGGCTGGGTGGCCGGGGAGGTACGCCGGCCGTTCGACCTGGCGACCGGTCCGGCGCTGCGGGTCGGCCTGGCCCGTGTCACCGACACCGAACACGTCCTCGTCCTGGGAATGCACCACATCTCCACCGACGGCTGGTCGATCGGTGTGATGGCCGAGGACCTGACCGCCCTGTACGAGGGGCGCGAGCTGCCGGCCCTGACCGTGCAGCCGGTGGACCACGCGGCGTGGCAGCAGTCCCCGGCCGGCCGGGAGGTGCTGGAGGGCCAGCTGGAGTACTGGCGGTCGCGGCTCACGGACGCGCCGGTGCTGGACTTCCCGTCCGACCGGGCGCGCCCGGCGAACCCCACGGGCGCCGGGGCGTTGCTGCGGCAGAGCCTCGATCCGGAGGTGGTCGCGCGGATCCGGGAGCTGGCCCGGTCGTCCCAGGTCTCGCTGCTGGCCGTGCTCCAGGCCGGGTTCGTGTCGGTGCTGTCGCGCTGGTGCGGGCAGACCGACGTCGTGCTGGGCTCGATCTTCTCGGGCCGCACCCGAGCCGAGACCGAAGCTCTCGTGGGACTGTTCGCCAACACCGTCGTGCTGCGCGCCGACGTGGCCGGCGACCCGTCGTTCGCCGAGGTCGTGCGGCGCTGCTCGGAGTCGGTGCTGGGCGGGCTCCGGCATCAGGACGTGCCGTTCGGCATGGTGGTGGACGCGCTGAAACCCGAGCGGGTGCCGGGACGCAACCCGCTGTTCCAGGTCAGCCTCACATTGCAGGCGGCCGGGACCAGCGACGCGGACTTCCGGCTGCCGGGACTGCGGGCCGAACCGGTCGAGGTCGCCGGTGGGCAGGCGCGGTTCGACGTCGGGTTGACCGTGGTGGAGGACGCGGCCGGGCACGGGCTGCACGTGGAGCTCGAATATTCGACGGAGCTGTTCGACGAGGATCGGATGCTGCGCCTGATCCGGCATTTTGAGCGGGCGTTGCGGTTGGGTGTGGCGGATCC
>NZ_JBVYOQ010000066.1:0-1812 GCF_056134165.1 Actinoplanes sp. 13 | reverse complement strand
CCACGTCGCTGGATTGCTGGGCCCAGCCGTACGGGTGCACCGTCGCGGGCCGTCTCGCGGGAAGCGTAACTATTCGTGGGTATTCGGCAGTGCTAAGTCAGAAACATGCTCATATGTCAGACAATCCCTTCCTGTCAACCTCGGAGGACTCGGAAAAGCGCATGGCGGTGGCCCGGAGCGGATGCTCCGGGCCACCGCAATGGGTGAGACGTGCCGTCAGAAGGCTGCGACGGTGAACGTGGAGGTGCTGGAGATCTGGCTCTGCACGTACGCCGGGTCGTTGGCTACTGCGCCAACGGCGGCATTGCTTACGTACTGCAGGTTGTAGGCGCCTTCGGGAACCGGGATGGTGCTGCCCATGATGACAGCGGGCACATTGCTGCTCGTCCCGGTGGCATTGCCTCCTACGAGGGTCGCGGCAGTGTTGTTCGCAGCGGACAGGGTTCGAAGCGGGCTCGCCAGGATGTCTGTTCCGACGATGTACTTGCCGTTGTCGGCAGCACTGAACGTGCCGGCAGGAGCCGCGAGGGTCGCGTTGCTAGCGGTGGTCACTGTAATGGCGCGCGTGAAGGGAGACCCGAGCGCCACGTTTGCGTTGGCTGTCAAGGTGTCGGTGGCAGCGTTGGACATCACCGCTTGAGTGCTGCTCATCACGTCGGTGATGGTCGTTCCCACCGGAATGTGCGTGTGTCCCGGCTGGACGATGGCCTTACCGATATCGGCAACAGTGAACCCGGTACCCGCGATTACCCGACTACCTGCAGTCGTGGCGATAGCCCGGCCTGCCGTTGGCCGCGCGGCTGTGTTCGACGACGGTGCTGCCGCATCCAGGATGGCATCCCCCTCTGGGTCCAACCTCCTGGCCAAGTCCAGCTTGCAAATCAGCTCGGTGTCGCTGAGCACGAGTACCTTGTTGCAGTCGGCGACCGGTGAGTTCGCCCGTGCGCCGCTGATGCTGGAGGAGCTGTAGCTTCCCTTGACCAGGAAGATGTGTGCGCCGGCGGTCAGATCGTCGTTCCAAGGTGCGCTCTGAAAACCGACACCCTTGACGACCACCTCGACGGCCCGGTTGTTGGGGGCCGTGTTCGGGGTGGCGATCAGCGCGCTAGTGAACGAGAACGCGTTGGCAAGCGTGCTCGAACCGCCAGCCGTGGTGACCACCAACGAGACGTTGTTGGCCGGAGCGCGCCTCGGCGTACGAGCGGTGAACGCATTACCGCCGAGCGGGGTGATATCCGTCAGCGGCACGCCGCCCAGGGTCGCGGTGATGGCGCCGGGCTCGGTCGGGAAAGCGGTGCCGGTAACCGTGATCAGGCTGCCGCCCAGTGCCGGCCCGGCTTTGGGGGAGACTCCCGTTGCCGTCTGGATCGTGGTCACCCGGTACGGGCTGCTCGCGACCAGATCCGACGACGTGGGTCCGTTGTTGTCCACCGCTCCGTTGTAGATGCACACATTCCAGGGGATGCTGGACGCACTGCCGAGGGCCGTGTTCATCGCGGCCTGATCGGCATACAGCAACGCAGGCACGCTGGTCGCCAACCGGGTGTTGGACAGCTTGCGAATGTCGTCGGCAGCGACTGCTCTGGCCGGCGCGTCCGTCTCGTAGTCAGCCGGGCAGGCCGCACTGGTCACCAACACGCCTGGGTCGTCGATGCCGGCCAGGAATTGGTTCGGCGAGGTGATGTTAAGGCTGTTGCCGCCCTGCCACGGCCCCATGGCCTGGCTCAGCGCGATCTGGCCGGCGGAGTATTGGGCGCCGGAGATCAGCGTGGAGGCGGCGGCGGTGCCGTTGTACAGGCAGAGGCTGTACGC
>NZ_JBVYOQ010000065.1:0-1876 GCF_056134165.1 Actinoplanes sp. 13 | reverse complement strand
CAGGTGTGTGGATGGGTAGGGGAGCGTCGTATGGCGGGTGAAGCGGCGGAGTGATCCAGCCGTGGACGCCATACGAGTGAGAATGCAGGCATGAGTAGCGAATGAAGGGTGAGAACCCCTTCCGCCGGATGACCAAGGGTTCCAGGGCCAGGCTAATCCGCCCTGGGTGAGTCGGGGCCTAAGGCGAGGCCGAGAGGCGTAGTCGATGGATAACGGGTTGATATTCCCGTACCCGCGTAGGAGCGCCCAAGACGAACCTACTTGTACTAACCACGCGAAGCCGGCGAGGACTTCGGTTCGAGTTGGTGGAGTCTGGGACCTCGGGTGGTAGTAGTTTAGCGATGGGGTGACGCAGGAAGGTAGCTGATCCCGGCCGGTGGTTGTGCCGGGGTAAGCGTGTAGGCCGGTGCGTAGGCAAATCCGCGCACTATTGAGGCTGAGACGTGATGCCGAGCCGTTCTGGTGAAGTCAGTGATCCTATGCTGCCGAGAAAAGCCTCTAGCGATGTTCCGAGCGGCCCGTACCCGAAACCGACACAGGTGGTCAGGTAGAGAATACCAAGGCGACGGGTGAACTGTGGTTAAGGAACTCGGCAAATTGCCCCCGTAACTTAGGGAGAAGGGGGGCCGGACGCGTGAAGCCCCTTTGCGGGTGGAGCGTGGTATGGCCGCAGAGAGCAGGGGGAAGCGACTGTTTACTAAAAACACAGGTCCATGCCAAGTCGTAAGACGATGTATATGGACTGACGCCTGCCCGGTGCTGGAACGTTAAGGGGACCTGTTAGCTCTTCGGGGCGAAGCGGAGAACTTAAGCGCCAGTAAACGGCGGTGGTAACTATAACCATCCTAAGGTAGCGAAATTCCTTGTCGGGTAAGTTCCGACCTGCACGAATGGCGTAACGACTTCCCCACTGTCTCAACCACAGGCCCGGCGAAATTGCAGTACGAGTAAAGATGCTCGTTACGCGCGGCAGGACGGAAAGACCCCGGGACCTTTACTATAGCTTGACATTGGTATCCGAATTAGCTTGTGTAGGATAGGTGGGAGCCTGTGAAACTCAGACGCCAGTTTGGGTGGAGGCAATGTTGAAATACCACTCTGGTTGGTTTGGGTATCTAACTTGCGGCCCTGATCGGGTCGAGGGACAGTGTCTGGTGGGTAGTTTAACTGGGGCGGTTGCCTCCTAAAGGGTAACGGAGGCGCCCAAAGGTTCCCTCAGCCTGGTTGGCAATCAGGTGTTGAGTGTAAGTGCACAAGGGAGCTTGACTGTGAGACTGACGGGTCGAGCAGGGACGAAAGTCGGGACTAGTGATCCGGCACTTGCGTGTGGAAGCGGTGTCGCTCAACGGATAAAAGGTACCCCGGGGATAACAGGCTGATCTTCCCCAAGAGTCCATATCGACGGGATGGTTTGGCACCTCGATGTCGGCTCGTCGCATCCTGGGGCTGTAGCAGGTCCCAAGGGTTGGGCTGTTCGCCCATTAAAGCGGTACGCGAGCTGGGTTTAGAACGTCGTGAGACAGTTCGGTCCCTATCCGCCGTGCGCGTTGGATACTTGAGAAGGGCTGTCCCTAGTACGAGAGGACCGGGACGGACGAACCTCTGGTGTGCCAGTTGTTCTGCCAAGGGCACGGCTGGTTGGCTACGTTCGGAAGGGATAACCGCTGAAAGCATCTAAGCGGGAAGCCTGCTTCGAGATGAGGTATCCCACCACCTTGAGTGGGTAAGGCCCCCAGCTAGACGACTGGGTTGATAGGCCGGAAATGTAAGCACGGTAACGTGTTGAGTTGACCGGTACTAATAGGCCGAGGGCTTAACCACCCTAAACATTGCGCTTGCGTCCACTGTGTGATTCACAGCAAACGAACAACCACCC
>NZ_JBVYOQ010000064.1:0-2437 GCF_056134165.1 Actinoplanes sp. 13 | reverse complement strand
CCGCTGCACATGGTCCCGACCCAGGTGATCGAGCTGGACGAGCTGCCACTGACCGCCAACGGCAAACTCGACCACAAACGGCTGCCCGCGCCGCACAGCGTGGCCCGGCAGCACCAGCCCCCGCGCACCGACAGCGAGAAGGCTCTCGCGGCCATCTGGCACGAGCTGCTCGGCGTGCCCCTGGACCGGATCGGCGTACTGGACAGCTTCTTCGACCTCGGCGGCAACAGCCTCCAGGCGACCCGTCTGATCGCTCGCATCCGCGACGCCGTGCAGGTCGCCATCGAGCCGCGGACGCTTTTCGCCCGGCCGGTGCTGGCCGAGCTGGCCGCTGAGATCGACGCGGAACACGACCGCGCCGCGACCGCCGACGAGGCCCTCGCGGAGGAGATCGCCGAACTCTCCGAGGAGGAGCTGGACCGGCTGCTCAACGAGGAGGCCCGGTGAGCACCACGGCGATGACCGTCGAGGAGAAGCGGCGTGCCCTGCTGGCCCTGCGCAAGCGCCGGCAGGCGGCCGCCCGTGCCGGGCAGGAGCCCATCGAGGTGGTGCCCCGGGGCGACCGGCACGTCCTGTCGTACCAGCAGGAGTCGCTGTGGCTGCTGAACCAGTGGGACCCGGGGTCGTCGGTCTATCACATCCCGATCGCCCTGCGGCTGCACGGCGCCCTGGACGTGCCCGCGCTGGAGCGGGCGCTGCTCGCGCTGGTCGAGCGGCACGAGAGTCTGCGCACGGTGTTCGGCTCGGACGCCGGAGTTCCGTTCCAGCAGGTGCACCCGGCCCCGCCGCGGTGGCCTCTCGCGGCGACCGACCTGTCGGATCTGCCGGCCGGGGAGCGCGCCGGGCGGCTGACGGCGCTGATCGACGAGGAGGCGCAGCGCCCCATCGACCTGGCGGCCGGCCCGCTGTTCCGGGCCGGCCTGGTCCGCTTCGCCGCCGACGAGCACATCCTCGTGCTGGTGCTGCACCACATCATCACCGACGGCTGGTCGGCCGGGGTGTTCGCCGACGACCTGGCCGCGCTCTACGAGGCCGCGAGCACCGGCGCCGGCTCGACCCGGCCGGAGCCCCGGATCCAGCCCGTCGACTACGCCGCCTGGCAGCGCCGGCAGGTGACCGGCAGCCAGCTCCAGGAGCAACTCGACTATTGGCGGACGCGGCTCGCGGACGCTCCGGTGCTGGACTTCCCGTCCGACCGGGTGCGCCCGGCGAACCCCACGGGCGCCGGGGCGCTGCTGCGGCACGACCTGGACATCGACGTGGTCACGAAGGTTCGTGAACTGGCTCGATCGTCGCAGGTGTCGCTGCTGGCGGTGCTGCACGCCGGCTTCGTGTCGGTGCTGTCGCGGTGGTGCGGGCAGACCGACGTGGTGGTCGGCTCGGTCTTCTCCGGCCGCACCCAGACCGACACCGAACCGCTGGTCGGGTTCTTCGCCAACACCGCGGTGCTGCGTGTGGGCCTGGACGGTGACCCCACCTTCGCCGAGGTCGTGCGGCGGTGCTCGGACTCCGTGCTCGGCGCCCTCGGACATCAGGACGTGCCGTTCGGCATGGTGGTGGACGCGCTGAAGCCCGAGCGGGTGCCGGGACGCAACCCGCTGTTCCAGGTGAGCCTCACGTTGCAGGCCGCGGGCACCAACAACGCCGGGTTCCGGCTGCCGGGCCTGCGCACCGAGGCGGTCGAGGTGGCCGAGACGCAGGCCCGTTTCGACGTCGGCGTCACCGTCGTCGAGAACGTGGCCGGTGCGGGCCTCGAGGTCCAGGTCGAGTACTCCACGGAGCTGTTCGACGAGGATCGGATGCTGCGGTTGGTGCGGCACTTCGAGCGGGCGTTGCGGCTGGGCACGGCGGACCCGCAGGCGACGGTGGCCTCCCTGCCGTTGGTGGCGCCCGCCGAATGGGCGGAGATCAGCGGCTGGAACCCGGCGCCGGTGACCCGGGCCGGTTCGCAGCTGCTGCACGACCTGGTCGCCGGGTGGGTGTCGCGCAGCCCGGACGCCGTCGCGGTGACCCACGACGGCCGGGAGCTGACGTATGCGGACCTGGGCGAGGCATCGGACCGGGTAGCGGCCGTGCTGCAGCGCAAGTTCGACGTGGGTCCGGGTGACGTGGTCGGTGTGCTGCTGGACCGCGGGCCGGATCTGCCGGTGGCCGAGTTGGGTGTGCTGAAGGCGGGTGGCGCGTGGTTGCCGTTGGACCCGCAGCAGCCGCCGGCGCGGTGGCAGGCGCAGCTGGCGGACGCGGGAGCCGTCGCCGTGGTGACCACCCCCGAGTTCGGCGCCGGCCTGCCGGCGGATCTCGCGCAGTGGCATCTGGACACCTCCCAGCAGGAGGGTGATCTGCAGCCGGTCGACATCTCACCGGATGACCTCGCTTACATCATTTACACGTCGGGGTCGACCGGTAAGCCGAAGGGTGTGATGGTTTCGCACCGGGC
>NZ_JBVYOQ010000063.1:0-7116 GCF_056134165.1 Actinoplanes sp. 13 | reverse complement strand
GAAACGGCGCTCCAGCGCAGCGTCCTTCTCCAGGTGCTTACGGTACTCATCCAGCGTGGTCGCACCGATGGTCTGCAACTCACCCCGCGCCAGCATCGGCTTGAGGATGCTCGCGGCGTCGATCGCGCCTTCCGCCGCACCCGCACCCACCAGAGTGTGGATCTCATCGATGAACAAGATGATGTCACCGCGGGTACGGATCTCCTTGAGCACCTTCTTCAGGCGCTCCTCGAAATCACCGCGGTACCGCGAACCGGCGACCAAAGCACCCAGATCCAAGGTGTAGAGCTGCTTGTCCTTCAACGTCTCGGGCACCTCACCCTTGACGATCGACTGGGACAGCCCCTCCACCACCGCGGTCTTACCGACACCGGGCTCACCGATCAGCACCGGGTTGTTCTTGGTGCGGCGGGACAGCACCTGCATGACCCGCTCGATCTCCTTCTCCCGGCCGATCACCGGGTCGAGCTTGCCCTCCCGCGCCGCCTGCGTCAGGTTGCGCCCGAACTGGTCCAGCACCAGGGAGGTCGCCGGCGTGCCGCTCTCACCGGGCGTCACCCCGGGAACCGGCGGCTCCTTGCCCGGATAGCCGGACAGCAACTGGATCACCTGCTGGCGGACCCGGTTGAGGTCGGCGCCGAGTTTCACCAGCACTTGGGCGGCGACGCCCTCACCCTCGCGGATCAGGCCGAGCAGGATGTGCTCGGTGCCGATGTAGTTGTGGCCCAGCTGCAGAGCCTCCCGCAGGGACAGCTCCAGAACCTTCTTGGCGCGCGGCGTGAACGGAATGTGCCCGCTCGGCGCCTGCTGACCCTGACCGATGATCTCCTCGACCTGCTGCCGCACCCCCTCCAGGGAGATGCCCAGACTCTCGAGAGCCTTGGCCGCGACGCCCTCACCCTCGTGGATCAGGCCCAACAGCACGTGCTCGGTCCCGATGTAGTTGTGGTTGAGCATCCGGGCCTCTTCCTGAGCCAGGACGACAACCCGCCGCGCACGGTCGGTGAACCGCTCGAACATGTCCATCACGTCCTCGCCCGGGCACCCACGTCACCCGCCGGACGGACGGCGGTCGACCCGCACGGGGTCTGCTGACGCTGAGTCGGAGACTCTTGGCCACGTCGCATGGTTGACGTGGGCAGCCACTCGCGGCACAGGCAGGCGCTCCACCCACCAGAATTCTACGCCAGTCACTGCGGCCCCACCGCCCCCGAACCGCCCGGGCGCCGCTCGCCGCAGACGGTGCGGTCGCGCGGCCACCCCGTCCCGCACGCCGAAACAGTGTGTGAAGGTGGGGTCCGAATCGGACCCGAACTTCACACACTGGCGGCGGGAGTCGCTGCGCGACGGGTGCGGCGGGGAGCTGTGGTGGTGTGCCGGGGTGGGAATGAGTTGCAGGTCAGCCCGGCGGCCGCCGGGCGGTCCGGGCCGGGCAGGCAGGCCGCGTGGACCGGACGGGACGTCCGGGTTGCGGTTGGGGACGACCGATCACTCGTACGATATGACGGTTTTGATCGATGTGGGAAGGGAAAGGGCGTGGCCGGAACGTCCAACCGGCCACGCCCAGCTCAAGGGAATCAGATCCGGTCGGCCGCGATCAGGAGGTAATGGAAGCTTCCCTCCCGGTACGCGGTGAGAAATGCCTGCTCGATGCCGGTGGCGACCGGCGACTGTTCCCGCAGTTGCCAGTACGGGATGGTCGCGGCCGTCAGATCGACGACTTCGAGGGGCACCAGACCGTGCGCGGCGAGTGCCTTGAAGTACTCGCTGCGCGGGTGGATGTCACAGGTGTAGTGCTCGTTGATCCGGCTGACCGCCTTGGACCGCAGACCGGCCACGTCGTTGGCGCAGCCGGTGATGCAGACGTACCGGCCGCCGAACGTCAGCACCCGGGCGAACTCGCGGTACAGGTCGTCCAGGTCGACGTACATGGTGGTCTCGTTGGTCCAGACCGCCTGGCGTGAGCCGTCCGGCAACCCGGTCTCCAGCATGTTCCGGAAGTGGAACCGGACCCGGTCGCCGATGCCGCGCCGGGCGGCCTGGTCGGCGGCGAAACCGACCTGGTACTCCGAGATGGACACGCCGTCCACCTCGCAGCCGAACCGCTGGTGGGCCATGATGCTGGTGCCGCCCCGGCCGGAGCCGCCGTCCAGGAGCCGGTCGCCGGGCCGGACCGGGCCGAGGTGGTCGAGCAGCAGGTCGGCCTGGGCGCTCTCCAGCCGGTGCAGCTCGGCGATGATCCGCTGCTCCCGGGTGGCGGCCGGGCCTTCGAGCACCGACGGGTCGTACGCGCCCACCCCGTAATGGTGGTGGTACAGGTCGTCGACCTCGCCCAGGCGCAGGTTGACCGGATCCTTCCGGTTGGTGTTCCAGTACGCGGCGACGGACCGCTCGAAGTCGGTTCGCAGGACGGCCGAAGTCATGGTCAACTCCTGTTCCGGTAACGGCCCGTGGTGGCGTGCCATCGACGGCTCCCGCCCAGCCAGGCCCAGGTGTCGGCGAGAAAGCGGCGCAGGCTCGGTGATCCGGCCGCGGCGAGCGGGGCGGCCAGGTGGACGAAGCGGCGCATCAGCTCGTTGTGGACCTCGACGGTGCGCAGGATCGCCTGCTGCCGGGTCAGGCCCTCGTTCGCGGTCAGCACCGACGGCAGGTTGAAGTCGGCGCCCGACTCCCGCCCGGCCGAGTAGAGGTCGTTGACCAGGGTCGCGGCGTTGCCGGCCGTGGTGAAGGCCTCCCGGACCCTCAGGTGGTGATATTCGTGCGCCGGCAGCTCGTACCCGGCCAGCACGTCGACGAGCAGCATCGGCGGCAGGTAACTGTTGTTCTGCCGCTGGACGAGGTATTCCCAGACCGGCGGGGTGCGGCGGTTGACCCGCCAGTCCGCCTCCTGCGCCGAGGCCAGGAAGAGCAGCGCCAGCTGGTGCTGGAAGCGGCCGATCTGCGCCGGCGAGGCGTACCTCGCGAGGTGATCCAGGGCGGTGCGGAACGCCGTCGAGATCGGCCGGAGCCGGTGGTGGGCGTCCAGGTCGGCGGCGTACCGGGGAACCATCCGGGCCGGGTCGATCACGGCCATCAGGTTGTGCAGCCGGGAGCCGACCCGCGCCGGGTCGGCGCCCAGCGCCACCTCGTCGACGTAGTAGTCGTCCGCCGCCCACTCGGCGAGCAGGCATTTGGCGGCGGCGAGGAGCCGGTCCGGGTCGTTCGCCGCCGGGTGGGTGAGCATGACGAACCGGCCGAAGCCGTACGACCTGAGCTCGTCCAGCCGGCCGGGGTAGAGGCCGACCTGCCCGGCCCAGGCGATCAGGCGCTCGTCGACGAGGTCGCCCAGGGCCGGGTCGTCGCGGACCGCGTCCGGGCAGAACAGGCGATCGTCGTCGTCCCGGCCGGCGGCCGGCGCGCCGGTGAACGCCCGGGCCGCCGACGTGCCCAGCCCGGTGGGGGCGAGCAGGCGGCTCAGGACGGCCGGCGGCGCGGCGCCGGCGTCGGCGATGATCGCGGACGCCAGGTCCAGGGTGGCCGTGGACATCAGTGCGACAGCTCGACGTGGTCCAGCACGCCGAGCGCGTCCGGCACCAGCACGGCCGCCGAGTAGTAGGTGCTGACCAGGTACGACATGATCGCCTGCTCGTTGATGCCCATGAACCGCACGTTGAGTCCCGGTTGGTACTCGTCCGGCAGGCCGGTCTGGCGCAGCCCGACGACGCCCTGTTCCGCCTCGCCGGTCCGCATGGCGAGGATGGAGGTGGTGTGCGTGTCGGTCACCGGGATCTTGCCGCACGGCAGGATCGGCACGCCGCGCCAGGACGGGAGGGTGTGCCCGTCCCGCTCCACCGGCGGCGGGTAGATGCCCCGCTTCGTGCACTCCCGGCCGAACGCCGCGATGGCCTGCGGATGAGCGAGGAAGAACTTGGTGCCGCGCCGCATGCTGAGCAGCTCGTCGAAGTCGTCCGGGGTGGGCGGCCCGCCGCGGGTGTGGATGCGCTGGCGCAGGTCGGCGTTGTGCAGCACGCCGAACTCGGGGTTGTTGACCATCTCGTACTCCTGGCGCTCGCGCAGCGCCTCGACGGTCAGGCGCAGCTGCTGCTCCAGCTGGTCGATCGGATCGTTGTAGAGGTCGGCGACCCGGGTGTGCACCCGCAGGATGGTCTGCGCGACGCTCAGCTCGTACTCGCGCGGCGTCAGCTCGTAGTCGACGTAGGTGCCGGGCAGCGCGGGTTCGCCGGTGTGCCCGGCGGTCACCTTGATCTCGGCCTCGCCGTGCTTGTTCTGCGGGCGGCGGCTCTTCACCCGAAAACCCTCGACGTGGTTGCGCAGCGTCTCGCTGCGGCTGGTCAGCTCGGCGAACGCGGCGCGCGGCAGCGCCAGGATGGTGACCGCGGTCATCGCCTTGGCCGTGTAGCCCCAGATCGGGTCGTCGGCGACCAGCACCTGCTCACCGAACTTCTCGCCGTCGGCGAGCACGCCGAGGCTGACCGGGTCCCCGTACGCGCCGACGCCGACCTTGTCCACCTTGCCGTGCGCGATCAGGTAGAGGTTGTCGGCCACCGAGCCGAACTCCACGATGATCTGACCGGGCTGGTACTCCTGCTGGACGAAACGGTCCGCGATGGAGCGCAGCAGCTCCTCGTCCTCCAGTTTGGCGAGCACCTCGATCTCGCGCAGCTCGCCCGGCACCACGTGCACCGACGAGCCGGTGTTCGTGAAGGTCAGGCGCCCGTCGCCCAGCCGGTACGTCATCCGCCGATTCACCCGGTAGGCGCCGCCGGTCACCTCGACCCACGGCAGCGCGCGCAACAGCCACCGGGAGCTGATCTCCTGCATCTGCGGAACCGACTTGGTGGTGTGCGTCAGGTTCCGCGCTGCGGCGGTGCTCAAGCTCTGCCGTTGGTGCTGCTCGGGCTCCTCGCGCGTCTCCGAGGGCTTGAGCGAACTGGTCACGGTTGATCGCCCCGTTTCGTCCGGGTTCCGGGCTTACTACTTAAGCCGTTCTATCCCAGCACCAGGGCGTTTTGTCAGTTTTCGCAGATAAATACACATTTCGGCGGGATTGTTAACCGGTCGGGTGGTGTCCGGAAGCCCGGCTGACGCGTTCGCGAGTCGATATCCGGAGAGCGCGTGCCCCGGATCAGGGAGACGCGGCGGCTGCTGGCAAGCTTTGCCGCTGTGGAAGCACTCCGGTTGATTCTCCTCTTCGTGCACCTGGTGGGATTCGCGCTGCTGCTCGGCGGCGCGGTCACGCAACTCCTGTCCGGGAAAATCCGGATCAACCCGGCGGTCCTCTGGGGCTCGATCATCCAGCTGGCGTCCGGCATCGCGCTCTCGGCCCCGCTGCGCGGCGGTGGCGACGACGAGCCCAGCCCGATCAAGCTGGGCGTGAAGCTGCTCCTCGCCGTGCTGATCTTCATCATGGTGTTCATCCCGCGCAAACGGGCCGAGGTCAACCGGGGCCACTTCATCGGCATCATCACGCTGACCGTCGTGAACGCGGCCGTCGCGGTCTTCTGGCACTGACCGCAGACTCGGGCGCGGCTGCGGCCTGCGGGGGCTCGCCCGGGCAGCGTACGCTCGATCAGCCGCCGACGGTCGGTGGCACGCGTGATCATGCCCACGGCGGGGGCACAGGTCCGTTGCGTAAGATTTCGGCCCGCACCACCGCAACCGATGGGAACCGAGGAGCACGATGCCGCTCACTCCGGCAGATATTCACAATGTCGCCTTCAAGAAGCCTCCGATCGGCAAGCGGGGCTATGACGAGGAGGAGGTCGACGCGTTTCTGGACGAGGTCGAGCAGGAGCTCGCCCGTCTTCTGGAGGAGAACGTCGCACTGCGCGACCAGGCGCAGCGCGGTGGCGGTGGTGGCGGCAACGCCGCTTCCACCATGGTGCTCAACAACGAGTTCGCCGACCTCGCCGCGCAGCTGGAGCGCCTCCAGGAAGCCCGTGCCCGCGCCGAGCAGAACGCGCGGAACATGCAGGCCCAGCTGGAGCGCGCCCGCAGCCAGCCCGCCGGCTCGCCGCCCCCGTCGCCCGCCGACGACGACCGCAACTCGCGCGTGCTGATGATGGCGCAGCGCACCGCCGACGAGCACATGCGCGACGCCCAGGCCGAGGCCGACAACGTCATCAACGGCGCGCAGAACAAGGCGGAGCAGCTCGTCAGCGAGGCCCAGCTGAAAGCCGGCAGCATCGAGAGCGACGCGCGCCGCAACCACACCGAGGCGATGGAGAGCCTGGTGGAGAAGCGGACCGCCCTGCTCGACGAGATCGACCGGCTGGGCCAGCTCGCCTCCAGCTACCAGGAGGCGCTGACCAACCACGTCCAGCAGCAGCTGATGGACCTGACCAGCGCCCCGGAGGGGGCCGGCTGATCCGGCCCGGACACCTGAGGCCGGCGCCCATGGCGCCGGCCTTTGTCGTTCCCGGCGTGCGTGGTCAGAGCTTGCGCAGAGTGATCAGGACCTCGTCGAGCCAGTCGAGCAGCATCCGCTCATAGGCGATGCCGCCGCGCAGCACCACGTGCTGCAGCCGTTGACCGGCGTCCAGCTCGGCGCCGGGCGGGAAGTCGCGTGCCTCGCCGACCAGGTACCGCTGGAGCGTGGCCTCGTGCTCCGCCCTGTACCGCTCGACCTCACCGGCCAGCGCGGCCCGCCCCGTGTCGTCGTCGAACGCCGCGCCGCGAATCTTCACCGCCAACTCGTGCCGCACCGCCTCCGGCTGCACCGGGCCGCGCAGCCAGGAGATCAGCTCGGCCCGGCCGGCCTCGGCCACCGAGTAGGCCCGCTTGTCCGGGCGCCGATCCTGCCCGATCTCCTCGGCCAGCACCCAGCCGTCCGCCTCCATCCGCTTGAGCACCCGGTAGATCTGCTGGTGGGTCGCGGTCCAGAACCGCCCGATCGACCGTTCGAAGCGGCGCGCCAGCTCGTAACCCGAGCCGGGCTGCTCGAGCAGGGCCACCAGGATCGCGTGCTCCAGAGCCATGCCGGTCATCCTTCAGTGCGACGCCGCACCCAGCAACCAGGCCACCCCGCGTGTGAACTTCCGGCTCGATTCGGACCGCAACTTCACACGCATGGGTGGGTGCTTTCTGTGTGGGGAGTTGGGGCTCGATTCGGACCGC
>NZ_JBVYOQ010000062.1:0-7494 GCF_056134165.1 Actinoplanes sp. 13 | reverse complement strand
CGTAACCGGACGACCGGCGGTTTCATCCTGATCGACGAGACCACCAACCGCACCGTCGCCGCCGGCATGATCATCGAGGCCGCCTAGCGCGCCGCGGTGCTCGCGCGGATCTCCAGGTGGTGCGGCACCAGGTGGTGGACCGGCGCCGCCCCACCGTCCGGCTGGAGTCGCTCGGCGAGGCAGTCCAGCGCGGCCTGCGCGATCGCCACCTTGTCCGGCGACACCGTGGTCAGCGCCGGCGTGGCATACCGGCCGTCCTCGACGTCGTCGAACCCCGCCACCGCCAGGCCGGCCGGAACCCGCAGGCCGTGCTCGGCGGCCACGTGCAGCGCACCGAGGGCGAGCTGGTCGCTGAAGCAGAACACCGCGTCGATCTCCGCACCGAGCAACGCCCGCATCGCGGCCGCCCCGTCCGCCCGGTGCAGCTGCGCGACCGGCACCTCCAGGGCCGGATCGTGCGGCAGTCCGGCCTCGGCCAGCGCCTGCCGATATCCGGCCAGCCGCCGCGCCGCGGTTCCGTTTATCAGGTGCGGTTGCGGGCCGATCGCGGCGATGCGGGTACGCCCGGTGTCGATCAGATGCCGGGTCAGCTCGCGGGCGGCGGCGACGTTGTCGATGGCGACATGGTCGAGCAGGCCGTCGGCGTCCTGCTCGCCGAGCAGCACCAGGGGAGCGGCGTCCGGGCGGCGGCGCAGATCCGCGGGGGACAGGCCCCAGGGGCTCATCACCAGACCGTCCACGGCCTGGCCCCGTACGCCGTCGAGAAGTTCCCGCTCCCGGCGGGCGTCCCCGCCGGTCTGCTGCACCAGCAGCGTCCAGCCGCGTTTCTCCGCCTCGTCGGCCAGGTGGCCGGCCAGCTCGCCGAAGTAGGGCGAGGCGATCTCCGGGATGACCAGCGCGATCAGGCCGGACCGCCCGCCGCGCAGGTGCCGGGCGGCCGCGTTGGGACGGTAGCCCAGCTCGTCGAGCACCTCCTGCACCCGTTCCCGGGTCTCCGGCGCCACCAGCGCGAAGCCGGAGACGACGTTGGAGACGGTGCGGACGGAGACGCCGGCCCGCGCGGCGACCTGACGCAGGGTGACAGCCACGGCGACCATGCTACTGCCACTTGCAACGTTGCATGCCACGTTGCAACATGGAGACATGACTACAGTCTTCGATGCGGAAGCCGGCCAGAAGGCCCGGGAAGCCATCTACACCGACGGGATCACCGCGCTGCGCGGAGCGTTCAGCGTCGCCTGGGCCGACCGGATGCGGGCCGACATCGAGACCGCGTTCGCCGAGGCCAAGGCGCGGCCGGGCGGCGCGGTGGGCCGCGGGCCGCACCGCTACTACGTGGAGATCCACCCGGAACAGCTGAGCGGCTTCGTCGACCTGGTCACCCACCCGTGGGTGATGGCCGTCTGCACCGCCGTGCTCGGCACCGACTACCGGATCGTCGAGCTGGGCTTCGACATCCCGTTCGCCGGTGCGGTCAACCAGCCTTGGCACCGCGACTTCCCGATGCCCGAGGTGACCCGCGAGGAGGGCCGGCTCGACTCGCTCGCCTTCAACCTCACCGGCGTGGACACCACCGACGAGATGGGCCCCTTCGAGATCGCGCCGGGGACCCAGTTCGACGAGGAACCCGACTTCGGCCACGGCATGTTCCCGCCCCGGACCCGCTACCAGCGGTACGAGCAGTTGGCCGTCCGCAAGTACCCGCAGCGGGGCGACATCTCCGCCCGCTCCGCGCTGACCATCCACCGTGGCACCAAGAACTCCTCGCAGCTCTCCCGCCCGGTGCTGGTGCTCGGCGTCGACGCCGCGGACGCCACCAACAGCGACAAGCACGCCCTGGCGGTGACCGAGCGGTTCTGGGCCACGTTGCCGCCCGAGGTCCGCGATCACCTGGACTGCCCGATCGTCGGCACGCTCACCCCGATCACCCAGAAGCACACCATCGAGGGTCTGGTGATGGGTGACGCCTGAGAACCCTATGACTTTCGGCCGATGCCCGGGTCCGCCGTCATCTCCCCGCAGACCGATGCGCCGGCTTCCCGGGTACGGCCATGATCACGTCCATGCAGGGTCTCCTCGTCGAAATTCCGCCGGTGCCCGCCGCGGCCGCCGTCGCGGTCGTGCTGATGGCCGCCTCCCTCCTCGTCCTCCGACGACGGGGTGACCTCTCCGGCCGGCGACTGCTGATGTTCTGGTCGGCGAGCGTCTATCTCGCCTGCGTGGCCGCGGTGACCCTGCCGCTGCAGATCCGCACGGGCGATTACCGCAATCTGGTTCCCTGGTACGACAAGGTGAACCTGTTTCCGCTCGTCACCATCGACGCGACCACGTTCGTCCTGAACATCGTCATGACGGTTCCGCTGGGCCTGCTGCTGCCGTTCCTGGTCCGGGTGCGCGGCGTCCGGCAGGTCGCGCTGACCGGACTCGCGCTGAGTGCCGCCATCGAGCTGACGCAGTTCCTCACCGACGTCTTCGTCAGCAGTGGCCGGACCGGTGACGTCAACGACCTGCCCGCCAACACGCTGGGCGCGGTGCTGGGTTACCTCGCGTACCGCGCGCTGATCCGCGTCCCGGCGATCGCCGGCCTCGCCACCCGTCTGGGGGCGCGGACGTCCCCGGCCGCGGTCGCCCCGAGCGGTGCCGGGCGGCACGTCCGCGTGGGCTGACCGCCCTGGATCAGAGGGCTTCCTCGTCGCCCTGCTGGAGCGGGCAGTCCCAGAAGTCGCTCTCGATGACCACGGTGACGGGTTGTCCGGTCGTCACGTCGCCGCCGACGGTCTGCGGCTCGGTCGTGAAGACGATGGCGGCGGCGGCAGCGAAGGAGGCGAGAACGAGGCCGGCGCTGGTGCGAGTACGCATGCGAAGAGTCCTGTCGTCGTATTTCTCGCCCTGCGGGGTGAGCATCCGTTCGCTACGACCCTACGGGGCTGCCGCCACCGTTGGGAGGTCCTGTTGATACCTGGCACGGCGGGGTAGCGCTCACGCATGTCCATCTCTATTCTACTAGGCACCTAGTAGAATGAGGTGGCAGATGATCGAATTCCATCTGGACTCCCGGTCCGGCGTCGCGCCCTACATGCAGCTGATCCAGCAGGTCCGGCACGCCCTCCGGCTGGGTGTCCTGGCGCAGGGCGACAAACTGCCCACCGTCAAAGAGGTCGTGGCCCGGGTCGCGATCAACCCCAACACGGTGTCGAAGGCGTACCGCGAACTCGAGTACGAGGGCCTGGTGACCGCCCGCCCCGGCCTCGGCACCTTCGTCACCGGCACGCTCGGCGCCGACTCGCTGGCCAACCACGAGCCGCTGCGGCGGGATCTGGAGCGCTGGCTCGTCGAGGCACGCGAGGCGGGCCTCGACGACGAGAGCATCGAGGCGCTGTTCCTGAGCACGTTCCGGTCGTTTTCGGAGGCGAGGACATGACTGACGTGCTGGTTGCCGAAGGGCTGACCAAGAAGTACGGGCGGCGCACGGCACTGTCCGACTGCACGCTCACGATCCCGGCCGGCCGGGTCGTGGGGCTGGTGGGGCCGAACGGCGCCGGCAAGTCCACGCTGTTGCAGCTGGCGTGCGGGCTTCTGGATCCGACCGCGGGGCGGATCGAGGTGCTCGGCCGGCGGCCGGTGAGCGGTTCGCCGCACGTGGGATTCGTCGCGCAGGACACCCCGGTCTACGCCGGGCTCAGCGTCGCCGACCACCTGCGCATGGGCGCCCACCTCAACCCGTCCTGGGACGGTGCGCTCGCCGAACAGCGGATCGCACAGGTCGGTCTCGACCCCGGTCAGAAGGCCGGTCGGCTGTCCGGCGGCCAGCGTGCCCAGCTGGCCCTGACCGTCGCCGCCGCGAAACGCCCCGACCTGCTGCTGCTCGACGAGCCGGTGGCGGCCCTCGACCCGCTCGCCCGGCGGACCTTCCTGCAGGGGTTGATGGAGCTGACCGCCGAGCAGGGCATGAGCGTCGTCATGTCGTCGCACCTGGTCGCCGACCTGGAACGGGTCTGCGACTACCTGATCGTCCTGATCGCGTCCCGGGTCCGGGTGGCCGGCGACGTCGACGAGCTGCTGGCCGGCCACCATCGGCTGGTCGGGCCGCGGCGCGACCTCGCCGACCTGGGCGCCGGCCGCTCCGTGGTCGAGCAGAGCCACACCGACGTGCAGTCGACGCTGGTGGTGCGCAGCACGGCGCCGATCGACGACCCCTCCTGGCAGGTCGACCGGCTGAACCTGGAGGACATCGTGCTGGCGTACATGAGCGGGGCCGACGGCGGCAGCGCGGACCGGGTGCTGGAGGGACAGCGATGATCTGGATGACCTGGCGACAGTTCCGGACCCCGGCCCTGGTGACCGGCTCGCTGCTGCTCGTGCTGCTCGCCGGCCTGGCGCTGACCTGGGCCCAGGTGGCGGATCTGGCCGAGGCGACCGGATATACAGGGTGCCTGGGCGACGCCTGTGACAACGCCGGCTCGACGTTCCTGGAGTCGGTGCGCCGGCACATCGCCGGCGACATCCACCTCGCCGCCATCGCGGTCCTGGTTCTGCTGCCGGTCCTGCTCGGCATCTTCTGGGGCGCGCCGGTGGTCGCCCGGGAGCTGGAGACCGGCACCTACCGGATGGTGTTCAGCCAGTCCGTCAGCCGCGGCCGGTGGCTGCTGGCCAAGCTGGTGACCGGCCTGGTGGCGGCGGCTCTCGGCGCCGGCCTGCTGAGCCTGACGCTGAGCCGGTGGGCGCAGCCGATCGACACGGCCTCGGCGGACCGGCTCAACCCGCTGGTCTTCTCGGCCCGGGGGCTGGTGCCGGTCGGCTACGCGGCGCTGGCGTTCGTGGTGGGGGTGACCGCCGGGCTGCTGTTGCGGCGGACGATGGCCGCGATGGTGGTGACCCTGCTGCTGGTCACCGGCATTCAGCTGGCCGGGCCGATGGCGGTGCGGGCCTGGCTGGCCGACCCGGTCACCACCGTGTCCCCGCTCAACCTGGACGGGCGGTACGGGATGTCGGTCAACGACGACACCAGCCGGATGAAGATCGAGGTCGAGCCCGACGTGCGGGGCGTCTGGGTCCTGTCGAACACCGTCGTGACCCCGGCCGGCGCGGAGTTCACCGGGCCGATGGACCGCACCAAGTGCGGTCCTGACGTGCCGCGCGAGAAGGAGACGTGCCCGCAGTGGCTGAAGGCGCAGAACCTCAGCCAGAAGCTGACGTTCGTGCCGGGCTCGCAGTTCTGGGCGCTGCAGTGGCGCGAGTTCGGGCTCCTCGCCGTACTCACCATGGTCCTGTCGGGTTTCTCGCTCTGGTGGATCCGGCGCCGCCCGGCCTGACGAGAGGGCGGTAACCCGCGTGTGAAGTTCGGGTGCGATACGCACCCGAACTTCACACACAGCAGGCGGGTCAGGGGCAGGGGCCGCCGCCGCACACGTCGATCACCTTGCCGGTCAGCAGGAACACCGCCTTCTGCAACTGCGCCGCCGGCTGAGCGCGGGGGAACTCGTGCGGGTCCGGGCCGAACTCCGGTCCGCTCGGCGCGAGGTTGGTGGGCGGCGGCGCGGACGCCTGGCCGCTGTTCCAGACCACCAGGGCGGAGCCAGGATGGGGGTACGACCGGATCGGCCGGATGCCCCAGAACGGCGCCACCTCGTCCGCCCATCCGGGAGCCAGCGCGGGCCGGTGGATGCGGGCGCCGATGGTGCGGGCCTGCACCTGCGCGGCGGCGGGGGAGACCTGGTGATCGCCGAACGCGACGTGCATCAGCACCCGGTGCGCCGGGGTGCCCGGCAGTGGGCGGGTGGTCAGGTGCTGGGCGTACCCGTTGGCCTCGCCCCGGTCCCAGAGCATCTGGATCAGCGCCAGGATCAGCTGCTGATCCGCCCGGTCCGGGTAGGACCGGTCCAGGAGCTGCTGGAACGGCGCGAAGGCGACGCTGCGCTGCAACAGGGTGCTGTAGTTCATCGCGGGTACGCCGAGGACCGCGCGCGTCCAGTCCTGCGCGATCGCGGTCAGCGCGCCGCCGTTGATGCCGCCCTGGCTGTTGCCGTCGTAATGCAGGCCACCGGCCCGGTCTATCAGGCTGCGGCCCCGGCCGTCCTGGAACGCGGGGTGCGCGGCGAAGCCACCGGGCGCGATCATCGCCCGGCCGAGGAACAGGAAGTTGAGGAAGCTCTGCTGCAGCCGGTCCGGCACGGCCGGAAACGTGCTCAGGTCGCTCCAGGTCTGCGACACGACCGGGATGTCGGCGGACGACAGCCCGATCCAGCTGGTCGCGCAGAACATGAAGGTGTGCGCCTGTGACATCTGCTTCACGTTCGCGGCGTTGATCTCGGTGGGCGCGCCGAGCAGCCCGTGGCCGTAGAGCGACAGGTGGGCTTTCCGGCCGGCGCCCGCGCTGCGCGGGACGTTGCACACGAACTCGGCGGCGATCGTGGCACCCGAGGCTGTCGGCAGCGCGTCGGGGGTGGGCGGCCGGCCGTCGCCACCGGGCGGCCCGTAATGCAGCCGGGATCCGGGCCCGCCGCCGCCGGTCAGATAGCTCGGCACCGTGACGGTGCCGCGCACCTGGCGGGCGATGCGGGCGTCCTGCTCGGCGGTGAACTCGGTGACCTGGTCGACAGTGAACGCCGGCGCGCGCCGGCCCAGGGCGCGAAACGCGTCGTCACGCATCCGCACCACGCGGCCGGTCAGCCCGGGCGCGCTCGCGACGGTGAAGTCCCAGGTCGCGCCGGGCAGCCGTGCTCCGGTGTGGTCGCGCAGGCGCCGGAGGACGACCACATAGCGGGTCGCCTCCTGCAGTGCGACCGCCGGCCGGATGATGAGCAGTCCGCTCCCGTGCGCGTCGAGCTCCGCCCAGTGTGGTGTGCGCTGACGGGTCCGCGTGTTCAGCAGCACGATCGGCGCGTCGGGCGCGAGGGACCGGCCGATGTCGGTGACCGGCGCGATCCCGGCAGGTCACAGCGGGACGTCCCCAACGAAGTTCATACAAGCAAGAGCTACTAGATCCAACTACAAGGGCCAGCGTAAACAAGGCTTTGACCTGCGAAAACCCGGAGCCGGTACGGGGCTTTATTCCATCTTCTACGGGCTGTAATGCCAGCAGAGGCCCTTTTTTACGGGCATTAATGCCATGACAGCCAGGCGTTTTCCACAGGGCCAACGGCCGGTGATCCACGGGCAAGAAGGCAAATCAGGGGCATCTACGGGCTCTTATGCCAGGAAAACTCCTGCTCGGTGTGGACAGCTACGGGCGCTTATGCCAAGCGCTCCGACAAGCCGTCCGCTTTCGACCATGATGTCGGATCTACGGTACGGACGGTAATGCCAGCAGACGCGAGACGGGCTCGCCTTACGGGCACTAATGCCAGGACAGGCCCCGAGTTATCCACAGCTGGAGGGCACACGGGAGCGACGGGAGCCTCAAAAATCCGTACGGGCGCTAAGAGCTCCTAACACGATCTGCTGAATCGATGTTGATCAGCGTCACGACGCGAAGATCGGTCTCGTTCGCTGGTC
>NZ_JBVYOQ010000061.1:0-7556 GCF_056134165.1 Actinoplanes sp. 13 | reverse complement strand
TCGACGCCGGCCCCGAAGGGCGCGATGCCCCGCGAGCCGAAGGCGAAGCCATCAAGCACAGTAGGCGAAGCCGTGGGTGATTTCGGTGGCCTCGACGCCGGCCCCGAAGGGCGCGATGCCCCGCGAGCCGAAGGCGAAGCCATCAAGCACAGTAGGCGAAGCCGTGGGGGATTTCGGTGGCCTCGCCGCCGGCCCCGAAGGGCGCGATGCCCGCGAGCCGGAGGCGAAGCCATCAAGCATGGTTGTGGCCCGCGTGGTCGTCTTCCTCGTCCGGGAGGAAGGGGTGCTCGTCCAGGCGGCCGACCAGCTGGTCGCCCTGTACCTCGGCGAAGGGGCCGCTGCCGTCGGCGTCGTCGAACGCTTCCAGGTTCAGCGGCTCGGCGACCTCGGTGACCGTGAGCAGGCCGTCGAGCGGCTCCAGCTCCGGCACGTCCAGCGAGGCGAGTGACCCGTCGCCGGCCTGGAGCAGTTCCAGCACGGCTTCGCCCACCGATTCGACCGGGCCGGCGTCCTCGTCGTCGGGCACCGAGGCGCGCCGCGCGGTCTCGGCGACCCGCAGCAGCGCCGACACGCTGGGCACCCGGTAGTCGCGGCGCTGACGGACCGAGACCACCTGCGGGTACGGGTCGCCGTCGGGGCCCGCCGTCGCGCCGGTGATCTGGCCGAAACGCTTGTCCGCCTCGTCCGGGTCGATCGCCTCGACGTCCCACGGCGTGACTTCACCGTACGCGTCGAGCAGCTGCTCGTCGTACGCGTACGACGCGTTGTTGAGATCGACGTACGCCTGCCAGACGTCGTCGTCGTCGATCGCCCCGGCGGCCGCCTTGACGGCCGTGAGGTGCGCCCGCGCCGCCTCGATCACCCGTTCCAGGGCGGCGTCGAGCTCGGCGTTCTGATCGGTCATGGATTGGGGGTCCTTCCGGAATTCAACTGTTTCGGAGCAATCGGTCGAGCACACGCACGCCGAACTTTAGTCCCTCGACCGGGACGCGCTCGTCGATGCCGTGGAAGAGGGCACTGAAGTTGAGGTCGGGCGGCAGGCGCAGCGGCGCGAAGCCGAAGCAGCGGATGCCGAGCGTGGCGAAAGCTTTCGCGTCGGTGCCGCCGGACATCAGGTACGGCACGGTGCGCGCGCCCGGGTCCTCGGCCCGCAGTGCCGCGCCCATGGCCTCGACCAGCGCGCCGTCGAACGACGTCTCGACGGCTGGCTGCTGGTGCACGTGTTCGATCTCCACGTCCGGGCCGACGAGTTCGCGGAACTCGGCGAGGAACGCGTCGGCGTGGCCGGGGAGGGTCCGGCAGTCCACCGTGGCCGACGCCTTGCCGGGGATCACGTTGTCCTTGTAGCCGGCTTCGAGGCGGGTCGGGTTCGCCGTGTTGCGGATGGTCGCGCCGATCAGGTTGGCGATCGGGCCGAGTTTGGAGATGGCCAGTTCCGGCTCGTCCGGGTCGAGGTCGATGCCGAGCGCCTCGCTGACCTGCTCGAGGAACGCCCGGACGGTCGGGGTGAGTACCACCGGGAAGCGGTGCCGGCCGACCCGGGCGACCGCCTCGGCGAGCGCGGTGACCGCGTTGTCGTCGTGGATGAACGAGCCGTGCCCGGGCCGGCCGTGTGCGTGCAGCCGCAGCCAGTCGAGGCCTTTCTCGGCGGTCTGCACGAGGTAGAGGCGCAGGTCGTCGTTCACTGTGTACGAGTACCCGCCGACTTCGCCGATCGCCTCGGTGCAGCCGTCGAACATCTCGGGGTGCTCGCGGACCAGCCATTGCGAGCCGTACTCCATGCCCGCTTCCTCGTCGGCGGTGTACGCCAGGACGATGTCGCGCGGCGGTGTGTAGCCGGTGCGCCGCCATTCCCGCACCACGGCGAGCACCATGGCGTCGAAGTCCTTCATGTCGACGGCGCCGCGGCCCCACAGGTAGCCGTCCTTGATCTCGCCGCCGAACGGCGGGACCGACCATTCGCCCGGGTCGGCGGGCACCACGTCGAGGTGGCCGTGCACCAGCAGGGCGCCGCGGGACGGGTCGGCGCCGGGGATCCGGGCGACCAGGTTGGCGCGGGTCGGCGCGGACTCGAGCAGCGTGGTCTCGACGCCGACCTCGGCGAGCTGCTCGGCGACGTACTCGGCGGCGGCTCGTTCGCCCACGGTGGTCCGCGGGTCGCCGGTGTTGGTGGTGTCGATGCGCAGCAGGTCCTGGCAGAGGCCGACGACCTCGTCCACGGCGGCGGTGGTGTTCATCCGCCCTTCTTACCAGCCTTCGATCACGGGCCGAGGGTCACACGTGGGTTTGCGCGGGGACCGGGAACGGGTACTGCGGCGCCGTGTCTGAAGTGAATCTTCCCCCGTTGCCGCCGATCGGCGGCGAGACGTCGGGGCGCAGCGTCGTCGACGTCCTCACCGAGCAGCACCGTGAGGCACTCACGCTCGCCGAGCGGCTGACCTCCGGCCCGTACGACGCCCGGGTGGCGTCCGTGCTGGTCGCCACCCTTTCCCGGCATCTGTCCGCGGAGGAGCAGTACCTGTATCCCGCGCTCCGCACCGCGGTGCCCGGCGGCGACGAGATCGCCGACCGGGAGCTGGCCGAGGACCGCGAGCTCCTGGTGTTGCTGGCCGGCCTGGAGCGCGGCGCCGAGGTGGCGCCGGTCGTCGAGGCGATCCGGCGGCACGTGGCGGCCGACGCCGAGGAGCTCTTCCCGTTGCTGAACCAGATGGTGCCGGCCGAGGACATGATCCGGCTCGGCAACCGGGTGGAGACCGCCGAGGAGGCCGCGCCGACCCGCCCGCATCCGCGCACGCCGTCCACCCCGCCGTGGAACAAGGTGGTCGACCCGGCGCTCGGCGTCGTCGACAAGCTCCGGGACATGATCACGGCCCGTACCACGTATTTGCGCGATCTGTAACCCTTCGCGGATAGTGGTTGATTAGCGGCATACGTCCTGTTCGTTAATATGTTTGTCACGGGTTGCGGATCTTTACCAGCGTTACAGGGCTAGCCTTCGATCCCGTTCTAGTCCTAACGTCACGCTATGAACCTCGAGCTGCGGCATCTGAAGGTGGTCTGCGCCATCGCGGAGACCGGCAGCGTGACCAAGGCCGCGTCCCAGCTGGGCCTCGCCCAGCCGGCGCTCACCGCGCAACTGCAGCGCATCGAGCGGACGCTGGGTGGGCCGCTGTTCGACCGCGACCGCCGGGGCGCACGCCCCACGGCGCTGGGTGAGTTGGTGCTCTCCCGGGCCAGGGTGCTGCTGCCCGCCATGAAGGGCCTGCAGGACGAGGCGGCCCGGCTGGCCGCCGGAGGTGACGGCCTGCTGAGCCGGTACCGGATCGGGGCGGTCGGCGGCCCCGTGGTCGCGCACCTGATGCACCGGCTCGCCGAGGCCCAGCCGGAAGCACAGATCACCACCCACGCGTCGTACTACGTGGAGGAGATCGCCTCCATGGTGCTGGCCGGCAAGCTGGACTACGCCCAGGTCGGCGTCTGCGGCGACGCCCTGCCGTCGGCGGAGTTCGGGCTGGTCTGGCAGACCATCGCGGTGAACGCGGTCTGCGTGCTGATGCCGGAGGACCACCCGCAGGCCAAGAACCGCGAGGTGGACCTCGCCGAGCTGGCCGAGGAGCACTGGGTGGCGGGCGCCGGCGACACCTGCTTCGCCGACTGTTTCGCCGCCGCGTGCGCCCGGGCCGGGTTCGCGCCCCGCAAGATGCTCGAGACCGACGCGCGGGCCTGCGTCGACATGGTCGAGCTGGGCCTGGCGATCGGGCTGTGCCAGGCGACGTTCCGGCCACCGGCCGGCCTCACCAGCCGCCCGCTGCGCGGCGCCCCGCTGCGCTGGCGCCTGGTGCTCGGCTGGCATCCGGACTCCCCCGCCGCGATCAGCGCCCCCAAGCTGATGGAGCTCGCCGACGACGCGTACTTCGACGTGATCTCCCGCAACGAGGCCTACATGGAGTGGCTGCGCTCCGAGCCCGACGTCAGCGGCATCACACCGATCGTCCCGGCCCGCGAGGCCGCCTGACCCGAACGTGCGTGTGGACTTGGGGTTCGATTCGAACCCCAAGTCCACACACTGCTTGATCCGGGGTGTCAGCGGGCCGACGTCTCCAGCGGCGCCGACTCCACCTCGAAGGTGAGCTCACCGTCGCGGGCGTCCACCTTCACCGTGCGGCCCGGGGCGAGATCCGCCGCGAGCAGCATCCGGGACAGCCTGTTGTCCAGCTCCCGCTGGATGGTCCGGCGCAGCGGCCGGGCCCCGAACTCGGGCTGGAAGCCCCGTTCGGCCAGCCAGTCGACGGCCGCGTCGGTGACCTCCAGGCGGACGTCCTGGGCGTCCAGCCGGCGCCGGGTCCCGGCCAGCATCATCTCGGTGATCTTGTGCAGCTGCACGTCCTCCAGCTGCCGGAAGATGATGATCTCGTCGATCCGGTTGATGAACTCCGGCCGCAGCTGCTCCTTGAGCCGCCGGTCCAGGCGGTCGCGCAGCTCGTCCTCGGCGGACCGCCCGTTGTCCGCGGCGCCGAACCCGACGCTGCGGGTGCTGCCCGTGATCAGGTCCGAGCCCAGGTTGCTCGTCATGATCAGCACCGTGTTCCGGAAGCTCACGGTCCGGCCCTGGCTGTCGGTGAGCCGCCCGTCGTCGAGCACCTGGAGCAGGATGTTGAAGACGTCCGGGTGCGCCTTCTCGATCTCGTCCAGCAGCACCACGCTGTACGGCTTGCGCCGCACCGCCTCGGTCAGCTGCCCGGCCTCGTCGTACCCGACGTAACCGGGAGGCGCCCCGACCAGCCGCGACACCGTGTGCCGCTCCTGGAACTCGCTCATGTCCAGCCGGATCATCCGGTCCGGCTCGCCGAACAGCGCCTCGGCGAGCGAGCGCGCCAGCTCGGTCTTGCCGACACCGGTCGGCCCGAGGAACAGGAAGCTGCCCACCGGCCGGTCCGGGTCACCCAGCCCGGCCCGCGAGCGGCGGACCGCCTCGGCCACCGCCTCGACGGCGTCGTCCTGGCCGATCACGTGGTCGTGCAGGTGCTCCTCGAGGCGCAGCAGGCGGTCCCGCTCGGCCTCGGTCAGCTGGGCCACCGGGATGCCGGTCGCCCGGGACACCACCTCGGCCACGTCCGCGTCGGTCACCTGCGGCACGCCACCGGGTCCGGCCCCGGCGCCGGCGATCTGCGCCTTCAGCTCGTTGATCTGGTCGCGCAGCTGGGAGGCCTGCTCGTAGTGTTCGGCGGCCACCGCCTGGTCGCGGTCCCGGGAGAGCTGCTCCAGGCGGCGCTCCCGCTCACGCAGACCAGCGTCCGGCGTCTTCATCCGCAGCCGCACCCGGGCGCCGGCCTGGTCGATCAGGTCGATCGCCTTGTCCGGCATGAACCGGTCGGTGATGTAGCGGTCGGACAGCTCCGCCGCGGCGTCCAGCGCCTCGTCGGTGATGCGTACCTGGTGGTGCGCCTCGTAGTTGTCCCGGAGCCCACGCAGGATCGCCACGGTGTCCTCGACGCCGGGCTCGCCGACCACGACCGGCTGGAAGCGCCGCGCCAGGGCGGCGTCCTTCTCGATGTGCCTGCGGTACTCGTCCAGCGTGGTCGCACCGATCACCCGCAGCTTGCCGCGCGCCAGGGCGGGCTTGAGCATGTTGCTCGCGTCCATCCCGCCGCCCTCGCCGCCGCCACCGGCGCCGACCAGGGTGTGGATCTCGTCGAGGAAGACGATCAGGCCGTCGCCGGACGCCTGGATCTCGTCGATCACCTTGCGCAGGCGCTCCTCGAAGTCGCCGCGGTAACGGGTGCCGGCCACCAGACCGGCCAGGTCGAGCTGCACGACCCGCTTGTCCTGCAGAGTCAGCGGGACGTCGCCGTCCACGATGCGCTGGGCCAGGCCCTCCACGATCGCGGTCTTGCCGACACCGGCCTCACCGATCAGGACAGGGTTGTTCTTGGTGCGCCGGGACAGGATCTCCACGGCCTGCTCGATCTCGTCGGCCCGGCCGATCACCGGGTCGATCTCGCCGCGCCGGGCCGTCTCGGTCAGGTCCACGCCGAACTGCTCCAGCGTCGGGGTCGGCGAAGAGGATCCGCGGCCACCGCCCTGACCACCGCCGCCCCCGCTCGAGGGGGTCTCCGGGTGCGACATCGAGCGGGCGTCGAGCCGGCCGGCGAGCAGCCGCCCCGCGGCCGAGTCGGCGTTCAGCCCGAGCGCCATCAGGATGTGCTCCGGCCCGATGTACGACGCGCCCACCGCGCGGGAGATCTGCAGGCTGTCCAGCAGCGCGCGCTTGGCGGCCGGGGTCAGCGCGACCTGCTCGGGGGTCTCGCGGCCGGCCACGCCCATGTCGGCGCGGCGGTTGGCGGCGGCGGTCTGCGCCTCGTCGCTGCGCGCCTGCGCGTCGAGGTCGCGGAGCAGGCTCTCCGGGTCGGACCCGGCCCGCCGCACGGTCTGCTTCATCGGCTCCTGTTGAAGCACCGCCCAGAGCAGGTGGTCGGTGTCGAGATCGGCGAGCGCCCGCTCGCCGTCAGCCGTCTCGGCGGCCCGGCGCGCCGCGTCGGTCAGCGCCTGGCGGGCGTCGTTGCTCATGTACCGAGCGATGTCGAAGCGCTGCGCCGACCGGCGCGGCTCGGCCGCACCGAAGAAGCGCGCGAACAGGTCGTCCCATTGGCCGGGCCCGGTCGGCCCGAACGGTCCGATGCTCATCAGTCTCTGCCTCCTGGTACCTCGCGGGGGGGGGCAAGTCTCGCGCCACCCGAGTGTCCATAGCGTCGGCGACGGCCCGCTGAATTCCCCGTTCGCGCAAAAAGTTGACAGGAGTAGGCTCAACTTCATGGCCGTACCGTTTGCCGACGCCGACCCGCCCCTGGTGCCCACCTTCCGGGAGCCGAAATTGCGTGCGCCCGGCTCCCACGTGCCGCCGGACCCGGGCGCGACACCCCCGCAGCCAGCATCGCAGCAGGCGGGCTCCTGGGCGGCGATATCGGCCGAGGCGGTCCCGCAAGCCACCGGCACGACGGCGCCGCTGGTCGTGGTGGACGGCGCCAACGTGGTCGGCTCGGTGCCGGACGGCTGGTGGCGGGACCGGGCCGGCGCGGCGGTGCGGCTCCGCGACGGTCTCGCGGCGGTGCCCGCCGCCGGCCTGAGCGACCTGCCGGGCCCGGTGGAGGTGGTCCTGGTGGTCGAAGGCCGGGCCCGGGACATCCCGGAGGCCGACGGCGGGGTGCGCATCGAGCGCGCCGCCGGATCCGGGGACGACAAAATCATCGATATCGTACGAACGGAGCACCCTGCCCGCCGCGTCGTCGTCGTGACGGCCGACCGTGGCCTGCGCGCCCGCGCCGTGGCACTGGGCGCCGAGATCCGCGGGCCCTCCGCCGTCCCCCGCACCGTGTGAAGTTCGGGTCCGCTCCGCATCCCCCACTTCACACCCCACGCAGTGCCCAAGCAGCGTGTGAAGTTCCGGCTCGCTCCGCGCCGTAACTTCACACACAGCAGCGTGCCAACCGGCGTGTGAACTTCGGGTTCGCTGCGCACCACAACTTCACACACAGCACCGCGCCAACCGGCGTGTGAAC
>NZ_JBVYOQ010000060.1:0-8589 GCF_056134165.1 Actinoplanes sp. 13 | reverse complement strand
CGTCCCGGCAACAAACAAATGTTGCCAAAGGAATCTCCCACCCATCCCCAAAGAGATGAGCCGGGGTATTGCCATAATTGGCACTGGCTTATCAAGCACCCTGTTGAGTTCTCAAAGAACAACCGCACATCGAAAGAGAACCTCGATTTGAGGCCCGCTCTCAAGGCAACCGTTCAAAACATACCTGGTCGCTGTCGCCCCACAGGATCCAGGACCCTGTCGGCACCGCCCAGTTGGTTTCCCATGAAGGAAAAGAGTGTTTCCCCGCAGACCGGCCGACGATCGTCATCCGATCAGTCCGCCCGGCTCCCTGCTGGCTTGTCCACCCTACCCGGTCGGCTTCGCTTCCGCAAATCCAATCTCGCTGGATCCACTCGCACCGCCCGAGCGCTGAGTCCAAGCATAGCTCGCTCTCAACGGCCCCCGAGCCACCTTTCCGGATCGTCACTTTCGTGCCGCTCCGTGCCGGTTTCCCGTGGGCAGAGAAGAAGTTACGTGACCCGCGGGGTCGACCGCAAATCGACGTTCATGCCCGCCTCGCTCGCGCGGTCGCACACGGCGGATCGAAACCGTGACAGAGTGGCGTCATGGACGCATCCGAGACTCTGGCGGTCGACGCGTTCCTCGGCCTGCTCGTGCCGCTCTGGCAGCTCGTGATCGGCGTGCTTGTGCTGGTGACGGTGGTTGTCTCCGTCCGCCGGCTCTTCCTGCGCGGCCCCTCCCGGATGGGCGGTGCCCTGCTGCTCCTGGGCGGCGCGGTCGCCGGCCTGGTCGTCGTCAGCTACCTCGTCCAGACTTTGTGACCTGCGCCTCAAGCGCCCACCACGTCCTCTGACGTGCGGCTCTCAGGCACCGTCGGCGTCCCGGAGTCGCCGGTTCGCCAGGCTCGGCAGCTCCGCACGGATGGTGTCGAGCCGCGCGAGATCCAGGTCAGCGATCGTGACCCCCACGGTGTCCGGCGCCTGGCCGAGCACGGTCCCCCACGGGTCGATGATCATGCTGCGTCCGAAACAGGTCCGATCCGGCTCGTGGTCGCCGATCTGCCCGGCGGCCAGGACGTAGCACTGGTTCTCGATCGCACGCGCACGCAGGAGCACCTCCCAGTGGTCACGCCCGGTGTGCAGCATGAACGCCGCGGGCACCACGAGGATCTTGGCGCCGGCCACCGCCAGCCGCCGGTACAGCTCGGGGAAACGCAGGTCGTAACAGATGCTGAGCCCCACCGGCACGCCGTTCACCGGCACCACGACAGTCTCCGTGCCCGGCGCCACCGACCGTGACTCCTGATAGGAGACCCGGCCCGCGATCTCTACGTCGTACAGATGGATCTTGCGGTAGGTGGCGGCCGGCGTGCCGTCCGGCGCGAAGAGCAACGTGGTGTTGAAGGTCCGGTTCTGATCCGGGCCGATCTCGTGGAACGACCCGGCGTGTACCCAGATGCCGAGCTCGCGTGCCGCCGCGGCGAAGAACGTGCCGAACTCGCCGTCGACCGGCTCCGGCTTGGGCGTGTCGGCCGAGCGGCCGAGGAAATCGACGTACTCCGGCAGGACCGCGAGTTCGGCGCCGCCGGCAGCGGCACGTTCGAGCAGTTCGCGGGCTCCGGCCAGGTTGTGGTCACGGTTGTCGCGAGAATTCAGCTGGCAGACGGCGACGCGCATGAATCCGAGGGTACGACCTACGAAGGCGTTCCGGGTCTCCACCGGACCCAGGCGCGGTGCCAGGCCGCACCACACCGCCGGGCGGAAGCGGTGGCGCCCGGTCAACACCACCGGGCCGAGGCCGGCGATCCCGCGCGGACGGGCCCCACAACGACACCACCGCCGCCCTGAACAGGACGGCGGTGGTGGACGTGGACGATCAGGCCGACTTCTCCTCGCGGTCCGGGCGACGACGCCGCCCGACGAACTCCCGCGGCACGATCGTGGGAATCACGTTCTCCACCACGACACCACGGGTGATCACGACCCGAGCAGCGTCGGGGTTGCTGGGCACCTCGAACATGACGTTCTGCAGGACTTCTTCCATGATCGCCCGCAGACCTCGAGCGCCGGTGCCCCGCAGCATCGCTTGATCGGCGATGGCCTCCAGCGCGCCCTCGTCGAACTCCAGCTCGACGCCGTCGAGTTCGAAGAGCCGCTGGTATTGCTTCACGTAAGCGTTACGCGGCTCGGTGAGGATCTTGATGAGAGCCTCACGGTCGAGGTTGCGCACCGTCGTGATCACCGGGAGACGGCCGATGAACTCGGGGATCAGCCCGAACTTCAGCATGTCCTCCGGCATGACCCGGCTGAAGATGTCATCGGTGTTCCGCTCCGAGATCGACCGCAGCCGGGCGCCGAAGCCCACACCGCTCTGGCCGACGCGCTGCTCGATGATCCGGTCCAGCCCGGCGAACGCGCCACCGACGATGAACAACACGTTCGTCGTGTCGATCTGGATGAACTCCTGGTGCGGGTGCTTCCGGCCGCCCTGCGGCGGGACGTTGGCAACCGTGCCCTCCAGGATCTTCAGGAGGGCCTGCTGCACGCCCTCGCCGGAGACGTCCCGGGTGATCGACGGGTTCTCGCTCTTGCGAGCGATCTTGTCGACCTCGTCGATGTAGATGATGCCCTGCTCGGCGCGCTTGACGTCGTAGTCGGCGGCCTGGATCAGCTTGAGCAGGATGTTCTCGACGTCCTCACCGACATAGCCGGCCTCGGTCAGCGCCGTGGCGTCCGCGATGGCGAAGGGAACGTTGAGCATCCGGGCAAGGGTCTGCGCCAAGTGCGTCTTACCGCATCCGGTGGGGCCGATCAGCATGATGTTCGACTTGGCCACCTCGACGTCGCTGCCGCCGCCGGGTGCGCCGTTCGACTCCGCCTGAATGCGCTTGTAGTGGTTGTAGACCGCTACGGAGAGTGCTTTCTTAGCCTGCTCCTGGCCCACCACGTAGTTGTCGAGGAACTGGCAGATCTCCATCGGCTTGGGAAGCTCTTCCCACTTCACCTCGCCGGTTTCGGCCAGCTCCTCCTCGATGATCTCGTTACAGAGATCGATGCACTCGTCGCAGATGTAGACCCCTGGGCCCGCGATGAGCTTCTTGACCTGCTTCTGCGACTTCCCACAGAAGGAGCACTTCAGTAGGTCGCCACCGTCGCCGATCCGTGCCACCTACGTTCTCCTTGCTTTGGTTGCCGGCCGTCAACCGGTCCATGTCCGAGACGGATTGCCTCGTTGCCATCTCATCGTCCGCCGACCCGCGTAACTGAGGCTGCGGCCTTGACGTTACCCGCAAAGGGGCTGTTCTCCGACCCCCCAAAACGGGCGTGTCAGGGGTCGGCCAGTTTAGCTGTCCGCCGGCCGGCCCCTGACACCGCACACTCAGTTACTGGCGCCGACCGTCTGGAGGCTCTTCTTACGCGTCGCCAGAACGACGTCGACCAGCCCGTACTCCTTGGCCTCGTCGGCCGTCATGATCTTGTCGCGGTCGATGTCCTTGCGAACCTTCTCGACCGGCTGGGTGGAGTGGTGCGCGATCATCTCCTCCAGCTGGGTCCGCATCCGCATGATCTCGCGGGCCTGGATCTCGATGTCCGAACCCTGGCCGTAACCACCCTCGGTGGCCGGCTGGTGGATGATGATCCGCGAGTGCGGGAGCGCCATCCGCTTGCCCGGGGTGCCGCCGGCGAGCAGCACCGCGGCCGCGCTGGCCGCCTGGCCGAGGCAGACCGTGCTGATGTCGGGACGCACGTACTGCATGGTGTCGTAGATCGCCGTCATGGCCGTGAAGGAGCCACCCGGCGAGTTGATGTACATCAGGATGTCGCGGTCCGGGTCGGTGCTCTCCAGCGTCAGCAGCTGGGCCATCACGTCGTTGGCCGACGCGTCGTCCACCTGGACGCCGAGGAAGATGATCCGGTCCTCGAACATCTTGTTGTACGGGTTCGACTCCTTGACACCCCACGAGGTGCGCTCGGAGAACGAGGGCAGCACGTAGCGGTTGTGCACCGGAGCGAACCCGGGAGGCATGGTCAGGTCAGTCATGGTTCAGCTCCTCAGTTCAGCGTTCCGGCGCCGTCCGGGACCTGCGTGGCCCCGGTGATCACCCTGTCGATGAAGCCGTAGTCCTTGGCCTCGGTGGCCGTGAACCAACGGTCGCGGTCGAAATCAGCCGCGATCTGCTCCGGGCTCTGTCCGGTGTGGTGCGCGATCCGCTCCTGGAACATCTTCTTGGTGTAAAGCATCTGCTCCGCCTGAATGGCGATGTCGGCGGCCGTGCCGCCCATGCCGCCGGACGGCTGGTGCATCATGATGCGAGCGTGCGGGAGCGCGTAGCGCTTGCCCGCGGCGCCGGCGCAGAGCAGGAACTGCCCCATCGACGCGGCCATGCCCATCGCGACGGTCGAGACGTCGTTGTCGATGAACTGCATCGTGTCGTAGATCGCCATGCCCGAGTACACCGAGCCACCGGGCGAGTTGATCCAGAGGTTGATGTCCCGCTCCGGGTCTTCGGCGGAGAGCAACAGCAGCTGGGCGCAGATGCGGTTCGCGACCGCATCGGTCACCTCGCTGCCGAGAAAGATGATCCGCTCACGCAGCAGGCGGTTGTAGACCGAGTCGTCGAGGTTGCCACTGAGTGATTCGCCCCGGCGCAGCGAGGGGCTCGCGGGGATGTGGAGATCGGTCATGGCAGCCCTTCACAGCTGACTGTGCCGGCCGAGCTTCCGGCCGGCAGGTTGTCCGTCGTACGACCAACCTAACTGGTCGAATGCGCATCAGCTTCCCGCTCGGGCAGCTGTTCGCTGACAGCGCACGCGCATGGTCGTACCCCCGGAAAAGACAACGGCCACCGCGCGGCGCAAGCGTCGCGCGGTGGCCGGCCGTGCAGCTGGCTCAGTGGTTGTGCCCGGCGTGCTCGTCGTCGCCGTTGCGCAGGTCCTCGAGGGAGAGGGTGTTGCCCTCGGTGTCCTTCATCGTGACCTGCTCCATCACCGAGGCCAGAGCCTTGCCCCGGCGCACGTCACCGAAGACGGCGGCCGCCGCACCCGAGCGGACCAGCTGGTCGTAGTACTGCTGGGGCTGCATCTGGGCACGCTGCGCCCGGTGCACGATCTCGTGGCCGAACTCGTCGTCGGTGACCTGGACGTCCTCGGCGTCGGCGACCGTGTCGAGCAGCAGCTGGATCCGGACGCCCTCCTGGGCGGCCTCGGTCAGCTCCTGGTCGATCTGCTCCTCGGTCTTCTCCTCGGAGGCGAGGTAGTCCTGCAGGCTCGCGCCGATCCGCTCCAGCTGGTCGGTCATCGCCTGCTTGCGGCCCTCGACCTCGTCCTTGACGACGCCCTCCGGAGCCGGGATGTCGGCGGCCTCGACGAGCTGCTTGAGCGCCTCGTCACGAGCCGCGTAGATCTGCTCGACCTTCTTCACCCGCATGAGCCGCTCGCGCAGGTCGCCGCGAAGCTCCTCGAGGGTGTCGAACTCGCTCGCCAGCTGCGCGAAGTCGTCGTCGATCTCGGGCAGCTGCTTGTCCTTGACGGTCCGGACGACAACCTTCACGTCGGCGTCCCGGCCGGCGAAGTCGCCGCCCACCAGCTGCGTGGTGAACTCGGCCTCGTCGCCGGCGGAAAGGCCGACGAGCACCTCGTCCAGGCCGGGGAGCAGCTGCTTGCTGCCGACCTCGTGCGAGATGTTGGTGGCCGAGCCGCCCGGCACCTCCTGGCCGTCGACGGTGGCGTTGAGGTCGAGCTGAACGTAGTCACCCTCCGCAGCCGGGCGTTCCACGGTCTTCAGCGTCGCGAACCGCTCACGCAGGCCGTTGATCTGCTCCTCGATCTCGTTGTCACCGATCTCGACGGCCGGAACCGTCACGGTGACCGACGAGAGGTCCGGAACGGTGATCTGCGGGCGCACGTCGACCTCGGCCGTGAACTTCAGCGGCGCGTTGTCGGCGAACTCGGTGATCTCCACCTCGGGCCGTCCGAGCGTCTTGACGTCGTGCTCCTGGACCGCGGCGAGGATCTGCTGAGGGATCGCCTCCTGAACGGCCTCGTTGAGCACGGCACCCCGGCCCACCCGCTGGTCGATCACCGCGGCCGGCACCTTGCCCTTACGGAAGCCGGGCACCTGCACCTGCGCGCCGATCTCCCGGTACGCCTTCTGCAGGCTCGGCTTGAGCTCGTCGAACGGCACCTCGATAGCGAGCTTCACCCTGGTCGGGCTCAGAGTCTCGACGGTGCTCTTCACAGGCGTACTCCTTGTTGCTGCGGTAGTTGGTGACAGTCGGGGTGGCGGGATTTGAACCCACGGCCCCTCGCTCCCAAAGCGAGTGCGCTACCAAGCTGCGCCACACCCCGTGGCGACGGCCAGTGTATGCGGTCGGCTCGCCTGCGTGTGCGCTGGAGTCACCTGCTGGGGAATCCGGTTCGCGCGGAGGGCAGATGATTCAGTAAGCTGTGCACGAGCCGCGGGGTGATCTCGGGGCTCATGCGGGCGTAGCTCAATGGTAGAGCCTCAGTCTTCCAAACTGATTACGCGAGTTCGATTCTCGTCGCCCGCTCCAGGACATCGGCCCTGGTCAGAGGAAATATCCTCCGACCAGGGCCGTTGTGTTTCATCCGTTAGTGGATCTTGCGTGCCATTGGCGTGCCATTAGCCGCTCTTCTTGGCTTTACTGGGCTTCTTGGCCTTCGGGGGACGGCTGCCCTTGGCGATCCGCTTGTCCATGCTGTCGGCTATCTCGCGGTCCCAGTCGCTGGTCGCGTGCTGATAGATCAGGGCCGTTCTCATGCTGGCTCGACCCAACCGGCACATCAGCTCTCCGTGCTGGCGCCGGCTAGAGATCGACGCCGCAGCGTCAGCTGCCTCCGGCTCCCCCAGTGGGAGCCGGAGGAGGCAATAACGGTGAGCAAGCCCACGAAGCGGGTTTTCGGCTGGCTCGGGTCCCGGAACTCCGACTGCGGCGCGGGTCCGGTCAGCTCGCGCACTTGATCGTGGTCAAGCCAAGAGTGCGCGGCCGGTGTGGCGACAACTGCGACCTTACGGCCAGAGGCTTGGAGCGCGAATGATGTCGGGCACCCGCTCAGTCAAACGGGCGCCACACAGGCGTTGGCCTGCGGCCGGCATCGGCCGGTCCGCCGATGTCGGGCCTATTTATCCTCACGATGAGGCCCGCCTTCCAGGTCGCGGAGCAGGCCGTCGAGGTGCTGCACGAGCGGGGCGTGTTCGATCTTGCGGGCAGCGGCGAGGCTCTTCTCCAGTACGTACCGCGCTTCCTCGGGTTGCCCGTAGGCGGTAAGGAGTTGGCCGAGGGCGTTGCCGACGACAGCGAGGCCATCGGGTCGTTGCAGTTGGTCCAGAAAGTTAAATGCGGTAATCAGGTGGGGTGCTGCGGCTTGGTGGCTCAGGCGTTGCAGGTAGACCTGCGCGATGCCCCAGTGGGCGTTGGCGATGCCGTCGAGATCGTTCAACCGCTCGAACAACGGTAGCTGGACCTCCTGGCGGATCCGCAACGCTTCGTCGTACTCACCCCGCTGGTACAGGATGTCGGCGATTTTGCCCCAGGTAACCGCAGTCGAACGCGCGTCACCGAGCCGCTCGTACACCGGCAGCTGGACCTCCTGGCGGATCCGCAACGCCTCGTCGTACTCACCCCCCTGGTACAGGATGTCGGCGATATTGCCCCAGGTAACCGCAGTCGAACGCGCGTCACCGAGCCGCTCGAACACCGGCAGCTCGACCTCCTGACGGATCCGCAACGCCTCGTCGTACTCACCCCGCCGGTACAGGATGTCGGCAATATTTCCCCAGGTAACCGCAGTCGAACGCGCGTCACCGAGCCTCTCGTACACCGGCAGCTCGACCTCCTGGCGGACCCGCAACGCCTCATCCACCTCACCCCGCCGGTACAGGATGTCGGCAATATTGCCCCAGGTAACCGCAGTCGAACGCGCGTCACCGAGCCGCTCGTACACCGGCAGCTCGACCTCCTGATGGATCCGCAACGCCTCATCCACCTCACCCCGCTGGTACAGGATGTCGGCAATATTTCCCCAGGTAACCGCGGCCGAGCGGGCGTCACCGAGCCTCTCGTACACCGGCAGCTCGACCTCCTGGCGGATCCGCAACGCTTCGTCGTACTCACCCCGCTGGTACAGGATGTCGGCAATATTTCCCCAGGTGACCGCAGTTTCCCGGGTGTCACCGAGCCGCTCGAACACCGGCAGCTGGACCTCCTGACGGATCCGCAACGTCTCATCCACCTCACCCCGCTGGTACAGGATGTCGGCGATCTGACCCCAGGTAACCGCGGCCGAGCGGGCGTCACCGAGCCGCTCGAACACCGGCAGCTGGACCTCCTGACGGATCCGCAACGCCTCATCCACCTCACCCCGCTGGTACAGGATGTCGGCGATCTTGCCCCAGGCGATCGCGGTCGAGTGGGTGTCACCGAGCCGCTCGTACACCGGCAGCTGGACCTCCTCGCGGACCCGCAACGCCTCATCAACCTCACCCCGCCGGTACAGGATGTCGGCAATATTTCCCCAGGTAACCGCGGCCGAGCGGGCGTCACCGAGCCGCTCGTACACCGGCAGCTGGACCTCCTGGCGGATCCGC
>NZ_JBVYOQ010000059.1:0-10751 GCF_056134165.1 Actinoplanes sp. 13 | reverse complement strand
GTCACCGTCGACCAGCCCGGGAGCCCGCAGGCCGCACTGATCGGTTATGTGGTCGGCAGGTCGGCCGGGGTCCGGGAAGAGTTGATGCGGCGGTTGCCGCTGCACATGGTCCCGACCCAGGTGATCGAGCTGGACGAGCTGCCACTGACCGCCAACGGCAAACTCGACCACAAGCGGCTGCCGGCCCCGCACGCCGGTGACCACGAGCACACCCCGCCGCGCACCGGCACCGAGCGGGACCTCGCGGCGATCTGGCACGACCTGCTCGGGGCGCCGCTCGACGCGATCGGCGTGACGGACACCTTCTTCGACCTCGGCGGCAACTCCCTGCAGGTGGTGCGGCTGCGCAACGCCGTCCGCGAGAAGCTGCACACCGACCTGGACATCCGCCGGTTCTATGCCGCGCCGACGCTGGCCGGGCTGGCCCGGCTCGTCGACGGAGACGAAGACGGGAACGTGGACGGGGACGTCACGGAGCTGGTCACGCTGCGCCCCGGCACCGGCGCGCCGCTGTTCGTCATCCACGCGGTCGGTGGTTCGGTGGCGCCGTACCAGCCGTTGGCGGCGGCCCTCACCGACGAGGCGCCGGTGGTCGGGGTCGAGGATCCCGCCCTGCACGGGGAGCCGCCCGCGGACGAGCTCACCGCGGTGGCCACACGCTACGCGGACGCCATCCGCCGCGCGTACCCCGTCGGTCCGTACCGCCTGGCCGGCTGGTCGATGGGTGGGGTTCTGGCCCTGGAGGTCGCGGCCCGGCTGCGGCAGTCCGGCGGCGACGTCCCCGCCGTCGTGCTGATCGACAGTTCGGTGCCCGGCCGGTCCCGGCCGGAGACGGACCTCGCCCTGCTGGTGGCCTTCGCCCGCGACGTGGCCGGGATCGCCGGCGCGCGGCCGCCGGAGCTGGACACCACCGAGCTGGCCCGGCTGGACACACGGCAGCGGGCCGACCGGGTGCTGGAGCTGCTGGAGGCGGACGGGCTGGTGCCCACCGGGATCCGCGACGACCTGCACCGGCGGGTGGAGGTGTTCCTCGCCAACGCCCGGATGCTCGCCCGGCACCGGCTCCGCCCGTGCCCGGTGCCGGTCGTGCTGATCAGCGCGGCCGACGAGCCGGACGACGAGGCCGACGCCTGGGCGGACCACGCCGGCGACGTCTTCAGCCACCACGCGGTGCCCGGCACCCACCACACCGTGCTGCACCAGCCGCAGCTCGGCAGGGTCGCAGCCGTCCTGGACGGCGTCCTGGCCGCCACGGCGTGACCGGAGCACCACGACGGTCGCCGCCTCGGCGAGGCGGCGACCGTCTCACTCCCGCACGCGGACACGCCGGGGAATCCGTGGTGTCAGCGGGACCGTGCGGTCAGGGTTCCGTGCAGGAAGCGGTCCGGGCGGGCCACCGTCACGCTGCCCGGCCGACCGGTCAGAAGGCCGTCGAGGTCGTCGACGGGCAGGCAGCCGGGCGCCGCGCCGGGATGGCCCAGCGCCAGGACCACCGCGTCGTCCGGCACCTCGGCGACCACGGTGCGCGGATCGCAGCCGTGCCCGATGTAGGCCCAGCGATATCCGAGAACCTCGTCCAGCCGCGTCGGTGGTCCGCCTTGGACACTGACCCGGGGATTGGGAAGGACGCGCCCGGCACCGGGCAGCGGTCCTGCCACGGCGCGCGGGAGCCGGCGCGCGGGCATGGGCCGGCCGCCGACGCGGGCCCGCAGGGCCCGGCATCGACGCCAAGGTCCGCAGCACGGCCCGGACGAGCCGCATCGTCGTCCGGCCACGGGTCTGCACCACCCGGCCGATGCGCAGCGCCAGCGCCGTGGACTGCTCGACGTCGACCCGGCGCTCCGCCTCGTAACCGTCGACTGCCCGCGGATCGCCGGCGATCGCATCGGCGAGCCGCCAGGCCAGGGCGGCAGCGTCCCGCACGCCCATGCTGAGTCCGAGACCGGCGAACGGCGGCATGGCGTGGGCGGCGTCGCCGGCCAGCAGCACCCGTCCGGCCCGCCACCGGTCGGCCATCCGGGCGTAGAAGGTGAACACGGCGGCCCGCTGGACGTCCACGTCGGCGGGCGGGACCCAGTCGCCGATCAACGACCGGACCGATGCCGGAGCGGCCATCACCTGCGGGTCCTCGCCCGGCAGTACCATCCACTCCCACCGCCACCGGTCGCGCTGCGACATGGCCACCGCCGGGCGCGCCGAGTCGGCCACGAACGCGAGGGCCGCGGCTCCGTCGGTGCCACCGCCCACCCCCGGTGTGGGGCCGGCGCCGGACCGCACGGCTGCATCGACGACGAGCCACGGCTGTGCGAACGTCGTGCCGGGAAAGCCGATGCCGGCCGCGGTGCGCACGGTGCTGCCCGTGCCGTCGCAGCCCACCAGCCACTGTGCGGTCAGTCGCCGGTCGTCGTCGAGCACCGCGGTCACCCGATCGTCGTGCTGCTCGACGTCACGCACGCTGCGGCCGGCGACGACCTGCACGCAGCCGGTCGCGGTGGCGGCCGACCGCAGGGCTGCCTCCAGGGCGGGCTGGTCGAGTCGCACGATCTGCGGGTGCCCGTACGCCCGGGCGGTCTGGTCGACCATGAGGAGCGGCCGGTTGGCCGGGTCGACGACACCGTTGCGGGCCAGCGGCGTCGCCCACTCGTCGAGCGGCGGCAGCCCGGGCAGCGCCGTCAGCAGGCGGATCGCCTCGATGTCGAGCACCGCGGCCCGCGGCTTGGGGTACGGCTGGTCCTGCGGTTCGACCACCACCGTCGGCACGCCGCGGCTGCCGAGCAGCAGAGCGAGCACCGCGCCGACCGGGCCCATCCCGGCCACGATGACGGCGGCGTCGTTCGTGTCACTGCTGTCCACGGTGCTCCTCGACCCGTTCTTCGCGGAGGCGGCGGCCGGGTGGTCTCCACCGATCCGGATGGCGCGATCAGCGTACGTTCGGCGATCCCGGTGGAGTTACCCACCACGGCGCCGACCGCCGGCGGTCCGCTGGGCCGAGCAACGAGGGACACCCCTGGCATACGGCAGGGTCAGCGGCGTACGACCTCCAAAGCCTGCTCGATGATCGCCTCGGCGGTGACGCCGTTGGCGGCGAGCAGGTGCTTGTGGCTGCCGCGCCCGCGGGCGAAGGTGTCGCCGACCGCGACCCGGCGCACCGGGCGGGGCAGTCCCAGCTCGGCCAGGCACTCCGCGGCCGCCGAGCCCAGGCCGCCGGCCGCCCAGTGCTCCTCGACGGTCACCACGCCGGCGGTGCGCTCGGCCGCGATCACCAGGGCGGCCGTGTCGAGCGGCTTGACCGTGTGCATGTCGAGGACCCCGGCCGACACGTCGTGGTCCGCCAGCCGGGCAGCGGCCTCCAGTGCCGCCAGGACCGGGTACGGGCCGGTGGCGACCAGCGTGACGTCGTCGCCCTCGCGCATCCTGCGGGCCCGGCCGATCCGGGCCGGCTCGGTGTCCGGCGGCAGGTCGGGGGTGCCGCTGCGGCCCAGGCGCAGATAGACCGGGCCGGGCAGACAGGCGCCGGCCCGGTCCAGCTCGCGGGCGGTGGCCGCGTCCGACGGGACGAGCACCGTCATGCCGGGCAGCATCCGCATCACGGCCAGGTCCTCCAGGCTCAGATGGGAGGTGCCGTAGTGGCCGGCGGAGAGCCCGCCGTGCGTGGCGACGATGCGTACCGGCAGCTTGTTGTAGGCGATGTCGAGCTTGACGGCCTCCAGCGCGCGGGTGGTGGCGAAGGTGGCCATCGTGTGCACGTACGGGATCCGGCCGGCCTTGGCGAGACCTGCCGCGACCGACATCATGTTCTGCTCGGCGATGCCGAGGTTGATGTAGCGGTCGGCGGCGGGGCCCCAATCGACGCCGTTGAACAGGCCGGTGTCGCTGTCCAGGCAGACGACCCGCTGGTCACGGGCCATCAGCTCGATCAGGAAATCGCGGTGGACCTCGCGGGGCGGCGGGGGCGCCGCGGGCGTCACCGGTGCCGCGGCCTCGGGCTGGGTGGCGGTCAGAGTCATTGCGGCTGCTCCGTTCGGCGGCGGCGGGCTGCTCCCAGGACGGCGAGCGCGCGCTTCTGGGTCCGCCCGGTGAGCCGGGCGTAGTGGCTGTTGGTCTGGCCCTCGATGAACGGCAGGCCCTTGCCCTTGACGGTGTGCGCGATGACGACGGTGGGCTTCCCGCTCTGCCGGGGCGCGGCGCCCAGGGTCGCCTTCAGCGCGCCGAGGTCGTGGCCGTCCACCTCGACGACCTCCCAGCCGAAGCTGCGCCACCGTTCGACCAGCGGCTCCAGCGTGACCACGTCCTCGGTGCGGCCGCTGATCTGCAGGCCGTTGCGGTCGACGACGGCGACCAGCCGGTCCAGGCCGTGCTGGCCGGCGGCCATCGCGGCCTCCCAGTTGGAGCCCTCCTGCAACTCGCCGTCGCCGAGCACGACGAAGCAGCGCCGGTCGCTGCCGGAGAGCTTGAAGTCGAGGGCGAACCCGGCGCCCAGAGACAGGCCGTGGCCCAGCGACCCGGTCGGCATCTCGACGCCGGGCACCGCCGTGGTCGGGTGCGCGGTCAGCGGCTCGTCGGTGGCCGCGTACCGGTCGGTCCAGTCGGCGGGGAAGAAGCCACGGTCGGCGAGGACGGCGTACAGGCCGATGGCGCCGTGGCCCTTGCTCAGGATCAGCAGGTCGCGGTCGGGCGCGGTGGGCCGGGCCGGGTCGATGCGCATCACCCGGTGGTAGAGCGTCATGAGGATCTCCACCAGCGACATCGAGCCGCCCAGGTGGCCACCCTCGGGGTTGGCGCACATCCGCACGATGGTCTCGCGGACCCGCAGGCAGCGTTCGTCCAGTTCCAGGTCGGTCATCGTTCAGGCCCCCGTCTGCTCGTGGGCATTGGCCAGGGTCAGGTGGCGTCGCGGGGTGGCGGGCGCGAGGTCGGCGAGTTCGGTCAGCGCGTGCCGCAGCACGCCGATGCCGCGCAGATAGTCGGTGAGGATGATGTGCTCGTCGTCGGCGTGGTCGAGCCGGCTGTCGCCGGGGCCGTACGTCGCCATCGGCACGTCCCAGCGGGCCGCCAGGGTGTTCATGTCGGAGGTGCCGGTCTTCACCTTGTAGCCGGGACGGGCCTGCTGGGCCCGGATGCCGGCCGCCAGCGCCCGCACCACAGGGGTGTCGCGCGGGCTGCGGACCGCGGGAATCGTGTTGATCACCCGCAGGTCGCCGTCGGGCAGCCGCCGGCGCAACGCCTCGACCAGCGCGTCGTCGTCGAAGCCGGGCGGGGTGCGCACGCTCATCTCGGCCTCGGCCTCGACCAGGTCGCCGCGGATGGCGACCAGGCAGGGCCAGGGCGCGTCGAAGCTGGATCGGATCCGGTCGCGCCCGAGCAGGTCGAGCAGCGCCGACCAGGCCGCCGCGGCGTGTTCCGAGGCTTTCGGCGCGGGGCTGCTGGGGTGGGTGGCCGGGCAGGACACCCGGTACCGAAGGTCGAGTTTGCCCTTGTAGCCGAGCACCACGGTGTCCCAGCCGCTGGGCTCGCCGATGATCACCGCGTCCGGCTGCTCATGGGTGTCGCGGATCAGGACCGCGCCGCGTGACAGCGGCGTCTCCTCCTCGACCGCCCCGACGACCACGATCCGGCCGCGGTAGTCGTGGGCGGTCGCGGCGGCGCACACCATGGCGGCGAGCGGCCCCTTGGCGTCGACGGTGCCCCGGCCGTAGAGCCGGTTCTGTTCGGCGCGCACCGGGATCTGGTCGGGAACGGTGTCGATGTGCCCGAGCAGCATGACGGTCGGCCCGGGCCCGCGGTCGATCACGCCTACCGCGTTGCCCGCCCGGTCGACGTGGGCGGTGAAGCCCAGCGTGCGCATCGCCTCGACCAGGTGTTCGGACGCGCGGGCCTCGCTGTAGGACGGCGACGGGATCTCGACCAGGCTGCGCAGCAGGCCGACCGCGAACGTGTCGCCGTCTCCCGAGGAGTTCATCGGGATGCCCCGGCCCCGACCGGCTGGTGGTCACCGACCACGACGCGGGTGCCCTCGCCGGCCAGGGCGGCCCGGACCGGGTCGTTGCGCCGCCCGTCCGAGATGATCACCTGGCCGACGCCGCCGGTGAGCGCCTCCCGGGCGGCCACCAGCTTGAGACCCATGCCGCCGCTGCGCACCGGCGGCGGGCCGTCGGCGGGAACCGCGCACACCGGTCGTACCGAAGTCTCGTCCTTGGGATCGTCCAGAACGCCGGGCGCGCCGGTGAGCAGGACCAGCGTGTCCGCCCGCAGGGCGGCGGCCACCGCGGCCGCGGCCCGGTCCGCGTCGGTGTTCACCGGCTCGTTGTCCTCGGCCAGCGCGGGCGGGGAGATCACCGGCACGTGGCCGGTGTCCAGCAGGGCTTCCAGCAGTCCGGCGTTGACATCGATGATCCGGCCGCTGTGGTCGTCGCGGACCACCACCCGGCGCCCGTCGATCATGGCCCGGTGGGCGCTCTTGCGGCGGGCCCGCAGCAGCCCTGAGTCCAGCCCGGTCAGCCCGACCGCCGGGACCGACAGGCGCATCAGCTCGGTCACCAGGCGGGGCTTGGCGCGGCCGACCAGGGCCAGCTGCACCACCTCGAGCATCTCCCGGTCGGTGTAGCGCGCGGACACACCGTCCGGCGCGACCAGGCGCCGCGACGCCACGGACATCCGGGCGGCGAGGTGGTCGATGTCGGCCGAGCCGCCGTGCACCAGCACCAGCCGGTCCGCGCCTCCGGCCAGTCCGGCGATGTCACGGCAGATGAGCCGGACGTCGACGGCGGCGTTGCCGCCGCACTTCACCACGATTGTCTCAGGCATCGCGTCGTTCTCCTCGGGATCGTGACAGCGTCGGAAGGTGACAGCGTCGGGTCGGGATGCTCAGTTGGGGTGCAGGCCGGGGAAGCCGAGACCGGTGGTCTCGGGCCAGCCGAAGCGGACGTTCATGGCTTGGACGGCGTTGCCGGCGCCGCCCTTGACCAGGTTGTCGAGTGCGCCGATGAGCACTGCCTGGTCGTCGCCGCCCACCGCGAAACCGACGTCGCAGTAGTTGGAGCCGGCCAGGATCTTCGGTTCGGGCAGGCGGTAGGTGCCGGTCTTCTGCGCCACCACGCGGACGAACGGCTCATCGGCGTAGACCTTGCGGTACGCGGCGCGGACATCGGTCTCCCGGGTGCCGGGGACCAGGGCCGCGCGGCAGAGCACCTGCACGCCGCGCACCGCCTCGACGCCGGTCGCCGTCATCCGGACCGGCAGCCCGGTGGCCTGGGCGATCTCGGCCTCGTGCCGATGGTGGGTGGGCGCGAAGACCCGCATGGCGCCACTGCGCTCGGCGTGCAGGTTGGCCGAGCCGGCGGCGGCGCCCGAGCCGCTGGACCCGGTGCGGGCGTCGACGAGGACCGGGCCGTCCAGCAGCCCGGCCTCGGCCAGCGGCCGGACGGTGAGGATGCCGGCCGCGGCCATGCAGCCCGGCACCGCGATGCGGTCGCTGGTGCGCAGCTCGTCGCGGTGCCATTCGGGCAGCCCGGTGACGAACGAGGACAGCAGGTCCGGGTGCGGGTGGTCCGTACCGTAGTAGCGCGGATAGCCGGCCGGGTCCCGCAGCCGGAAGTCGCCGCCCAGATCGACCACGACGCCGGCCCGCTCCAGGTACCACGGCATCTTCGTCATCGTGTGGCCGTGCGGCATGGCCAGGAACAGCACGTCCAGGTCCGCGGCGTCGCCGAGGCTGTCGTGCGGGCCGAACGTCAGCTCGGTGCGGCCCCGCAGGTTCGGGTGCGGGTTGTGCACCCGCTTGCCGGCGAAGGAGTTGGAGGTGGCCAGGACGACGTCGACGTACGGGTGATCCAGCAGCAGCCGCAGCAGCTCGCCGCCGATGTAGCCGGACGCCCCGGCCACCGCCACCCGGATCCTGCGCTCGTTCATTGCTCAGCCTTCGCTAGTACGAGGTCGACCATCCGGTCGGCGACCGACACCTGCTCACCCAGCGCGGTGTGGAACCCGGAGAACTCGACACCGGCATTGACCTCCAGCACCAGCCAGCCGCCGTCGCCGTCCTCCAGCAGGTCGACGCCGGCGATGTCGGCGCCGACGCAGCGGGCGGCTTCGGCCGCCAGCTTCGCCAGCTCGGGGGTGAGCGGGCAGGGTTGCGCCTGCGCGCCACGGGCCACGTTCGTACGCCAGCCGGCACCGTGGCGGTACGTGGCCCCGAGCACCTCCCCGCCGACGACCACGGCACGGACGTCCCGGTCGCCGGTGGCGATGAGCTCCTGCACGTACATGATGTGGGCCTGCGGGCTGGGCAGCGCCGCCACGTGTTCCAGCACGGTCTCGGCCTCCTCACGGTCGCGCAGCCGGGACACCAGCCGCCCCCACGACCCGCTGAGCGGTTTGAGCACCGCCGGATAGCCGATGTCGTCGAGCGCCTCCAGCGCCGCCTCCGGGGTCAGCGCCAGTGCCGTCCGCGGTGTCGGCAGGCCGGCCTGGTGCAGGGCGACCGAGGTGCGGTACTTGTCGCCGCACACCTCGATCGCCTGCGCCGAGTTGAGCACCGGGACGCCGGCCGCCTCCAGCAGCCGGGCGGCGTTGACCGCCCGGGCCAGTCCGATCTCGCGGTTCAGCACGACCGGCCGGCGCTCGCCGGCCGGCTGCTGCAGCGTCCGCCACAGCGTCCGGGTGTCGAGATAGTCGTATGCCACGCCACGGCGGTCGAACGCGTCGAGGATGCGCTTCTCGTCCGCGCGCAGCCGGGAGGCGAGTACGGCGACCGGTGCGTTCACTCGCCCCAGTCCTCCTCGACCGTCGGGGCCAGCGCGACGGCGGTCGGGTCCAGCGAGACCACTTCCAGCTCGCTGGCGCAGTCGCCGCACTCCAGGATCTCGCTCATCCGCGGCGTCGCCGCGAGGGTGACGCTCGAGTCGCACTCCGGGCAGCTGATCATGTGCTTCCCGCCTCTCGTGTGTTCGGTTCCTCCGGCTCCGGCCGGCTGCCGAGCAAAGTAGAACCCGCGTCGACGGAGATGCGCGTCCATCACCGTGACGAATGCGATCGTCGATTGCCGTTGACCCGGAGCGGCGGTCCATTGCAGGCGTGCGGACGTGGCGTTGAGGTCGCTGGACGCCATGTCGGATCTGCCCTCAGCCCGCTTTACAGCACTTCGGGGTCATGCGTGACTGGATTCGGCCCCCGAGCCGGCGACCGATGAGGAGTGTCGTGGAGAACCTGCCGGAAATCCTGATGCTGTGGGCCGCGCCCCGCAGCCGTTCCACCGCCTTCTTCCGCATGATGTGCGAGCGCGGTGACTTCGCCGTCCTGCACGAGCCGTTCTCCTATCTGGCGGAGTTCGGCAAGGTCCAGGTCCAGGACCGCGAGCTGCACGACGGCGTGGCCCTGATCGCCGCGTTGCGCGAGCTCGGCGCCCGGGCGCCGCTGTTCGTGAAGGACACCACCGACGAGCGCTATCCCGACGTGCTCGCCGACCGGGCGTTCCTGGCCACCGACGCGAAACACACCATGATCATTCGTCATCCCCTGGCGACGATCGCGTCGTATCACGCCATCAACCCGGCGGTGCAGCGTCACCAGATCGGCGTCGAGGCGCAGTACGAGATCTTCCGCGCGGTCTGGGACGCCACCGGCGAGCCGCCGGTCGTCATCGACTCCGACGACCTGGTCGCCGACCCGCTGAGCGTCGTACGCGGCTACTGCGACAAGGTCGGGATCCCGTTCCGGGAGGAGACGCTCAGCTGGCGGCCGGAGAACCGGCCGGAATGGCGGCCCAGCGAGCGCTGGCACGCCGACGCCGGCGCCAGCAGCGGATTCCACCAGAAGCAGCGGGCGTACGACGTGGACGTCGAAGCCGACCCGGTGCTGCGCGAGTACCTGGCCCACCACCTGCCGTTCTACGAGAAGCTGCACGCCCACCGGGTGGTGCCGTCATGAGCCGTTCGCCCTGGTTGCTGCGCCGGCCGCAGACCGAGGCGCCGGCCCGGCTCTTCCTGTTCCCCTACTCGGGGATGGGCGCCTCGATGTACGCGCGATGGCCCACCGCCGTCGGCGACGTCGAGCTGTGCCGGGTCCAGCTCCCGGGCCGGGAGAACCGGCTGCGGGAACCGCACTTCGGCCGGTACGAGGATCTCGCGGAGGCACTCGCCGAGGGCCTGGAGCCGTACCTGGACCGGCCGTTCGGGTTCTTCGGCCACTGCGGGGGTGCCCTGGCCGCCGTCGCCACCTCCCTGCGTCTCGCCGCCGCCGGCCTGCCCACCCCGGCGCGCACCTTCGTCTCGTCGCAGGTGGCGCCGCACCGCGGGCCGTTCGGCCGGTTCCTCACCCTCACCGACGAGGAGCTGATCGACGAGCTGAACCGGCTCCTCGTGGCGATGGGCGGCACCCCGAACCGGGAGCTGGTCGAGATGAACCTCGGCGTGCTCAAGGCCGACCTCGCCGCCAACAAGGCATACCGGCTGCCGGAGCCTGTGACGCTGCCCGGCGTGGTGCACGCGCTCGGCTGGTCGGGTGACGTGGAGATCCCGGTGGAGCTGATGACCACATGGGAGCCGTACGGCCGGGTCACGTCGACGGTGCTCGACGGCGGCCACTACGACTTCCTGTCCGCGCCCGCGAACCTGATGGACCTGCTGGAACGGGAGATGTCACATGACATATCGCACCTCGCATCTTGAGGTTCTCGAGGCCGAGAGCATCTTCGTGATGCGGGAGGTGATGGCGGAGTTCGAGCGGCCGGTGCTGCTGTTCTCCGGTGGTAAGGA
>NZ_JBVYOQ010000058.1:0-10799 GCF_056134165.1 Actinoplanes sp. 13 | reverse complement strand
TCCTTACCACCGGAGAACAGCAGCACCGGCCGCTCGAACTCCGCCATCACCTCCCGCATCACGAAGATGCTCTCGGCTTCGAGAGCATCCAGATGCGAGACGCGGTAGGGCTTCGTCTGGCTCATGGGTTCTGTCCCCAGACCTTTCCGGTCACTCTGTTGTTAGCGGGGGGGGCGTTGCCGAGTCGTCATTCTGACGGAAGATGCCTCTGGAGTGCAGCAAGCAACCGAGGAGCGAGATCTTTGCGACAGACGACCAGGTCAGGAAGCTTCGGGTCGGACCGGTTGTAGGCCAGCGGCGAGCCGTCGACGCGGGAGGCGTGCAGGCCCGTGGCCAGCGCCACCGCGGCGGGAGCGGCCGAATCCCACTCGTACTGGCCGCCGGCGTGCACGTAGGCGTCCGCCTCGCCGCTGATCACCGCGGCGATCTTCACACCGGCGGAGCCCATCGGCACCAGCTCGGCGCCGATGTCCTCGGCGAGCGAGGTGACGAACGCGGGCGGCCTCGTCCGGCTGGCCGCGATCCGGATCGCCCCGCCGGTCGCCGACTCCAGCGGCATCGGCGGGTAGGCCGGCGGCTGGTCGGTGGCGAGCGTGCGGTGCTGGGCCGGCATGGCCACGGCACCGGCCGCGAGGCAGGCCGGGCTGGAGCAGTCGGCCGTCCAGAGCGCCACGTGCACGGCCCAGTCGGTGCGGCCCTCCTCGGAGAACTCACGGGTCCCGTCGAGCGGGTCGACGATCCACACCCGGGAGGCGCTGAGCCGGTCCGGGCGGACGGTGAGCGTCTCGCCCTCCTGCCAGGCGTCGCGCGCGTGCTCGTCCTCCTCGGAGAGCACCGCGTCGGCGGGGCGCCAGCGGGCCAGCTCGGCCCGGATCAGCTCGTGCGCGGCCTGGTCACCGGCGGCTTTGAGAGCTTTCGGGTCCGCGAACCCCATCTCGTCGCGAACCTGGAGCAGCACCTGGCCGGCGCGTTCCGCGAGCCAACGGGCGAACGCGGCGTCGATGACCGGCGGCGCGCCGCTCTCCCCCGCGTCCCGCTGTGCCGCAATGCGCGCGGACGCCTTCGTCTGCTCGCTCATCGTCTCGCTCCTCCATCCAACCGCCGCACCCACGGCCCCGGCGGGCCGGGCACTAATATGCTCCGGATGACCGCACCACCGCGGTCATCGTCCTGAGCAGGATCACGAGATCCAGGCTCAACGACCAGTTCTCGACGTAGCGCAGGTCGAGCCGCACCGCTTCCTCCCAGGAGAGGTCCGACCGCCCCGACACCTGCCACAAACCAGTCATGCCCGGCTTGACGGCCAGCCGGCGCCGCACGTCGTCGGCGTAGGCGGCGACCTCAGTCGGCAACGGCGGCCGGGGACCGACCAGCGACATCTGCCCCAGCAGGACGTTGAGCAGTTGCGGCAGCTCGTCCAGGGAGAACCGGCGCAACCAGCGCCCGACCGGAGTGACACGCGGGTCGTCGCGGATTTTGAAGAGCACACCGTCGTGCTCGTTGAGATGTCTCAGCTCGGCCAACCGCGCCTCGGCATCGACATACATGCTGCGGAACTTGAAGATCCGGAACAGACGACCGTCACGTCCCACGCGCACTTGCCGAAAGAGTACCGGGCCACGTGAGGTGAGTCCCACGCAGAGCGCCACGCTCAGCAGTACGGGGCCGAAAAGGACCAGGAGCAGGAACGCGCCGACACGATCGACCAGGTCCTTCACCAGGCGCGATCCCCCGTGCAGCCGAGGATGCTCGACGTGCAGCATCGGCAGCCCGTCGAACGGCCGGATGGTGGTGCGCGCACCGGCCACGTCGACCAGCGCGCTGGCCACCACGAGATCCACCTCGTCGCGCTCCAACCGCCAGGCCAGCCGGCGGACGGCGGTCCCGTCCAGCTCGGGGCAGCTGAGCACGACGACGGTGTCGGCGTCCGCCTGCTCGACCGCGCGGGCCACCTCGTCGAACGTCCCGTAGACCGGCAGATCGGTCAGCCCGATGCCGTCGGCGCCCGGCGGCAGGCAGGCGCCGACCACCTCCAAGCCGTGGTAGCGCTCCCGGCGCAGCTGCCGGGTGATGCCGATGACCGACAGTTCGTGACCGACGACAATCACCCGTCGGAGGTTCTCCCCCCGTGCCCGGGCCCAGTGCAGCCGCTTGCGGAGCAGGAACCGGGACACCAGCACCGATACGATCGCGCCCGGCAGCGCGGCCAGCACGTACGACCTGGCGAGGTCGAGATCCAGCGCATAGGAGACGACCGCGGCACCGGCGATGAGACCGACGCCGCCCCGGATCACCCGCTGGTACTCGTCACTGCCGACGAAGAGGAACCGTCCCTCGTACGCCCGGCAGAACGCCATCGCGAGCAGCAGAGCCGCCGGCAACAGCGCGGACAGGATCAGGTAGGCCCGGTTGTACTGGGTGACCGCGTCCCCGAAGCGAACCATGAAGGTCGTCAGCCCGGCGGCCACCCCGCTGGTCAGGTCGGTGAGAACCAGGGCCCGGACGTATCGCCGCTCCCAGAGCTGCCGCCGGGACATCGCCGCGTGCCGGCCGCGGGTGCGGACGAATGGCCGGTTCGGTGTCCGGGTCGCCTGGGACCGGTTCGGCCGCGGCGACCAGTGCCGGCTGGCCGCGCTGTTGCGGGCCCGGTCGGTGGCGAAGGACGGCTGATTGCGGGTCTCCGCGCCGGCCGGTGGCGGGCTCAGCGGGGAGACCGGTGCGGGAATTTTGTTGAGAGCCGAGCTCCGCTGCGGGGGACGCTGCGGTCCGGCGTTACCGGGGGGATGGTTCGCCAAGCCGTACCCGGGCGGCGGGTCCTCCGGCACGCGGTCGGGCCGGATCTCCGGCAGGATCGCCGTGGGTTCGGTCAACGCGTCCGCCCGGTCCTCGGACACGTCCTGCGACATCCTCGAACCTCCCGTCACGTCAGCCAGCGCACGAGTGCGCGCGTCCGTGTGACCAACGGACGGACGGTGGAGGGCGTCACGGGGCCGCTAGGCGTACAAAACGACCCAAACGGATTTTTTGTTCCGCCTGCGGACGGTCATCCTCCGTGGTATTTGTTCTGCGCCCACTCGACGCCCTCGAGGACGACCGCCTCGACCACGTCGGCCGCCCGATCCACCAGAAAGTCCAGCTCCTTGCGCTCCGCCGCGGAGAAGTCGGAAAGGACGTAATCGGCGGGGTCCTGCCGACCCGGTGGACGCCCGATCCCGAACCGCACCCGCGCGTACTCCTTGCTCGCGAGCGACTTCGACATCGAGCGCAGCCCGTTGTGCCCGCCCTCGCCTCCACCGCGTTTCGCCCGAACCTGTCCGAACGGCACATCAAGCTCATCATGCACCGCGATCACATGCGCCACGGGAACTTTGAAGAACTGCGCCAGCGCCACCACCGGAGCGCCCGACAGGTTCATGTAGGTCAGCGGCTTCACCAGGATCAGCCGCGGCCCGCCGAAGCCGAGACGCCCCTCCGCGGCATCGGCCTGCGCCCGCTTCGCCCGGCCGAACCTGCCGCCGACCCGGGAGGCCAGCAGGTCGGCCACCATGAAGCCGACGTTGTGCCGGTTCCCCGCGTACTCCCGGCCCGGATTACCCAGACCCACCACCAGCCAGGGCGCCTCGTCGCTCACCTATCCGCCTTCCGCAAATACGACATCAGGGAAAGTGCCGTCCGGCACTTTCCCTGATGTTCTGGTCTACCGCTGCTGCGCGTCAGACTTACTCGCCGCTGTCGCCCTCGGTGGTGTCGCCACCCTCGGCGGCCTCGGCCTCGGCCGGCGCCGCGTTCTGCGTCGAGGCCGTGATCATCGCCAGCAGGAAGTCGGGGTCCACCGCGAGCTCGGTGCCCTTCGGCAGCTTCAGGTCGCCCGCGGTGACCCGCGCGCCGGCCTCGAGGCCCTCGATCGACACCTCCAGCTCGGACGGGAGGTGCAGCGCCTCGGCGACCACCGAGACGGTGTTCGACTCGTGCACGACCAGGGTGCTCTTGGCGGCCTCACCGGTCAGGGTGACCGGGATGTCCACCTGGATCTGCTCGCCCCGCTTCACGATCAGCAGGTCGATGTGCTCGTAGGTGTCCTTGATCGGGTCACGCTGGATCGCCTTCGGCAGGGCCAGCGTGGCGCCCGAGTTGCCGGCGATGTCGATCGTGAAGATCTGGTTCATGCCACCGTGGCGGATGGCGGCCGCGAACTCACGGGCCGGCAGCGCGATGTGCTGCGGCTTCTCGCCGTGGCCGTACAGCACGGCGGGCACCAAACCGGCCCGGCGCGTGCGGCGGGCACCACCCTTGCCGAACTCGGTGCGGGGCTCGGCGCTGATCTTTACCTCGGACACGGGGTACTCCTGAAACTCTTCGATGCGGGCTGCGTCTAAGTCTGCGGCTGCGGTATCCGGCAGTGCTGCGGTGTGGACCGCTGGTGTTTCGGCGCTGCCGGGCAAGGGGCGCGCTGGGCACAGGCCCGGAGCACCGCGTCGATGACGGCGCCTCGAGCGGACTGCGAACCTCAACAGCCCACGAAGCACCCTCGCCGTGGCAACCGTACTAGCTTACCTGGCACGATCGCGCATCCTTCAGCGGCCCCGGCAGGCTGTCGGCGTCCGCGAAAAAACCACCCCGCCGATGCAACTTGCACCACAGCCTTTGTCGTACGCGTGACCGGACTCCCCGCCGAACCAGGCGTCCCGGGGCTACCCCGCGGCCCACTGCCCACTCACCGACCGCCCGGCGACCGCCGGGCTGACCTGCAACGCAGGCCCACCCCAGCGTGGGGACTTCCGGTGCGCAGCGCACCTCAAGTCCCCACACTGATTGGCGCCCACTCGAGCGTGGGGACTTCGAGTGCACAGCGCACCTCAAATCACCACGCTGTGGCGGCCCGCCGGAGCGTGATTTCGGGGCTGTCTAGCTGAGGCCACCGAACAAAGTGGTCACCGAGCCGTCGTCGAAGACCTCCCGGATCGCCCTGGCCAGCAGCGGCGCGATCGACAACACAGTGATCTTGTCGAGCCGCTTCTCCGGCGACAGCGGCAGCGTGTTGGTGACCACCAGCTCGCTGATCCGGCTGTTCTTCAGCCGCTCGGTCGCCGGGTCGGACAGCAGCGCGTGGGTGGACGCCACGATCACGTCCGCCGCGCCCTCCTGGAAGAGGATGTCCGCGGCCTTGGCGATCGTCCCACCCGTGTCGATCATGTCGTCGACGATCAGGCAGACCCGGCCCTCGACCTCGCCGACCACCCGGTTCGCCACCACCTGGTTCGGCTTCAGCGGGTCCCGGGTCTTGTGGATGAACGCCAGCGGGCAGCCACCCAGGCGGTCGGTCCACCGCTCGGCCACCCGGACCCGTCCCGAGTCCGGCGCCACCACGGTCATCGGCCGGCCGGCGTACTTGCGCTGCACGTAGTCCGCGAGGATGTCCATCGCGAACAGGTGGTCCACCGGCCCGTCGAAGAACCCCTGGATCTGGGCGGTGTGCAGGTCCACGGTGAGAATCCGGTTGGCGCCCGCCGTCTTCAGCAGGTCGGCGACCAGCCGGGCCGAGATCGGCTCCCGGCCCCGGTGCTTCTTGTCCTGCCGCGAGTACGGGTAGAACGGGAGCACCACGGTGATCCGCTTGGCCGAACCGCGCTTCAGCGCGTCGATCATGATCAGCGTCTCCATGACCCAGCGGTTCACCCCTTCGGTGACCGACTGCACCACGAAGGCGTCCGACCCCCGGACCGAGTCCCGGAAACGAACGAAGATCTCACCGTTGGCGAACTCGTACGAGTCCGACGGTGTCGGCGCCACACCGAGCACCTGGCCGATCTCCTCCGCCAGTTCCGGGAAGCCCCGGCCGGAGAAAAGCATCAAACTCTTACGGTTCTCCGCGACGATGCTGCCCATCGACTCGCTGCTCCCGTTGCTCAGGGGGTGGGTTCGAGTGAAGTATCCCTGTCGGCCACGTAACCGCCACGTTTCCACGCTCCCGGGTGGGATGCCTCACCCCCGCTGGATCACTCCTGCTCACCGGTGATATCCGCGGCGCGCTCAGCGGCCTCGGCGGAGACCGTCCCGGGCCGCTTGCGGGCGGTCCAGCCCTCCACGTTGCGCTGCTGGGCACGGGTGACGCCGAGGTTGCCCGCGGGGACGTCCTGGGCGATCGCGCTGCCGGCCGCCACGTAGGCGCCCGGACCGATCTCCACCGGGGCGATCAGCACGGTGTCCGAGCCGACGAAGGCGGCGTCACCCACCGTGGTCCGGCTCTTCCGTACGCCGTCGTAGTTCGCAAAGATCGTGCCCGCTCCGATGTTCGCCTTGGCCCCGATTGTCGCGTCTCCGACATAGGACAGGTGCGGCACCTTGGCGCCCTCGCCCAGTTCGGCGTTCTTCGCCTCGACGAATCCGCCGATCTTGGACTTGCGGGCCAGCCGGGTGCCGGGCCGCAGGTACGAGAACGGGCCCACCGTCGCCTCCGGGCCGATCTCCGCGCCGATCGAGTGGGTGCGCAGCACCGACGCCCCGGCGCCCACCGCGGTGTCGACGAGCGTGGTGTCCGGGCCCACGACCGCGTCGCGGGCCACCGTGGTCGCGCCGGACAAGCGGCAGTTCTGCTCCACCACGGCGTCCGGCTCCAGCGTCACCGTCACGTCGATCCACGTGGTCGCCGGGTCCAGCAGCAGCACCCCGGCACGCATCCACGCCTCGTTCACCCGGTCGCGCATCAGCACGCGCAGCCGGGACAGCTCCGCCCGGTCGTTGCAGCCGAGCGTCTCGTACGCGAACTCGGCGACCTCGATCGCCACCGGGTGGCCCTGTCCGGCCAGGATCGCGAAGACGTCGGTCAGGTATTCCTCGCCCTGCGCGTTGTCGGTGGAGAGCTTGCCCAGCGCCTCGCGCAGCAGCACCGCGTCGAACGCGTAGATCCCGGAGTTGATCTCGCGGATCGCGAGCACCTCCGGCGACGCGTCCTTCGCCTCGACGATCCGCTCCAGGTTGCCGTCGGCGTCCCGGACGATCCGGCCCAGCCCGCCCGGCTCCGCCACCTCGGCGCTCAGCACGGTCGCCGCCGCGCCGGCACGCTCGTGGGTGGCCAGCAGCGCCTCCACCGTCTCGGGGCGCAGCAGCGGAACGTCACCGCTGAGCACCACCACCGTGCCGGTCAGGTCCGGCGCGGCGTCGAGGGCGATCCGGACCGCGTGCCCGGTGCCGTTCTGCTCGGCCTGCAGGACCGGCGTGGCGTCCGGCGCGGCCTCGGTCAGGAACGCGCCGACCTGCTCGGCCTTGTGGCCGACCACGACCAGGGTGCGATCGGTGTGGATCGCCGAGGCGACGTGCAGGACGTGCCCGAGCAGAGTCCGGCCGAGCAGCGGCTGCAGAACCTTCGGCGTCGCGGACTTCATCCGCTTGCCCTCACCCGCGGCGAGGACGACAACGGTACGGCTGGGGGCCTGGCTCACGCGGCAACTCCATCGTTCGCAGTGGCATCTTGCAGGGGCGGCAGCGATCGCGCCGCCCGCAGCCATCGGGGCTCAACCACAGAAGTTGCTCGGCCGCCAGGACTCGAACCCGGAAAACTAGGACCAAAACCTAGTGTGTTGCCAATTACACCACGGCCGAATGTTGCTGGAGACAGACTAGCGTCCCGCCGTTCACCCGCGATAAGCGGACGAACCCTCTTGGATGAACACTGGCAGGATGGCCGGGTGACCGAACACGGGGACCCCAGAACGCCGCGGACGAGGATGTCCGCGGCGCAACGCCGGGAACAACTGATCGTGATAGGCCGGCAGCTGTTCGCCGAACGTGGGTACGACGCGACGAGCGTCGAGGAGGTGGCCACCCGGGCGAAGGTCTCCAAACCGGTGGTCTACGAGCACTTCGGCGGCAAGGAGGGGCTCTACGCGGTGGTCGTCGACCGCGAGGTGCGTGCCCTGCTGGACCGGATCGCCGCGGCGCTGACCGCCGGCCATCCGCGCGAGCTGCTGGAACAGGCGGCACTGGCGCTGCTCGACTACATCGACGACGAGCCGCACGGCTTCCAGGTGCTGGTCAGGGAGTCGCCGGCGCTCTCCACCGGGGGCAACTTCTCCAGCGTGATGAGCGACGTGGCGCATCGGGTGGAGCACATCCTGGGCGCCGAGTTCAAGAGCCGGGGCATCGACCCGCGGTTCGCCGAGCTCTACTCCCAGGCGCTGGTCGGGATGGTGGCGCTGGTCGGGCAGTGGTGGCGGGAGGCGCGCAGACCGAAGAAGGAGATGGTCGCCGCGCACCTGGTGAACCTGGCCTGGAACGGCCTCTCCCACCTGGACACCGAGCCGGAGCTGCTGACCCGCCGGATCCGCTGAGACGGACCCGGCGGCGTCGCGGCGGTCAGGCGGTGCGGCCCTCGCGGACCTGGCCCTCGCGCACCTGGCGCGGCGCGCCGGCCTGCGACTGCGGGACCACCTTGCTGTACAGGCTCACCGTGATCAGCAGCAGCCCGGCGATGTAGGTGACGATCACCGTCGACACGCTGAAGCCGAGGAAGTTCGCGTCGGTCCGGATGGTCGCCAGCGCGTAGGTGCCGAGCACCAGCAGGCCCCACCCGAGGTACTTGTCGATCGCCACGTCGAGGTTGCGGCCCACGACGGTGCCGAGCAGGACGAGACCACCGACGATCAGCGAGATGATCGACCAGAGCATGTTGCTCTCCTGGCCGAGAACCCGGATGCCGGTCTCGTTCGCGAACGGCTCGCCGGCCGTCTGGATCAGGCCCAGGATGCCGAAGGCCACGAGGTAACCGCCGGTGATGAAGCCGACCACGCGGTAGATCGGCCGCAGGGGGTGGTTGACCGGGTTGTGCGCCATGCTGTCCGTCTCCAAGGTCAGGTGTCTTCGGACCGATTCTCGCGTATCGGCGACAAGGGCGCAGTCACACCCCCCGGATCAGTTATCCCCCAGCCTGGTCGGCCAACTCCAGCCAGGCCTCCTCGGCCTGCGCGCGCTCCTCCTGCACCGCCTTGAGCTGCGCTTCCAGCTCGACGATCTTCCCGTAGTCGCTGCCGTGCCGGGCCAGACCCTCGTTGATCTTCGCTTCCTTCTCGCCGAGCTTGTCCATCTGCCGCTCCAGCCGCGCCAGCTCCTTGCGAGCCAGGCGCAACTCACCCGAGGACAGGCCCGGCGCGCTCGGCGGCGTTTCCGGACCCTTCGCGGGTACGACCGGAGCACCCGGCGTGGCGATGCGGGCCAGGTATTCGTCGATGCCGCCCGGCAGGTGCACGAGCCGCCCGTCGCCGAACATCCCGTAGACGCTGTCGGTGACGCGCTCCACCAGGTAGCGGTCGTGGCTGGCCACCACCATGGTCCCCGGCCAGGAGTCCAGCAGGTCCTCCAGCGAGGCCAGCGTGTCGGTGTCCAGGTCGTTCGTCGGCTCGTCGAGCAGCAGCACGTTCGGCTCGGCGGCCAGCAGGCGCAGCATCTGCAGGCGGCGCCGCTCACCACCGGACAGGTCGCTGACCGGTGTCCAGATCCGCTTGTCGGTGAAGCCGAACACCTCGGCGAGCTGACCGGCGGAGAGTTCCCGGTCGCCCAGCTTGACCCGCTTGGCGACCTCCTCCACCGCCTCCAGCAGGCGCAACTCGCCGGGCAGCTCCTTGAGCTCCTGGGAGAGGAACGCCGGCCGCACCGTCGATCCGGTGACCAGCCGGCCGCCGTCCGGTTTCGTCACGCCGGCCAGCAGCCGCAGCAGGGTGGTCTTGCCGGCGCCGTTGGCGCCGAGGATGGCGATCCGGTCACCGGGGCCGACCTGCCAGGTGAGCTCCCGGAAGATCGGCTTCGGCCCGGCGTTCAGGGTGACCTGCTCCAGGTCGAACACCTGCTTGCCGAGCCGGGTGGTGGCCAGCCGCTGCAGGCTGACGGTGTCGCGGACCGGCGGGACGTCGGCGATCAGCTCGTTGGCGGCGTCGATCCGGAACTTCGGCTTCGAGGTCCGGGCCGGCGGGCCCCGGCGCAGCCAGGCGATCTCCTTGCGGAGCAGGTTCTGCCGGCGGGCCTCCACGGCTGCGGCGACCCGCTGCCGTTCCGCCCGCGACAGCGTCCACGCCGCATAGCCGCCCTCGTACGCGTGGACCTGCTCGTCGACGACCTCCCAGGTCGCGGTGCAGACCTCGTCGAGGAACCAGCGGTCGTGGGTGACCACCACCAGGGCGCCGCGACGGGTGAGCAGGTGCCGGGCCAGCCAGGCCACCCCGGCCACGTCGAGATGGTTGGTGGGCTCGTCCAGGATCAGCAGGTCGCTCTCGCGGATCAGCAGGGCGGCCAGGGCCACCCGGCGCCGCTCGCCACCGGACATCGGGCCGACCGGGGTGTCCAGGCCGAGATGGCCCATCCCCAGACCGTCCAGAATGGTGCGGACCCCGGCGTCGCCGGCCCACTCGTGCTCGGCCCCCATGTCCTGGGCGAGCCAGGCGGTGCCGAGCACCACGTCGCGCACGGTCGCGTCGGCGGCCAGCGCAAGGTTCTGGGGAAGGGTGGCGACCCGCAGGTCACGGCGATGGGTGACCCGGCCGGAGTCGGGCTCCTCGGTCTTGCCGAGCAGCCGCAGCAGGGTCGACTTGCCGGCGCCGTTGAGACCGACGATGCCGACACGGGCGTCGTCGTCCAGGCCGAGCGAGACGTCGGTGAGCAGCTGACCGGCGGCGCCGTAACCCTTGTTGACCCGGTCCAGGTTGATGATGTTGGCCACGATGCGTCTAGGTTACCCGCGCGCCGCCCGCCGCCCTCGGCGCGGTGACCGCCGCCTCACCCCGTCCGTGGCCCGCCGGGCTCAGACCACCCGC
>NZ_JBVYOQ010000057.1:0-11396 GCF_056134165.1 Actinoplanes sp. 13 | reverse complement strand
CACGACCAGCGAACGAGACCGATCTTCGCGTCGTGACGCTGATCAACATCGATTCAGCAGATCGTGTTAGGAGCTCTAAGCGCTTTCACAGTCCGTTCAATGACTTCAAATATCTCGGTGTCGGTTGCTGGTTCCCAGCGGGGACCAACCAGGCCGGAGACGTCTTGTTCATACCCAGCCAACACCATGTCCGTCTGGGCCAGCAGCTCTGAAGGGAAGAGTCGCGCCGGGCCTGCGCCATCCGGGTCGAGTGTGCCGGCCGCGATCTCGGCAGCCTCGACCGCCACGCGCCTCCGCCACACCGCCGTTGGCCGCTCCGCCATGATCAGGATCATAGCCGGTAGGACGCCTGAGCGGATCGCGGCATGACAGTGCGTGCGGGATCTCGTGAAGTCTGCTCGTGGACGAGGCTTCCTTCTGGCGGATGGTCGAGGATGCCCGCTCGGAGGCTGGTGCCGACACCGCGCGCGTCGCTCAAGCGTTGCTTCGCCGTCTTCGTGGGCTGCGGCCAAATGCCATCGAACGGTTCCAGGAAATATGGGAACAGGCGCAGGACGAACTCTATCGTTGACCGGTCCTCGACGCCGCGACCCTGCTGCTCGGGCCCCTCGCCGAAGAGCTCGCCGTGCAGGACTGGATTGTGTCGCACGGCCGGCAAACCGTGCGCGGCGTACTGGAAGATCCCGACAGCCTGGTCGCCTTGGCGTCCGATCGGCACAACGCTCGAATCGATTGGTTTGCGGCCTTCCCATGGAGGCGCATCGCCGCTACCGGGGCTCCATTCGCGGTCGACGGCCCTTCAAGCCCGGACGAACCGTACGGAACGCGGACCGACCTGACGAGCGAAGTCGAGGTAAGACGACGCTTCCCCCGGCTCGCCACCTACCTGGATGAGAATCGATGGGCATTGAGCGCCACCCGCAGCGTGCAGACGGTGTTTAGCCGAATGTGGTGATCGACATCGGATTGCGCCTTATATCGCTTTCATCGGATACCAAACGGGGGCATCCTTCGACCGCACTTCCGCATACCGTGTACCAATGTTTCGGATGATCCTATCGTCCGAATCGCTTCACAATACGGGGAGGTATGGATCATGCGTCTGTTCAAGAAGGTGGCGACGGCCTTAGCGGTGGCGGGGCTCATCGTCGCGGCAACGCCGGTGGGGGCGCAGGCGGATCCGTCGCGTGACGTGATCCCGCCTAAGCCTGCTGGGGCAATTGCGTACGGGGTGCTCGTGAACGGCAAGTTGACCGTACAGCCGCCGATCGCCCCGAGTGTGGCGCGGCCGTCGTCAAGCGGCGAGGTAAGCGCGTTGGGCAGGGGTGGCGGGTGCAGGAACACGCTGAATATCGGCTCGTGCATCAACGCTTCTGGAGGCAGGCTTCGTGGCGACTTCTACTACAACTTCGACAATGATCTGACCGACATGGCGCTGGTGAGCATCGTCCGGCTCAGCGATGCGGCGGTGCTCGGCTGGTACAGCACCAACCTCGACCACCTCGGCAAATATCCGATCATCGAGTGGACCATTTCCGGCAGCGGCCAAGCGCGCACCATGGTCGACGTCTACAACAACTGCTTCTGCGACAGCCAACTGCAGTTCGTGGCGCAGAGCCCGAGTTATTTCTACCCGTAGGCGCCACTGCATGAGCAAAAAGGGTGGGGATGGGCTGCAGCCTTCCTCGCCCTTTTCGTCGTTGCAGACCAGGCGGCCGGGCACGCTGCATCGGGGGCAAGCCGACTCGGACCAACACCGTGCGGGATCTCGGCACGCAGGTCCCCATCACGCTGCGAGGGCACCGCGACGCGGTGAGCACGATTGCATTCACCCCCGACGGGCGGCGGCTGGCCAGTGCCAGCAGTGACGGCACCGTACGGATCTGGGATTTCACCACCTGGCGCACTACGGCCGAGTTGCCGGTCGGCGGCCCGCCGCTGGGGGTCGCGTTCAGCCCGGACGGGCGCCGGCTCGCGATCAGCGGCACCGGGCCGATCCGCATTCGCCTTTGGCTGATGACCCCGAACATCGGCGTGCGCCAACGGGTGGCCCGCGCCTACCTCATTTACGGGAGGCCCACAACGCCGCCGCCAAGAACGCGCAAGCTGTCAACGGAGACGTCGCCGTGGCGCAAGGGATTTCGCCGCGGTTCTTAGCCCTGATCCAGGCGGCGGTAGAAGGGGGAGCCTTGCTGCAGCATCTCCTTCTCGGTTCGCCGGGCTACAACTTCGGCATGCAGCACGCTGACCCAGCTGTGGCCGTTGCGGGTCGCCGTCAATCGGATCTCGACCTGATCGACGGTGGGCATTCCTGCGTCTTCCTCTGCGAACTCCACCCGCCAGCGCGCTCGGTCGCCGACGTCCAGCCCGGCCGGTTCAAGTCTGTCGTACGCGTGCACCGCCTCGAACCGGGGCTCGCCCGGCTGGACGCCGTTGAGGCCGGGCGTGAAGGCGACGCCGTCGGTGAGAAGCTCGACGCGTAGCTCGTCAAGCGTGCCAGCCGGCGACGCCGCGAGGCGGACCATCAGCCGATGCCAACCGCCGTAGCCGACCTCATCCCCGTTCGGGTTCTCCACCTCCGCGGTGAACTCGGGTGCCTGCTGCTGTCGGAGCGCCTTCTCCGCTGCGGCAGCCGACCGAGCCGCCGCAGCATACGATCGCCACGCGAACAGCGCGGCGCCTGCCGCGATCACTGCGGCCACCCACTCGGGCGCGTTCCCCCAGTCCGGCATAGATACGGTCCCGATCCTCTTGAGACGGCGCCCCGTGCGGTCGCGTGTTGCCTGGGATCGTAGCGAGCCGGCATGGTCGGCGCTCAGGACGTGGATGGCTCGTGACCGTACCGCCGGTCTTAGCTGTGCTGGTGTCCTGCCGTCGCAGCGAGGCAGGTGGCGACAAGGCGTTCGGCCCAGCGCACGGCTTCCACGGCGGTGCCGCTCTGGCGGGTATGGCGCGCGGCGCCGTCGTGCAGGATCGCGGTGTGCCCGCAGCGGCTGGCCCGATCCGGGGTGTCGACGGCGCGGACCCGGGCGGTCCACTGTCCCTCAGGTGGCGCGTACACACCGGCAGCGCCATCGATCTGCCAGCCCGCCCTGCCCGCGGTCACTTCACGCAACGGTCACCCGGGTGGGTGGAGGCCTTTGGCTCCGCCGGCGAGTAAAGAATCGTGACGCACCGGAGCCTGCGGCAGGCCCGCAACCCGGGTTACCGCACCGGTACCTCGTCGGTGTATCCGGTCCGCAGCAGGATCGTATAGCGGGTCAGCTCGCCGGCCGTCCGGTCTTCCTCGGCCAGTGCCTGACCGGTAACGGGGTCAATGATCAGCCGGATCTGGTCGGCCTTGCCGCTGTCGCCGGTGCGCGTGTAGGTGACCGCCAGACCGGGGCGGCCACGCTGGTCGGTGGCCGGACCGAGCAGGGTGACTCCCTTGATGTCTGCGAGCATCCGGTACGCGGCGGCACGCACCCCGGGCGAGACCGGCAGGTCGAAGGCGAGGTGCCGCCCGCTCCAGAAGAGCGCGTAGTCGGCCGGCTCGGACATGCCGACGTCCTTGAAGAGCTTCAGCAGCCACGTGCGCAGCGCCGCCGGATCGGTCGGCAGGGCTTCGAGCTGCGCGGCGGTCAGCGATGTGCCGCCGAGCGGATAGGTCCGGCTCCGGCTCCGGTTGGGGTAGTCGATGTCGCGGCGCTTCCGCGGGCCGGCCGCGCCCTCGACGACCACACCCCGGTCGGTCCACCGAGTGGGTGAGCCGTCGGCCTGCCAGGCGGCCCGATCCGCTGCGGTGGCCGGGGCGGCGGTCAGCCGCTGGAAGTACACCAGGCTGGTGTCAGCGGCCCGGGTCGCCTGCCACTGCTCCTCCTGGAGACGGATCAGCATGCGGTACGGCCGTTTCGCGGGACCGAGCTGACGGAGCGCGCCGTGTTCTTTGACGACCAGCCAGTACCGCCCGTCGGCGGCGGCGGCGGTGGACCGCTCGGCGGCGATCAGGAGGAGTTGCCGGGCAGTCTTCGGCGCGGCCTCCGGCGCGGCCCTGTTGGTGTCGGTGGGGACGGGCGCCGGCGGACCGGTCTGGCCGAGGACCAGCACGCCGGCCACCACGGCCGCCGGGACTGAGCCAGCGAGTACCAGCCACCTGACGGCGGGGCGCGACCGCACCGTCGCCGCGCGGGGGGTTGCCAGTACGTCGTCAAGGACGCGCTGGCCGCTGCTACTCTGCGCCCACCCGGCGGGCGGCTCAGGGCGCGCCGCCCGGACGATCTCATCGATGTTCATGGGTTCTCCTCACACTGCCAACGGGTTGCGGTGGGGCTTCGGCGCGGTCGACTCGTAGACCGCCCGGAACCGATTGCGGGCGCGGTGCAGCCGCACCAGATAGGTGGGCCGGGAGACGCCCAGCACCTTGGCGGCCTCCGCCGGGCTCAGGTCGAACCAGATTCCGGTGATCAGCACCTCGCGATCCGCCTCGCGCAATGCAGCCAGTGCACGGTGTACCTGGTCGCGCAAGACGATGTCGTCGTCGAGCTGGTCGGTGCCGGCCGGCTCCCGGGCGATCCGGCCCTCGACCGCCGTCGACGCGGCGGTCTTCCGGTGCCGGGACAGCACCACCCTGCGGGCGACGCCGAAGAGCCACGCCCGCTCCTCACCCGCCCGGATCCGGTCGACCGACCGCCAGGCGACGAGGAAAACCTCGCCCACTACGTCTGGGGCGTCCTGGCGGCCGACCCGCCATGACGCGTACGCATGGATGTCGTCGGCATGTCGCCGGAAGAGTTCCGTCGCCCGTGCCTCGGGGTCTTGCATGGCACCTCCGCAAGTAGCTCACTCGGACAGCGGGTACTTGTCGGCGCGGGCGCCGCTGATTACACCCGGCAACGAAGATCCCTGCTGATTGAAAGAGCCCAAGGGCTGGGCTCGCGGGGAAGGCTGGTCGGGGTGGTCGTTACCGTCCGTCATTGGCGTAAGCAAGGATCCGTATCACCAATCGCGGGCTGGGTCGCGGACGTACCGGCCGAGGTCATGACAAGGCTGTACCAGCGGATCGGGGCCCGCCCGGCGGGCCGGCCGTCACGCTCGACAATCTGGCGGGTGTGCACCGATGCCGGTCCCGAGGTCCTGGACCGGCGATCGAGGCGTGGAGCGCCGCCCGGCACCCCCGCGACACCGAGACGCCAGCGACGCGATTCCATCCCGGGGCACTCCTAGACGCTGGCCGGGGAGGCCGGCGAGTTGGCTCGGCCGCCTGTTCGGTCTCGGCGGAGGGTGTCTGCTTGCATGTCGCAGTCGCACCAAGTGGCGTCGTATGAGCTTAAAGCTATCTACCGACGTCTATGTGTTGTTCGTAGGGTGGCGCTAACTTGGTCGGCCTCCGACGGGCGGAAACACCGACCGGTGCTACTGCTGGGGAGGAGCAACCATGGCACATGCTTTACGCTCGCTTCGGACGGCGATGGTCGTGGTCGGAGCCTGTGCGCTAGGGCTGGGACTGCCGTCGATGGCGCCCGCTCAGGCCGATGTGCATTCGGCCCGACCGCCCGCGCCAGACTCGGTGCGCGCGCCCGAACGGGACCAGTTCTCGGAGGAGGGTGTCACAACGGTCGGCGAACTTCGCACCCTCAGCGCCTTGCTGTCCGACTCCGGCAGCAACCGCACACAGATCATTCGCCATCCCGGTGCGACGTACATCAAAGTCCACGTCAGTTCGCTACGACTGGCCCCTGGCGACTTTGTCACCGTGTCGAGCTCTGACGGCCGTGAGAGCTACCGGTACAACCGTGACCTTGACCGGGCCACCAGCTCTGACTTCACCACCGACGGGCAGCCGGGTTTCTGGGCGATGTCGGTGGAGGGTGACACCGCGGTGGTGACCCTGCACAGCAGCCGCCCGCGCAACGCCAGTGTCGTGACCATCGACCGTTTCTGGCGGGGCTACGACCAGGCGGAGATCAGCCAGTACAACGTCTCGCTCATGTCCGTTTGCAGCACCGACGCTCGCCGCGACGTGGTCTGCTACCAGACCAGTCACCCAGCTGAGTACGCCCGCGGCGGGGCCGTTGCGCGGCTGCTGATCAGCGGTGGTGGACGTTGCACCACTTGGCGGGTCGGCAACACCAACCGGATGCTGACGAACAAGCACTGCTTCTCGACGCAGGCTGCGGTCAGCGGCAGCGAGATGCAGTTCGACTATCAGTGCGCCACCTGTGGAGGCTCGAATCCCGGGGCGGGCACCAAAGTCAGTGGCGCCACCCTCTATCGGGTGAGCAGCGGTAGTTCCAATCAGCTGGACTACACCTTGTACTCCGTCAACAACTTCGCCAACATCCAGAGGTTCGGCACGCTTTACCTGGCGACGGCCGCTACCAGCACCGGCACGCGCATCTACATTCCCGGACACGGCGACGGCACCGCGAAGCGAGTGGCGATCTACGAGAACGCCCAGAACGGCCCGACCTGCACCGTACGGAATGCGAACTACAACACGTGGAACATCGGCTACAGCTGCGACACGTCAGGTGGCAACTCGGGCTCGCCGGTGCTGAACAGCAGCCACCGCGTGATCGCGCTGCATCATCTCGGCGGCTGCCCGTCCAACCAGGGCGCAAAGGCACATCTCATCTACAACGAGATCGCCAGCCTCATCGACAACAACGGCTGACTGCTCGCCGGCTCTCCCCGAGCGGGTGCTACGGGTCCGATACCCGTAGCACCCGCTACGACTCTGAGCACCCCTCGCGGCCCGGCACCTCCACCGGGCGGAAGCCGCCGCGTGCCCGCAAGTTCAGGGTGGGTACAGGGTCGACCGCGGCGTGGTAGACCGGCCCGGCTTCTCCGCAACCAGCTGAACGAGACTGACAACCGCAATGCTGAAGCAGGAGCCGTCGGGCAGCCCGGGCATCAGAGCTGGCCGAGGTCTATCTCGATGGCGAAAAGGTGCGGCCAGTTTTCACGTGCCTCACCAGGGAATCTCGCCCGGCTCCTAGTGGAAATGGTTGTTCACACAATGCGTACGCGGGAGCCACGAATATTGACGCGCTGTTGACGCCGCCGGTGAACGGCGCCACCTGTCCACCGCCTCATGCCGGCCGGTGTCAGCAGAGCTTCATGCTCTGGCATTGCGGACAGTCCGCGACGAGCCTCGCTGATCTCGTCGGCGGAATCTGTTGTTCAGAGCCAGCCACGGCGTTTGAAGGCCCAGTGCAGCGCCATGCCCGCCAGGATCATCAGCACCACGGCGAACGGGTAGCCGAACACCCACCCCAGTTCCGGCATGTGGGTGAAGTTCATCCCGTAGACGGCGGCGACCAACGACGGCGCGAAAAAGATGGCGGCCCAGGCGGAGATCTTCTTGACCTCTTCGTTCTGGGCGTAGCTGGCCACGGTGAGCTCCTGCACCCGGTCGTTCTGGGTCTGGCCCACCATGGTGGACCGAACGGTGAGCAGGCTCTGGTAGAAGTCGATCACGCCCTGCAGGTACTCGCGTTGCCCGTCGGTGATGCGCCGGACCCGGGTGAACCGGTCGGCGATGTCGTCGACCGGCCCGCGATGCCCGGCGGGCAACGCGGACAACTGGGCCAGGTGGGAGTAGAGGGCGCCGCTGAGCGTGGCCATGGTCCGCACCGACAACAGGCCGTGCCGGGCCTGGAACAGGTCGGTCAGGAACGCCTCCGGCTCGGTCACCTGCCCACCGGTGACCTGTTGCTCCAGCGCCCAGACGTCGGCGGTGACGAGTTCGACGTACTCCTCCTGGTTGCGGATCAGCGCGGCCACGATGGCATGCGACAACGCGGCGGGGCTCGCCGGGCGCAGACGGCCGTTGTCGATGCGCTCCCGCGCCGCCCTGGTCTCGCGTTCGGCCGCCGCGTCGGAAACCGCCGGATTGTTCGGGCCGTGCACGGTGACCAGGTAATTGGCGCCGAGGAACTGGTCGAGCTCCAGGTAATGGACATGGCCGCGTGCGCCGCGCTCCGGGGCGTGCAGGACCACGAAGACGTGATCGGCGTAGACGTGCATCTTGGGCACCCGGTTGCGTTCGCGGCAGTCCTTGACGGCCAGCCGGTGAAATCCGAATGTCTCGGACAGTACCCGCTCGGCCTCGTCGTCCCAGTGCGGGATGTCGACCCACACGAAGCCGGTGTCCTCGGTGAGGAGACTGTCGAGGTCCGCGACGGTGTGGCGTTCAGCCCTGCCCCTGATGATCTTGGCGATGTGCACGCCTGCCAGCATGAGCCATCCAGTCCACTCCGACCGGTATTGTTAACGCTTTTTTGACGCCTGTCAGCGGATACGGAGCCGCCTTGCTGCGGAATCATGGCCGGGATGGATTCGACCTGGGGTCAGCTGCTGCTAGGACTGGCAACGATCGCCGGGTTCTTCGCCGCCGTCGCCGCCGGCGTGGCTCTGCTGCTCTGGGCACCGTTGGCAGCTCCGCCCAGCATCGAGCCACCACGCTGGGCGACCGGCCGCGGTGGTGCTGCCCTCCGGAATCGGCTGTACCGGCACGCCACACGGGTGGCAGAACGCCTCGGCGCGCTACGGCTACGGCGCCGGTGCTCCGGTCGGTGGAACAGGTGGCGCGTCACCCTGCCCGGCTGGTGGTCGTCGGGTTCGCCGCAGCCGTCGTGGTGGGATGGAGTCTGTTGATGCTCCCGGCCGCGACGGAGACCGGGCGTGGTGCCGAAGCGGTCACGCGCTGTTCACCGCGTGATCCGCTATTCGGCTATCAACGCCACCGTCAAGATCGATCGCGCTCTTCTGCCGAGATGAGTACGCGCCGAGCCGAACATGCGGTGTCAGGTTCTCATCGGCCACGCGGGCCGCCTGGCGTTCCAGCGAAGGCATCCGGGCGAATAGCCGAGAGGACGAGAATCAACGCTTTCAGGAGTAGAAAGATCGCCAATACAAAACGCCAGAACGTGTAGTCGCTGTGTCTACCGAGCCATTCGCTGAACGGGATCGGCTTCGGTTTCTCCAGGCCGGGGCAGTCGCGAGCTCTGCCACGCCGGTGACGGGCTCGCCGTCGACACACCGGACCACGTGGGTGAACGCTTTGACAATATCGGTCTTTTAATATCCGATCGCGTCGGCCACACATCGGGGAGTGGGTCGTTGTCGCTTGGCCTGCCGCTTCCAAGCTGCGATCAGGGCGGGTGTTCGCTCGGAGACGTCGAAGGTCACACCACGGCCGAGCGAGTTTGCGATACCTACCAAGCTGATGTCGGGTGGTGGCGCAAGCCGGTCATCTTGAACACCTGGTCCGTCAGTCCGTATGACTTCCTCAGGTCAAGACAGCTTACGAGACATGGACGCATCTCAACGTTCGACAGCCCAGGTCCACTTGATCTGATAGCGCGCGCCCTGGACGGGACGGTCGATCGACCAGTAGACGATTGTGCCCCTCTGCAACACGGCCGGCTCTGCCGGCAGCGCTGTCCAGCGGCCTCGTCCCAGCTGCATCCGGGCATCCGCGCTGCGGATGCGATTGGTGTGTGACGCGATGACGATCATGCCGAGCCGTCCGGTGGAATGGTCCACGTGGGTCTCGAGCCACTCGCCTTCTCGGCCTTGAAACGCGCCGCGGTAGACCAGCTGCGAGATCACCGGCGTCACCTGTCCGCGAGCCAGCTCCCCCAAGTCGACCTCCAGCTCATACTCATGCTTCAAGACGTGACCGTCCCCGCCTGCGTGCGTGACGCTTACCTCGCGCCAAGCTGAGGTGCCCGGGTGCGTCACGCTCGTCGCGCCGTCGATTGATCCTGTGGTCGCGTAGTGGAAGACGATCGTGCTCTCCGGCCCCCGTTTCCGCACCCGGTAGTAGTCGCTCAGTCGGACCGCCTCATCAGATTCGCCCTCGGAGCGGAAGTCCAAAACCTTGATGACCTCGTCGTAAGCAAAGCCGAGGTGCTCGGCGGGATCCGGGTCGGTGATTTCCGCTGGTCTATCGTCACGCCACGCCCGAAGAAGGATGATCGAGGTGACCACGAAACCGGCGAAGGCGCCCCCAAGGCTGACCCCGGTCTGCTCGACCTGACCGCTGGAGCGGAGGAGGCCGAAACAGACAACGGCAGCGAGCAGGCTTAGCACCACAATCAGCGTGTACTTGCGCTCCTGCGTCGTTGGCCCACGCATGACTATCGCCACCCTGGCATCGGTTCACGGCTGGTGCCGATGATGCGCCAAGACCAAACGCCGCGCAGTCAGGTAGTGGTCAGACTCGGCGCCGGGATGCGTTGTTATTTGATATCGACAGGAGTTGATCGCGCTGCACGTCATCAACGTCTTGGCAGGCCGAACATTGCCTGGGAATCACAATATGTCCCAAGCGTGCGCCGTTCGGCATGGTGGAACGGTGACTTTCAGGATGGCGTGTCCGCTGCTCATGCGTTCATGATCCACCGCCGGTGTAGAGCGTGTGCTTTGCCTTGGTTAAGGGCTATTTGTATATACCGCCAGCATTGGAGATCTTGGAACCTCCTGTCCACTTTTCGACAGCATGTGGAATCAAGGGAGGCCATCATGGTAGATGGATTGAACTCGCACTGCGCCGGTTGCAAGTCTGCCCAATCATACAGCTTTTAAAGCATGCACCATTGAAGCGCACCGGGAGGCCATTGATGTCAGGCCAAGAACAGACGGGGAATCGCTCCACGTTGGCGGTAGCTGGAACGGTAATCGGTGTCGTAGCCGCGCTAGTTGGAGTTGTTATCCCCGTGCTGGCGTGGCTCTCCCCTAGATCGCCTGATCGAGCGAGCGCACCCGATTCGAGGACGTCATACATCCAACAGGTGGATTCATATTGTCGCGAGGCATTAGCCAGCTCGCCTCGAGCTGACTCCGCTCCCAGGGGAGATCCGGTAGCGTACGCGGCTTGGATAGAGGAGGCTATGGGGCACTATAGAAAGCTCTACGAACGCTGGGTCGTGGTCCCTTACCCTTCGCAAGACGACAAGCTAATTAGGCCGATCTTAGATGCGCTCGAGAGCATGATTAAAACTGGCTACGAGGTTGCCGACCTGCTTCGAAACAATGAGGTTGCCCTAGCCAACACTGCAATAACCCGAATGAAAGATGCTGGCGTTAAGGTCACTCAAGGGAGCAGGGCGTACGGATTCCAGAACTGCCAAAACCTTTGAGCGTGTCACGGCGAGGTGCCTACTTAAGCATGTCGCTTGCCACGAACTCTAGGTCCAATGGCCCTCCGACCGCAACGCCAACGCGTTCACCGACGCGACTGCCTGGTCTGCCGCTGTCCGGCAGCTGTGGGCGTCACGCCTCGTAGTGCGGACGTTCGACACCTGTCTTCGGATGTCGCGTCACAGTCGCAGTACTAAGAGCTCCTAACACGATCTGCTGAATCGATGTTGATCAGCGTCACGACGCGAAGATCGGTCTCGTTCGCTGGT
>NZ_JBVYOQ010000056.1:0-16867 GCF_056134165.1 Actinoplanes sp. 13 | reverse complement strand
TCAGCCTCGCCTGCGCCATGATCTGCTGGCGCCGCTTGATCAAATGGACCACGTAGAGATCGCGTTAGGAGCTCTAATGCCAAGCGAGCCGATCCCTCGCCGAAGTCCTACGGGCGCTAATGCCAGCGCGTCCAGCCCTGCCGAAGTCGCTACGGGCGCTAATGCCAACGGGCCGACTTGCCGCCCAACTAGTCTTCCGACCAGCGCGAAGGGGTATGAACCCGGCAAACCTTCGGCGACGGCGTGACCCGCGCGACGAGGCGATACGGGCACCTATGCCAACGATGACCTGCGGAAACTCGTCCCGTCGGTGCCGCGCACAGGGGTTGGCGCGGATGAGCGCCACTCCTGCACCCGAAATGGTGGGCATCCGGGGCAAGGGCGGCACCAGCCGTACCGTGTTCCTCGCCGCCTGACGGCCGTACCGCCCTGGCCGACTACCTGGAGCACGAGCCCTCGGCCGACGCCGGCGCACCAACGACTGCGCTGTTTCTGTCCGCCGCGTCGATCGGGTCCCGGCGGCCCGACGCCGGCTCTCTCCGCGTCCGACCAACATGATCTGTGAGCAGATCGGCCGAGGGCTCCATACCGAGCATGCCGACCGGCCCGGCACATCAGCCCTCTACGGCCCCACGGTCTGCGCCACTCGTTCGCCTTCGCTGGCTGCGCGCCGTCGAACGCTGCAACGGCTGGTCCGCGAAGGCGTGGACCAGGTCCTGGTCGCCGAACTCATGGGCCACGCCAGCGCGACCGCAGCTCAGCTGGAGGATGCGATCTGGCGCGAGCAGGAGGCCACCTCCAGCACCCGCCGCTCGGCGATGTCACGCGCTCGTACCTGGTTCGGCGACACCGCCAGCGGCGGCAAATGGATGCCGCTGATGGGCGCCGACCAGCTTTACCGCATCGCCGACAGCTACCTGTTTGACTGGGTGTTGTTCCGCCGGCTCCGCGCCCGCGGCGAGGCCCGCGGCGCCGCCGGCACCGCCGACCTGCGCCAAGCCCTCGAACTGGTCCGTGGCGCTCCCTTCGACGGCGTTCAGGACGCCTACACCGCCGACCGCACCGCGTACGCGTGGCTGCCCGACTCCGAGATCGCACCCACCCACCTGACCGCCGCGATCGTCGACACCGCTCACCAACTCGTCGACCTGTGCCTCACCGTCGGCGACCTCGCCGGTGCCCGGTGGGCACTTAAGAGACTTTCCGATCAGGAGACCAGGCAGGCGAGCTGGACGACGCGGGTGGGCACTTCACCGGAGGAGCACGCCACCGCGCGGTCCACCTCGGCCCAGCCGGTGTCGCCGTGGCGGAACAGGCGTACCTCGGTGTCCACTGCGGGCTCGCCGTCGATGGTGGCGCTCGGGTCCTCGATGTCGAGCCCGGCCACCGCCCAGTCGCCGACGCACTTGACACCGCCGGACCAGCCGACGACTTCCACCCCCGCCGGCAGGGCGCCTGCGAGTTCGGCCCGAGGCGGGCAGCTGGCGCCGGGACCGGCCGGCGCCAGCGAGGGCAGTGGCTCGTACGTCAGCGACGCCCGCGGCGGAGCCGGGGTGGCGGCCTCCGGCGCAGGTTCGGCGCCGCAGGCGGTGAGCAGCAGAAGCGTGGCGAGGGCGGCCCTCCTCATGCCCGGCCGGCCCAGACCGGGGTTCCCCCGTCGAGGCGGAACAGCAGGGATTCGCTCACCGGCTGCTGGTAGCCGTACGTCGGATAATCGAGGTCGACCTCGGGTTCGATGCCCAGCGTGACGACGTCGGCGAGATGCTCCGGGGTGCAGATCTGCGCACTCGGCCCGCTGCCGGAGCTGACGGAGGGATCGCTGCTGTCGGCGCAGAGTTCGACCGCCAAGCCGGGATAGGTGAGGCTGTCGTCGGAGCGTCGCGGATGGCTGGTGAGCAAGCGCCGGACCTTCGCCGCGCCGTCCTCGGCCAGCCAGGCCCGGGTGGCCGCGTCGCAGTCCGTGCAGAGCGCGAGCAGCGCGGCCGTGTCGCCGGAGCCGGCCGCCGTCCACACCTGGCGGGCCAGGTCGGCGAGCAGGCCGGTGAGCGGTGCGCCGCGTTCGTCGGTGCCGGCCGGTTCGGCGGCCGGTGCGGGCGGCGCGCTCGCGGGCGTGACGCGGGCGGCCGCGGCCTGGGCCGGGGTGAAGGCGAAGAACTCGACGTTCTCGGCCAGCGTCCGGTCGCCGGTCCCGGGCGCGGAGAGCACGAGCCGGCCGGCGAAGCGCCGGGTGTCGTCCGGATCCGCCGGCTCGATCGGCCCCCCGCCCCCGGGCGGCGCCAGCCGCGCGATCCGCCCATCGGCGCCGAACGCGATGCCGAGCAGGCCGGTGGCCAGGTGGGTCCAGGTGCGACCCTCCCGGTAGTAGGAGACCAGCCGGAACGGATACATCAGCTGGCACTCGCCGCCGACCGGGCCGAACGTCTGCACGACACCGGCACCGGCCCAGGAGTACGACAGCACGGTCTGCTGGTCGGGCAGGTGCGCGCGGCGGAACGGCGCGTCGGTGGGCATAGCGGGGTCGGTGGGCTCGGCCTCGCCACGGTGGCCGAGGTCGACGATGCGCTGGCGGGCCCAGCACGCGCCGCTGCTGGGCGCGTCGACCCAGCCGATCCGGTCGCCGGCCGGCGAGCTCAGGCCCTCCCGGACGGCGGCGCCCTCCAGGTTGTGCAGCATCTCCGTCACGGCGCCGTCGCGGGTGACCGACATCAGCGTCGCCTGCGCGCGGATGCCGACCTTCATCTCGTCGAGCGGCACCTCCACCACCACGCGGTCGCGGCCGCCGGCCACCACCTGTGCGGACGTGGCGGCGCCCTCGACGGTGTTGCGCGTGGTGACCGGCTTGCCGAAGGCGACCCGGGCCGGCTCGCCCTGCGCCGGGATGAGGATCAGCCCGGCGCCGTCGCCGCTGACAGTGGCCAGGTCATCGCCGAGGAAGCCGAGCCCGCGGCAGGGGCAAGGGATCGACCGGACGGCGCCGGTGACCGCGTCGGCCACGAAGACGGTGTCGCTGCCCGACGGCGTCTCGGCGGTATTCGCCCAGGCCAGCCGCTTGCCGTCCGGTGACCAGAGGACCTGCTGAGGGTCGTAGTCCATGGTGAGCAGTTGTCTGACGTTGCCGTCGCCGTCGGCGACGTGCAGGGTCTTCCCGACGCGGAACACCAGCGCCGGCTCGCCGGAGCCGGACGAGCGGGTGGGTTCCGGGCCGGGCGTGGACGGCGTGCAGGCCGAGGCGATCAGCAGCAGCGGCGCCAGCGCGGCGGCGAGGACACGGTTCATCAGTTCACTCCTCGCAGAGGTCCACGTACTCGATGTCGTCGCCGACGTGCTCGCGCCACTCATCGCGGTTGAGGCCGCCGCCGGCCCATCGGCAGATCTGGTCCGGCCACTCCCGGTCGGCGACCAGCCAGCGCCGCACCGGTCCCGGTTCCTTCAGCGCCCGGGTGGGCGCGAGGGTGAGCCCGAGGACTGTGCCGCCGTCCGGCGACCAGGTCAGCGCCATCACGTCGTTGCCGTCCGGCTCGACCAGCGGCACCATCACCTGCTCACGGGTGGTCAGGTCGTAGACGTAGACCCGGGACTCCTGGGAGACCGCCACGCGGGTGCCGTCCGGTGAGATCGCGAGACCGGTGGCGAGCCCGCTGCCGGGCACCTGCCAGGATTCGCCGATCGCGTTCAGCTCACTGTCGTACAGCTGCAGGTGGCGGAAGTCGCGCATGGACACGATGTGTGCGCCGTCGGCCGACCAGTCCAGGCGGACCGTGTCCGGCCCGGGTATCCGGCGGATCTCCTGACGGGTCACCAGGTCGATCAGGACCAGCTCGCCCCGGTCGTCGCCGCCGTCGGTGAACACCCCGCGGGCGCCGTGGACGTCCATGGCCGTGTTACCGGGGCGCAGATCGATCGGGCCGGCCATGGTCCAGGTGGTGGTGTTCCAGACGCCCACCTGCCCGGACAGGTGCCGGGCCACCATCAGGTTCGCCTCCGGTGCGAACGCGACGTGCACGCTGAGCTGCCGCTGCGCCTCGCGGACGGCGTCGTCGGGCGTGGGGATGACGAGCTCGCGCGGCTCGTTGCCGCCGGCGGCCGGCCACACCACCACGGCGGCGGACCTGTTGTCGATCTGGCCGACCGCGGCCACGTGGCCGGCCGAGACGGCGGTGTCGTTGATGTAGAAGTTGCGGGACCGGTAGTAGTTGCGCTCGTGGGGATAGGTGAGGCCGGTCGGCGCGTCCCAGTCGGGCTCACCGGCGGGCCGAATCGTGAACAGGCCGCTGGAGCGGCCCTGTTGCCAGTCGTTGAGCAGCAGCGCGCCGTCCGGGGTGTAGGCAGCGGTGCTGGCCGGCGCCAGGGCGGGCAGGGTCAAGTTGCCGCCGTCGCCGTTCAGGACGGCGACCCGGCCGTCCGCGCCGCCGACAACGATCGTGTCGTCCTTGCCCACCGCGGCGGTGTCTGCCCGGCCCCCGTGCGGAGTGGTCGCGGACCGTCCGGTGCCGGCGGCGGTGAGGAAGTCCGGGATGACCGCGGCGCCCGCCTCGCCGGCGATGACCAGCCGGTCGTCGCGGAAGTCCAGCGCGGTGACCGCCGAGGTGAGCCCGCCCAGCGGGAAGGCCAGGTTGCGCTTGGTGGTCCGGTCCCAGAGCAGCACACCTGCGCTGGTGCCGACGGCGAGCCGTTCCGCGGTGCCGCGCACGTGGCTCGCGTCGGCGGCCAGCTCGTCGCCGTCGAGTGCCACGGTGACCCCGTGCTTGCGGGCGCCGACATCGAGGACGCGGTTCTGGTTGAGCAGCACCAGGAGCCGGTCCTCCACGCCGCGTCCCGCCTCCTGCGAGGGCACCACCGAGGCGTCAAGCACCAGGCGACCGGAGAGCACCTCGCCGAGCTGCTGGGCGGTGGCGGTGTCCCGCAGCCGCCAGCAGTCACCGGGCTCCCTGGTCACCATGTCCCAGGTGGTGACGGCGCCGTCGTTCCAGACGGCCACGACGGTGGCGCCGGACTCGATGAAGCCGGCGGTGACGATCCCGCTGTTCTCCCCGGCACAGAAGTAGTCGGGCAACCGTCCCAGCGACTCGGGTTTCCCGCCGGCCACGTTGAACAACCGGATCCGATCGTCGTCGACGGCGGCCATCACCGGCGCGTACCGGCTCATCACGAGCTGGGCGGTGGACCCCGGCGCCCGGCCCGTCTCGGCGCCGGTCTCCAGGTCCCAGGCCTTGATCACGTCGTCGTCGCCGGAGGTGTAGACGCGTGACCGACCTTCGTCGACGGCTACGGCGTACACCAGCGACGGGCTGGCCTTCCAGCTGCGGATGACGTTCTCGTTGGTGGCCAGGATGTCGCGCAGCGCGTCGGTGGTGCCCGCCGCCCCCGGGGAGATCCGGTGCGCGGCGAGCGCGAGCAGCCCGGCCAGGCGCGGGTCGTTCTGCTTGAGCAGGGTGGCCTGGGAGGTCAGCGTGGCCGCCCGGGCGGCCAGCTCGCTGCGGGCGAGCGTGCTCTGGTTGACCCGGTCCACGATGAACCCGCCGAGCACGAGGACCAGCACGAGGGCCGCGGCCAGGGCCACCTGCCGGGTGTCGAACCAGCGTGCCCTGGCCAGGACTTCGTCGAGGTCGGTGGCGTAGTACAGGCCCCGGCGCAGCGCGGGATGCCGGTCGCGCAGGTCGTCGGCCTCGGCCTGCTGCACGCGCGGGACGACCACCCGCAGTTTCGCCCGTTCCGCGGCGGCGAACTTGGCGTCCAGGCCGCCGACCGCGGTGACCCGGCCGCCGTCGTCCAGCCCGCCGGTGATGGCGCGGCGCGGGTGCAGCCGCCGCAGCCGGAGCTGGCCGAAACGGGCGATGCTGCGGCGCAGCTCGTCCAGCCCGGCGCCGAACGCCGCGCCGAGCGAGTCACGGACGACGTCGTTGCATGGCTCGGTGCGCATCCGGATCGCCCAGAGCACGCAGACGCCGGCGCCGCTCAGGTCGCTGGTCCGCCAGGCGGCGGACAGCGAGCGCCGGAACCCGGTGTCGGAGGCCAGGAAGAGCATGCACGCCGGATCCGGGTAGAGCCCGGCCGGCCCGTCCTCGGCCACGGTGAGACTCAGGACCGCGGTGCCGCCCTCGATGTAGCGGTCGAACAGCACCGGCACCTCGACGCGCCGGCCCCGCTGGAGCTCACCGCCGCTGAGGTGGACGGCGACCAGCGCGGCGAGCCCGGCCGCGGCGCCGCCGGTCTCGCCGGCCCGTTGCAGGACACCCCGCAGCTTCTCGTCGGCGGCGCTGAACAGTTCCTTAGGCAGCGTCATCGCCGCGTCGTCCGGCAGAACGTTCGCGCGCTGCCAGTGCGCCAGAGCCGGCGCCAGCAGCTCGGTGGCCCGGCGTGGTTCGTTCAGCGCCTCCGCGACGGCGAGGACCGCGCGGGCGCTGCCCAGGTCGGGGACGTCGGCGCCCTCCGGCTCCAGGGGATCCCGGTCATACCACCGGCTCGTGCCGGCCGCGAAGACCGCGGCGTACGGATGATCGGCGCTGAGCAGCCGCCCCAGCTCACCGGGCGACTCCCGCAGCGTGCGCGCGCAGATCCTGAGCCAGTCCTGCGCGGCCCCGGTGAGCGCGGCGTGGTCCGGGACGTCCGGCTGGCCGGTGGCGAACTCGAGGCTGGTCACTCCAGGCCGTCCCTGATGGCGGCCGCGATCGGATCCCCGTCGGGGAGCTCGCTCAGCAGGGCCCGCCAGCGGTCCCGCCCGGGGCGGTCGGCGTGGGGCACCGAGCGGGCGACGATGTCGGCATCACCGGCGTCGAGCGTGGCCGGGTGCCGGACGTCGCCGACGGCCAGGTCGAGCCGGCCGGCGACCCCGGCGAGAGTGATCCGGCATCCGCTCGTGATCAGGTAGCGCTGCCAGCCGTGGTCGTCAGCCACGTGCATCTCGACGAACACGTCGCCGGGAGCGCGCACGAGGATGTCGACCCGGTCCGGGGCGGACTGGCGGCAGTCGACGGTGATGTCGGTGCCCGGGTCCCACCACTGGACGACTGCCGGATCGGCGGGGCCGGCGGCGCGGGCGCCGCGCAGTTCGAGGCGGGGGATGCTGGTCGTCCCCGCCGGCGCCGGCCAACCGTGCCGGCTCTCGCTGTCGGTGACGAAGGCCGCCATCTCCGCTTCGGAGACGGCGGATGCGCGCGTGGCGTTCAAAAACGTCTGCCGCAGCACAGCGATCCGGCGCGGCGTCGCCGAGGGGAGCATCCGTCGTGCGGTGCGGTCCAGTGCGACCAGCGGTTCCACGGGCCGCTGGCTCCGGTGGTACCGGCGGAACGGGAGCTCGAACCGGGGCCGGGTCACGAGGGCCGTTCCCGCGAGGACGGACATGATCGGGGTCACGGTCTTCTCTGACGGACGCCTGCCGGCATCGTGTCGCGGTGCGGGGCGCAGGGCCGGTACCGGGTTGTTGGGTGTGACGGACCAATAGCTGGTCAGAATGCCGGGCAGCATGGCGCGACGGACGAGCCGGACTTCATCGAGAAGGCGGCCCGCCGAGGACCCGCCGCGGCGCGCGGCGGCGAGCCCATCGGTGAGCAGCTCCATCCCGGCGGCGACCGCCGGCGGGCCGAGCCGGTGAGCGCGCCGCAGGTGGCGGTTCGCCTCGCCGAGGTTCGCTTCGGACAGCCGGAGGTGGTGCCACGCGACGAGGACGGCGGCGTCGGCCGATTCCGGCAGCACCGTCTTCGCTTCCCGCGCCCACTCGGACAGGCGCGGATCACCGGTCCGGGCGAGGAAGTAGCCGGCGGCGATCGCCGCCGCGGGCGTGAGGTCGGCCGGCGACAGGGTGCCGAACGCGTCGACGAGCGTGCGGGCGGAGCGGAGGTCACCAGCGGTCAGATAGTGCAGCAGGCTCAAAGCCACGCCGTCGGCCGGCACGTCGGGTGAACCGGGAAGGCCGAGGCCCGCGGTGGTGATGGTTGTGCCGGCGGGACCGTCGGTGGTGCCGAACTGGAAGGCGACGTTGCGGCCGCCGCCGGCGGAGAACAACCCGGCGCCGGGACGCCACGTTCCACGAAAGCGGTGCCACGGTTGGAGCCAGTCGGCGTACGCCTCGACGGGCGACGGCGCCGCGGGGGCGGATTCCAGGGTGACGGAGGTGTCGCCGGCGGCGACCGCCTCGACGAGTTGCCCGTCCGGCGCCCAGCCCCGGATCAGGTAGGCGCCCTCGTCGAGGGTGAGCTCCACGGGCGTGCCGGCCGGGAGCGCGGTCCGGGCCGCGATCCGCAGGCCGCTGTCGATCACTTCAACCGCCATGACGGCGGCGGCCGGCGTTTGCCAGTGCAGCGCCACGATCATGCGGGGTTCACCTTGAGCTGCGAGTCCCGGTACGGCGGCAGGAGCATCACGGTCGCCGGGTTCCCGGCGTACCCCTGTGCGGCGAACTCGGCGCGCAGCGAGTAGCTGTCCGCCGGAGCCGCGCCTCGCCAGGCGATCTCGGCAGGGGGCCGTTCGAACTTGCGGTCCGCGTTGGCCAGGTGCAGATGGGCGTGCGGCAGCGCGGCCTGCGGGTCGCAGCCGAAGCGGAAGGGGACCAGCGGGGCGTCGAAGGCGTGGATGGTGCCGCCGGTGGACTGACCACCGGCGGCCGCGTACTGGCGGCCGCCGGTCTCGCCCCAGCCCAGCAGGCGGTTGATGCCGAAGTGCAGCAGGTCGGTGGTGACCGGCCAGCCCGGCACGGTGTGGTCCGCCGACCCGCCCTCTAGGGCCTGGATGGCGGCCTCGGTGAAGCGGGTGGGTACGCCGTCCGGCGCCGGGGCGCGGCTGCCCTCTGGCGCTGAGTAGACGATCGGGGCGTCGCGGGACTCCGGGCTGGGCGGCGCGTGCTTGAGCGCGGTCGCGTGGGCGTTGGCACGGCCGGCCAGGTCTTCCGGCGTGTTGCGGCACGCGTCCAGCAGGAAGCACTGGATGCCGGCTTTCGCCATGCGCATGCCGTAGTAGGTCTCCCGGAAGTCGATTGCGGTGGCGAACGGGGTGTGCCGGTCGGCGCCGAAATCCTCCAGGAGCAGGATGTCCTCGGAGCCGAGCCGCAGGCCGTGGCCGCAAAAGAACAGCAGGGCAACGTCGCGGGGGTTGCGGTCGCAGCGGTCGTACCAGCGCCTGAACGCCGCCTGGACGTTGGCCATGGTGGCGCGTTCGACGTCGTGCCCGTCGACCCGCTGCTCCTGCTGCCCGGAGAGGAGGAGCTCGACGCTGCCGACCGGGTTCACCCGGTCGGACCGGTGCCGGCGCAGCCAGTCGACGACGGCGAGCGCCGACGGGACCGCGCAGTTCAGTGGTCCGATGGCGCGGGCGACGTCACGCCAGGGCGGTTCCAGCCGGGTGGACCGGCCGCAGTGCGGGTAGTGGTCGACGCCGATCACCAGCGCGTGCAGGCGGCCCTCGGTGGTGGGGCGCGTGTCGTACACCGTGGTCATGGTGTTGCCCGTGCCAGGCGGGCGGCGAGGCGTTCGTGGAAGAAGGGCTGACGCAGGTAGGCGCCGTGGGCCCAGGCCGCTCCGGAGGGGTAGTGGTAGTCGGTGACCCGGCGGAAGACCGGCTCGGCGCGGAAGGCGAGCGGGTCGGCGCGGTCGACCACGTTGATCCAGTGGCGGATGGCCGGCGGCGGGTCGATCCGTGGCTGTGTTGCGCTGGGCAGGGTGGGGTCGACGGCGGGGAACAGGCCCATCTCGGCGAAGAGGCCGACCTGGCTGCCGATCGTGACGAGGTGGTCGACGACCAGGCCGGGCCGGTGATGCGACAGCAGGTCGTAGGTGATCACGCCGCCGAGGCTGTGCGCGACCACGGTCAGCTTGCGCTCCGGCGTGCGCTCGCGGGCGGCCCTGTCGAGATCCTCCAGGACGCGTTCGACGATCGGGCCGGGTGCGCCGGGGTGCCCGCGCTGTCCCAGGTAGGCGAAGATGTCGCCGACCACGTCGGCCATCAGCGCGGGGATCGGGAGCCGCAGCAGGCCGGCCGCGGCGGTCACCGGTGCGCCGCGGACGACGGCGGCGCCGCGCTTGAGCCGCAGGCGGGCCCGGGACAGCCAGTCGCGGACCGCGTCGCCGGGTCCGAGGGACCGGCGCCGCTCGTCCGGCGGGGTGGCCTCGGTGAGGAGGCGGTCCAGCAGATCGACGTCGTCGTCGACCTCGTCGAGCCACGGGTAGCGGACGCCGTCGCGTTCGTCCGGCACAGCGGCCTCCCGGCGCCGCAAGTAGGCGGTCAGCGTGCCGGCTGCCGCCGCGAGCTCCCGGGTGAGCGCCCCGGTGGGTTCGGGTCCGATGCTGGACAGCAGGTCGACCACGTCGGACAGGTCACGCCGGGCGATGGTGAGCAGGATCCGGTCCGGGTCGGCTGAGTCCTCGGTGGCGGCCGCCTGCAGCGCGAGCCCGAGCTCCTCCTCGGCGCCTAGAGTCCGGCCCGCCGGGCCGTACGCGGACGGGAAGCTCGAGCCGTTCCAGCGGAGTTTCCCGGCCAGGTCGCCCCAATACGGTGAATGGATCTCGGCTTTTGCCGAATCGCCAATGACGGGCAGAAGAAACTGCTCGAAAAGGCCGTCACGAAAATCGCACCTGGCCTCGTATCCGTTGCTTTCCTGCCGGTTGGCGATGCCGTGCACGTACACCAGGGGCACGCGAGATCCTCACGCTGGTCGGCGACTGTGGAAGGACAAGCTATAGTCGCCGCGCCCATCGGTCACATCGGACGTTCGGCCACTGCGGGGTCCTCCTGCGGCGGTCCGATCGGCGGCGTCCCCTGTGGATCCGCGGCCGGTAATTCATTCGATCTGAGTAAATTCGTAGGACGGAGTTGACAAATGCGGTGGTGCCGAGTCCTCGGAATCCTGGTCCTGGCCGCGGGCGTGACGACGGGCTGCCAGGACGAGCCGCCGGTGCCGTCGCCGAGCGCTCCGCCGGAGGACCGGTTCGCCTGGATCGCGGCGGGCGAGATCACCGTCCAGGCCGGCGACCGGACAACCGGCCCGATCGTCGGCGGCTTCCAGCAGGCGACCAACGTCTTCTGGACGGCGTCGGGCGCCTACGCCGGCGCCGTCTCGATCGACGCCGGGGGCCGCGGCTCGGTCGTGGCGATCGACGCGCGGACCGGTGACCTCCGCCGGATCCCGTGCGGCTGCAGCCGGGTGGAGCCGGTCGGCGGGGATCGGGTGGCGTACGTCGACGAGCAGCACCAGGGCCGGATGCTGGATCTGGCGGGGGCGGCCGAGCCGGCGGCGTTCGACCTGAAGCTGCCCGCGGGGGTGCGGGCGACCCAGATCGTGGCGGCCGCCCGCGAGAGCGTGCTGGTGCGCACCGTGCTGCCGTCCGTCGCCGACGGGGCGGGTGACGACACGATCTTCCTGGTCGAACCGGACGGCCCGGCGCGGGAGGTGCACCGGCACGCCTCCATCGTCGGCTCCCGCGCGGCCGGTGGCCGCGACGCCGGCGGCCGCCCGGTGTTTCTGATCAGCCAGCCGGCGGACGACGGGATCTGCCCCGGCGAGAAGGCCTGGATCCTGCGGGCGGGCGGCGACCTCATCCCGCTGGATCTGTCCGTCGGGCCGGGCGCGACCGCGATGGGTGACAGCTGGTGGGACCGGGAGGGCCGGCTCAACAGCGTCCTCAGCGCCACCGAGTGCGAAGGGCCAGCGCCGGAGCCGACCTGGTGGCGGTGGGCCGGCGAGAAGTGGGCCCGGGTCGAGGACCGTCCGGTCACCGCCGTCCGGACGCTAGCCTCCGGCGATCGGGCCGAGATCGTGCCGGATGACGACACCCAGGTTCTGTATCGGCGGCACGGTGACGCGCGCGCCCGGATCGCCGATGAGGTGCTGGCGGTCGCCGCCGCACCGATCTAGTTAGCAGTGAAAGATCAACGGCAACGCTGGTCAGGGCCGTGGGCGCCGGGCGGTGAGCCGCTCGCGCCACTAACCGGTTGACTCACGTTGCCGTTGATTCGGCGAGGAAACTGGGCGGAGGCTTCTGCCGTTCAGGAAGGCCAAACTCCGGTTCTGTTTGTGTCAGTTGTTGATGGAGACGTAGTCCCCCCAGCAGGCGTTCGACAGCTTCGCCCGGTACGTCCCGTAGAGGCCCCCGACGGTCTTGCGGATATCGGCACCGTTGCCGGTGCCGGAGGCGACGGTCTTGCCGGTGCCCGTGTCCCACACCTTCCATGGGCTGCCCTTGCAGGCCTCGATACTGACAGTGATCTTGCGCGTGCTGGTTGCCTTGACCGATGCGGTGGTGCACGTGCGTGACTGCCACGGTTTGTACCAGTACGGCGCGGTACAGGAGGCGCTGGCCGCGAAAGCCGGCGAGGCTGCGCCGCCGACGGCGACCATCGCGGCCGCCGTCACCGCGGCCATCGCTACTGCGGTCTTCCGTTTGAGGATCATGTCACTCCCGATTCGTGAAGTTGACGAATGCACGGCCGCAGGGCCGCCCTGCCGACATCGGCATTCCGGGAAAAGGCATCGCCAGAAGTGGAAGGCACCGCAGCGACGCATATCGCCGTCGAGGCGCGCGCGTCGACCAAAATAAGCTGCGGCTATCGCATCCCGGGCAGGGAATGAACGATGCTCTCGGATTTCCGATTAGGCTGGTAAATAACAACACCCAAGAGGGTTGCCGTCCAGTTATCGGGCCAGCATTGGCCGCAGTTCAGGCCATATGTGTCTGCTATTCCTCTGGACGGGTGCCGGGCGGTGGCCGTTTCCGGAGAAGCACCGCCTGCGAGTTGGTGCAAATCGCGAGGCCGCGAGAGTCCGACCGAGGAGGCTGGATGCCTCGCTCATAAAATCTCAGAAGCGCCGAAATAGGGACAGGTGCGGCTCTGCTCGGCGGTGGTGGGTACTCGACCGCGGTGCGACTGAAGCCGCTGAACGACTTCGCCTATGTCGGGCGGCAGATGGGTGACGAATTTGTCGCTATGCCGACGACATCGTTTCTGATCCCGGCAATTGCACACGGACCTGTTCGCTGCGAGAGACGCGCTGCATCTCGGCGCCGCCGACGAAAAATGGTGGCACCCGGTCAATATCGAGGTGGTAGGATCGGCGCGGCTGTCCTGTTGGAAGCCTTGCCAGATCTCCGCCGCCGTTCTCAACGTGCGCCTAACGAGAAGCTCTAAAGGGCTGTGGTGTGGTGGCTGGCCAGAACCTGCCGCACACGGGCGATCTCCGCGCGCAGCAGCTGCACTGCGGCGCCGTGCCCGCCGCGTTCCACTATCGCAGCGGCATCATCCAGCAAGATGGGCCACGCGACAGCCAAGGTCTCCCGCACGTCGCAATCGGAACACGCGCAGTACGGGCCGACAGCCGGCGACTCGATCGCATCAGGCGCGTCGGCCTGCTCGGCGGCGAACATTGCGTCTGCGCACGCTTCTAGATGGACGATCGCAGCACGGTGAGCCTCCCACCCTGCATCGCGGGTGTGGCCCACAGCCGGGCTAATCTCGGTCATCGCGATCACCGATAGCGCGAGCCGACGCTGTGCTCAACCGCTGAGGGTGGCCGTGGCCTCGGCCTGATTGCCGGGCTTGCATCTCCATCGGAAATAGATTGAGGTGCCGGCGGCCAGCGCCGGGGAGGAACTCCCACCCATAAAGCCCATGGTGGGGATCGCCGCTGTATGCGTAGGGATTGCGACCTTCCTGGTAAGGTTCATGGTGCTCCCGCCTCCCTAAAACGCTGTGGACCTCGTCAAGGACGGTCCCGGTGCTGCGGTTCCCGCGCAGGCACGGTTTGTTCGGCGTTGCAGTGTTGGCCTGCGGTGTGCGAAGCGGCGAATTTTCTGGTCCCCCGCATCCTGTCTCCCCGCCCGTGCGTTGCTCCCAGCTCAAGTCTCGCATCCGAGCTCGCCCTGAAAGAAGACCATCTATCCGACGAAAGCGTCTAGGTTTTGTGAACATCGATGGCCGGAGTCGGGGTCAGATGTGTGCGCTTGACGGCTGTGGACAGGTTGCGGCGATTGGGGCTAGGTCGCCTTTCCCAGAGCCAAGAATGCAAATACCGCAATCGCCGCCATAGGTGAGGCTCAGGCCCTCATAGCGGCGATCGCGGTATTCACGGTGTACGCCGAATCAGTGCGGCGGGAAAAGAGTTCGCGCGTCGGACTCTGCGGCGGTTACATAATTGGCTTGGCCAGGAGTCACACGCGGCGCCGCCCGGGCACGACAAGCCGCCTGGAAGGCCATCGCGGCGCCGTTGCTCACGGAGGGGCCGCCGGCGCAGTGGGAAAATGCCGCTCGCGGACGCGATCGATGGTCAGCTGGCACTGAACGGCATGCGCACGCGGCGTACGGTGAACGGCAAGTTCGGAGCCTGCCCTTGTTGGAGCCTGAGCACTTGCCCTTCAGTGACCCAGAGGCTGCTACCGGTACGGACCAATGACGTGGGCTGATCCAGAGCATCGGTCACCAGGCGCACGGCGCCGGTGCGCACGTCGACGATACTGAGCCGGCCTGGGTTCTCGGTAACCAGCAGCCGGTGGCGGTCGAACATTCGGATGCCATCCGGGTTCGTCAACGACCTCGACAGCGGGATCGGCGAGCCGGGCAGCGCGGTGCCGTCCCTCGCCCGGTCGATCCGGATCAAAGCTCCAGTGCTGTAGTTGGTGGTGTAGAAGCTGCGACGTCCGTCGTAGGCCAGCCCGTTGATCTGAAGACCTGCGCCCGGACCGGTGAGCAGCGGATCGAAGGACCACACCGCGAGGACGCCTCCACCGGGGTTGGTGCGCTGAGTGGTATGGAGCCGGAAGATTCGTCCAGGTGCCGGCGGGATAACCGTTGGATCGGTGGTGTCGGTGACGTACACGTCACCGTCGGCCAGAGTCAGGTCAGCGCAGACACCGCGGTCCGGCAGTACGTACGCCGCGGCGAGACTGCCGTCGATCAACCGGAACGCCCGCAGCTCGGTCAGGGTCTGGAAGCTCAGATCAATGGCGCACGTCCAGAGCACCCGCCGGGCGTCGTCGACCAGAACCCCGGCGGTGCCGATGTTGATGCCGGGCGCCAGGAACGGTTCACTCTTCCACGTCCCGGGCCGGAAGCGGACGACAGCGCCGGTGGTGATGCTGCCAACGAACAGGTGACCGGCAGCCGAAGCCGAGATGCTTTCCGGGTAGAAGTTCTCCCCCGGGATGGTGAGCGCCGAAGGGGGCGCCGAGCCCGGCGACCGCGCCGACACCGCCGTCGGAATGAGGGAGGCAACCAGCGTCATGCCCAGCACGGCCAGCGCCGTGCCCGCACGGTGCTTCATACGGAATCTCCTGCCTGCGAAACGCATAGGGAGAGCACAGGACACCGAGGCGCGCATGGCGTGCTGTGGTACTTCCTGAATACCTCCCGTGCGGGTGGCGAACGTCGAATGCCGTTCAGGCAAGTCGATGTCCATCCACCATGCAACCCGTCACGTGCCTCCCGCACGACCGCATGGTCCATCGTTGCTGGTCAGCGCAACCACCGGTATCAGCAGTGGTCGGGCCAGGGGTGTGCAGAATCCACTGACCACTACTCGTGGCTCATAGCCAGGCGGGCACAATCAGCGACCAGCATGACGTGGCCACCGCCCGGCATGCGGCACTCACCGATTCCAGGCCAGGGTCCGAGTTTGTTAGGCAGCCAACCTACCGGTCGTCGGCAGCCGACGGGCCCTGCTGCTCCACTATCAGTCGCTGCAGGATCGCGAGGCGCTGTTCGAAGTCGGCCCGCTGGTCCGGGTCCTCCTCGCCGATCAGAGCGGCGAGCGCCCGGAACGACTCGGCAGCTCCGGCCAGATCCTGTGACTCTGGCTGCAAGTCATTCCGATCCACCAGGAGGGGGCCACGCAGTTTGTGTGCGCGAATCACCACCGCTCGATCCTCGGCGTACTCGGCGAGCACCTCACCCGTCAGCCTGATTGCCTCATCGAGGTCCGCCATACCGCCGGCCCCGCGCAACTGCGCGCGGCCGTCCAGCGCGGCGGCCAGGTCGAGCAGCCGGGCTGAACGCTGCGGCAGGTTTCCCCCGCCGAACTCGAGCAGGCGACGGAACGCCTGCACATAGAGGTCCGCCATCATCAAATCGGGCTGGCGGCGGCACGCGGCACGCACAGCCGAAGCGTTGCCTTCCAGAACGCGAATCACTGCTGTGCGCAGGTCGGTCGCGGCGCCCTGTGACACCACGGCGGCGACCTCGTCTCGTACCCGCGGCGCGACGGCATCAGGATCGATGACGTGGACGAGGACCTGAGCGGCGCCGCAGGCATGACGCTCCTCGACCGAGTCGTTCAAGCCCAAAGCCCGAAGGCGGTGCACCACTGCGACATCCCCTATTAGCGTGGCGCTGGGGATGGCTCCGGTCCTTGCCGGGGCAGCGACCTGATCTAGAACTGCCGACACCTCAACGAGCGCCGCAGCCTCCAGCGCCGGGGCGAGGTCCTCAGCCTCGATGCAGCGGCGAACTCGTTGCCGCACCTGCTCTGCCGGTGAGAGGTCGGCGCGGACGCCCGTATGTGGGCGCCGTGAAGGAAACCAGCGCCAGGCCATAGGTTCGACCTTATCCGGCCACTTTGGCGGCGCTGCAACCGACATGGGAGACGACTACGGGGCCCCGCGCTTAGATGGCGTTCGCGCGGCTTGCATAGGAGAGCTCGACCTCGCAGGGGAGGTCCCGGACGCGCCGGTGATCCGCACGTCGGTACGCCGAGACCCGTCCACGGCACGGCTCTCCATGTCGGCGCGCAGCCCGCCGTTCTCGCGGGCGCCAGCGCGATCGCTTTCGAGCTGAACTCGCTCAGTCACACTCTCGGACAGCAAGTCACAGGTGCGCTAATACTACAACAGCGTTTCGTTGTGTAGCATTCTGCGAGTGTCTGGTGTGGTCACTCGTGCGGATTTGGATGTGT
>NZ_JBVYOQ010000055.1:0-20041 GCF_056134165.1 Actinoplanes sp. 13 | reverse complement strand
GAGCCGTGGCGACGGGCGGGGCCGCCATCGATCAGGAGCCGTGGCGACGGGCGGGGCCGCCATCGATCAGGAGCCGTAACCGCCGTTGATCAGGCCCAGCCGGACCAGCTCGGTGAGCGGCTCCACCACGTTCGCCGCCCCGAAGCCGACGAAGAGCGGCCGCGGCCCGTCCCGGTGCCGGCGGGCCGGCTCGACCAGCGGCACCGGGTGGGTGGCCGCCAGCACCTCGGCGACCTCGGCCACCTCGCCGCCGCCAGCCGCCAGGACGGTCGCGATCAGGACGTTCAGGAAACCGTGGTGGGTGAAACCGGTCTCCGGGTCGGTGTGCCGGGTGGCGTGCCGCATCCCGGCTGCGAGCTTGAACGGCAGATCACGATCCCGGCAGGCGCAGATCACCGCGGCCAGTTCGACCGGCGTCGGGAACAGTTCCGCGGCCAGCCCGCCGACCCGGAACTTCGGCGCGATGCGCAGCCCGGTCGCCCGTGCATCGGCGACCGCGTCGAGGGCGGACAGCAGACCCCAGCTCAGCGGGATCTCGGCGTAAAGGAGCAGATCGCCCTCGGCGGCCGCGAACGAGCGCAGCGCGGCGAGGCCCGGCTGCGGGTCCTCGCCCCGGCGGGCCACCGCCGCTTCGACGTGCTCGACCGCCACTCCCGCGGCGCGCAGCTTCTCCACCGTCACCGGCAGGCTCGCCGCCGGCACGTCACCGATCACACCGGCCGAGAGCCGGGGCACCGGTTCGGTGCCGACGATCGAGGCGGGCAGCAGCAGGGAGCCGAGCAATCTCGCGTACCACGACGCGGTGTGCTCGTTATGTTTCGCGACGGCGTCGGGAAGACCGATGGGGCTGGGCGGGATCAGGGACGCGTCGTCGACGAGCCCGGCGTAGAGCGGAGGCACCATCGTTGACACGACCCGAACCTAATGGACGCCGCGAGAAACGGACAACCAGGTCCAATATGTCGCTTTGCCCCTCGGCCCCGACGCTGCGTCACGCCCGTTTGCTGATCGCCATCAGGAACTCGGCGACCGCGGCCACCACCATACCGATCACCAACGGGACCAGCCCGCCGATACCGGCGTAAAGGACCAGGAACACCGGCGCGACGAAGGTCAGGTACGCCGCCGCCGCGAGATTCCGGTCGCTCGCGCGCAGCCGGCCCAGCACCACCCCGGCCGGCTCGGTCAGCCGGCTGCGGAACCAGAGCAGCACCGCGCCCAGCACCAGCACACCGATCAGACCCGCCCACGCCCGCGAGATCCCGGTGCTGATCAGCGTCATCGCCCCGGTGAGAACCGCCGCGACCAGGGTGCCGCCCGCGCCGTAGAGCACGGTCTCGCGCACCGCCTCCGCCGACTGGTCCGAGTAGTCCAGGATCGGGCGGGCCGGCCGGGCGATCTCCGGCGGCTCGCTCACGTCCGGATCTTCCTTCTTCTGCGGGTACGGGTCAGCGACCGGTCCCGCACCTCCGGGCGGGGTGCCGAGCGACGCCTCCTCGGCCAGGTCCTCGAGGGCGCGCGCCCAGCGGCGCCGCTCGAACCGGACGATGCCGAGATCCCGGCCCGCGTCGCCGACCGCCGGGTCCAGTTCGAGTGCCTCCCCGTACGCCCGCTGGGCCAGGTCGAACAACCGCAGCCGGGCCGCGACGACGGCCAGGACCAGGTGCGCCTCGGCCTCGGTGGGCGCGATCCGCACCCCGTTCCACGCGGCGTTCAGCGCCTCCTGGCCGTTCCGGGACTCGCTGAGCAGGGCAGCGCCGGTGCGCTGCGCGTACGCGTCGTCCGGCCACCCGCTCAGGATCTCCGCGGCGACCCGGGCAGCGTCCGCGTACCGCCGGCTGTCGGTGAGCGCCATCGCCCGGACGACCAGGGCGGCCAGCGGCGGCGGGTCCACCGAGGCGGCCCGGTCGGCAGCGGCAAGCGCCTCGACGGGCTGATCCGCGGCGAGATGGATGCGAGCCAGCGTGGCGAGCAGGCCGGTCTCCCGCGGCGCCACTGTCAATCCGGAGGCGATCTCCTCCGCGGCTTCGTCGTATCGGCCGAGGTCGGCGAGCAGCAGCGCCCGTTGCCGGTGTTCTTCGGGCGTGGTGTCGGGCTCCATGGGGGTGGGCACATTGCCGAGCGTAGGCGCTCTACCTGGAGATCACGTTAGTCGGGGTGAGGCGGCACACCACGCGCGTGATCTCCGGCTCGTCCGCGGTCCACGGCTCGTTCGCGTACTTGTAGCTGAGCTCCCCGATCAGGTCGCCCTCGTCGTCGTCGAGCGCGACCGTCCCCTCCACCGTGCAGTACCGGTAGGGCTGCGCCGGGTCGAACGCGCAGATCGAGACCCGCGGGTCCCGCTCCATGTTGACTGCCTTGCGCCGCCCGCGGACGGTCGAGAAGAGCACGTCGTCGCCGTCCCGCTTCACCCAGATCACGGTCGACTGCGGAGTCCCGTCGGCGTTGATCGTGGTCAGCACCGCGTAGGTGGGATTGTCAATCAACGTCCGCGCGGGACCGGGCAGAACGACGCTCATGGCAGTGATCATGCCCGATGCGGCGGCCGCACCCGCCGTGATGGTGAACACCCGCCGTGTGCGGGTACGACATTCCGGCGAGTCAGGTACGCAGGAACTTCAGGACGGCCAGGACGCGGCGATGGTCGGTGTCCGCCGGTGGCAGGTCGAGTTTGGCGAGGATGCTGCCGACGTACTTCTCGACCGCGCTGTGGCTGACCTTCAGGGCGTCGACGATGCCGCTGTTGGAGCGGCCCTCGGCCATCAACCGCAGCACGTCCGTCTCCCGCGGGGTGAGGCGGTCGAGGGGGTCGTTGCGGTGGCGTACCAGCAGCTGGGCGACCACCTCGGGATCGAGCACGGTGCCGCCGGCGGCCACCCGGCGTACCACCTACGCGTCCGGGTCGTAGGCGCCGCCGCCTCGGCGCCGGGTCAGGTGCTCGGGGTGCGGGGCTTGTTACTCGGGGGTGTAGATCAGTGCCACCGCGGTTCCGGCCAGGCCCTCGCCCCGCCCGGTCAGCCCGAGCCCGTCCGTGGTGGTGCCGGCAACCGTGACCGGCGCGCCCACCGCCTCGGAGAGCGCCTCCTCGGCCTCGGCCCGGCGCTTGCCGATCTTCGGCCGGTTGCCGATCACCTGCACCGAGACGTTGCCGATCTCGAATCCGGCCGCTCGCACCCGCCGAGCCGTCTCGGTGAGAAGCACCACCCCGGATGCGCCGGCCCACTCCGGCCGGCTGGTCCCGTAGTTGCTGCCGAGATCCCCCAGCCCCGCCGCCGACAGGAGCGCGTCACACGCCGCGTGCGCAGCCACGTCAGCATCAGAGTGACCGGCGAGTCCCGGCTCATCGGGCCAGTGCAGGCCGGCCACCCAACAGGGCCGTTCCGGGTCGAAAGCGTGCACGTCGGTACCGGTACCGACCCGAGGAATGATCACGCCGCGAGCCTACGCCGCGCTCCGGCAACAGCCGCCGACAAGTCGCGCGGACGAATCGGCCCAGGTCAGAGCAGGAAAGCGCGGGTGCACAAGCGGGGCCGGGGGCGCGGGGCCGGGGCGCGGCGCACAAGCGCGAGGCCGGGAGCGCGGCGCCGGGCGCGGGGAGGCTGCGTGGGGCCGGGGCGCTGCGTGGGGCCGGGGCGCTGCGTGAGGCCGGGGCGCTGCGAGGCCGGGCGCGCAGACGCAGTGTGCGTGGCGCGGGGCGCTGCGCGGGTGGCGTGGGCGGGCGAGATCCGCGGCAGCGGGCCGGTTGAGGCCGGCCGGTCAGGCGGGGGCGTCGGGGTCGGGCAGCGTCAGCAGGTGAGCGGCCAGCGCCAGGTCCATCGGACGTGTGATCTTGAGCGCCAGGTCGGACCCGGGCACGCAGACGACCGGGCGCCCAAGTCTCTCCACCGCGCCGGCATCGTCGGTGTGGGAGTCGGCCGTGGCGGCGTGTGCGGCGCGCAGCACGGAGGCGCGGAAACCCTGCGGGGTCTGCACCGCTCGCAGCACCGATCGGTCGACGGTGCCGCGGACCGCACCGTCGGGGGTGACCTCTTTGATGGTGTCCACGACGGGAAGCGCCGGGATCACGGCGTCGGCGCCGTCGCGGACGGCGGCGGCGACCCGTTCGAACAGGGAGATCGGCGCCAGGCAGCGGGCCGCGTCGTGGACCAGGACGATGTCGACGTCGGCGGGGACCACGGCCAGCGCCGCAGCGACCGACTCCTGACGCTCGGCCCCGCCGGGGACCACGGTGACCGGGGCGACGCCGGCGAGCAACGCCTGGACGTCGGCGACACCGGCGGGCGGTGCGGCCACCACGATCATGCGGACCGAGGGCGACGCGGCGATCCGGCGGATCGCGTGGACGAGCAGGGGCTCGCCGTCGAGGAGACGCAGAGCTTTCGGCGCGCCGGGACCGAGCCGGAGCCCGGCGCCGGCAGCCGGAACGACGACCGCGACGTCACCGCGAGCATTGAGCTGCGCGGTCACGTCGCGGTCGTCGGTCAAGGTGCAGAGGGATGATCGGTGGATCAGGCCTCGGTGAGGACCTTGTCGAGCAGGACCTCGGCCTCATCCTTCGTGCTCTTCTCAGCGAGGGCCACCTCGCCGACCAGAATGTCGCGCGCCTTGGCGAGCATCCGCTTCTCGCCCGCCGACAGGCCACGCTCACGCTCACGACGCCACAGGTCACGAACAACCTCGGCAACCTTCAGCGGGTTGCCGGAAGCGAGCTTCTCGAGGTTCGCCTTGTAACGGCGCGACCAGTTGGTCGGCTCCTCGGTGTGCGGAGCGCGGAGGACGTCGAAGACCTTACCCAGGCCTTCCTCGCCCACCACTTCCCGCACGCCGACTTCCTCGGCGTTCTCAGCGGGCACTCGAACAGTCAGATCGCCCTGGGCGACACGCAGAACGAGGTACTGCCTTTCAACGCCCTTGATGACCCTAGTCTCGATTGCCTCGATGAGTGCGGCCCCGTGGTGGGGGTAAACAACGGTCTCGCCGACACTGAAAACCATAGGTTCGAAACCCCTTTCGCTGTGTCTAGGGTAACACGCCCACGCGGCGGTGTCTCGCCCTGACGGTCACTGTTAGTGCAGCTCAGAGGCCCTGTGACGGGGCTTTCTCCCGCTTGACAGCGGGGCAAGAAGCTGCCTAAGTAACTCAAAGTGACCGCGGCGTTACAACTCAGCCCGTCGAGTCGGAAATTCCGGACCTGATGGCTTTGTGACATCAAGCTTATCGCTAATGACCGCAACGACGCGCCACTGGCGATGCGGCCACTCGTAGGGGACGCTGGACGGGAGTTCCCCGGCCGAAGCAAGATCTGGTCGGTAAGGGGGGAGGGTGAGTCATGGCTGGCGCAAGCGACAACGGCGGCTGGCCGCCCGACGGCGGTTCCCCCGACGATCTTCCGGATCTCCCCGAGGAGTGGGGGGTCATCGTCATCCCGGACGACCTCTCCGAGCTTTCCGACGAGGTCGAGGCGGTGCGTGCTGAGCTGGACACGGCGGTGCCGGCCACCGGGTGGCAGCGCTTCCGGCGCCGGGCCACGATCCGGCGGCTCCGCCGGGCGGGGCGCGTCGTGGTTCGTACCCCCGCTTTGATCATCTCGATGGCCGTGCTGGTGACGATCGCCAGCCTGTTCGCCTCGGCCTGGCCCGGACCGCCCCGGCAGCCGGCCACCCAGCGCACCGCCACCGCGACCGACACGCCGACCGGCGTGTTGCCCGGGATGGACCTGATCGGCCCGGACGGACAGATGGTGTCGATCCTCAGCCGGCTGCCCGCGGTCATCCTGCTCACCGACGGCTGCGACTGCGACACCCTGGTCGCCGACACCGTGGCGAAGGCGGGGGCGCGCACCAGCGTGCTGATCGTGTCGGCCGCGAGTCCGCCCAGCTCCCCGGCGCAGCAGCCGGCCCGCACGCCGCAGGTGGAGGGGAAGACGGTGAGCTACCTGCGCGATCCGACCGACTCGCTGCGCCGCAACCTCGATCTCGGCGCGCCGGACGGAACGGCCGCGGTGGTACTCGCCGACCGGAAAGGTGAGATCTTCCAGAGAGCGCCCCGGGTGGCCTCGGTCGAGGTGATCCTTCCTTACCTGGCCCCGCTGGAGCGCTGACCTGGCCCGGCTGGAGCGCTGACCTGGCCCCGCTGGAGCGCTGAGACGCTAGTCGTTCATCCGCTGCACCGTGTAACGGAAGATGACCGGCCCGATCTCGTCGACGTTCACCCGCATGTGCAGATCACTGGCCAGCCCCACGCTGAACGTCTCCGGTGTCCGCGCGCCGGAGCAGCGCAGACCCCGGCCGGAGTCATAACCACCGAGGCTCACCCGGATCCGGCTGCCGGAGTCGCCGGCGCACACCACCGACACCAGGTATTTGCCGCGGTGGCCCACCTCGGCGACCGCGTCGTGCCCGCTGCCCGGGCGCAGCGCGACGGTCGAGGCGGACTGCTGGTCACCGCCGTCCGGCAGCAGCTGCTCGGCGTTGAGACGCCAGTCCAGCAGGCGGGGGTCGGTGGCCGGTTCCGGTGCCGCCCGCCACCACCAGGTCGCCCCGCCGACCAGAACCAGCACAGCCAACGAATGCAGAACCGCCCCGCGTCCCCGTTCGCCGTTCACGCTCCGAGACTAGAGCCCTCCAGAAGAGTGACATAGAGCGTGAGGCCGGGACCGAATGCCAGCATCACGACAGTTCGCGGTGGCCGCTCCCGCCGGCGCAGGGCGTCCAGCACGAGCAGCACGGTGGGTGACGAGCAGTTGCCGTACGAGGAGAGCACGCCACGGGACGCCGACAACGCTGGGTCGTCGAGCTCGAGCCGTTCCTGGACCACGTCGAGGATCTTCGGGCCGCCGGGGTGGATGGCCCAGCCGTCCACGTCGGCGAGGGTCCGGCCGTGCCGGGCCAGGATGTCGTCGACGAGACCGCGGACATGGGTGGACAGGACCGAGGGAACCTGCGGGGAGAGCCCCATCCGGAAGCCCAGATCGGTGACCTCCCAGGTCATGTGGTCGGCCGTGGTGGTGTCGGTGACAGCGGCGACCTCGCGTACGGCGTACCCCGCCGGATGTTGACCGTCGGACGCCGCAGGCGTGAGGACCACCGCGCAGGCCGCGTCCGAGAAGAGCGCGTGGGAAACGATCTGCTGGATGTCGGTCCGGGTGCCCGGCGGCTGCAGGTGCAGGCTGGTCAGCTCGGCGCAGAGCAGCAGCGCCGGCCGCCCTCGGGCGGTCACGAAGTCACTCGCCGTGCCCAGGCCCGGCAACGCGGCGTAACAGCCCATGTGCCCGACGAAGAGCCGTTGCACACCCGGTGACATCCCGAGATCGCGGGCGAGCAGGATGTCCAGCCCCGGCGTGGCATAACCGGTGCAGGAGCAGACCACGAACAGGCCGATCTCGTCGGCGGACAGACCCGCGTCGGCCAGCGCCCGGCCGACCGCCGCCTTGCCCAGCGGCATGGCCTCGACCTGGTAGCGGCGCATCCGGCGTTCGGTGGACCAGCCGGACACGTCTTCCAGCAGTGGGCTCACCGCGGCCTGCCGGGTGCGCACCCCGGAGTTCTCGAAGATCCGGCGGGCCAGAGCCTTGCGGGCCCCGGTGTAGTGATTCGCGAAATACCGCTCCCAGATGTCGTCCTGGGACGCGGACGGGGGAAGCGCGACGCCGAGGCCGCTGATCACGGCGTTCACCAGCGCGGCGCCACGCCGTCGGAGTCCGGGTCGCCGCCGAGGGCCTCCACACCGAGCCAGTCGGCGCAGACGTCACTGGTGGCCGGCTGCAGTGAGCCGGCCCGGGCGTCCCGGTAGAGCCGTTCCAGCGGATGCCCGCGGCGCATCGCCGAGGTGCCGGCCGCCTCCAGCATCGAGGCCGCCACCTCGGCGGCGGTCGTGCCGGCCAGCAGTTTCGCCCGCCACACCCAGCGGTTGGTCTCCGGCTCGCCGGGCGCCTCGTCGACCCGCCGGGCGGCCTCCCGGACCGCCAGGTGCGCGGCCGAGACCGCGGCGTCGGCCCGGCCGATCCGGGACCGCACGGCCGGCAGCCGGCCCAGCCCGCGGGCGTTGGCGTGCTCGATGGCGGCGTCCACCGCGGCCCGGGCCACCCCGACGTAGACCGCCGCGTAGCTGGCGACCATCCAGTGCGGCGAGAGCTGCGCCGCGACCAGCGCCAGTCCTTCCAGCCCGCCGAGCAGGGCCGTGGCCGGCACGGTCACGTCGATGTGCAGGTCGTGCGAACCGGTGGCGCGCATGCCCAGTGAGTCCCAGGTGCGCTCCACGGTCAGGCCGTTGCCGGCCGGGACCAGGAACTGCGAGACCTGGGTGGAGTCGCTCACGCTGCGGGCGGCGATCAGGTACGCGTCCGCGTGCCCCGCCCCGGAGCAGAACGTCTTGGCGCCCTTGATCCGGTAACCACCGTCGACCGGCTCGTAAGCGGTGGTCAACTGGGAGAGCCGGGAGCCGGCGCCCCGTTCGCTCATCGCCACCGCGTACCACTGGCCGGCCGCGGCCGCCTTGAGATGGTCGTCCCGGGCGGCCAGCGCCTCCGGCGGGAGACCGAGCGCATCGGCCAGCACGTCGGTGATGCCGGCCAGCGCCCCGGTCACCGAGGCGTGCATGTTGAAGACCAGCGCGGTCGCCCCGTTGCCTCGGGCCAGCTCGTACGCGATGTCCGCATATTGCAGGAAGCCGGCGCCGCCGCCACCGAGGGCGGCCGGCACCATCAGGCCGAAGAACCCGGCTTCGCGCAGGTCGGCGAAGTCGTCGGTGGGGAAGCTCCCGTCCCGGTCGCTGTCGGCGGCGCGGGCGGCGAACCGCGGTGCGAGCCGGCGAGCCTCGTCGATCATGCGGGCACCGCCTTGCGCCCGGTTCCCTGATAGAGGACCGCGGCGGAGAACGCCGGCACGATGCGGCCCCGGCTCGGTTTCTGCTTGCGGACGAGCCACCGGAACAGCCCGGTCAGGCTCGGACGAACACCTCGGATCGACAAGTCAACTCCGTGTCGGGCGAATTCGGCGACCAGGCGCCGGGGTGGAACGAAGAGCTCCGGGTCGTGCAGGCCGACCGGGGCGATCCCGAGACGCTCGCCGATCGTCACCGTGATCAGCCGGCTCAGCGCCGTGTCGTTCACCGTGTCGAGCACCACCAGGCCGCCCGGGCACAGCACCCGGCACAGCTCCGCGACCGTCGCGGGCAGGTCGGTGACGTGCTCGAGGATCTCGCCGGCCGCCACCACATCGGCGCTGCCGGACGCGAGTGGCAGCGCCGTCACGTCGCCGTTGACCGGGGACACGCCCTGCCGGGCGGCCTGGCTCAGCGCCAGCCGGCCGAGATCGACACCCAGGTGGCGGTAGCCCTTCGCCCGCACGTGCGGGGCCAGCAGGCCACCGCCGCAGCCGGCGTCCAGCAGGACGGCACCGGGCCCGGCGGCCGGCGGGATCAGCGCGGCCCGGGACTCGGCAAGCCAGTGCAGCAGCTCGAAATCGCCGCCGGGGCGCCACCACTCCCCGACCAGCTCGTCGTACTGACGTGGATCGTTGCGCTGCATCGACAGCATGTGATCGAGCCTGCCACGGGATCGGCACGCTCGCACGCCCGGAGCCCATGCCGCACACTGCGACTCATGTCTCGTGCGCTCGCCCTGTTCAAGTCGGCCCACCCGGAGCCGGGCCTGGCGGTGACCTTCGCGATGACGCTGCTCGCCTTCGGCGCGGGGCACCGCGGGTGGCGGCTCGTGCTGGTCACCCTCGCAGTCGCGGCCACCCAGTTCGCGGTGGGCTGGGTGAACGACTGGCTGGACGCCGAGCGGGACCAGCGCGCGGGCCGGCGGGACAAACCGGTCGCGTCGGGAGCTGTCTCCCGGCGTACGGTCGGGGTCGCCGGGCTGCTCGCCGCTCTCGCCGTGCCGCTGCCCGCGCTGCCGCTCGGCGTCGCGCCGACCGTGGTCATCTCCGTCGTCGGGGTGTTCGCCCTGCTCTACGACTGGCCGCTGAAGTCCACCCCGCTCTCGGTGGTGCCCTATCTGGTGGCGTTCGGCCTGCTGCCGGCGTTCGTCGTGGTCTCGCTTCCCGGCCACCCCACGCCGCCGGTCTGGCTGGTCGCAGCCGGCGCGCTGCTCGGCGGCGGCGCGCACTTCGCCAACGTGCTGCCGGACCTCGCCGACGACGCGGCGACCGGGGTGCGCGGCCTGCCGCACCGGATCGGCGCGCGGGGATCGCAGATCGCGGCCGCGGGACTGCTGCTGGGCGCCACGCTCACGCTGGTCTTCGGGCCACCCGGGCCGCCGTCGTGGCCGGGCCTGGTGGGGGCCGCGGCCGCCGTCGTGGTCCTTCCGCTGGGGTGGTACGCGGCACAGCGCGCGAAAGGCCGGCCGGTCGCGCTGTTCCGGGCGGTCATGGTGGTCGCCCTCATCGACGTCCTGCTGCTCGTCCTGAGCGGCCGGGTCGCCTGACCCCGCCGTGCTCATCGGCACCGGATGGATGGGTCGGCGCACACGGCGGATCGCCGCCCATTAGGCTGATCCGCACCTGGGTGTCTCTATTTGGAGGATCGTGATGCGCTCGCTGGGAACCCGTCGCGCCGCACTGGTCGCGGGTGCCGCCACGGTCGCTGTCCTTGCGCTGGGCGGATGCTCGGCCGGTCAGGTCGCGGAGACCGCCATGCTCGACACGCCGATCGCCGGCGTCGACACGCAGACCGCGGACGGCAGTGTGTACGTGCGTAACGTCCAGATCGAGTACCACGGCCTCGAGGGCTACGAGTCCGGCGCGAGCGCGCCGCTCGAGATGAGCCTCTACAACCAGACCAACGAGCCGATCACCGTGGCGATCACCAGCCGCCCGACGGAGCGCACGCAGGTCGTGGCAGCGCGGCAGGTCGGCTTCGTCCGGACCGCGCCGGCCGCCGCCTCCGCGTCCGCCGAGCCGGCCGCCGAGGGTTCGCCCGAGCCGGGCGCCTCCGCCGAGCCGAGTTCCTCGGTGGTGGGCGAGCCGTCGGCGGCGCCGAGCGCCTCTGCGGCGCCGGCCGCGCCGACCGTGACGCCGGCCCGCGTCGAGCTCGGCCCGCAGGGCTCCGCGCTGTTCCGCCCGGATGACGCCGAGCAGTTGCAGGTCATCGGACTCACCGGCGACCTCAAGCCGGGCATGGCCGTGAACCTGGTCCTCGAGTTCAGCAACGGCGCGCCCAGCATCGAGCTGCAGGCCCCGATCGCCATCCCGCTGTCGCCTGCGCCCCGCGAAGAGGGCGAGGCGCCCGAGGAGAACCTCGGCGACACCTCGCACGGCTGACGCCGGTCGCGGGCCGAGAGCGCTGCGGCCGCCTGATACGAGGAATGTCGTACCTCCCGGCTAACTTGGCCAAGTGACCACCTCCAAGGCTGCCAAGGCGCCCCGGCCCGCTTACGTCTGCGACGCGTGCGGCCACCAGCCACCCAAATGGCTCGGCCGCTGTCCGGAGTGCAACGAGTGGGGCTCGGTGATCGAGTCCACGGTGTCCGCTCCGCTCGTCTCCGGCCGGGTGGTCAGCTCGCGCATGCCGTCCGAGCCGGCCCGGCCGATCGCCCAGATCAGCGCGGCGCCGGCCCGGGCCGTGCCGACCGGCGTCGGCGAGCTGGACCGGGTGCTCGGCGGCGGCCTGGTCCCCGGCGCGGTGGTGCTGCTGGCCGGCGAGCCGGGGGTGGGCAAGTCCACCCTGCTGCTCGACGTGGCCCAGCAGTGGGCGTCCGGCGCGGGCAGCCCGTCGCTGGTGGTCAGCGGTGAGGAGTCGGTGAGCCAGGTCCGGCTGCGGGCCGAGCGGCTCGGCGCCCTGCACGACAGGCTCTATCTCGCCGCGGAGAACGACCTCGGCACGGTCATCGGTCACCTCGACGCGGTCAAGCCCGGCCTGCTGGTGCTCGACTCGGTGCAGACCGTCTCGGCACCCGGCACCGAGGGGGTGCCCGGCGGGGTCACCCAGGTCCGGGCGGTGACGGCGGCGCTGGTCTCGATCGCCAAGGAGCGCGGCATCGCCACCGTCCTGGTCGGTCACGTCACCAAGGACGGGCAGGTCGCCGGCCCCCGGGTCCTGGAGCACCTGGTCGACGTCGTGCTGCACTTCGAGGGCGACAAGCACTCCTCGCTGCGCCTGGTGCGCGGCGTGAAGAACAGGTTCGGCGCCGCCGACGAGGTGGGCTGCTTCGAGATGCACGAGGGCGGCATCACCAGCCTGCCCGACCCGTCCGGACTCTTCCTCACCCGCTATCTGGAGCCGGTTCCCGGCACCTGCGTGACAGTGGCGATGGAGGGCCGGCGGGCGCTGGTCACCGAGGTGCAGGCGCTGATCGGCGCGGAGGTGCAGGGCTCACCCCGGCGGACGGTGTCCGGTCTCGACAGCGCCCGGCTGGCCATGGTGCTGGCCGTGCTGGAGCGGCGCACCAAGCAGCTGAAGCTCTACAACCGTGAGGTGTTCGCGGCGACCGTCGGCGGCATCCGCCTGACCGAGCCTTCCGCCGACCTGGCGATGGCGCTCGCGGTCGCCTCCGGTGGCCTCGACCTGGCGATGGCCCCCCATCTGGTGGCGATCGGCGAGGTCGGCCTGACCGGCGAGATCCGGCGGGTCGGTGCGGTCGGCCGGCGGCTCGCCGAGGCGGCCCGGCTCGGGTTCAAGGTGGCGCTGGTCCCGCCCGGCTGCGGGCCCAACGGAGAGGCCGGCACTCCCAAGGGCATGGAGGTGATCGAGGTGGGTGACCTGCGGTCGGCGCTGCAGAGCGCGGCACGTGCCTCGGCCGAGCATGTCGCCCGGTGACGCTGTGCCCGCCCGGAAAGCCAAGCCCGCCCGGAAAGCCAAGCCCGCCCGGAAAGCCAAGCCCACTCGGAATGCTGGACCAACCCGTGACGCCGTGCTCGCCTATGACGCCGCGCTCGTTCGTGACACTGGATCAAACCGTGACACTGCGCCAGATTCGTGCCCAGGAATCGAGGTTGAAGCACTCAGAGTCACGAATCATCACGCTACGGAGCATTCATCGAACCATCCCTCGTTGGCGTGGATGACAGTCCGTAGACTGTCCAGGTGCCGCTCGACCGCGATGGTTCCAAGCCCGCCGCCAGTTCAACGCCACGTCTCGGCGTCAACGGCGTGGGACATCGCGCGATGACGCCGGCGGCCGGCCCCGGGCTCACCGGCGGTGCCAGCGATCCACTGCGGGCGAACCTCGCGCTCATGGCGCCCGGCACCGCGCTGCGCGACGGCCTGGAGCGCATCCTGCGCGGGCGCACCGGCGCGCTGATCGTGCTCGGTTACGACGCGGTCGTCGAGGCCATCTGCACCGGCGGTTTCCCGCTCGACGTGGAGTTCTCCGCGACCCGGCTGCGCGAGCTGTGCAAGATGGACGGCGCGGTCGTCCTGTCCAGCGACGGCACCCGCATCGTCCGGGCCGCGGTGCATCTGATGCCCGACCCGTCCATCCCCTCCGAGGAGTCCGGCACCCGGCACCGCACCGCGGAGCGGGTCGCCAAGCAGTCCGGCTTCCCGGTCATCTCGGTCAGCCAGTCGATGCACATCATCGGCCTCTATGTGAACGGGCAGCGCCACGTCCTGGACGACTCGGCCGCCATCCTGTCCCGGGCCAACCAGGCACTGGCCACCCTGGAGCGTTACAAGCTCCGCCTGGACGAGGTCTCCGGCACGCTGTCCGCACTGGAGATCGAGGACCTCGTCACCGTGCGGGACGCGGTCGCCGTCGTGCAGCGGCTGGAGATGGTCCGCCGGATCGCCGACGAGATCTCCGGTTACGTGGTGGAGCTGGGCACCGACGGCCGGCTGCTCGCCCTCCAGCTCGACGAGCTGATGGCCGGTGTCGACGCCGACCGCACGCTGGTCATCCGCGACTACCTGCCCACCGGCCGCAAGGCCCGCACTCTCGACGAGGCGCTCGTCGAGCTGGACCTGCTCACCGCCACCGAGATGATCGACCTGGTCGCGGTGGCGAAAGCCATCGGTTACCCCGGCGCCTCCGACGCGCTGGACGCGGCGGTCTCTCCGCGCGGGTTCCGCCTGCTCGCCAAGGTGCCCCGCCTGCCCGGCCAGATCGTGGACCGGCTGGTCGACCACTTCGGGAGCCTCCAGCGATTGCTCGGAGCTACGGTCGAGGATCTGCAGGCGGTGGAGGGGGTCGGTGACGCCCGTGCACGCGGGGTGCGGGAAGGGTTGTCCCGCCTCGCCGAGGCGTCGATCCTCGAGCGGTACGTGTGATCAATTAGCTGACACAGCGTCACGGAGTGAACATCGCTGTGAGTTAGGCCACTCCCAGGTCGGACACTGGGTGCTTCCGCAGGCCTGGATCGACGATTCCGGGCGTGCCTCCTCATGGAGCGCCATCACGGAGCGTCACTGTCGCTGGCTTTTGCCCATGGCTCGGCATAGCCTTTGCCCAGCTCCGGCGGAATGCCTGGAGCGCCCAGAATTGGGGAGATCGTGATCCGGGCCGAGTTTCATCGGTCACCGCATGCGGCCCGGGGAGTCAGTGGTGAGACCGCCCCCACCCGATCCGTTGGGGGCCGGTCATGCGACGTCTACCGCTCGTGCTCGGCGTTGTCGTTCTCACGGCAGCCGGCTTCACCGGGGTCGCCCGGGCCACCGGCAGCTCGTCCTGCGTCACCGCGGCCCAGGCCTCGTACGAGCACGAGTTCGACGGCGCCGGCGGCACAGTCACGATCACCTCGGCCCAGCCACTGTGTGACGGCGAGGAGCAGGCTTTCTCGCTTGTGTCGTACACCAGGGGCCCCGCGTTCGTGTACGACGCTGACAGCGCGTGGATCAGCACCGGCCGGCGCAGCGTGACGCTCGACGTCGACGTGCCCGGCTGCGCCACGCTGGTCGAGGCAGTCTTCGGCAGCGGGATCGTCGATGAGCCTGCTGCCGAGCCGACTTCTGATCCCTACGGCGACCGCACGCTCGGTTCGGCGGCCGGTATCGGGAGTCGTTCGACCGGTGCTGCCGGAAGCGGCCCGGCGGCCGGTGTCGAGAGTCGTTCGACCGGTGCTGCCGGAAGCGGCCCGGCGGCCGGTGTCGGGAGTCGTTCGACCGGTGCTGCCGGAAGCGGCCCGGACGGGGTCGGCGGCCGTTCGGCCAGCGGCTCGGCGTCCTACGTCGGCGGCGTCACCGAGTGCGCGCCCCGGCCGGCGGTTACGTTCGAGAACTGGTGCGACGGGGTGCTGAACACCCGCCTGGTCAACGCGGCCGGCGCCAACGTGGACGCCGTCTTCCTGGCCGGTGGCAGGCGTGTCCACGTGCGCCCCGGTGAGCACACAGATCTGGTCTCGCGCGCGTCCGGGGCGGTGGAGGTGCGCGACAACGCCTCTACCACCACCACCGGCTCCTGGACCGCCCCGCCCGACTGCACCCCGGTGGGCTGACCCGCCCGCGCCATGAGTCACCACGCGAAGGTCGTCGCAAGCAGATCCACAGGCTTCACTCCTGGTCGTGGGGAGTCGGCAGCACCGTCCGCTGCCGGCTCCCCGCAGCCCTTCTCGCCTTCTTGAACCACCCACTTCAGCCCGGCGGCCGCGCTGCGGCCCGGACCGGGCAGGGGGTCGCGGGGTAGGCCCGGTACGCGTCGGCTGCGGTTGTGGGAGTTGTGGCTCGTACGAAATAGGGATTGTCGGATGGAAAGGGGAGGCTGCTTCAGAGCGGGTGCAGCACGTCGTTGGCGTGGTCGGCCACGGCGGCGCCGGTGGTCTCGGCGGTGATCGGGAGGTATTCCAGGCAGCGGCGGACGGCCGGGGCCATCATCGGGTTGGGCACCCGCAGCGAGATCGTGCAGTGCGGCACCCAGCGCCCGGGCCGGTAGTGATCCCAGACGTCGATGCCGCCCGCGGTGAGGCGCTCGTGGACCTGGCGATGGTGGTCGAGGAGGTCCGCGGTGACCGTCACGCCGAGCCAGAGGACGCGGCCGACGAACTGGCCGGCGAAGTCCATCCGGAGGTTGAGGCCGCGGCCGACAGGCAGATCCGCGAGGGCCTCGGCCACCGCGTCCGGGTCGAAGCGGTGGGTGGCCGCCAGCGAGACGTGCGGGCGGTGTCTCTGGTGCAGGGAGCCGAGGCTGGGGATGCCTTCGGCGTCGAGGGCGCGCCAGAGGGTGCGGATCCGCCGGGTCGCGTCGACGTCCAGGTAGAGCTCGAGTGCCGCGACCAAGCGTCAGGAGACCACGGAGACGGTGACCGGCTTGCTGACGATCTGGCTGAGGCGGCCACGCAACTCGTACTGACCGGCGGGCGGGACCGGGCCGGAGGGCTGGCCGTTGGCGCACTGGCTGGACTGCCGGCCGTTCCAGGTGATCTTGTATTCGCGCTCGGCGCCGGGGGCGAAGGACTTGATGTCGTTGCCCTTGGCGGTGCTGCACGGGTCGGACGACCAGAATTTCAGCGCGCCCTGCTCCAGGTAGAGCTCCTGCGCGTCGGCGCCGACATCACGGTTGCAGGTCCGCGTGCCGATGTTCTTGACCTTGAGCCGGAGGTCGACCGGGGTGCCGCGGCGGATCGTGGTGTCGGCCGGGATCGGCGTCACGGCGATCTCGGTGTCCGCACAGGACCCGTCGGCCGGGGCGGCGACGTTGCCGTTCGTGCCGGTGGTCGGCGCGGTCGTCGGCAGCGCGTCCTCGTCGTCGGTGTCGGGCCGGCCGGTCTGGAGGTCGGCCGGGTCGGGCAGCGCGTCACCGACCGGCGGGGCCGTGGCCAGGAAGGACGGATCCGAGGTCGGCGCCGACTGGTTGGAGGCGGGTGCCGGCGTCGGGAACTGGGACGAGGCGTTCTTGGTGTTCGGGTTCTTGTCGTCCTCCTGGGAGCACGACACGAACAGCACGATGACGCCGAGCAGCACTGCGCCCAGCACGACCGCACGCCGCCGCCAGTAGACAGCGGGTGGCAGGGGACCAACCGTCGCACGCATGATGCGCACCACCGTAGACCTGTCCGCCACGCACCATGTGCACGACGCGCCGGTTATGCGACACCAACTCGCGAAACGCTCGTTACAGATAGACCTTGCGCTGGTAGATCGCGTGCGCGCCGGCGACCCGGTCCAGGAACAACTTGCCGGCGCAGTGGTCGATCTCGTGTTGCAGCGCGCGGGCCTCGAACGCGTCGGTGGTCACCGTGACCGGCTCACCGCTACCGGGCAGAACCGCCTCGACGACGAGCCGGGCGGCGCGTTTCACGTCGCCGGTGAGGTCGGGAACCGACATGCAGCCCTCCCGGCCGGGCCGCCACCGGCTCGCCTCGATGATCTTCGCGTTGCAGAGCACGAACGTGCCGTGCGTGGTGACGGCCTTGGGGTGTCCGGCCACGTCGACGGTGAAGATCTGGGCGCCGACACCGACCTGCGGCGCGGCGAGACCGACGCATCCCGGCGAGACCCGCATGGTGGCGACCAGGTCCGCGGCCAGTTGGACGATCTCCGGGTCGGTCGGGTCCACCTCCGCTCCGACGGCGCCGAGCACGCTCGCCGGCGCGGTGACGACCGGCCTGACCCGGCCCTCGGGTCCGCTCCACTCCAGCCCGGGGTCGCTCACAGGAGCTCCGACTCGGCCCGGCGCACGGTGACGTCGACGTCCAGCTCGGCGGCGGCCACGGCGAGCCGCTGGGCCAGCTCGTCGCCGGTGCCGGCGGGCAGGTCGACCTCCGCGACGAGCACGTAGAGCGGGCCGGTGAGACGGGTGGTGAGGTCGGTGATGTTGCCGCCGGCCGCGGCGACCACCCGGGTGACCGCGGCGACGATGCCGAGCCGGTCCGCGCCGTGGACGCTGACCAGGTACGGCTCGCCGTTGGCGCCGCCCTCGGACTCCGGCTCCACCTTGCGCACCGTGGCGAGCAGCCCGCCGCCGGTGAGCGGCTCCAGCGCGCGTTCCGCCTCGGCCGCGGTCGGCCCGTTGCAGATCAGGGTCATCGCGAAGTGCCCGCGCAGGCGGGTCATCGTGGAGTCGGTGAGGTTCGCCCCGACTCCGGCCAGGGCTTCGGCCACGTCGGCGACGATGCCGGTCCGGTCCGGACCGATGACGGTGATGGCGAGCTCATGCACCCGCCTACAGTAAACGGGCTATGACTCTCGCCGACGCAGCAATCACCTGGTATGAGGCAAATGCCCGCGATCTTCCGTGGCGGCAACCGGACACCACCCCCTGGGGTGTTCTGGTCAGTGAGGTGATGCTCCAGCAGACCCCGGTCGTGCGTGTGGAGCCTGCCTGGCGTTCCTGGATGACCCGCTGGCCCACCCCGGCAGCCCTCGCCGCCGACCCCGCCGCCGAAGCGATCCGCATGTGGGGACGGCTGGGCTATCCGCGCCGGGCGATGCGGCTGCACGCCTGCGCGGTGGCGATCGTGGAACGGCACGGCGGCCGGGTTCCGGACGATCTCGACCAGCTGCTGGCGTTGCCGGGAGTCGGGACGTACACCGGGCGGGCGGTGGCCACTTTCGCGTACGGGCAGCGTCACCCGGTCGTGGACACGAACGTGCGCCGGGTGGTGTGCCGTGCGGTGGAGGGCAAACCGGACGCCGGGCCGACGACCACGGCGGCCGACCTGGTGGCGATGGAGGAGTTGCTGCCGGCCGACGAGGCGCGGGCCGCGAAGGCGAGCATCGCGTTCATGGAGCTGGGCGCCATCGTGTGCACCGCGCGCGCACCGAAGTGCCTGGACTGCCCGTTCCAGCAGGTGTGCGCCTGGCGGTTGAGCGGGGCGCCGCTGCCGGCGGGGCCGAGCCGCAAACCGCAGAAGTACGCGGGAACCGATCGTCAGGTCCGCGGGCTGATCCTGGAGGTGCTGCGGCACGCCACCGGACCGGTGCCCCGGCGGCAGCTGGATCTTGTGTGGAACGACGAGGTGCAGCGGGCCCGGGCGCTCGCCGGCCTCGTGGAGGACGGCCTGGTGGAGGCGCACGGACCGGCGGAGTTCGTGCTAGCCGGGGACGGGCCCCGCGGCGAGGTGCAGGTGCTCTAGGGAGAACCCGGCGGGCAGGGGGTACGGCCGCTCCACCGGCAGCAGTGCGGCTGCACCGGCCCTGTCCCCGGTATCCAGACGGTCGCGGATGTCCCGGGCCCGCCCGGTCGCGTCGGTGATCCGAACCGTCCACTCGTCGACATAGCGCGGAACGGCGGCCCCACCGAGCCCGAGCTGCAGCGACCGGTACGGCAACTCCCGCAGGTCCAGGTCGCGTTCCGGGTCCCACTGCACCCGGGTCGGGGCTTCGCGCAGGGAACGCCGCCAGGCATCCCGATCAGCGTGCACACCACGCTCGTAATGGCTGAGCGCGGCGTTCGCCAGGGCCCACTCGAAGCCCTCGCGGGTGATCGACACGGCCAGCACGCGCTCCTGGCCCTCCTTACGGGCCCAGCCGCAGCGGTACATCATCCACAGGAAGGACGGCTTGATCCAGGTCATCCGCTCCCGCCGGAACGGCGGCACGAAGCGGCCGGCCCGGAGCGCGGGTTCGGCGATCGCCGGGGAGTAGGCCTGGTAGACGGTGACGGTGGAGTCGTCGTACACCGCTCGGATCTGACGTTGCATGAGCAGAGCATGGTCGCGGGCGCCGCGCGAAGCGAGCGAGATAGCAACGGCCCGGCTGCCATGCAGCCGGGCCGTCACTGTCACGCTGGTTACTCTTCGCTGGTGGTGGCTCCCAGGTCGGCCGGGACCGCGTCGGGCACGGTCACGCCCTTCTCGGCGCCGCGGAAGACCAGCTTGGCCTTCTCCACCTGCTTCGGGTCGCCCTCGCAGTCGACCACGACGATCTGGCCGGGGCGCAGCTCGTTGAAGAGGATCTGCTCGGACAGGGTGTCCTCCAGCTCGCGCTGGATGGTCCGGCGCAGCGGCCGGGCACCGAGGACCGGGTCGAAGCCCTTGGCCGCCAGGTACTGCTTGGCGGTGTCGGTCAGCTCCAGACCCATGTCCTTGTTCTTCAGCTGCCCCTCGATGCGGGCGGTGAAGATGTCGACGATCTGCAGGATCTCCTTCTCACGCAGCTGGTGGAAGACGATCGTGTCGTCGATGCGGTTGAGGAACTCGGGGCGGAAGTGCTGCTTCAGCTCGTCGTT
>NZ_JBVYOQ010000054.1:0-20680 GCF_056134165.1 Actinoplanes sp. 13 | reverse complement strand
GGTAGCTAAGCCTGCCAGCGCCGATGGTACTGCACTCGGGAGGGTGTGGGAGAGTAGGACGCCGCCGGACTCAACGTAACGATCGAGGGCCGCCCCAGGCTTGGGGTCGGCCCTCGATTGCGTTTCTGGGCAAGTCCCCTAGTAACTTTGTGTGTCGAGAACAGCGTGTGTCGAGGCAAGGCCACTCGGGCCGAGGGCCCGCCGCCGTACTGGAAGGAATGATCCGTGAGTACAGGACCGCAGGACGGCGGCTCCAGCAAGCGCGACGACGACCGCCGGCCGGCCCGTGACCGGGACGGCGAGAGCGAGGCGCGGCGCAGCGACCGCGGCGGCTACCAGGGCGGCGGCTCCCGGGGTGGAGACCGCGGCGGGTTCCGTGGCGGCGACCGTGACCGTGGCGGCTACCAGGGTGGCGGCGACCGCGGTGGGTTCCGTGGCGGCGACCGTGACCGTGGTGGTTACCAGGGTGGCGGCGACCGTGGTGGTTCGCGCGGCGGTTATCAGGGTGGCGGCGACCGCGGTGGTTCGCGTGGCGGCTACCAGGGTGGTGGCGACCGCGGTGGTTCGCGTGGCGGCTACCAGGGTGGTGGCGATCGCGGCGGCTACCAGGGTGGTGGCGACCGCGGCGGATTCCGTGGCGGTGACCGTCCGCAGGGCGGTGGCTACCAGGGTGGCGGTGACCGCGGTGGGTTCCGTGGCGGCGACCGTGACCGTGGTGGTTACCAGGGTGGCGGCGACCGTGGCGGTTCGCGCGGTGGTTACCAGGGTGGCGGTGACCGGGGCGGCTTCCGCGGTGGTGACCGTCCGCAGGGCGGCGGATTCCGTGGCGGTGACCGTCCGCAGGGCGGTGGGTTCCGCGGGGGAGACCGTCCGCAGGGCGGTGGCTACCAGGGTGGCGGTGACCGCGGCGGGTTCCGTGGCGGCGACCGCGATCGCGGTGGTTACCAGGGTGGCGGCGACCGTGGCGGTTCGCGCGGTGGCTACCAGGGTGGCGGTGACCGGGGCGGCTTCCGCGGTGGTGACCGTCCGCAGGGCGGTGGTTACCAGGGTGGCGGTGACCGCGGTGGGTTCCGTGGCGGCGACCGCGACCGCGGCGGCTACCAGGGTGGCGGTGACCGCGGCGGCTTCCGCGGTGGCGACCGTCCGCAGAGCGGCGGGTTCCGTGGCGGAGACCGGCCGCAGAGCGGTGGCTACCAGGGTGGCGGTGACCGCGGCGGGTTCCGTGGCGGCGACCGCGACCGCGGCGGCTACCAGGGCGGCGGAGACCGTGACCGTGGGGGTTACCAGGGCGGCGGCGACCGCGGTGGGTTCCGTGGCGGCGACCGCGACCGCGGCGGCTACCAGGGTGGCGGCGACCGCGGCGGTTCGCGCGGCGGCTACCAGGGTGGCGGCGACCGCGGTGGTTACCAGGGTGGTGGCGACCGCGGCGGCTTCCGCGGTGGCGACCGTCCGCAGGGCGGCGGGTTCCGTGGCGGAGACCGGCCCCAGAGCGGTGGCTTCCGTGGCGGAGACCGGCCGCATAGCGGTCCGCGGGAGAGCTTCCAGGGTGGCGGCGACCGTCCGCAGGGTGGCGGCTTCCGGGGCGGCGACCGCGACCGTGGCGGCTACCAGGGCGGCGACCGGCCGCGCACCGACCGGCCGTTCAACGACCGGCCGCGCAGCGACCGTCCGCAGGGTGACCGCGGCGGCTACCAGGGCGGTGGTGACCGCGGCGGGTTCCGTGGCGGCGACCGTGACCGCGGTGGCTACCAGGGTGGCGGCGACCGGGGCGGTTACCAGGGCGACCGGGGTGGCTTCCGGGACGACCGCGGTGACCGCGGTGGGTTCCGCAACGACCGGGACCGGGGCGGCGACCGCGGCGGCTTCCAGGACGGCGCGGGCCGGGACGACCAGGACACGACGCAGCCCGTTTTCCAGGCGCCGGCGATTCCCGACGACATCGTCGCGACCGACCTCGACCAGGAGGTGCGCGGCGAGCTGGTAGCGCTGGCCCGCGAGGTCGCCGACACGGTGGCTCGTCACCTGGTGGCGGCCGGCCAGATCATCGACGACGACGCCGAGCTCGCGCTCCAGCACGCCATCGCCGCGCGGCGGCTGGCGTCGCGGATCGCGGTGGTCCGTGAGGCCGTCGGCCTGGCGGCGTACGCGGCCGGGGACTGGACGACCGCGATCGCGGAGCTGCGCACGTACCACCGGATGACCGGCAAGCAGACGCACCTGGCCGAGCTGGCCGACTGCGAGCGCGCGCTGGGCCGCCCGGAGCGGGCGATCGACCTGTTCCGTGGCGCCGACGTGGCGAGCATGGACAAGGGCGGCGCCATCGAGCTGCTGATCGTGGCCGCGGGTGCCCGCAACGACCTCGGCCAGCACGACGCCGCCGTGGCGATGCTGCAGGTTCGCGAGCTCACCGCGGAGGAGCAGGCCGACTGGACGACGCGACTGCGGTACGCGTACGCCGACAGCCTGCTCGCCGCAGGCCGCCGGGACGAGGCGCGGGAGTGGTTCGCCCGGGCCGCCGCGGCCGACGAGGACCAGCTCACCGACGCGGCCGAGCGGCTGCTCGAGCTGGACGGCGTCTCCATCGAGGGTGACGACGTCGACGAGGACGACGAGCCGGAGGCCGCGCTCGGCGAGAACACCGCCGAGGCGGAGCCGGGCACCACGCCCGAGGGCGCTGTCGCCGGTAGCGCGGACCGCGACCTCGACGAGGACCTGGACGACCTCGACGAGGACGAGACCGGGCCGGTCCGTGCGTCGGACGAGGTCGACGTGGAGGCCGTCGACGCGGACGTGGACGAGGAGGCGGCGCTCGGCGACGTCGGCCCGGACGCGGACGAGGACGACGACTTCGACGAGGACTACGACGAGGCCGACGTGGACACCGAGACTCAGCGGGCCCGGCTCGCCGAGACCGACGTGAACACCGACTCCGAGGACGACCCGATCGCCGACGGCGCGGACGACGAGAAGGGCGACCGCGACGAGTTCGTCGGCCGGGCCGACGAGGGGAAGCAGCAGGCGTGAGCGATCGCCTGGTGAGCGGGTACGACCTGGTCGTCTTCGACCTGGACGGCGTCGTGTTCCTGATCGACCGGCCGATCCCCGGCGCGGCCGAGGCGATCGAGCGGCTGCGTGCCGACGGGACCGCGATCGCGTACGCGACGAACAACGCGTCCCGGCGGGCCGCGGACGTCGCGACGTTGCTCACCGGGATGGGTGTCAGCGCGGAGCCGGCCGAGGTGCTCACCTCAGCCGGCGCCGCCGCGGCCCTGCTCGCCGAACGGCTGCCCGCCGGTGCGCCGGTGCTGGTGGTCGGGGCGGACGCGCTGCGCGACGAGGTCCGCGACGCGGGCCTCACCCCGGTCGACTCGGCCGAGGACGCGCCGGTCGCGGTGGTTCAGGGGTACGGGCCGGACGTCGGCTGGAGGATCCTGGCCGAGGCGGCGCTCGCCGTCCGGGCCGGCGCCACCTGGTTCGCGACCAACACCGACCGCACGCTGCCCAGCCCGCGTGGCCCGCTGCCGGGCAACGGCTCGCTGGTGGCGGTACTGCGGGCCGCGCTGGACCGGGAGCCGGACGTGGTGGTCGGCAAGCCGCAGCCGGGCATCTTCACGACGGCGGCCAAACTGTCGAAGGCGGAGCGGCCGCTCGGCGTGGGCGACCGGCTGGACACCGACATCGAGGGCGCGGTCAGCGCCGGGATGGACAGTCTGCTCGTCCTCACCGGCGTGCACGGCCCGGCCGACCTGTTGGCCGCACCACCGGAGCGCCGGCCCACCTATGTCGCGGCCGACCTCTCCGGGTTGTTCCGTCCCGCCGAGGACGCCCGGGTCCCGGCCCCCGGCGACGAGGCCGGTGGCTGGCGAATCACCCGCACCGGTGACCGGGCCGCTCTGGAGGGTGCCGGCGACCCGGTCGACGCGCTCCGGTTGCTCTGCGGGGCCACCTGGGACGGCGTGCCGCTCTCAGCGATCGACGCCGACGGCGAACCCGCTGCCACCCTGCTCCACTCCTGGACCCCTAACCCCACCGTGTGAAGTTGGGGCCCGTTTCGCACCCGAACTTCACACGCTCGGTTGTGGTGTGTGTGAAGTTGAGGCGCGTATCGCACCTCAACTTCACACGCTGGTTTGGATGGGTGGGCGCTCAGGTCGTACCGCCGGATTGGTGTTTATCGGCGGGGGTGGATTCGGGTTATGTCGGCCATCAGGTGGCCGGCGCTCTGTGCGGCGTCGTCGGTGTGCGGCGCCGGGCCGGTTGTCCCGGTGGGGCGCGGCAGCGGCATGTAGTGCCGGCGGCGCCGCGGCAGAGGCGCGTCGGGGTCGATGTGGAGCAGGCCGTCGACGCAGGCCACAACGGGCCCGGACATCCAGTCGAAGAGCGGCACAGCCACCTGCTCAGCGCGTTCGTGCAAGTTGGCCGCGGTCACCGTGTCGTCGATGCGCGGGGTGCCGGGGCGGGGACGTTCCATGATCCCTCCCAGTTCGCGGCCGGCCTGGAGGCCCGCCTCGAGGCCATCGTCGCACCGGGTCGCGGGCACCGAGGGATTGCGGCCGCACCTTCGCAGCGGCTGGGAAAAGGCGCGGCCTGAACTATCCGCCGCTCGTCGGCGTATCTGTTGGGCAGCCGGTCTTTCAGAGGAGCTTGCGGAGCTTGAGCAGGTCGAACGGGTTCGCCTTGATGGCGATCTGCCGGGACGCGATGGCCCGTGTCACGTCGAGCCGGCCGTTGATCAGAGCGATCAGGTCGTCGCTCGAGGCGATCAGCGCGATCTTGGCGCGGGGGTCGTCGCCGTCGGCGATGTCGGTCAGCCGGCCGCCGGTGATCCGCCCGTGGAACGCGGTGTCCAGGTCGGTGACCCGGCAGGCAAGTGTCCGATCCAGGTCGATCCTGCCCTGCGCTTCCGCGTTGGCGGCGAGCTTGGCGGCCAGATCGTGCAACGCCTGGCGGCACTCGTCCACGGTGGCCATCAGCACCCTCCCTCACGACACCAGCACGGTACCTCAGGAGTTTGACCGGAGTGCCCGGTAGCGTGGCACCCGACGCGGCGAGAGGAGGCGAGATCATGACGGATGCATGGCGAGCGTATCTGGATTTGGCGCTCGGACTGACGGAAGCACCCCGCAAGAAGGCGCAACAGGTGGCCGGCGAGCTGCTCAACAAGGGCGGCGCGACCGCGGCGCAGTTGCAGGGCCTGGTGGAGGACCTGGTCTCGGCCGGAGTGGCGAACCGAGAGGCGTTGACGAACATCGTCCGCTACGAGGTGGACCGGGCGCTCGGCCGGGTGGGTCTGGCCACCGCGGACGAGGTGTCGGACCTGACATCGCGCGTCCACGATCTGGAACGGCAGCTGCGCGAGGCGCAGGCGCGCGCGACGGCGGCGGAGGGTGTGACGGCGGCCGAGGGCCTGACCGGCACGCGGGTGGAGAGGCCCGCACCGACGCCGCGTCCATTGGCCAAGAAGGCGGTCGCCAAGAAGGCGGTCAAGGCCAAGCCGAACGCGATGCCGGCGGCGGGAACCGCACCGGGTGGCCCGGCCGGCAACGCTGCGGCGGGTCCGGCGGCGGAAGCCGCGGGCGCGCCGGCGCCGGCGCCGGGTCCGGACGCGGCGAAGGCTACGCCGGCCGCACCGGTCAAGAAGGCGGCCAAGCGGGCGCCGGCGAAGACCGCGACCGGCGGTGCGACGCCGGCCAAGAAGGCAGCGAAGCGCGCCCCGGTGAAGGCGGTCGAGGTGTCGGCGGACGCGGCGACGGCCATCAAGGCGGTGGCGAAGCGGCAGCCGGCGAAGAAGACGGTGGCCAAGCGCGCTCCCAGCACGGCGATCACTGAGGACCCGGCTCCGCCGGACGTCGCGGTGGAGACGCCCGCGGCGCAGGGGGGCAGTGCCGCGACGACGCCGGACTCGCAGGAAGGCAGCGCCACGGCGACGCCTGGGCCGCTGGGCGACGCCACGACGGCGCCCGCACCGCGCCAGGGTGCCGCGCGCAAGGCGGTGCCGCGGAAGGCCGTGCAGCCGCCCGCCCAGCCGGCTCCGGTGGAGGACGCCGGCCGGACCGAGAGCCCGGAGGCGTAACTCGTGACGTTCCCCAACTCCGCGCAGCCCGGCCCGCGTCCGGGCCCGCCGCCGGGTGGCTTCCGGCCGGGCCCGCCGCCCGGCGGACAGCGCCCGCCCGGGTTCGGGCCGGGAGGCGGGCCGAGGCCCGTCCCAGGAGCCGGGTCGGGGCCTGTGCCGAATGCCGGCCCGGGCGGAGGGTCGAATGCCGGCCCGGGCGGAGGGTCGAGTGCCGGCCCGGGCGGAGGGTCGAGTGCCGGGCCGGGCGGAGTGCCGGGAGGCTCGGCGGGGCACGGGCCGCAGCCCGCACCGGGGGAGACCTGGAACGGGGAGGACACCGGACACCCCGCCGTCGACGCGGTGCTACGGTCGCTGGCCAACGCCGCGCGGCTGGCCCCGGCCGAGCAGCTCGCCGAGTACGAGGCCGCGCATCAAGTGCTCCAGGAGACCCTGGCGAGCATCGACCGCTGACAGCCCGTACCCGCAAAGGAATTTGATCTTCATGGCCCGCCGTGCGCGTCTGGACGCCGAGCTCGTCCGCCGCAAGCTCGCTCGTTCCCGGGAACAGGCCGCCGCGCTCGTCGCGGCCGGTCGCGTGCAGGTGCGCGGCACCGTCGCCCAGAAGGTGGCGGCCATGGTGGACCCGGCCGACCCGATCCTGGTGACCGGGGAGGATCCGCAGACGGAGTACGTGTCCCGCGGCGGGCACAAGCTGGCCGGTGCGCTGGCGAGTTTCGGGCGGCTCGCCGTCGAGGGCCGCCGGTGCCTGGACGCCGGCGCGTCGACCGGCGGTTTCACCGATGTGCTGCTGCGCGCCGGTGCCCGGCAGGTGGTCGCGGTCGACGTCGGCTATGGGCAGTTGGCCTGGCCGATCCGGACCGACGATCGGGTCGTGGTGCAGGAGCGGACCAACGTGCGCACCCTGACGCCGGACGCGATCGGCGGCCCGGTCGACCTGACCGTGGCCGACCTGTCGTTCATCTCGTTGCGGCTGGTGCTGCCCGCGCTGGCCGCGTGCACCGCGCCGGACGGCGATCTCGCGCTGATGGTGAAGCCGCAGTTCGAGGTCGGCAAGGAGCGGGTCGGTGCGGGCGGCGTGGTCCGGGACTGGCGGCTGCGAGCCGAGGCCGTGCTGGACGTGGCGGCGGCCGCCGCCGAGCTGGGGCTGGGCGTGGTGGACGTGACCGCCAGCCCGCTGCCCGGCCCGAGCGGCAACGTGGAGTTCTTCGTGTGGTTCCGGCGGGACGCCCCGCCGGCCGATCAGGTGCGCATCGAGACCGTGGTCGCGGCGGGACCGTCCGGCGCCGGCCGGCAGGCGGCCATCTTGGAGGAGACATGACCCGCTCGGCCCTGCTGGTGACGCACACCGGCCGACGGCAGAGCACCCAGCACGCCCGTGCGGTGGCGCAGGATCTGATCGCGGCCGGGTTCGAGGTGCGGGTGGTCGCCGAGGAGGTGGCCGACCTGGACCTGCCCGAGGAGGTGCTGCCGGTCGAGCACGCGGTGGCGGCCGACGGGGTGGAGATCGTGCTGGCGCTCGGCGGCGACGGGACGTTCCTGCGGGCCGCCGAGCTGGCGCGGCCGGTGAAGGCGCCGCTGCTCGGGATCAACCTGGGCAAGGTGGGCTTCCTGGCGGAGGCCGAGATCGATCACATCGACGAGGCGGTGGCCGAGGTGGTCGCCGGTGAGTACTCGGTGGACGAGCGGCTCACGCTCGACGTGCGCGCGGAGTACGACGGCCGGCTGATCGCCGAGTCCTGGGCGCTCAACGAGGTCACCGTGGAGAAGGGGCAGCGGGCGCAGATGCTCGAGCTGCTCGTCGACGTAGACGGGCGGCCGCTGTCCCGTTACGGCTGCGACGGTGTGGTTTGCGCCACACCGACGGGCTCCACGGCGTACGCGTTCTCGGCCGGCGGACCGGTGGTCTGGCCCGAGGTGGAGGCACTGCTGCTGGTGCCGATCAGCGCGCACGCCCTGTTCAGCAAGCCGCTGGTGACCGCGCCGACGTCGACGTTCGTGCTGACCGTCGACCCCTACACGTCGTTCGCGGTGCTGTGCTGCGACGGGCGGCGGACCTGGGATCTGCCGCCCGGCTCGCGGGTGACGGTGGAGCGGGGGCAGCTGCCGGTCCGTCTGGTCCGGCTGGCGCCGCGGCCGTTCACCGACACGCTGGTGGCCAAGTTCGAGCTTCCGGTGGTCGGCTGGCGGGGCAACCGGCGCTGACCCGCCGACACCGGCCGGTGATCTTCGCGGCGGGTGCCGGCCGGCGAACCCGGATCGCCCACGGTGGGCATTTGTCGGTGGCTCCCGATACTGTCTGCCTGTGCTGGAGGAACTTCGCATCACCGGGCTGGGCGTCATCGACGACACCACGCTGCGTCTCACGTCCGGGATGAATGTGATCACCGGTGAGACCGGCGCCGGAAAGACGATGGTGGTGACCGGTCTCGGGCTGCTGTTCGGCGGCCGGGCCGACGCCGGCCGGGTGCGGGCCGACCCGGGCCGGGCGGTGGTCGAGGGCCGGCTGCGGCTGGCCGGCAGCCTGGGCGACGCGATCCGCACCCGGATCACCGACGCCGGCGGCGAGACCGACGACGACGGCTCGGTGCTGCTCAGCCGCACGGTGACGGCCGAGGGCCGGTCCCGCGCGCACGTCGGTGGCCGCAGCATGCCGGTGTCCACGCTCAGCGAGCTCGGCGAGCAGGTGCTCGCGGTGCACGGCCAGTCCGACCAGCTGCGCCTGCTGCGCCCGTCGGAGCAGCGCTCGGCGCTCGACCGGTTCGCCGGGCCGGAGCACGAGAAGCTGCTGGACGGCTATCGGGAGGCGTTCACCCGGTGGCGTGCCGTGGTGGAGGACCTGGCCGACCGGCGGCGCAACGCCCGCCAGCGCTCGCAGGAGGCCGACCTGCTCAAGCTCGGCCTGGACGAGATCACCCGGGTCGACCCGCAGCCCGGCGAGGACGAGGATCTGCGCAACGAGGTGCAGCGGCTGGAGCACGCCGAGGGCCTGCGGATCGCCGCGGCACTGGCCGCGCAGGCGCTGGCCGGCGGGGTCGAGGCGGCCGATGACACTCCGGACGCGACCCAGTTGCTCGGCACCGCGCGGCGCACCCTGGAGGGCCAGGCCGCGGTGGATCCGTCGCTCGGCGACCTGGCCGCCCGGCTGGAGGAGGCGGCCACCCTGGTCGGTGACGTCTCGTCGGAGCTGTCGGCCTATCTGGGCACGCTCGACGCGGACCCGGCCCGGCTGGAGGCGATCTACGAGCGGCGGGCCGCGCTGCGCGCGCTGACCCGGAAATACGCGGACGACATCGACGGTGTGATCGTCTGGGCGGAGAACGCCCGCACCAAGCTCGCCGAGCTGGACAGCTCCGACGAGCTGCTGGAGGAGCTGGACAAGGAGAGGCAGCGGCTGGGCGCGTCGGTCGGCGAGCTGGCCGGGCGGCTGACCGCGGCGCGCCGGGAGGCGGCCGGCCGGTTCTCCGAGGCGGTCAGTGTCGAGCTGGCCGGGCTGGCCATGCCGCACGCCCGGGTCGAGGTCGGGGTGCTGACCCGACCGCCCGCGCGGGACGAGCCGGCGGTGACGGTCGACGGCGCCGAGCTGTGGGCCGGGCCGGACGGGGCGGACGAGGTCGAGCTGCGGCTGCTGGCCCATCCGGGCGCGCCCGCGCTGCCTCTGCAGAAGGGCGCCTCCGGCGGTGAGCTGTCCCGGGTGATGCTCGCGATCGAGGTGGTGTTCGCCGGTGCGGGCGGCCCGCCGACGCTGGTCTTCGACGAGGTCGACTCCGGGGTGGGCGGGACGGCCGCGGTGGAGATCGGGCGGCGGCTGGCGCGGCTGGCGCGGACGCATCAGGTGCTTGTCGTGACGCATCTGCCACAGGTCGCCGCATTCGCCGATCGCCATCTCGTGGTCGCCAAGGACACCGGCGGCGCGATCACTACGAGTGGCGTCCGGATCGTGGAGGAGACCGAGCGGGCCCGGGAGCTTTCCAGGATGTTGGCTGGTCTGCCGGATTCCGACCTCGGGATAGCGCATGCTGAGGAGTTGCTCTCCGTAGCGTCTCGGGAGAAGCGTGCCTGATAAGTCCGTCTTGTCAGTGAGCTGGCGCATGTCGCGGAGGGATGGCGTGCGGCGGCGTGTCAGGATGGCCGGGATGCGACTTCCGATTCCCACTCTTCGCCGCACGCGTGGCGCCGAGCCGGGCCCGGTCTCCGGACCGGCCCGGCTGGATCGGCGGACCAAGCGGCTGACCGGGCGGCTGCGGCCCGGTGAGATCGCCGTGATCGACCACGTCGACCTGGACCGGGTCGCCGCCGACTCGCTGGTCGCGGCCGGTGTCACCGCCGTGCTGAACGTGAAGCCGTCGATCTCCGGCCGCTACCCGAACCTGGGTCCCGAGGTGCTGATCCAGAACGGTGTGATCCTGGTCGACGGCTGCGGCGACGAGCTGTTCCAGGGCATCCGCGAGGGCCAGGTCGTCGGCATCGACGGCGGCACCGTGCTGGTCGACGGCGAGCCGGTGGCGACCGGGGTCCGGCAGGACGCGGAGAGCGTGGCGAAAGCGATGGCCGACGCCCGTGAGGGCCTGTCGGTGCAGCTGGAGGCGTTCGCCGCGAACACGATGGACTATCTGAAGCAGGAGCGCGACCTGCTGCTGGACGGTGTCGGCGTGCCCGACGTGCAGACCAGCATCGCCGGGCGGCACGTGCTGATCGTGGTGCGCGGTTACGACTACAAGGAGGACCTGGACGTCCTCCGCCCCTACATCCGGGAATACAAGCCGGTGCTGATCGGGGTCGACGGCGGCGCCGACGCCCTGGTGGAGAACGGCTACACCCCCGACATGATCATCGGCGACATGGACTCGGCCACCGACGACGTGCTGCGCTGCGGCGCCGAGGTGATCGTGCACGCCTATCCGGACGGGCGTGCCCCCGGTCTGGAACGGGTGCGCGGGCTGGGCGTCGACGCGATCACCTTCCCGGCCGCCGCCACCAGCGAGGACCTGGCGATGCTGCTGGCCGACGAGAAGGGCGCGTCGCTGATCGTCGCCGTCGGCACGCATTACAACCTGGTGGAGTTCCTCGACAAGGGCCGCGGCGGCATGGCCTCCACCTTCCTCACCCGGCTGAAGGTCGGTGGCAAGCTGGTCGACGCGAAAGGCGTGAGCCGGCTCTACCGGCAGAACATCTCCGGCTCGGCGCTGCTGCTGCTGGTGCTGTCGGCACTGGCGGCGATGGCCTCCGCGGTGGCGGTCTCAACCGTGGGCAAGGCGTACCTCACCGTGGTGTCGGAGTGGTGGGACAATCTCGTCTTCCAGCTCAGCAATCTCTTCTGAGGTCGTCGTGATCAACTTCCGGTACCACGTGGTGTCGCTCACCGCGGTCTTCCTGGCGCTCGCGATCGGCCTGGTGGTCGGCACCGCCGCGCTCAACGGCCCGGTCTCGGAGAACCTCCGGGAGAACCTGAACTCGCTCAAGAAGGACAACGACCTCAAGCGCGACCAGGTCAACCAGCTGCTCGACGAGACGAACCGCGCGCAGGACTTCGCCGCCGAGATGGCGCCGTACGCGCTGGCCGGCAAGCTCGCCGGGCGCAAGCTCGCGGTGGTGATCCTGCCCGGCGCCGGTGACGCCGCCGAGGGTGTGCTCCAGATGCTGAACGTGGCCGGCGCGACCGTGACCGCCCGCCTCACCGTCGAGGAGAAGTTCCTCGACCCGGTCTCCGCCACCGAGCTGCTCGACCTGGCCGACAAGTCGTCGCAGCCCAGCATCCCGGTGACCGGCCTGCCGCTGAACAGCGTCGGTGTCGAGACGGCCAGCGCCCTGCTGGCGCTCACCGTGCTGGCCGGGCCGACCACACCCACCCAGCCGGACGTCACAGCGGTGTTGACCGCGTTCGCCCAGGCGGGTTACCTCGCGGTCGAGGACGACGCGACCGGCGGCGCGGAGGGCATCGTGCTGGTGGCCGGCGCCCCCGCGACCGACAAGGAGGCGGCGCGCAAGAGCCAGGCGGCCGTCACCATGGCCACCCAGCTCGGCCGGAACCGGCCGCTCGTGGTGGCCGGCGCCGGCGCCGGCGAGGGCAACCTGGTCGCCGGGGTGCGCAACGACCCGGCCCTGGTCAAGGAGATCTCCACGGTGGACAACGTGAGCACCGTGCAGGGGCAGGTGGCCACCGGCATGGCCACCGTCGAGCGGCTGGTCGGCAACCGCGTCGGGCATTACGGCCTGGGCGCCGGCGCCACCTCGATCGTCCCGCCACCCGCGCAGTAGCCCCCGTCTAGACTTCTCGGCCATGGCTTTCCTCCGCTCGTTCGGCATCGGCGCGTCGGTGGCGCGGACCACGCTGGCCTGGGTCCGCCTGGATCCCGGAGCGGCGAGTCTGCGCCGGTCCAACTTCCACGGTCGTGAGGTCACCCTCGCCGGGGGACCGGCACTGGCCGCCGGCGCCACCGTGGGCGCGGCCTTCGGGGCGCCGGACCGCCGGTTGGCGGCCGCGGCCGTCACGGCCGGCGCGGTGAGCGGCGCGGTCGGCTTCTACGACGACATCGTCGGCAACCGCCCGGAGGAGAAGGCGTTCAAGGGTTTCGCCGGCCACCTGGGCGCGCTGCGCGAGGGCCGGGTCACCAGCGGCCTCGTGAAGATCGCCGGGGTTGGTGCCGCGGGCCTGGTGGCGTCGGCGCTGGTCGGCAGCCGTCGCGGCAGCCGGCTCGGCCGCGGGGTGGACGTGCTCCTCGGCGCCGGGGTGATCGCCGGGACGGCGAACCTGCTCAACCTGCTCGACCTGCGGCCCGGCCGGGCGATCAAGGCGGCCGCGATCCTCGGGGCGCCGCTGGCGGTGGGACGCAATGCCGCGATGACGGCCGGGACGCTCGGCGCGGGCGCCGCGCTGCTGCCGGCCGACCTGAACGAGGAGATCATGCTTGGCGACGCCGGGGCGAACGCGCTGGGCGCGCTGCTCGGGACGGCGCTGACCGCACGGACCGGGCCGGCCGGCCGGCTGGCCGCGCTGGCCGTGCTCGGTTCGCTCACCGCGGCCAGTGAGAAGATCAGCTTCACCCGGGTCATCGCGGACACGCCGTGGTTGCGCCGTCTCGACGAACTCGGCCGCCGGCCGCCCCAGGCGTGAGGCGATCTCCCGAGGCCGGTTCCGGCTCGTCCGCGGGCACACCCCTTTCTGGTACGGGCGGCGCGGTCGCGAAGATCGCCGGGGCGGCCGCGCTGATCACCGTCCTCACCGTCCTCGCTCGCCTGACCGGTTTCGGCCGCACGCTGACGTTCTTCTACACCGTCGGCTCGGGCGGCGACGCGGGCCTGGCCGACGTCTACTTCGCCGCCAACATGGTGCCGAACATCGTCTTCGAGCTGGTGGCCGGCGGCGCCCTGGCCAGTCTGGTCGTCCCGCTGATCGCCGCCGCCGCGGCGGCCGGGGACCGGCGCCGGGTGGGTGAGGTGAGCTCCGCGCTGCTCACCTGGGTGCTGACGCTCACCGTCCCGCTCGCCGTGCTGGTGGCCCTGCTCGCCGGTCCGATCACCGGGCTGCTGGACGGCGTGCCGCCCGCGCATCAGGAGGTGGCTGCCCGGATGCTGCGGGTGTTCGCGCCGCAGCTCCCGCTCTACGGCGTCGGCATCGTGCTGACCGGGGTGCTTCAGGCTCACCACCGGTTCGCCTGGCCGGTGATCGCGCCGCTGCTGTCCAGCGTCACCGTGATGGCCGCCTACCTGACCTACGCCGGCATCGACGGCGCCCGGACCGGGTTCGCCGGCCTCAGCCGGGCCGGCGAGCTGACCCTGTCCGTGGGCACCACCCTCGGCGTGGTGGTGCTCAGCCTCTGCCTGGTGATCCCGATGATCCGCCTGCGGTTGCGGCTGCGGCCCACCTACCGCTTCCCGGGCGGGGAAGGCCGGCAAGCGGTCCGGCTGGGCTGGGCGGGCGCGGTGACAGTCGGCGCGCAGCAGATCGTGGCCGCCCTGATCGTGGTGCTGGGCGCCCGTCAGCTCGCCCAGTTCACCGGTGCGCAGACGATCTTCCTGCTGCCGTGGGCGGTGCTCGCGGTGCCGTTGGCGACGGCCGTCTATCCGCGGCTCGCGGACGCCTTCGCCCGCCGGGACGACGAAGGCTATGCCGCGGCGCTGTCCGGGACCGCCCGCTCGATCGTGCTGCTCGCCGGGCTGGGCGCCGCCGCGCTGGCCGGTCTGGCGGTGCCCGCCGCGGGGCTGCTGGACGCCCCGCGAGTGGCGCCCGGCATCGTCGGCTTCGCTCCCGGCCTGCTCGGCTATGCACTGTTCGCCCTGCTGTCGCGGGCCCTCTACGCGCGAGGGGCGACGGTCGCCGCGGCGGCGGCCGCAGCGATCGGCTGGCTGACCGCCGGGGTAGCCGTGATAGCGGTCACCACCACTGTCTCGAAGCAGTCGCAGTTGTTCGGGCTGGGCGCGGCGAACGCGCTCGGCATGTCGGTGACCGGAGTCCTGCTGGTGCTCGCCGTGCGCCGGCACGCGGGCGCTGCCGCGCTGGCCGGGCTGGGCCGGGCGAGCCTCGCCGCGGTGGTGGCGGCGGTGGTCGCGGGACTCGCCGGCTGGGGTGTCGTGCGAGTGTTCGGGCCCACCCCGGGAGTGCTCACCGCCCTGGCGGCAGGCATGCTGGGCGGTGTCGTGGTGACGGTGGTGTTCGTCGCGGTGGCGTTCCTGCTGGACCGGCGGGATCTGGCGCCGCTGACGCGGAGGTTGCGCCGTGCCGGGTGAAGCCGAAGCCGCGCTCGGAACAGAGGGGGATCACGGTTCGTGAGCAGTGACGACGGTTGGAGCGGCTCGGTCGTGCTGGTGCTGGGCTCCGCCACCGGCGGCACCGGCGGGCACGTCGCCTCGCTCGCCCGCGGCCTGCTGACGGCCGGGTGCCGGGTGCTGGTGTGCGGCCCGGCGGCCACCGACGCCCACTACGGTTTCAGCGCCTCCGGGGTGGACTTCACGCCGGTGGAGATCCCGGCCGACCCGGGACCGCAGGACTCCGGCGCGATCCGGGCGCTGCGCCGGGCGGTCGCCGGGCGGGACGCCGACGTGCTGCACGCGCACGGTCTGCGGGCCGCCTTCGTGGCGGCGATCGCGCGTACCGGCGTACCTCTGGTGGTCACCTGGCACAACGCCATCCTGGCCAAAGGTCTCAAAGCGCAGGCCGGCGCGCTGCTGGAACGGATGGTGGCGCGCAGCGCCGCGCTGACCCTGGGCGCCTCCGAGGATCTGGTCGAGCGCGCCGTGTCGCTCGGCGCGCGCAACGCCCGGCTCGGGCCGGTGGCGGCGCCCGCGATGGCACCGCCGCGCCGCACCCGGTCCGCGGTGCGCGCCGAGTTCCAGCTGCGGGGCGACACCCCGCTGATCCTCTCGGTCGGCCGGCTGCACCCGCAGAAGCACTACGACCTGCTGGTCGACGCCGCCGCCCGGTGGCGCGAGCTGAGCCCCACGCCGGTGGTGGCGGTGGCCGGTTCGGGCCCCAGTTACATGCCGCTCGCCCAGCAGGCCTCCCGGCTGCACGCCCCGTTCCACCTGCTCGGGCACCGCACCGACGTGCCGGACCTGCTGCTCGGCGCCGACGTCGCCGTGATCACCAGTGATTGGGAGGCGCGGCAGCTGTTCGCCCAGGAGGCGCTGCACACCGGTGTCCCGCTGATCACCACGGCCGTCGGTGGGCTGCCCGGCCTGGTCGGGGACGCGGCCATGCTGATCCCGCCGGGCGACGTGGACGCCCTCGACGCGGCGGTCCGGCGGATGCTCGCCGACCCCGGCCTGCGCGCCGACTACGCGGCCCGGGGTCCCCGGCAGGCCGCCACATGGCCCACCGAACCGGACGTGGTCGCCGACGTGCGCTCCGCGTACGCCGAGGTGGCGGTCCGCCGGTGAAGCAGCCCCTCTGGCTCGGCCGGCTGCGGCGGGTGCCGCGTCCCGGCACGCCGCGCGGCTCCCGGGCCCGGTCCTGGATCCCGTTCGCGGTGGCGGCCCTGGTCGCCGTGGCCACCCTGGCCGGCCTGACCGTCCGCCCGGACGAGGAGGTCCGGCGCGGCTCCGCCGACTATGTGGTGGTGGCCGCCGCGGCGGGCCTGCGCTGGGAGGACCTCGACCCGCAGCGCACCCCGGCACTCTGGCAGGAGGCGACCCGCGGTTCGATCGGCTGGCTGTCGGTACGCTCCGCGCGTTCCGTCACCTGTCCCTCCGACGGCTGGCTCACCCTGGGCGCGGGCAACTACGCCGCCTGGCGGGCCGGCGAGTCGGCCGGCCGCTGCCCACCGGCCGCCCCGCAGCTCACCCAGCCGGACGAGTTCGGCGCCAAGGTGGTCGAGCAGCCTGTGGTGGTCCGCAACAACCAGGACCGGATGCCGTACGGCACCACGCCCGGCGCCCTCGCCGAGTCGGTGCGCTGCACCGTCGCCGTCGGCCCGGGCGCCGCCATCGCCGCGGCCCGCCCGTTCGGCCGGGTCGACAGTTACCTCCCGGAGCTGCCCGCCGATCCCGCCGACCTGCTCGACGACTGTGTGCTGAGCATCGTGGACCTCGGTCCGGTCACCGGCTCCGGCGCGCAGCGGCAGGCCGCGGTGGCCGCCGCGGACGCCACCCTGGCCCGGGTGCTGGCCGCCCGCCCGGCCCGGTCGTTGATGGTGATCGCCGGGGTCTCCGACACCGAACGTGCCTCCCGGCTGCACGTCGCGATCGCCGAGGGGCCCGGCTGGGAGGGTGGCTGGCTGACCTCCGCCAGCACCGGCCGCGACGGCTACCTCCAGCTCGTCGACCTCGCCCCGACCGTGCTGTCGGCGCTGGAACGCCCGGCGCCGGAGAAGCTGTTCGCCGGTTACGCGGCCACCACGACCGAGGGCCGCCCGGCCGATCCGGCCGAGGCGATGCAGGGCCCGCACGACGCGGACCGCCGCGCGATCGCCCAGCGCGGGGTCGCCGAGATCTTCTTCACCGTGCTCGCGATCGTGCAGTTCGTCCTCTTCGCGCTGCTGGTGCCGGTGCTGATCCGGGCCCGGCGGCATGCCGGTCCGGCGGGGCCGTCGTTGCCGCCGGCCCGGCTGGTCTCGGTGGCCGAGTCGGCGCTGATCGCCGCCGGCCTGGCCATCCCGGCGGCGCTGGTCGCCGACCTGGCGCCGTGGTGGACCAGCGAGCACCCGGCGTGGCTGTTCGGGTCGGCGACGGCGGCGCTGATGGCGGCCGGCACCCTGGTGGTCCGGCTGGCGCCGCGGTACCCGCGCACGCTGTGGCCGATGGCGTCGGTGGCCGCGGTCAGCGCCGTGGTGGTCGCTGCCGACCTGCTCACCGGTGCCCGGCTCCAGCTCAACGGGGTGGCCGGCTATTCGACGGTGCACGGGGTCCGCTACTCCGGGCTGGGCAGCGTCGGGCTGGGCGCCTTCGTCGGCGGCCTGCTGCTGCTGGCCGGATGCCTGGCGCAGTGGGTGACCCGGCGCTGGCGGCCGGTGGTGATGGTGCTGTTCGGCGGGATCGGCGTGGCGGTGGTCGGCAGCCCGTACCTCGGCGCCGACCCGGTGGGCGCGATCGCCGTGACGGCCGGGGTGTGCGTCGCCGCGGCGATGAGCACCGGCGGCTGGCTGAGCCTGGCCCGGTTCGCCTGGGCGGCGCTGGCCGGGCTGGTCGTCACGGCCGGGTTCGCGGCGCTGGACCTGAGCCGGGCGCCACTCGAACAGGGCACCCTCGGGCGGTTCCTGACCGCGCTCGGCAACGGCACCGCCGGCCCGGCGATGCAGCGGGCCGCCGCGGCGAACGGGCAGGCGCTGCTGGACAGCCCGCTGACCCTGCTCGCGGTCTGCGGGGCGCTGATGCTGGCGTTCTGCCAGTTCTCCTCGTGGGGCGGCCTGAACCGGCTGTTCGGGCTGAACCCGGGGGTCCGTGCGGCGCTGGTCGGCACGACGGTGGCCACGCTGATCGCCGGGGTGCTCGGCGGCACCGCCCTGGGCGCCGCCGGAGCGGCCGCGGCGGCGGTGGTGCCGGTCGTGGTGCTCACAGTGCTGCGGGTGCTGCTGCACGCGGCCGACCGGACCCCGCCCCCTGGCGAGACCGACGGGCCGGGCGGCCCGTCGCTGCGCAAACCCGACGAAGATCCTCTTATCGTGCGTTGACACGCATGCCGAGCAGCCCGAACGTGGCGCGACCGGCAAACAGTGTTACGGTGAACTCCCGTGGATGGGGCGCTGCCCCGGCCTCAAGATTCTTCTAAGATTGGCGACCACGGGAGCGGGCCTTGGCCTCATCAGTGCGCGACACGCGGCACATCTTCGTCACCGGGGGCGTCGCCTCCTCGCTGGGCAAGGGCCTCACCGCCTCCAGCCTCGGCAATCTGCTCACCGCCCGCGGTCTCCGCGTCGTGATGCAGAAGCTCGACCCCTACCTCAACGTCGACCCGGGGACGATGAACCCGTTCCAGCACGGTGAGGTCTTCGTGACCGAGGACGGCGCCGAGACCGACCTCGACGTCGGGCACTACGAACGGTTCCTCGACCGGGACCTGTCCGGCAAGGCCAACGTCACCACCGGCCAGGTCTACTCGGCGGTCATCGCCCGGGAGCGGCGCGGCGAATACCTGGGCGACACCGTGCAGGTCATCCCGCACATCACCAACGAGATCAAGAGCCGCATCTTCGCGATGGCCGACCCGGACGAGAACGGCAACGTCCCGGACGTGGTGATCACCGAGGTGGGCGGCACCGTCGGCGACATGGAGTCGCTGCCGTTCCTCGAGGCGATCCGCCAGGTCCGCCACGAGGTCGGCCGGGACCACGTCTTCTATTTGCACGTCTCGCTGGTGCCCTACCTCGCTCCGTCCGGGGAGCTGAAGACCAAGCCGACGCAGCACTCGGTGGCCGCGCTGCGCAACATCGGTATCCAGCCGGACGCGCTGATCTGCCGCAGCGACCGGGAGATCCCGGAGAAGATGAAGCACAAGCTGGCGCTCTACTGCGACGTGGACGCCGAAGCTGTCATCGCCTGCCCGGACGCGCCCAGCATCTACGACATCCCCAAGGTGCTGCACGACGAGGGGCTGGACGCGTACGTCGTACGCCGCCTGGGTCTTTCGTTCCGTGACGTCAACTGGAAGACCTGGAACGATCTGCTGGAGCGGGTGCACCACCCCAAGCGCACGATCACCATCGCGCTGGTCGGCAAGTACGTGGACCTGCCCGACGCGTACCTCTCGGTCACCGAGGCGATCCGGGCGGCCGGATTCGGCAACACCGTGAAGATCTCCATCCGGTGGGTGCCGAGCGACGACTGCGTGACCCCGGCCGGTGCGGCCGTCGCGCTGAAGGGCGTCGACGGCATCGTCATCCCCGGCGGTTTCGGGGTTCGCGGCATCGAGGGCAAGGTGAACACCTCGAGGTTCGCCCGTGAGAACGGCATCCCGATCCTGGGCCTGTGCCTCGGCCTGCAGTGCATGACGATCGACGCGGCCCGCAACCTGGCCGGCCTGACCGGCGCCAACTCGGTCGAGTTCGACGAGAAGGCGACCTACCCGGTGATCTCCACGATGGCCGACCAGGAGGACATCGTGGCCGGCAAGGGCGACCTGGGCGGCACCATGCGCCTGGGGGCGTACCCGGCGAAGCTCAAGGACGGCTCGATCGTCGCCGAGGTCTACGGCGACACCGAGATCTCCGAGCGGCACCGGCACCGCTACGAGGTGAACAACGACTTCCGGGACAAGCTCGCGCAGGCCGGCCTGGTCTTCTCCGGGACCTCGCCGGACGGCCGGCTGGTCGAGTTCATCGAGCTGGACCGCGACGTCCACCCGTACTTCGTGGCCACCCAGGCGCACCCGGAGCTGAAGAGCCGCCCGACCCGGCCGCACCCGCTCTTCGACGGGCTGGTCAAGGCGGCGGTGGCGTACGCCGCCGCCGACGAGCTGCCGGTCGAGGCCTCCTAGCATGGCGTTCACCCACGAGACGGTGTCCAGCCTTCCGCGGTACGAGGGCGCGATCTTCTCGGTCCGCACCGACGAGATCACCCTGTCCGACGGCGGCACCGCCCCGCGTGACGTGGTGACCAACCGCGGCGCGGTCGTCGTGGTCGCCCTCGACGAGCAGGACCGGGTGGTGCTGATCAAGCAGTACCGGCACCCGCTCGGCGCCCGCATCTGGGAGCTGCCGGCCGGTCTGCGCGACGTGGAGGGTGAGGACGAGGCGGTCACCGCGGCCCGCGAGCTGGCCGAGGAGGTCGACCTGACGGCCGGCCGGATGGACCGGCTGATCGGCCTGCACACGTCGCCCGGCTTCAGCAACGAGTGGGTGCAGGTGTTCCTGGCCCGCGACCTGGCGCCGGTCCCCGACGGCGACCGGCACCACCGGGAGGCCGAGGAGGCCGACCTGGAGGTCCACCGGGTCGCGCTGGACGAGGCGGTCGCCATGGTCTTCCGCGGCGAGATCACCAACGCGGCCGCGGTGGCCGGCCTGCTGGCCGCGGCCCGCGCCCGCGACTCCGGCTGGACGCTGCTGCCCTAGGGCCCTCGGCGTGGGGGGGGGGGGGGGGGGGGGGGGGGGGGGGGGGGGGGGGGGGGGGGGGGGGGTGGGTCGGGGGGGGGGGGGGGGGGGGTCTCGCTCGCGCAGTGTCGCCTTGTACGCCGAGAGGCTC
>NZ_JBVYOQ010000053.1:0-21720 GCF_056134165.1 Actinoplanes sp. 13 | reverse complement strand
ATCACCTTCGGTGACCGCTGGCCGGCCGCCGAAACCTACTAACCGAAAGCCGAAAACACCGATCTTGGTACGGACCCTCACCGGTGAAGCGCGGGTTCGAGTCGTGGTCAGGCGGGCGGGTCGGTGGGCGCCGGTGTGGGGGCCGGTGTGGGTGCGGTCGCACCCTCGGCCGTGGGTGCGGGGCCTGGTGCGGGTCTGGGTGCGCGAAGGGTCAGGAGGGTGATCTCGCTGGGGGCGAAGATCCGGAACGGCGGGCCCCAGAAGCCGGTGCCCCGGCTCGTGTAGAGCTGGGTGCGGTCGGAGTGGCGGGACAGGCCCTGCAGAACCGGCTGGTCGATGCGGACCAGGTAGTGGAAGGGCCACATCTGGCCGCCGTGGGTGTGGCCGGAGAGCTGCAGGTCGACGCCGTGGGCGACGGCGGCGCCGATCTGCTGGGGCTGGTGGGCCAGCAGCAGCACCGGCAGGGCGGGGTCGGCCCCGGCCAGGGCGGCGTCGTGGTCGGCGTGGTGGCCGGGCAGGCCGGAGCCGGCGGCGGTGCGGTCGTCGACGCCGGCGACGATCAGCGAGTCGCCGTTGCGGGTGACGACCAGGTGACTGTTGTGCAGGGCGTCCCAGCCGAGCTCGGTCATGTGCTCGACCCAGCCGAGGGCCCCGCTGTAGTACTCATGGTTGCCGGTCACGTAGACCCGGGCCAGGCGCGCGTGGACGTCGCGCAGCGGGCTGGACTGGCTGAGCCGCTGGGCGACCTGGCCGTCGGCGATGTCGCCGGTGTGCGCCACGATGTCCGCGCCCAGCGAGTTGATCACCTCGACCACGCCGCGGGACCAGCGGGAACGGTCGATCGGGCCGTAGTGGGTGTCGGTGATCTGCACGACCTTCAACCCGTCCAGGCCGGGACCGAGCCGGGGGAGGGTGACCTCGACGCGGCGCACCCGGGAGACGCGCATCGCCTCGGCGTAGCCATAGCCCAGCAGCACGACGGAGATCACCAGGACGGCCGCGGTGACCACCCGGGAGCGCACCGGGTCGGCGACGCCGGCCAGCGCGAGCGCCAGGCCCAGCACCTGACCGAGCACCGACCAGACGAAGAGCACCCAGACCACGCCGAGCAGGGTGTCGGCGACCCGGGACGCGGTGTCGCTGTGCCCGCTGTGACCGCGGAACATCAGGACCGGGAAGGCCGCCGCGACGAGCACGAACAGGGCCGTGCCGACGGCGAGCACCGGCGTCGGCCATTGATTGCCGGACCAGATCAACGTCGCCCACGGCACGCCGAACAGCAGCAGCAGAACCGCTGCGACCACCGCACCGAACCGCGCGCGCGACGCGCGCCGACGAGGTTTCGCCTCGACCGCCTCACCCACTGACATGAGGGCAAGCATGCCACTCGGGTCCGACAGAAACCTTCGCGGTACGCCGGAACGGAACGTGCCGGTGTGACCCGGCCGGCGGAAAGCCTCGTCGGATCCATGACTGAGTGGCCTGCCGGAAGGTGGGACGGCGGAGCCTGTCCGGGGAGCATCGACTACACGGGGGCAGTAGATGATCGCTGGCGGTGTGCTGCTGGCTGCGTGCCTGACGGCCGCGGCGGTGGGACTGGCGGGACCGGTGGACGATCCGGATCGGTCGCGAAGCCGGGTGGTGGCGTCCGGGCTCGACAATCCACGGGGCCTGGCCGTGGGCCCGGCGGGCGAGCTTTACGTCGCCGAGGCGGGGCGCGGGGGTGCCGGGCCGTGCCGCCCGGGACGACAGGGCGAACTGCGGTGTTTCGGGCGCTCGGGAGCGATCACCAGGATCGAGGACGGGCGGCAGGAGCGGATCGTGCGGAACCTTCCGTCCCTCGCCCTGCCGGCGGGTGGCGAGGCCGCCGGGCTTGCGGACGTGTCGGTCGGCCCGGGTGGGGCGCTGCACCACGCGGTTGCGGCCCCGGAGACCTTACTCAGGTCGTACGACATGGGCGTGCAGGAAAGCGCAAGCGAACCGGTGGCCGTGCTCGCCGCCGGCCGGGGTCATCTGGTGGCCGATGCCGCCGCCGGCGCCCTGCTCCGCGTCGGGCCGAAGGGCCGCGTCCAGACCGTCGCCCGGATCCCGGCGCCGACGTCGGTCGCGCAGGGGCCGGACGGCGCCTTCTACGTCGCCGAGAAGCGGCGGATCTGGCGGGTGGAGCCGGGGCGGACGCCGCGGGTGTACGCCGGCGGGTTCGCCGGCATCGTCGATCTGGCCTGGTCGGACGCGAGGCTGTATGTGCTGGAGTCGTCGGGCGTGCTGGTGCGGACGACCCCCGGAGGACCGCGCCGGATCGCGTCGGGCCTGACCGCCCCGGGCGGTCTGGCCGTGCACGACCGGCACGCCTATGTCACCACCTGCGCGGTCTGCCGGGGCGCCGGCGAGGTGGTGCGGATCCCGCTGGGTTCGTCCTGACGTTGCGGATCACGGCCGTGCGGTGAGGCCCAGCCGAAGCCCGGCGACTCCGGCCGGGGAGAGCGGGCGGGTGGTGGCCCCGGACAGGTCGGCACGGACCCCGGCCGGAAGTTCGTCGCCGAGCGCGCTGAGCGCCGGGAACAGGTCCAGCACCTGCCGGTGACTGAGCGCGCCGGCCCCGATCAACAGGCCGTTCAGGGCGGTCGGGCTCTGCGCCAGCTCGGCGCAGAGCTGACGCCGCCACCGGGCGTCATGGACGTGGTCGGCGAACTCGCGGGCGATCCGGTTGCCGGCCGGGGCACGCAGGCCGCCGAGGGTGCCCTGCCGGAATCGGGCCACCGACGGGGCCAGCCGGCAGGCGATGCCGAGGCGGCGGGCCAGCTGCGGGACGGTCAGCACGTCCATGCCGGAGGCGCACCGTTCGCAGAGCCGCTCGAAGGTCGTGGCGTGCACCACGGACGCCGGGCGCTGGCAGGCGCCGTCCAGTCCGCAGATCGGGTCGAGGATCACCTCGGTCAGGGTGCCCTCGTGGTCGAAGCGGCCGACGGCGAAATAGGTCGCCGGGGCGGTGCGGTAGTGGGCCAGGGCGGCGCGGGCGCTGACGTAGCCGTCGGCGTCGACGCCGATGCGGGGCACACCGTCTTCGGTGTGCAGCTGGATGAGGCGGAACATGGTGCGCGCTCCCGGGGTAGAGCGGTCTCGGTGTCGTTCTCCGATACGTCGGCGTGGTGGCAACGGTTCAGTTATGACTCTGTGTCACTGATCCGTGACTTTGTTTACGCTGGTGAGCGGGTCGGAGATGCCTGGAGGTTACTCGTTGTAGTGTGAATTGGCCAGATGGAGGAACCGGCGCACCGGCTTGCGTTGTTAGGCTTCCCGGGCCTGTGACTAGGGGGGTTTGGTGACCGACGCGGTGACGCCTGGGGAGTTTTCCTTGCCGGCGCTGATGTATCACTCGGTCTCTGCGGTGGACGGGCCGCTGCGTGATCTCGCGGTGCCGCCCGACCTGCTCGCGGAGCAGCTGGCGGCGCTGACGGCGGCCGGGTACCGGTTGGTGGGGCTCTCCACGGCGCTCGACGAGCTCGCGACCGGTCGGTCGGAAATATCAGCAAAAATGGTTGCAGTCACCTTTGATGACGGCTACCGGGATTTCCTCACCGCGGGCGTTCCGGCTCTGCGGGCGGCCGGCGCCGGGGCAACGCTCTACGCCTCGGTCGGCCACCTCGGCGGCGGGCACGCGAACTGGCTCGGTGCGTGGGCGCCCGCCTTCGGGCCGATGCTGACGTGGCGCGAGCTGGCGGAGGTCGCCACCGTGCCGGGCATCGAGATCGGCAACCACAGCATGATCCACCACCCGCTGGACGTGCTCAGCCCGGCGGAGCTGCGCGACCAGGTGGTCCGTAGCCACGACGAACTGGAGCAGAAGCTCCAGCTGAAGGTGCGGTCGTTCGCCTACCCGCACGGCTACAACACCCGCCGGGTGCGTGAGGTCGTCGCGGCCGCCGGGCACGACAACGCCACCGAGGTCGGGCGGCGGATGCACAAGCCGGGCGAGCGGCGGCTGGCCGTGCCGCGGTTCCAGCCCACCCCCGACCACAGCGGTGCCGATCTGGTGTCGATCGTCGAAGGCGCGGGGTCGGCGCTGGTGCCGCGCCTGAAGCGGCTCGCTCAGCCGGGCTGGCGGATGGTACGCAAGATGGCGCGCACGGCCGGGCGGAACCTGACGTGACCCACTCGCACCGCCATCCCTCCCAGGTCTCCAACATCAGCCGGCGCGGGTTCCTCGGCCTGGCCGCGCTGGCGGCCGTCCCGGTCGGCGCGTTCGGCTACCACCGGGCCACCGCGACGTCGTCCTCGTCGCCCAGCCCGGTCAACGCGACCGTGGCGCCGTCCGCCGCGCCCGCACCCAGCGCCACCCCGGCGCCGTTCTCCGCCGCCACCGGCGACCTGGGCGGCACGGTCCCGTTCGTCGCCGGCAAGGCGCTGTTCGGCGCCTACCTGGGCTTCGACGGGCTCAGCTACAAGGAGGCGCTGGAGCTGCGCAACGAGCAGCTCGGCCGGAAGCACAAGATCGTGCACCTGTTCTACGGGTGGAACGACCAGCTGCCGTCGTCCATCCCGTACCTGCCCCGCGGCGCCTACCCGCTCGTCTCCTGGCGGGGCGCGAAATATCGCGACATCCTGAACGGCAAGTCCGACGAGATGATCGCGCGCGGCGCCCGGCGCCTGCGGGACCTGGGGCGGCCGGTGATGCTGCGGTGGGGCTGGGAGATGAACGGCGGCTGGTACGACTGGGGTGGCGCCAAGAACGGCAAGGACCCCGACGGGTACGTCTCCTGTTTCCGGCGGCTGCACCGCATCTTCGGCGAGGAGGGCGCGGACAACGTCGCCTGGGTGTGGAGCCCGAACTGGAACTACAACCCCAAGGAGTCGTGGAACCGGACCGAGGAGTACTACCCGGGTGACGAGTTCGTCGACTGGGTCGGCGTCTCCGGTTACAACCTGCACGACGAGTCGCCGGAGACGCTGTTCGACACCGTCTACCGGCAGTACTCGCCACTGAAGCCGATGATCATCACCGAGACCGGCGCGATCGACAAGGGCGGCTCGACCAAGTCCGACTGGATCGCCGACTTCGCCCGGTACGTACGCGAGCGGCCTGCGATCGGCGCGGTGGCCTGGTTCGACACCGACACGCATTACAGCTATCCGGAGAAGTGGCGGGTCGACACGGATCCGGCTTCGCTGGCCGCCTACAAGGCGATGGCCACGAGCCCCCGGTTCGGCGGCTGAGGGGCCGCTGATCGCACCGCCGGAACACGGTCCGGGTCGACGCCGGCGGCCAGCTCTTCGACGCGACCATCCCGTACGACCTGCGGTTCTTCCAGATGCTGACCGCGGCGTCCAGGGTGCCGGGCGGCACTGCACGCGCGCCGGGCGGCGTGTCGAGTGCCGGCGGCACCGCACGAGTGCCGGGCGGCACTGCACGCGCGCCGAGCGGCGTGCCGGGTGCCGGGCGGCAGCGCGCGCCTGCCAGGCGAAAGCCCACGCGTGCCAGACGTCAGCTCTGGTAGAGGGACCGGTATCTGCTGGACGAGCCCGGGTTGGGAAGGCAGTCAGGATCGTCCGGCCTCAGGATGCTGGACTGCGAGACGTCGCCGTCGCACCGCTGGAAGTAGGCCTCATAGGCCAGGTGCGGCGCGTGGGCGGCGAACCAGCCGCGCATCCAGGTGATGAAGTCGGGGTTGTCCTTGCCGGCGTCGGCGGTGGGCATGATGCCCCACTCGCCCACGGAGAAGAGCTTGCCGTGGGCGCGGGCGAAGGCGAACAGCCAGTCCAGCCCCTCGGGATCGGCGGCGGTGCGGTCGAAAGCGGCTTTCGTGGGGGACCACGGGTGGTGGTCGTAGTTGTCGATGCCGATGATGTCGGCGTAGTCGTCGCCCGGATAGCAATTGGTGCTCAGGCCGCCGCAGAGGCCGGCCGGGGTGTTGTGGCCGTTGATCGTCCAGTCGAGGACGACCTTCGGGTTGGTGGCCCGCAGGTTGTCGGCCGCCCGGCGGTAACAGGCCAGGTAGTCGGTGGTGTCGAGGCCGCGCCAGCCCATGGTCGACTCGTTCATCTCCCAGCCGAGGCGGACCACGGAGTCGCCGCGGTCGTGCTCGACCATGAGCGAACCGAAGTCGCGCCAGTGCCCGTCGAAATCGCCGGCGGCGCAGTCGTCCAGCAACTCCTCACCCCCGTCCGGCACCAGACCCTGGGAGACCACCAGGACACCGTCGAAGTTGTCGAAGAACTCGAACGTCCAACCAGTGCCACGAGTCATGGACTCGTAGTCGGTCCGGTCGGTGTAGGTCTGCGCGACGGGGCAGGGGCGGCCACGGTCGGCGCAGAACCGGTCGACGGACTCGCTGTTCAGGACGGGGAAGCCGTTGACGCCGGAGAGGCCGTTCGTGCCGGGCCAGGCGCCGGCCTCGCGGGGCAGGGAGAACCGGGTCCGGGCGGAGCGCCTGCCCTCGGGAGTCGAGGCGGCGGCGAGGGCTTCGGCGGGCGGCATGAAGGTGGGAACGGTGATCGCGGCCGACGACGGGCCGGTGGACGGGGCGGTGGACGGGGTTGGTTCCGCGGGGGATTCGGCGGGGCCGGGGGAGCAGGCGGTGAGGGCGGCGAACACAGCGGCACCTGCGACGAACTGGAACTGGGGGCGGCGGCTCACGGGGCAGCCGCGATGATCACGGTGCGGAGGGCGGCGGACTCACCGGCCCGGAACAGCTCGATCGTCACCCGCTCCTCGGCGGGCACGGCGAGCCGTCCGGTCCAGTCGCCGGTCGTACCCGGATCGAGGCTCTGCTGGGTGATGGCTTCGCCCTCGGCGCCGGAGAGCACCAGGCGGTACGGTCCCGCCGACGGAGCCAGCCCGGCGGCGCTGACCTGCACCTGCCGGTTCCCGTCCGCGCCGACCGGTCCGGGCGGCGCCGCCGAGAGGGTGGTGACCGCGACGTCGTAGGTCCGCTCCGAGTCCGCGAACGACCACCAGCCGATCCCGGCCAGCAGCGCCACCGCCAGGGTCAGCGGCAGCACGTCGCGGAGGAGGCGGCGCTTGAGCACGTCCGGCGCCGGCCGGAAGAACGCGCGAATCCGGACAGCAGCAGCCGGCCACGCAGTGGCCGAAGAGGGCGCCGCGCTCAAAGAAGGCGCCGCGCTCGAAGCGGGGGCCGCGCTCAAAGAACGCGCCGCGCTCGAAGCGGGGGCCGGGCTCGAAGAGGGCCCACCGAGCTTGACCCGCGCCACCGAGGCGCCGATCGCCACCAGGGTGACCGCCACCGCCAGCGACAGCCACCCCGCCCGGTTGAGGCTGCCACCGATCGCCCACAGCCCGAGGCCGCCGAGCACCAGCACCGCCAAACTCAGCGCCGGCACGAGCACGAGCCGTTCCACCACGCCGATGTCGCGCCGGCCCGGCCGGAACATCGCCTCGGCCAGCGCGGTACCGGGCAGCACGAAGGCGAGCAGCAGCCCGCCCGGCACCGACAGGGCGAGGGGGCCGAAGAGAACCGCAGCTCCCGCCGCGACGGTCACACCGGCGAGTGTGCCGGCCCGGGCCGTGGTCACTGCTGTCCCATCTGGTAGATCCGGACGTGCCCGTTGTCGTAGAGCCGGGACAGGTCCGGGAGGTAGTCGAACTTGAACAGGTGGGTGGGCGGGATCGGCTCGGTGATCCGGCCGGCCATCGGGTCACCCTGGAAATAGGTGTCCGGCGGCAGGTCATCGCTGAGCCGTTCGTCGACGACCAGGTACTCGACGCCGCGGGACCGGACGATCTCGCGTTCGGTGGCGGTCCACCGGTCGGCGTAGAACAGCTCGCCGACCTCGCGGACCGGGTCCATCCGGCCGTAGGTGGAGGAGAGCGCCACCGCGGTGATGTCGCCGCCGACCCGGGAGCCGGGCGGCAGGGTGGCCTGCTGCCAGCGGGCGGCGTCGACCCCGAACGCGTCGACCGAGCGCTCGTAGGCGGCCGGCAGGTACGGGCCCGGCAGCAGCGCGGAGACCGGTGGCCAGCCGCCGGTGCGGGCGCCGATCATCAGCACCGTGATCAGCGCGGTGCCGAGGTAGACCTGACCGGCGAGGCGCCGTCCGGTGGTGACCGCGACGCCGGGTGGGAGCGCGGACCGCCAGCGCCGGCCGAGCTCGTCCTTCGGCGGGATGATCTGCACCGCGTACACGATGGCGATGGCGGCCACGATCGACATGGGGATGTAGGTGAACGTGGAGAGGCGGCCGGCGATCTCCGGCCCGTTCGATCCGAGGAAGCGCGCCCCGTTGCCGGCGAAGAAGACCGCGCCGCCGATCAGCGCCGCCCACCGCCAGGCGTCCCGGTCCCGGCGCAGCAGCATGTCGCGCGCCACCGCCAGGAAGAGCACGAGCAGGCCGACCAGGCCCAGGCCCTGGACCGTGAGCTGGGTCAGCGGCACCGGCTTGGTGGCCGTGGCGTTCTCGTCGGCCCCGCCGAGCAGCTGGTTCAGTGACGCGGTGAGGCCCTCCAGCGGTGACTCGAGATAGGCGATCACGTCCTGGGCCACGAATCCGATCCAGCAGGCCACCACGGCGAGCGCGGTCAGCGGGACGGCGAGCGTGATCCACGGGCGCGGGCGCTCCAGGGTCAGCTCCGCGACGGCGAGCAGCATCAGCGTGGCGACCAGCGCGAAAGCGGTCACGTGGTGGCTCACCGTGGTCATCGCGATGCCCACCGCGGCCAGCGCCACGAACGCGCGCCCGCCGCCGGTGCGCCACCGCCGGTACGCCCAGACGGTGAGCATGAAGAAAGGCAGCGCGGCCGTCTGGTACAGGAACATCGAGTTGAAGAAGAGGTAGTGCATGGCCGTCGCGTACGTCACGCAGGCGACGCCGGCGATGGCGGGGGAGTTGCTGGAGCGCAGCACCGCGGCGAACAGCATGCCGACGAAGATCAGGTGAGCCGCCCCGGCGACGAGGGTGCCCGCCGCGGTCACCGGCAGGCCGGTCAGCTGGGACAACGCGGCGCCCATCTCGGCCAGGCCGGGGAAGTGCACGGCGGGGGGCAGCGCCTGGTTGGGCCGGAACAGCTCGCCGGACTCGGTGATCAGCATGGTGGCCAGCCAGTGCTGCAGCTCGTCGGGGAACCGGAACTGGTCCGGGCTGTACATCCACTTGAGCATGTACTGGCTGGCCGCCAGCCCGATCACCAGCAGGAACGACTCGGCCACCCCGGCGAGGCGGCTGAGCAGCCGGAACACCACCGGGGTGAAGACGATGATCTGACCGATCCAGTACCCGGTCATGGCCCAGGAGGACTCGTGGCGGCCGCCGCCGTACGCGAGCGCGACCAGCACCACGCCCAGGCCGGACAGCGCCAGCACCCAGGGGGCGTGGCCGAGATCGAAGGGCCCGGGCGCCGGAGCCGGCTTCGGTGTGCTGGGCACCCGGATGACGACGGTCTTCTCGCCGGGTCGGTCGCCGGTCTCGGCCACTTTCGCGCGGCCGGCCGCCGTGGACTTCGGGGCCTGCGGCAGGCGGATGACGACGGTGTCGTCCCCGACCGGCTTCTTCTTCGGCTTGCTGCCGGGCAGCCGGATGATCACCGTGTCGTCGCCCACCGGCTTGCGGGCCGGGGCCTCTTTGCCGGGGAGCTTGATGATGACGGTCTCGTCGCCGGGGTTCTTGCGTTCGGCCTTGGCGGACGGCTCAGCCGGAAGCTTGATCACGACAGTCTTCTCGCCCGGCGCGGCGGGTTCCTTCCCCGGATCGGGCTCTTCCGCGTCGTCCGCCGTCTCGGTGGCGGCCTCGGCCTGCTCGGCGGGCTTCACGTCCGCCTTCACGGCCGCGGTGGCCTCGTCCGGCGTCCGATCATCGTCGGACGTCGGCTGGTCCCCCATGAAAAGAGCCTCCACAGCTGTTCTTCGCACCTCGCCCACCGCGAACGGTGAGCGAAGTGTCACTCAAGGTGATGGTACGCCGGAAGATCAGCGAGTGGCCCCGCGCAGCTTGGCCCGGGCGGCTCGCCGTCCCCGCAGGTAGGCGCGCGGGCCGGCGATCATTCCGCGCCGGTTCGCGGTGAGCAGCTCCCGCGGGAAGTCGTCCTGCAGGGTCGACACCCGCAGGCTGTCCGCACCGGTCAGGTCGCGCAGCGCGGTGGGCGCCAGCTTGATCAGCCGCCAGAGCAGGCTCGGCTGCCGCATCAGCAGGCTGGTGTACGCCGCGGTCAGTCCCGTCCCGTACCCGACCATCTGCTTGTGCAGGCCCTCGAAGTCGGGCCGGTGGTAGTGATGCGTCACCGCGGTCGGCTGATAGACGATCGTCCCGCCGGTGAGCAGCACCTGGGTGAAGGCCAGCGTGTCCTCGGAGCCCATCGCCGGCGTGCCGGCGCCCAGGGCGTTGTCCCAGCCGCCGATCCGCTCGATCACCCCGGGCCGGAAGGTCATGTTCGCGCCGGTGCCGAACGGCGGCAGCGGGTAGAGCGGGCTCTGCAGGTGCGCGGTGTGCGGCCCGAACGTGTCGGGGCGGAACCCGCGGCCCTTGCTGTGCCCACCGAACTGCTCGAACCAGAGCTGCGCCTTGGTCTCCAGCTCGGCCGGCACGATCACGCCGGAGACCACGTCCGCCTCCGGATGCATGACCAGCGCGCGGGCGACCTCGGCCAGCCAGTGCGGGTCGGCGGTCTCGTCGTCGTCGATCCAGGCCAGGATCTGCCCCGGGGCCGCGGCGACCGCCGCGTTGCGGGCGAACGACAGGCCCGCCTTCGGCTCCCGCAGGTACTCGACCGGGCCGCGCCGGGCAGCCGAGCGGACCACTTCGGCGGTGGCCTCGGTGACCGGGGCGTTGTCCACCACGAGGATCCGGAACGCGGGGTACTGCTGGGCGAACAGGCTGTCCAGGCAGCGGGCCAGCGCACCGGGCCGCTCCCGGGTGCAGACCACCACGGTGATCTCCGGTGCCCGGGCGAGAACCGCGCGCCGGCCGGCCAGGAACGCAGGCTCGGTGTCCGGCACGTAGCCGTGGACCGGAACGGGGTGGCCGCCGAGCCGTGCGCGGACCGCCGGGCCGAGCTCGGTCTCGACGGCGGCGGCGAGCTGCTCCGGCGCCAGGCCGTACTCCGGCACGTCGACCAGCACGTGGCCGAGCGGCTCGGTGAAGAGCCGGATCAGCGCCCAGGCCTGCTGGACCCGGCGGCCGTCCGCCGCGTACGGGTCGATCCGCGGCAACGGGTCGGCGAGGTCCAGGTCCAGCACCACCGCGGGACGGAACTCCGCAACATCGACGGTCGTCATCGTGTCTCCCCCTGCTTGCCGGCGCGCTTGGCGCTGACGGTCTCGACGACGCCGCCCACGCCCGCCGCGGTGACGCCGGCGATCACGCCGCCGGCCCGCAGCAGGTGGTCGGCGCCCTTGCCGGCGGCGGCCGCGCCGACGTGGCGGGCCACGGCCTTCGGCAGCGACCACAGGTAGCTGCGCTCGGCGCCCAGGGCGTCGTTCTCGTGCAGGCCGGCCATCTGGACCTTGCCGCGGCCCTCGGCGTAGCAGCGCCGGACGAAGAACCGGAAGCTGGCCCGCTCGGCGGGAACCTCGTGCTGGATGACGGCGCTCGGCACGTACATCCAGTGGCCGCCGCCGACCTGGCTCATCCGCAGGCAGAGGTCGGTGTCCTCGGGCCGGTTGCGGGAGCCGAGCTTGCCGAAGCCGACGCGGAAGCCACCGGCGGCCTCGAACACGTCCTTGCGCACGATCATGTTCGCCGACCAGACGTTGCGGATGGGCGCGGTCTCGGTGGGCATTCCGGCGTACGACCCACCGACGGCCCACAGGAACTCGGCCGGCATCCACCGCGGCGCCGGGCCCTCCCAGGCCGGCTGGATCGCGCCGCCGGTGCCGACCACCGTGGGATCGGCGAACGGCTCGATCTGGCGGGCCAGCCAGTGGGCGTCGGCGACGATGTCGTCGTCCAGGAACGCGACCAGCGGCGTCCGGGCGTGGAAGGCGCCGGTGTTGCGGTTGCCGGAGACACCCTGGGCGTACGCGTTCTGGAGCACCGTGACGCCCGGCAGCTCACGCCGGATCCGCTCGAACATCGCGGGGTTGTGGTCGACGACCACGACGATCTCGTCGGGGGTGTGCGACTGCGACCGTGCCGAGGCGAGGGTGCGGGTCAGGTAATCCCAGCGCACCTCGGAGTAGGTGGGGATGACGATCGTGACGGCGAGGGGAGTGGGGTTCACGACGGAAGTGCTCCTGTGGCGGGAGGGCGCTCTGCGACGGGTCAGTCGTCGAGCGACGCGCGGCTGCGCAGCTGGTTGATGTCCTGGGTCTGCATGGCGCCGAGGTCGTCCATCGCCCGCGCCCGGAGGGCCCGCAGGTCCTGGGTGGGCCGAACGCCCAGGTCCTCCACGCGGCGGCCGGCCTCGGCCGGGCGCATCGTGCGGTTGACGCCCATCGCGTCGCGCCGCTGGGCGGCGGGCGCGTTCACGACCTGCGCGATGTTGCGCGCTTCGGCGGCGCGCGGCGGCGCCGAGGCCGGGGCAGTCGGGGCGGCCGGGGCCCGCAGGTGCTCGACGAACGGCGCGATCTTGGCGCGGCGCCGGCCGCGCATCCGGCCGAACTCGCTGAAGATGGTGCGCAGCACCCGGAAGCCGTCGCGGAAGGTGTTGAGGTTGCTCTCACCGAAGATGCGCTCGTGCTCGGTGCTGCCGACCTCGCCGACCTTCAGCTTCTCCGCCACCGCGCGGATGTTGATCATCGTCTCGATCTCGAAGCCGTCGCCCCAGAGCTTGCTGCCGTCGGCCGGGCGCGGCAGGGAGACGTCCGGCAGGTCGAGGGCCGGCACGACCGAGCGCCAGAAGGCGTTGTAGCCGTAGCACAGGTCGGTGAAGTGGGTGCGGAACAGCACGTTCACCACCATGTTGAGCCCGTCGTTGCCGAGCTTGCGCAGCTTGGTGATGTCGTGGCTGTGCCCGCCGTGGCTGAACCGGGAGCCCTTCACGAAGTGGTCGCCGTTGAGCAGCTTGTCGACGAAGAGCGGGATCTCGGCCGGGTCGGTCGAGCCGTCGGCGTCGATCATCACGATGATGTCGCCGGTGCAGGCGGCGAAGCCGCAGGCGAGCGCGTTGCCCTTGCCGGTCCGGGTCTGCTGCACGATCACCGCGTCCGGGCGGAGCTCCCGGGCCACTTCCACGGTGCGGTCGACCGAGCCGCCATCCACGATGATCACTTCGTCGATCATCGCCGGGAGCTTCGCGAACACGTGCGGAAGGTTCCGCTCCTCGTTGAGCGTGGGGATCACGACACTCACCGTCGGTGAGTGAGGGCGACTACTGTCGGTGTGCGAATTCACGTGCGAAAGCTCCATGTCGGTCCCTTCCGGGGGCGGCAATGCGACTCGTTCTGCGATTTCCGGGGAGGGTTCGCCGGGCCGCTCGCTTCAGGGGGACAACCTAGCAAGGGATTACGTAGCGTCAACACCATGAGCGTCACAGCCGGACCAAACCTGCCTTTTCAGCGTGGGCAAAGGTAGGCCTTTCGGACAGGCTCATCAGTTCAAACGGGCCGACGGCTACTTTGAGTAACAGACACCGGTCATCGGCGGGGGATCACTCGGGTGAGATGTCAACGAATGCCGTTGCGGGGTCGGCAAGATCCGATTTCCGGACAAGGCGGATATTACGGATTGTTGCCTTAAGGCTTGAAGTGCTTACGCAGAGTGTCCTCGGGCGGGTTGCTTTGACGGCGACATGCGAATGGCTACCCTCACCGGGTGGGCACCGATGAGACCGAGCTCTGCGTCTGCGGTCATCCGCGCCGCGCGCACGAGCACTACCGCGCCGGCAGCGAGTGCTCGCTGTGTGACGGCACCTGCCCGCGCTTCCGCACCACCGTGTGGTGGCGGCGCCTTCTCGGCTCCCGTTGACGTCCCCGCGGTTTCAGATCGCGGCGGCCGGGCAAATGTGCTGTCCGGCACGTGGACCAAGGCTGCGAAATCCTAGTGGATCTGTAGGCTAACTCTCATTTAGAGCGACCTGTCGCACCACGAGGGGGACCTCATGCCTCTGCCCGACTTCCTCATCGCCGGTGTCCCCAAAGCCGGCACCACGGCGCTGCACGCCGCCCTGGTGAACCATCCCGAGCTCTTCCTGCCCCCGGTGAAAGAACCCAAGTTCTTCCTCTCCGACGGCCCGCCGCCCGCGGTCGGCGGCCCGGGTGACGTGCAGACCTATCAGGAGCACGTCTGGCGCCGCGAGGATTACGAGGCGCTCTTCGAGCCCGCGCCGCCGGGCACGCTGCGCGGCGAGGCGACACCCTTCTATCTGTACGACCTGAAGGCACACGACCGCATCCAGGCACTCGTCCCGGACGTCAAGCTGATCATCCTGCTCCGCGACCCGGTGGACCGCGCGCACTCCAACTGGACCCACCTGTGGGTGGCCGGGCTCGAGGAGGAGGCCGACTTCCTGACCGCCTGCCGCGCCGAACAGGACCGCAAGGCCCAGAACTGGGCGGATTTCTGGCACTACATCAGCCTCGGCCTCTACGGCGCGCAGCTGGAGCACCTCTATCAGCGTTTCTCCCGTGACCAGGTGCTGCTGTTGCGCTACCGCGACCTCAAGGACAAGCCCGCCGAGACGCTCGACCGGGTCTGCGCCTTCCTCGGGGTGCGGACAGGTGTGCTCACCTCGATCCCGAGGGAGAACGTGAACCGGCACTTCGTTGAGGACAACGGGGTGAACAGCGTGCTTCGCGGCCTGCTCCGGACCGGCGGCACCTTCGGGCACCGGTTCCCGGTCCCGTTGCGCCTGGCCGCCCGCGGGCCGCTGCTCACGCTGCTGCACCGCAAGCGGGGCAACCGGCCGGTGACCACGCCGGCCGAGCGGGCCGCGCTGTTGCCCTACTTCGCCGCGGACATCGCCCTGCTCCAGGAGGTGACCGGTGAGTCGTACGACGACTGGCTGAGTCTCGACCGACACGCCCGGGTCTGATAAACCCCACTTTCCCGATAGATGTTGCACACTTGACGGGTTCCGTAGCCGTAATCCCCCCGGGAGCACCCTTGACCACTGGAATCACGGCCCTGCCACTGCCCAGCTGGGAAGAGTCCACCGTGGTGGTGGAACCTCCCGGTGCCGAGCCGGGAGCGTGGTCCGGCGCGCCCAGCACGGTGGTCGCGGATGGCTACGTCTATCTCGCCTACCGGCTGCGCCTGCCGATCGGCGCCGGCCGCGGCATCGCCAACGTGGTGGCCCGCTCGGCCGACGGCCTCACCTTCGAGGTTGTCGCCGAGGTGGGCAAGGACATGTTCGCCGCCGAGTCGCTGGAACGGCCGGCCCTGGTGCGCACGCCGGAGGGCCGCTGGCGGCTCTACGTCAGCGCGGCCACCCCCGGCACCAAGCACTGGCGGGTGGACCTGCTCGAGGCCGAGACCCCCGAGGAGCTCAGCAACGCGCCGGCCCGGACCGTGCTGGCCGGCGACGAGACCATCGGCGTGAAGGACCCGGTGGTGCACCATGACGAGCACGGCTGGCACCTGTGGGCGTCGGTGCACCCGCTGGAGAGCTGGGACGACGCCGACCGGATGACCACCGAGTACGCCACCAGCCCGGACGGCGTGGAGTGGACCTGGCAGCGCACCGCGCTGGCCGGCCGCCCCGGCCACTGGGACGCCCGTGGCGTGCGGATCTCCTCGGTCCGGGTCGACGGTGACGAGATCACCGCCTCCTACGACGGCCGCGCCACCGCGGGGGAGAACTGGGAGGAGCGTACCGGCGTTGCCCGGGGCGCCCGCCTGCCGGACGGCACGTTCGGCCCGCTCACCGCCGAGGACCGGGACCCGATCGGCAGCCCGCACGCGCCGAACGGCCTGCGTTACCTGAGCCTGGCCGAGTTCCCCGACGGGCGGCAGCGGATCTATTACGAGGCCACCCGGGAGGACGGGGCGCACGACCTGCGCACCGAACTTGCCTGAGCAGGTGACTGAGCGCTACGTCGTCTCCCGCTTCGCCGTGGAAGAGAGCGTGATCACCTTTGCCGGGGCCGGTAACACGGTTCCGGCGCCCGTGACCTAACGTGACTGCCGACGTCAGGGTGCTGCGAGACAAACAGCCGCACTGTGTCGGTGGCGGAGCCGATCCCACAAGGGCCGGCTCCGCCATTTCTTTCCGGGCGCTGTGCTGTTCCGTACCGGCCATCACCGTCGCCCGACAGAGTCACCGGACCACCCGATCGGCGGTCCCGTCACCGAGGGCCGGGTTTGTGGATGGGAGCCCGGGGTAACGCCTGGTCCGGAGCGCCGTCTGCCGTCGTGGGCACGGCAGGGGAGGGACTATGCGAACACTGGGCGGGCGGTACCAACTGGTGAACCGCATCGGTCTCGGCGGCATGTCCGAGGTCTGGCGCGGCCACGACCGCGTTCTCGACCGCCCGGTCGCTGTGAAGATCATGGCGCCTGCCGTCGAGGGCACCCTCGGTGAGGTCGGCGTCGAACTGGTCCGCTCCGAGGCCCGCTCGGCCGCCCGGCTGGCTCACCCCAACGTCGCCGGCGTCCACGACTTCGGGACCTCACCCGGCCCCGACCGCGAGGTCCCCTACATCGTCATGGAGCTGGTCGAGGGCCAGACGCTCAGCGTGCACCTCGCCGCCGGCCGGCTGGACTGGCAGATCGGGGTCCGCATCTGCGCCGAGGTCGCCGCCGCGCTCGCGGCCGCCCACGCCGAGCAGGTCGTGCACCGCGACATCAAACCCGCCAACATCATCTTGACCCCGGCCGGCGCCAAGGTTCTCGACTTCGGCATCGCCGCGTTCACCGGCTCCGCCGACCCCGACCCCGAGGGCCCGGTGATGGGCACCCCCGCCTACATCGCCCCGGAACGCTTCGAAGGCATGCCCGCCACCCCGGCCACCGACATGTTCGCGCTGGGCACGTTGCTCTACCACTGCCTCTCCGGCCGCCTGCCGTGGAGCGCCCGCACCAACACCGAGCTGGTCACCCTGCAGCGCTTCGACGACCCCGAGCCGTTGCCGGAGATCGACGGCCTGCCTCCCGAGGTGCTCGACCTCTGCTCCCGCTGCCTCGCCAAGGATCCGCTCGACCGCCCCACCGCCCTGGTCGCCGCGCTGCTGCTGGCCGAGGCCGTCGACGCCCGCGTCTACGTGCCGCTGACCGATCTCAACCCCGAGACCGAGCGGGCGCCGGCCCTCTCACCCTGGGACGAGCGCGCCGCTTCGGCACCGACGGCGGACGCCGGGATGCGAACCGCTCCGGCCGACCGGGTGGGCAGGCACAGAGCTTCCTAGCGGAGGTACGGGCAAAGCCCGTCCCGCCGCGTTCGGGCCGTCCCGCCAGCTCCCCGCGATGCCGTGCAACGCCGTCCTTTGCCGCGCCCGCCGGGCTGAGCTCGCCGGTCAGTCGTGCAGCGGCCACACCTCGACGACTCCCTGTGCGACAGCGCACGGCGTCCGCGACACCATGTCGATGGCGTCGGTCAGCGTGGGCGCCTCGATGACGGCGAACCCGGCCACCGGCGATGCGGCGGACAGGAACGGGCCGGCCTGCGTGGTCACCGCGATGCCGCCGTGGTTCCGCACCTGCACCGGCGGGCCGGCGACACCCATGACGACCCCCTCCCCGCGTATCCGGTCGTCATGCGCGTGCGCAGCGTCCCGCACGGCGCGGTCGGTGGCGTCGTAGCCCGCCTGGTCGCCGTATCCGATCGTCACGAATTTCGCCATCGCGAACTTCCTCCCGTCCGGGCGCGATCGAGCGCGACCGGCACATTCGTCGGTGTAGCCGCCGTGACTTCCGTGATCCCCCGACCGCCGGCGATCTCGACAACCGATTGCGGTTCGCAACCGGTGTCAGCCTAGGTAAACCGTCTGCAAAGCGCAAGCGGTATGTATGAGTGCGCCGGGTCAGCTAGTCGCCCCACCAGCGAGGTTCTGGCGACCTGGATGCGGTGACGCTGCGCCGATCCCGGGGCGTCGGTAACCCGGGCGCGGGCGGTGGTGATGGGCACCATGGGCGGGACGGTGTGGAGGGTGACCACCGAGCTCAGCCCGGCGGGCGCGGCAAAGGCCGGCGCGGCACCCGCGCCGCGTGGAGCGCGGGACGGTCTGGAATGGGGGTGACGGTTGCCGGTCGTACCAGAAAAGGGTCAATCGGCTCGCGGGACCACGACGAGAGGGCGACGGGCGCGCCGGAGAAGGCGTGTGGAGACGCCGCCGAGCAGGACGCGGCGGGTAGGGCCGTAGCCGCGGGAGCCGCAGATCAGGACATCGACGTCGGCGAGGTCGGCGAGGGCCTCGACCACGTCGCCGGAGCGGATCTCCCAGTGGACGGTGACGTCGGGGACCGAGGCGGCGGCCTTGCGGAGCGCCTCCTCGTAGGTCTCGCGGGCGGTGTCGAGGAAGGCACGTTCGGCGTCGCTGCCCAGCAGGAACGGAGTGGCGGCGTCGCCGCGGGCAACGACGGTGACCAGCAGCAGGGGCGCGCCGGTGCGGCGGGACAGCTCAGCGGCGCGGTTCAGGGCGGCGCGGCCGTCGGGGGTGTCCACATAGGCGACGCCGATGCGGCCGTGGGTGCCGGGAGGTTCGGGCATGCCGGCGGGGGCGACGGCCACCGGGCAGACGCTGCCGGCAAGGAGACGCTCGGCGGTGCTGCCCGCGAACAGGCGGGCGGTGGGGCCGGCGGTGCTGGAGCCGACCACCAGGAGGGAGGCGTTCTCGTTCACGGACAGGTCGTGCAGGCCGTGGGCGGCCGACGAGGAGGCGACGATCCGGTACTCCGTCCGGGGCTCGTCGTCGAGGGCGGCGCGAGCGGTGTCGAGGACGGCTTCGGCGGCCCGGTGGCGGTCGGCGGTCCATTCGGCATCGACCCGGCCGGAGCCGAGAGCGGACGGGGCCGGGTGGACCACGGCGACGATCAGCGGGACGTCCAGGGTGCGGGCCGCCCAGCGGCCGAGGGTGAGCGCGTCGGCGGCGGTGGGGCCGTGGTTGACGCCGACCACGACGGGGCCGGGCGCGGTCATGACGGGTCCCCGTCGCGGGGCGAACGCGGGTCACCGGCGGACGGACCGTCGGAAGGGCCGGCACCGTCGGACGGGCCGGCGGTGGACGACGGGCCCGCGCCGGCGGACGGGGCGGTGGCGGCCTCGCTGCGCAGGCGGGAGTGGCGGTAACCGTAGAAGGCGTAGATCAGCAGACCGGCGGCGAGCCAGGCGAGGAAGCGGAGCCAGGTGTCGAACGGCAGGTCGGCCATCAGGTAGACGGCGAAGAGGATGCCGAGGATCGGGAGCACCGGGGACCACGGCACGCGGTACGGGCGGGGCATGTCGGGGCGGGTCCGGCGGAGCACGATCACGCCGATGTTGACCAGCACGAAGGCGAACAGCGTGCCGATGTTGACGAGCTCGACGATGGTGCCGAGCGGGACGAGCGCGGCCAGGACGGCGATGAAGACGCCGAGCGTGACGGTGAGGCGGGCAGGGGTGCCGAACCGCTGGTTGACCGCGGCCATCCGGCGCGGCAGCAGGCCGTCGCGGCACATGGCGAAGAAGATCCGGGTCTGGCCGTAGAAGATGACCAGAACGACGCTGGTGATGGCGACGACCGCGCCGAGCGACAGGATGGCGGCCGCCCAGCCCAGGCCGGCGCCCTCGTCGAGGGCGGCGGCCAGCGGCGCGTCGCTGCCGGCCATCTGCTCGGGCGTCGCGATGCCGATCGCGCCGACCACGGTCAGCACGTAGAAGACCGTGCAGATGACCAGCGAGCCGATGATGGCGAGCGGCAGGTCCTTGGCCGGGTTGCGGGCCTCCTCGCTGCCGGTCGAGACGGCGTCGAACCCGATGTACGCGAAGAAGATGATCGCCGCTGCCGCGGTGATGCCCTCCACCCCGGCGGGGGCGAACGGGCTGAAGTTGCCGGTGCTGAAGTTGGCGAACGCGACGACGATGAAGAAGACCAGCACCGCGAGCTTGATCACAACCATGATCAGATTGGCGCGGGCGCTTTCGGTCACGCCGCGCACCAGCAGGAACGTTATGGCCAGTACGATCACCACGGCCGGCAGGTTGAACACGCCGCCGTCCTCGGGGGAGGTGGCGATCGCGTCCGGCAGGGCCACACCGAACGCGGCGTCCAGGAAGGCGTTGAGGTTGCCGCCCCAGCCGACCGCGATGGCGGCCACCGCCACCCCGTACTCCAGGATCAGGTCCCAGCCGATGATCCACGCGACGAGTTCGCCGAGCGTGGCGTAGGCATAGGTGTACGCACTGCCGGAAACCGGGATCGAGGAGGACAGCTCGGCGTAGGAGAGTGCGGAGAAGGCGCAGGCCACCGCGGCGAGCACGAACGACAGGATCACCGCGGGGCCGGCGATCGACGAGCCCTCGCCGATCACCACGAAGATGCCGGTGCCGATGATCGCGCCGACGCCCATAGCGGTGAGCTGGTTGGCGCTGACCGCCCGCTTGAGGGTGGTGCCCTCCTCGCCGGTCTCGGTGATCAGTGAGCCGACGTCGCGGATCGCGAAGATCCCGTGGCGCCGGCCCCGGTGTTGCTGAGCGGAACCGGTCATGATGCGCGCCTCCCCTCGGTCGGCAGCCGTGCGGCCGCCCTGACACCGTGGCCCGGTCCGGCTGAGCCCCGCAAGATGATCGGCGCGATGCGCCGAAACCGGTCACCCGAGTTGCCGCGCCGGACTCCTTGGGGGAGAAAACCGCGGCGGCGTACGCGCTGTGCGCCGTGATCACCGAACCGCGCGGCAGCCTGCGAGGCGTGCGGAGCGGACTGTACGGTGGGCAAAACGGGCAGATTGCCGGCTCGGGGGGTGTGATGGGCGAGGCCGTGATGACGACACGGCGTCAGGCGGACGGCGCGATCGTCGTCGAGGTGCGCGGCAGCCTGGACGCCGCCACCGTCGACGGGATGCGGACGTCGCTGCTCGACGCGGTGCACCGGCAGCGCCCCCGGGTGATGATCGTGGACCTGACGTTCGTGACGTTCATGGATTCGATGGGGATCGGCGCGCTCGTCGCGGGGCACGAGGCGGCGCGGCACATCGGGGCCCGGTTCACCCTGCGCAACCCGAACGACTTCGTGCACAACCAGCTGCGGATCACCGGCCTCACCGAGATGTTCGGCCTGGGCCTGGCGCGCTAGGGAATCCCGCGGGCCTGGTGGCGCATGATCCGTGGCCGGGAGCGAACTACTGTGGGGCGAGTGGTGGAACTTCTGTCCCGGAGGTAGAGATGAGCTTCGACACGAAGGCCGGCACCCGGGGCGCCCGGCAGCCCAAGGGCCGGTTCCTCACCTGGGCGAACAAGCTGGTCACCCGCCGGGTCCGGAAGGGTCGCGGCGGTCTGGTCGTGCTGGTCACGGTCGGCCGCAGGAGTGGCGCGCTGCGGGAGAGCCCGCTGCGCGGTTTCCCGGAGGCGGACGGCGCCTGCCTGGTGGTCGGGTCGGCGGGCGGGGCGGCCGGCAACCCGGCGTGGTACCACAATCTGGCGGCCAACCCGGACAAGGTGCGGCTGATCAGCGCCGGGAAGACGGTCGACGTGGTCGCCGAGCAGCTGCACGGGCCGGAGCGGGAGGAAGCCTGGCGGCGGATCGCCGGGGAGGCCCCGCAGTTCGCGAACTACCAGGAGAAGACCGACCGGCTGCTGCCGGTGATCCGGCTGACGCCGAAGTAGGAGGAGCCGGGCGGGGGGGGGGGGGGGCGGGGAGGGGGGGGGGGGGGGTGGGTGTGGCTTGCCGGGGGGGGGAGAACAGACGCGGCAGGGTTGGCTGGAGG
>NZ_JBVYOQ010000052.1:0-23346 GCF_056134165.1 Actinoplanes sp. 13 | reverse complement strand
CCTCCCCCCCCCCCCCCCCCCCCCCCCCCCCCCCCCTTCCCCCCTCGCCCCCCCCCCCCCCCCCCCCCCCCCCCCCCCTCCCCCCCCCCTCCCCCCCCCCCCCCCCCCCCCCCCCCCCCACGCCGCCTTGGGTGTGGGGATCTCGGGTGGGGGTGGCCCGAGATCCCCACACGCGGTCAGCACCAGGTGAGCGAAGAGTTGTTCCGCGTCACGTTGCTGATCGTGTTGTTGCTGCCGACGCACGGGCTCCAGGTGATGTTGGTGTTGCTCACCGTAAGGTTCTGGAACCGGATGCCGGTCGACGCCGGGAACTCGGTGCGGTTCGCGATCCGCACCTCACCACCGCCGCTGATCGTGCCGGAGACCCCGGCGATCACGACGTTGTAGCAGTTCTCGACCAGGATCGAGTTGTTGCCGGTGTTCGCGATGTCGACCCGGTCGATGGTCGCGCCGCCGCTCTCCGAGACGCAGAAGACACCGCGGCCGCCGCCACGTGCCTTGACCGTGCCGACCTTGATGTTGTTCGGGTAGGAGGAGCCGACCCGGCCGTTGCGGTTGGCCATCCGGAACGCGGCGTACCCGGTGCCGCTGCCGGCGTTCTCCGCGTCGACGGTGCCGACCGTGGCGTTGATCGTCTGGTTCAGCAGCAGGCCGGACTCGCCGACGCTGCGGGCGGTCACGGTGCCGATCGTGATGCCGTCGACCCCGTAGGTCTCCACCGCGTGCGAGCTCGCGCCGGAGACGTACACATTGTCGATCTTGACGTTGCGGGTCCACTGGCTGGTGTCGCCGCGGTTGTCGATCCGGACGCCGAGGCCGCCGCTGAGCCGCATGTCGATCTGGCCGAGCCACACGTTGGACACGTTGCGCATGAAGATGCCGTAGAGCGGCGCGCCGGTGAGATTCAGGTAGGGCACCTCGATGTTGCTGACGCCACGCGCGTAGATCGGGGCGTAGTCGCCGCTGCCCGAGCCGGTCACGTTGATCGTGCCGCAGACCGAGAGCGAGGTCCAGTTGGCCAGCGAGATCCGGCTGCCGGCCGTCATCGAGCCGTTGCCGCGGACCACGACGCGCTGCATCGAGGTGCGCCCGGCGCTCAGGCTGCCGATGCCGGCCTGGACGGCGGCGCGGAAGTCGGTGCCGGTGTAGACGGCGGAGCCGGCGGCGTTGCGGGCGGTCCAGGTGCTGCCGCTGACGGTCACCTCGGACTGGAACGCGCCGCTGCCGCAGCCCGACCCGGTCCCGCCGCCACCGCCGGTGCCGGTGCCGACCTGCACCATCTGCCAGCGCTGGTTGGCGCCGTCGGCGTCGGCGAACTGGGCGATGATCCCGCCGTCGGCGGTGGACCATTCCCACAGGTCGAGGGCCTTGCCGCTGTGCCGGTTGATGAACCGCACGTCGCCGTTCGCCGAGTCCTTCAGCGTGAACTGCTGACGGTTCGTGCCGTTGTCGGGGTTCTGCACCAGCTGGGTGCCGTCGTTGACGTTCGGCAGCTCCAGGAAGAGCCCGCTGTGCCGGCTCTTGATCTTGTACCACCCGCTGCCGGCGTCGACGAACTGCCACTGCTGCCAGTTGCCGTCGTTGCGGGTGAACTGGGCGATGCCGGAGCCGGCGGTGGTGGCCAGGTTGTAGACGTCCATGGCCTTGCCGCTGTGCCGGTTGACGAACGCGTACCACGCGTTGGTGTTGACGGTCGCGGCGTTCGCCTGCTGCAGGCCGATCAGCGCGCCGCCGGCGGCCAGCACGGTGGCGGCGGCGCCGATGAGGACGGTCCGCCACCGCCGGGGACGCGGTGCGGAGATGGGCGGGGATGTGGACATGTGGGGATCCTTTGCAGCTGTGAGCGCTAACAATTCGGACGGCCCAGGGGGAAGTAGGCGGTGTCCGTCCCGTCAATATAGATGACTGTTGATTGATGGGGGCCGTCAACCGGTAAGTGGCACGCTGAGCCGAAAAGGTTGCCCCATTTGGGCTTTCGCTCAGCGGCAAACGCGGAGCGTGTTCGCGCTCCGCATGACTGCATACCTTTTGTTCCGCTCGATGCTCGTCGATCCGGCGCACCGTGACGCGACGGCGCTCGGTGCTCCCGCCCTGGGATTTACATCGGTGATCTTCTTTCTCTACAGTCCACGGCCACTGACATCGTGACTACGGGGGAAACGATGATGGGCACTGCCGTGCCGTTCCACACGCATGCTCTGGTTTCGGCTCTCGCGGTGACCCTGCTGACCGGCATGGGTCATACGCCCGCCACGGCGGCCGAGCCACGGTCGTACACCCCGCAGTCGGCCGAGCCCGTTCCGGACGTGCCGGTGCGAGCCGCGAAGATCACCCCGGAGCCCCGGGCGAAGGAGCTGCCGTCGGCAGCGGCCCGGCCCGCGCCGGTCTGGCCGGCGGCCGCGGGGGAGACCCTGGCGGTGTCAGCGGCGGCGTCGTCTGGTTTTCCGGTCCGGGTGCGGCAGCCGGAGAGGTCGGCTGCCTCCCCGTCCACCAGGGCCGCGCCGTCGCGGGTCCGGGCCGAGGTGCTCGACCGCACGTCCACCGAGCGGGCCGGCGTCCGTGGCGTGCTGCTGCGCCTGGGCCGGGCCGATGGCGTAACCACGGCCGGCGATGTCGAGGTCACGCTCGACTACCGGTCGTTCGCGGCGGCCTACGGCGGCGACTGGTCCAGCCGCCTGCGCCTGGTGTCGCTGCCCAGCTGCGCGCTGAGCACCCCCGGCAGGCCGGAGTGCGGCCCGACACCCTTGCCGACCGACAATGACCTCTCCGCGCTGACCGTGTCCGCGGAGTTGGCAGTCTCCGCGAACACTCTGGTGGCAGCTACCGCGGGGCAGTCCGGTCCGGCCGGCGACTACACCGCCACCTCACTGAGCCCGGCCGCCACCTGGGAGGCCGGGACGAACTCCGGGTCGTTCGCCTGGTCTTACCCGATGCGCGTCCCGCCGTCGCTGGGTGGCCCGGCTCCTGACCTCCGGCTGAGCTATTCGTCGCAGTCGGTCGACGGCCGGCACGCCGCGTCGAACAACCAGCCGTCCTGGATCGGTGAGGGTTTCAGCGACACCTTCGGCGGCTTCATCGAGCGCCGGTACCAGACGTGCGCCAACGACCGCGACGGCGACGCCAACAACGACAAGAAGACCGGCGACCTGTGCTGGGAGACCGACAACGCGACCCTGTCGCTGCCCGGGCACTCCGGGGAGCTCATCTACAACGGCACCGAGAAGCGCTGGCACCTGCGCGGCGACGACGGCACCCGGATCGAGCGCAAGACCGGCGCCACCAACGGCGACAACGACGGGGAGCACTGGGTGGTCACCACCACCGAGGGTGTTCAGTACTGGTTCGGCCTCAACCGGCTGCCGGGCTGGACCAGCGGCAAGCCGGTGACCAACTCGACGGTGACCGCGCCGGTGTTCGGCAACGACCCGGGCGAGCCGTGCCACGCCACCGCCTTCGCCGACTCGGACTGCACGCAGGGCTGGCGCTGGAATCTCGACTACGTCGTCGACCTGTCCGGCAACTCGATGTCGTACTGGTACGTCCAGGAGACGAACAAGTACGGCCGCAACCTCAAGGCCGACGACGCCGCCTCCTACGACCGTGCGGCCTGGCTTGACCGGATCGACTACGGCACCCGGCGGATCGACAACGTCGACTCGGTGCACGGCACGCCGGCGCCGATGCGGGTGGATCTCGCAGTCGCCGACCGCTGCCTCGACGGCTGTGAGACCCACAACGCCACCCGCTGGCCGGATGTGCCATGGGACCAGCAGTGCACCGGGGACGAGTGCAAGGACAAGTTCTCCCCGACGTTCTGGACCACCAAGCGGCTGGCGAGCGTCACCACTCAGTTGCGGTCCGGCGACGGTTACCGCAACGTCGAGCGCTGGTCGTTCACCCACACGTTCCCGGACCCCGGGGACAGCACCCGGGCCGGCCTGTGGCTGACCAAGCTGGCGCACGAAGGCCTGGTGGGCGGCGCTACCGCGGTGCCTGCCGTGGAGTTCACCCCGCTCCAACTGCCGAACCGGGTCGACCGGATCGGCGACCACGCCCCGGCGATGAACTGGATGCGCATCTCCCGGATCCGCAACGAGTACGGCGGCTCGGTCAGCGTCGTGTATTCGGCGCAGGATTGCGCGTCCGGCGGCGCGAAACCGGATCCGGCCTCGAACACGACCCGCTGTTACCCGGTGAAGTGGATCCCCGCCGGCTATGAAGACCCGGTGACGGACTGGTTCAACAAGTACGTTGTGACCACCGTCTACGAGAACGACAACACTGGTGGGGCCCCGCCGATGGGCAGTGCGCGGGTGGTCTACGAGTACGACTACCTCGACGGTGCGGCCTGGCATTACACCGACGACGACGGGCTGACCAAGAAGAAGTTCAAGACCTGGTCGGATTACCGGGGCTACGGCCGGGTTGGCGTGACCGTGGGTGACGCTGGGGAGCAGACCTACACCGAGACCCGGTACTTCCGGGGCATGCACGGTGACCGCCTGAACGCCTCCGGCGGCACGAGATCGGTCGACGTCGACGGCATCGCCGACCAGGACTGGTTCGCCGGCCGGGTCCGCGAGACCAAGGTGCTGAACGGCCCCGGGGGAGCAGTGGTCTCCCGCACTGTCGAGACGCCGTGGGCGTCGGCGGCGACTGCCACCCGCACGATCAACGGTGACACCGTGACCGCCCGGCTCACCGGGACCGGTACCCGCACCGACCACGCCGCCCTGGACGGTGGGCGGGGCGAGCGGGTGTCCCGGACGGTCACCACCTTCGACGAGTACGGCATGGTCGCGCAGGTCGACGACCTCGGCCAGGACGGGGTCACCGGCGACGAGCAGTGCACCAGAACCGACTTCACCCCGCGCAACACCGCCGTCTGGCTGCTGGACAGGGTGCACCGGATGCAGGAGTACGGCGTGCAGTGCGCCGCCGTCACCGCCACCCTCCCGGAGTCCAAGGTGATCGCGGAGACCCGGACGCTGTTCGACGGCCGGCCTTTCGAGGCGACTCCGGCACGGGGGCTCGCGACGCAGACACACGAGATCTCGGCCTGGAACAACGGTGCGCCGACGTTCACCGTCGTCGAGAAGAAGACGTACGACGTGCACGGCCGGGTCACCTCGGCGACTGACGCGCTGAGCAAGACCACCACGACCGCCTACACGCCCGCGTCCGACGGCCCGGTCACGTCCACGGTCACCAGAAATCCGATGGAGCACGAGACCGTGACGACGCTGGAGCCGGCCTGGGGGTCGGCAACCCGGGCCGTCGACCCCAACGGCAAACGCACCGACTCGGGCTACGACGGTCTCGGCCGGCTGACTGCGGTGTGGAAGCCGGGACGGGACAGGGCCACGCAGACACCGAGCGTCAAGTTCGGCTACGACGTCAACGTGGACGCCGCTTCGGTGGTCACCACGGCACAGCTCAACGCCGGCGGCGGCTACATCACCTCGTACAGCCTGCTGGACGGTCTGCTGCGGGACCGGCAGACCCAGAGTCCGTCGCCCGGAGGCGGCCGCATCATCACCGAGAAGTTCTACGACTCCGCGGGCCGGGAGCGGCTCGTCCACGACAAGTACCACACCGCCGGCTCACCGGGCGGCACGCTCCTGGCGACGACGGACCGGGCGTTCGTGCCCCGGCAGACGCGGAAGGTCTACGACGGGGCGGGCCGCACGACGGCGGAGGTCTTCCAGCCGTACGGGTTCGAACGGTGGCGTACCACGATCACCCACACCGGCGACCGCGTCGATGTCAAACCCCCCGCCGGCGGCACTGCGACCTCGACGGTGACCGACGTCCGGGACCGAGTGGTGGAGCGGCGGCAGTACCACGGCGCAGCGCCCACCCCGGCCGCGGCCGGCTCCTGGAACTCCCATCGGTACGTCTTCGACAGCCGTGGCTACCAGACCCGCATCGTGGACGCCGACGGGAACGAATGGGGTTACACCTACGACGTCCGTGGCCGCCAGATCCGGGTGGACGACCCGGACAAGGGCCGGACCGTGATGACCTATGACAACGCCGGCAACATCGCGACCAGCACCGACGCCCGGGGAGTGAAGAGCGCCTACCTGTACGACGCGCTCGGTCGTAAGCGCGCGGTCTTCGACAACGAGATCACCGGCGTCATGCGGGCCCAATGGACCTACGACACCGTGGCCCTGGGACAGCTGTCCCAGTCGACGCGGTTCGTCGGATCCGCTGCCTACCAGGTCAAGGTCATCGATTACACCGACGACTACCAGCCCGGCAACACGCAAGTGATCATTCCGATGAGCGAACCCGGTCTGGGCGGCACCTACAACTACAACAAGACGTACCACGCCGACGGCTCGCTGAAGTCGACGTCGTACCCGGGCACCAACACGGACCTGGAAGCGGAAGCTGTCACGTACGGTTACAACAGCCTGGGACAGCCCGTCACGATGGATACCCTTCACGGCTCGAAGAATCTGAGCTACATCGCCGACACCGACTACAACGCGCTGGGCGAACTGGACCAGATCGATCGGCACACCGGAACCGGCGGGCACGTCTACACCAAGCTCACCCGGGAGCTGGAAACCGGACGCCTGATCAATATCCGTACGGACCGGGACACAGTCGCGCCGCACATCCTCGCCGACACCACCTACCGATTCGACGACGCCGGCAACATCACCAAGGCCACGGATGTCGCGCCGGAGCCGGCCGACGACACGCAGTGTTACGCCTACGACCACCTGGTCCGTCTCACGTCGGCCTGGACGCCGGCCGGCGGAGACTGCGCGGCGGCGCCCTCGGCGCAGGCTCTCGCCGGCCCCGCCCCCTACTGGCACAGCTGGCAGTTCGACAAGATCGGTAACCGGACGAAGGAGACGGTGCACCTGCGCTCCGGCGACCAGGTGACCGAGTACCGGTACGACACGGCCGGCCCGCACGCGCTGAGCGGTGTCAGCGGCGCCCGGAGCGGCAGCTACACCTATGACACCACTGGAAACACCCTGACCCGCCCGACGGGAGCGGCCGGCACGCAGACGCTGGCCTGGGACGCCGAAGGACGTCTCGAGACGTCCACGGAGGACGGCGCGCGGACGAGCTTCGTCTACGACGCCGACGGCAACCGGCTCGTCCGCCGTGACCCCGCCGGCAGCACGCTCTACCTGGAGGATCAGGAGCTCCGTCACACGGCCGGCGCCGCCACGACCACCGGCACCCGCTACTACCGGTTCGGCGAGATGACCATCGCCTCCCGGACGTCCACGGCGCTCACCTGGCTCTCTGCCGATCACCAGGGCACCGCCGGGCTGGCGATCGACGCGACCACACAGTCGGCGACCACGCGGCGGCAGACTCCGTACGGCACCCTCCGGGGCGCCACCGCGACCTGGCCCAACGCCAAGGGCTTCGTCGGCGGCACCATCGACAACACCGGGCTGACCCATCTCGGGGCACGCGAGTACGACCCGCTGATCGGGCGGTTCCTCTCCGTCGACTTGGTTCTCGACTTCGAGGATCCCCAGCAGTGGAACGGGTTCACGTACGCCAACGGCAACCCGGCCACGTTCAGCGACCCGACCGGTTTGATGATCCCGATGGACCAGCGGGGCAAGGGCATCGGGGTCGACGGGAGGCGGGGCAAGGACAAGGACAGCACTCCCCGGACCGAACGGGAGAAGGAGGAGCGCCGCAAGAACGGCGGCGACCAGGGCAACAGCGGTACACCGTCGCCGAGGCCGGGGCCGCCGAGCTCGGGGTCCTCGTCCGCCTCGCCCGCGCCGCGGCCGAAGCCGGCGCCGCAGCCCGCCACGTGGGGCGACAAGCTGCCGGTCACCGGGATCCCGGCCCGAACCAACAGCGGTGCGATCAACTTCGCCAGCACTGTCGGTGTCTGCTTCAACGGGTCGGTGCAGGTCGGCGGGTTCGGGCAGGGGGGTTTCTGTCTTCTGGTCGACGGGGACGGTTTCGGGCACATGCTCGCCGTGAAGAACGGTGGCGGGCCGTCGTGGGGAGCCAACGCCGAGGTCGGCCTACAATTCTCGACCGCGGACCGGATGGAGAAGATGGGCGGCGCGCAGCTTTACCTCGGTGGCACTGTCGGCGACGGCCCGGCGGCAGGTGTCGAGATCGACAGCGGCGGCGACACGACGGTGCAGGTGACCGGTGGCGCGGGAGTGAACTTCAGCGGCGTGGCGCCGGTGTCGGTGAACGGTGGGGTGGCGGTCAACAAGGTGGAAAGGTGGGACTGGGCGTCGTGGGGGTGATCTCAGCGGAGGACCGGGACCGGCTACGGCGAACCCCGGCTTACCGCCGAGCGGTCTGGGGACTTCGGCTGCTGGCGCTGGCGCCGGTGCCGGTCCTGCTGGGCGCCGGTCTGCACCTCGTCGGCGCGCCCCGCGTGGTGAGCCTGACCAGTCTCCTGGTGACGTTCCCCGTGGCGGCCCTCGGGGTGGGTCTCGTCTGGAGCACGATTCTCCCGCTGGGCAGGGCGCGGCAGGCGATTCTGCCCAAGTATCGGTTGGATCCCTTCGAGACCTCGATGCTGATGAACGGGATGCTGCTGCGTGACGTTCTGCGGATGCGCCATCCAGCGCCGCCTGCCGGCGCCGGGTAGCGACCGCCCTATTTGTTACTTCCCCCATCGTCGATCACGACCAGTGACGGGGAATCTCACGGTTCTGCGGCTTTCTTCTCGCACGATGCGGGCGAGTGCTGCGCGCGGTGACGTATGGGTGTTCGTCACTGCCGTCCTTGCCTTTACATCGGTGATCTTGTTTCTTTACAGTCCACGACCAGTGACATCGTGACTACGGGGGAAACGGTGATGGGCGCTTTCGGCGTGCCGCTGTACCGGCGTGCTCTGGCTGCGGCAACGGCCGTGCTGGTGACGGCGGGACTGGTTCTGGTGGGCTTCGCTCCGCCCGCGACGGCGGCGCCGGCTCCGCCACCCGCGTGCGAGCGGGAGCAGGCCGATGCGGCCGCGGCGAAGCGGATGGCCGAGATCTGCAGGGCGCCGGTGGAGAACCTCGCCGAGCGTACGGAGTACTCGCAGGTCTTCGTGAACACCGACGGCACCAGCACGCTCGAGCAGAGCGTCGAGCCGCAGCGGGTCCGGCAGGGCAAGAGCTGGGTGCCGGTCGACACCAGGCTCAAGCGCGTGGCGGACGGTGTCGCGCCGCGGGCCGCGGTGCTGCCGATGACGTTCTCCGGTGGTGGGGACTCCCTGGTCGGCCGGTTGGGCAGCGGTGCGAAGGAGGTGTCGCTGCGGTGGCCGTCGAAGCTGCCGAAGCCCGACCTCAAGGGCGACACCGCCGTCTACCGCAACGTGCTTCCCGACGTGGACCTGCGGGTGACCGCGTCGGCGACCGGCTTCTCCGAGGTCCTCGTGGTGCGCACGCCCGAGGCGGCGGCCAACCCGAAGCTGAAGTCACTCAAGTTCGGCCTGACCACCAAGGGTGTCAAGGTGGCGGCCACCCCGGCCGGGGGACTCCGGGCGCAGGACTCGACCGGCGCGGAGGCGTTCACCGCGCCGGCGCCGGTGATGTGGGACTCCACCGAGGCGGTCGAGGCATCGGGGCCGCCGGCTGAGGCCCCCGCTGACCAGCCGGTGCAGGGAGAGCGGTCGACCCGTGCGGTGATGCCGCTGAAGGTCGCCGGCGGCACGGTGACGGTGACGCCGGACCGCACAATGCTGACCAGCCCGCGCACGAAGTTCCCGGTCTACATCGACCCGTCGGTGACCGGCAGCATCTCCGGCAACGCCTGGACCTCGGTGTGGAGCAAGTACAAGACGAAGTCGTTCTGGCAGAACACCTCGGCGCTGACCGACGGGGGGAACTTCGGGTCCGCGGGCGCCGGCCGCACCGAGGACTGCTCCGGCTGTTCCGACCACATCATCCGGTCGTTCTTCCGTATGGACACCAGCAAGGTCAAGGGCAAGGTCTCCAAGGCGCAGTTCTCGATCGAGCAGAAGTGGTCGTGGACGTGCAGCCCGGCCTCCAACGCGAAGGTGTGGAAGACCGGCGGCATCTCCTCGTCGACCACCTGGAACAACCAGCCCACGTGGTACGGCTCGTACACCGCGCAGACCAACGGCAACCGCAAGTACGGCGCGGTGCACGGCTGCAAGGGGCCGGGCACCATCGAGTTCAACGTGACCAACATGGTGACCAGCGGCGCGAAGACGGTGACCCTGGGCCTGCGCGCGGTCAACGAGGGCACGCTCAACCAGTGGAAGCGGTTCAAGCCGTCCACGGCGCGCCTGTCGGTGACGTACAACCAGGCGCCGGCCGCCCTGTCCAGCCGTAGGTCGGACGGTCAGGCCTGCGTCACCGGGGCGACCCGGCCGTACGTGCTGTGGACCACCGACGTGAAGCTGACCGGGTACCAGCAGGACCCGGACGCGCCGTCCAGCCTGACCACCTACTTCTACTGGTGGAACAAGGACGGTGGCGCCCGCAGCGAGAGCAACCGGGTGCAGCAGTCCAACGGCAACAAGGCCACCGTCACCGGCACCGTGCCCAACGGCAGGCTGACCGACGGGCTGACCTACGTCTGGCAGGCCAAGACCTCGGACGGCACCGCTGAGACCTGGTCCGGCACGTGCGAGTTCACCGTCGACAAGACGCCACCACCGAACCCCGGCCCGATCACGTCGACCGACTACTCGGCGACGAGCCCGAGCGGCGGCGTCGGCCTGCAGGGCACCTTCCGGGTGGCCGCGCCGACTTCCCGGCTCACGGACGTGACCGGTTATGCCTGGACGCTGGACTCCGGTGAGCAGCTGGCGTCGAAGCCGCAGCCGCGCAACGCCGACGGCAGCGCCACGATCACCCTCAAGCCGGTCAAGGACGGCATCAACACGCTGCGGGTGTGGACCAAGGACCGGGCCGGCCGGTTCTCGGCCCAGCCGTCCACCTACGCGTTCACGGTGCGGGCCGGCACCGGCCCGGCGGCCGAGTGGACCTTCGACGAGCCGTCCGGGAGCACTACTACCGACGTCAGCGGGCACAACAACACCGCCACCCTCAACGGCAACGCCGCCCGGGTGGCCGGCCGCGGCAACGTCGGCCGCGCCGTCGCGTTCGACGGCGGCACCGGGTTCGCCTCCACCCCGGGTCCGGCGACCTATCCGCACCCGGACACCGGGGCGGCCACCACGGTGCGCACCGACGGCACCTACACCGTCGCGGCCTGGGTGAAACTCAACGACTTGACCGACGGCGGGCAGCCGTCCGCGTTCGCCGGCACCGGCAACCGGGTGCACTCGTTCCGGCTCGGCTTCGCCGGCCACAACAAGAAGTGGGTCTTCTCCCTCGCCACCGCTGACGCGGACAACGCGGTGACCGTCGCCACCTGGTCGGACTCGCTCGCCGTGGCGAACAAGTGGACTCACCTGGCCGGTGTCTACAACGCCACGACCAAACGACTGGTCCTCTATGTGAACGGCGTCGCCCAGACCCACCAGCCGGCCGGCCCCGGACACTTCCACGGAACCGGTCCGCTGCTGATCGGCAAGCACAAGTGGAACGGCGCGGACGACGGCAGGTGGCGCGGCCAGGTCGACGACGTCCGCATCTACAGCTACGCGGAGACCGCGGCCCGGATCGCCGAGCTGGCGGTGCCCCAGCAGCCGGCGATCACCTTCCCGAACGGGGATCAGGCCTCGGCCGGTGGCACGCTGGCGGTCAAGTTCGACGCCGGCGGGGACACCAACGTCACCCGGTTCAAGTACAGCGTGGACGGGACCGGCCTGGGCACCGTCGTCAACGCCGGCACCCCGGGCGGCACCGCGACGGTCACCGTGAACGTCGGGGCGCAGACCGGTGAGCGCCAGATCTACGTGGTCGCCGACACCGGGGCCCGTTCCGGGCCGATGAACCGCGAACAGTTCACCGTGCTGCCCGGCGGCAGCCTCTCCGGCTCGGTGCTGGACGCCGACAGCTGGGCCGGCTCGGTCGGGGCGACGGTCACGCTGCAGCCCGGCGGCTACACCGCCACCACCGACGCGGACGGCGGCTATGTGTTCGCCAACATCCCGCGCGGCACCTACACGGTGAGCGCGGCGTTCGGCGGCCGGTGCGGCATGGCGGGCAGCCAGTCGTACTTGATCGACGGACAGGGCCTCAACCTGGACCTGTACCTGTTCCGCCGGACCGACGTGCTTGGGCACGTCTGCGCCGAGCGGGCCACCACGTTCGCGCCCGCGACCACGCTGCTGCCGCTGACCGGTGACGACGCGGTGACCACCGTGACGCTGCCGTTCGCGTTCCCGTTCTACGGCGGGGCGTACCGCAAGGCATGGGTGGACACCAACGGCCTGCTCTCCTTCACCGACCCGGGCCGGTCCTTCCCGTACACCGGTGCCGGCGACCTGATCGCGGCCGCCGAGCCGAACGCGGTCGTCGCACCGTTCTGGGACGACCTGGTGGTCGACTCGTCGGCGAGCGTGCGCACCACGATGAACGGCACCGGGCCGGTGCTGATCGAGTGGCGCAACGTGCACCGCAAGGGCAACACCGCGCAGCGGCTCAGCTTCTCGGTGACGCTCGGCCCGGACGGGTCGGTGACGACCAACTACAGCGGGCTGGACACCGCGGCCGAGAAGGGCGACAACGCCCTGGTCGGCATCGAGGCGCCGACCGGTGACGACGGGTACTCGTACTCCGCCGGCGACCCGGTCCTGGCGGACAACCAGGCGGTCGTCTTCACCCGGCCGGACGCCATCGAGCTGGAGGTCTTCAACCTCACCGGCAGGCTGACCAACGCCTCCGGCGCGGCGGTCTCCGGTGCCACGGTCGCCCTCGACCCCAGTGGGATGACGGCGACGACGGCGGCCGACGGCACGTACTCCTTCCAGGGCGTGGCCGCCGACAGCTACACAGTCACCAGCGTGCAGGGGTCCCAGTGCGGGCACCGGGCGGAGGCTCAGGTCGAGCTCTACGCGGACACGGCGCAGGACCTGCAGCTGGGTCCGGCGTACGGGGAAATGGGTTACCTGTGCGCGGTCGGAGCCGGCGGTTACATCGCGGCCGGCACCAAGCTGCCGCTGACCGGCGAGTACGAGAAGCTCGACATCGACCTTCCCTTCCCGATGCACTTCTACGGGCGTACGGGCACCACGGCCACCGTGTGGTCCAACGGGCGGGTCAACTTCGCCGGGGGCGGGGCCGCTCCGTTCGCGGGGCTCGCGACCGACGCGTCGGGCGGGGTGTACACCCAGCTGGTGGGCACCGCGCCGAACCGGTCCTTCGTGGTCGAGTGGCGCAACGGTCTCCTGGACAACGGTGAGCGCGTCTCGGTGGAGGCCGTGCTGCACGAGGACGGCCGGGTCGCGTTCCACTACGGCGCGATGACCACTGACGAGCAGAAGGGCGACTCGGCCTGGGTGGCCCTGGAGACCACCTCCTGGGAGCGGACTCAGCTCTACAGCAGTCACCAGCCGCTGCTCACCGGGAACAGCTCCATCACTTACACGCCGGCGCCGCCGGCGACCGTCACCGGCATCCTCACCGAGGCGATCACCGCCGAGCCGGTCGCCGGCAGCACGATCACGCTGCACCCCAGCGGCCGGACGGCGACCACCGGCGCGGACGGCAGCTACCAGATCGCCGACGTCGCGCCGGGCGAGTACCTGCTGATGGCGTCCCGGGGCGACGACCGGTGCGCAGGCCAGTTCGCCACTGTCAAGCACTTCCAGGCCGACGGTGACGCGAAGGTGGACCTCTCGCTGAACCAGGACGCCGATCCGTTCCACACCTGCACCGTCACGTCGCAGCAGTTCGTACCGGGTGACACCGTGCACGACTGGAAAGCGGACGAGGCGATGTGGAAGTTGACCGCGCCGTTCCCGATCAACGTGTACGGCGAGGTGACGACTACTCCGTGGATCAACCCGAACGGTTACCTCACCGTCAACGCCGAGGAGGTCTGGGGAACCGCGCTCCCGCGCTCCATCCCGTCACCGACCGACCCCGACGACTACGGCAGTGCACAGGCTGACTCGCCGAACGGCGCCATCTATCCCTTCTGGGGCGACTGGGTGGTCGACGACGCCGCGGCGATCGCCACCAAGGTCACCGGCGCCGCGCCGAACCGGCAGTGGATCGTGGAATGGCGCAACGTGCTGGCCTACGACGACGAGCAGCGAAGGGTCTCGTTCGAGATCATCTTCACCGAGGGCGGCGGCTTCACGTTCGCCTACGACGGTATCGACGACAGCCGGCTGGAGCGGGGCGACTACGGCACGGTCGGCGTCGAGGACACCAGCGGCACGGCGGCGTTCCAGTACCTGCACCAGGCCGACCTGCTCCACAACGGCCTCGGTATCCACTTCGCTCCGAAGGCCCCGCCGGCCAACTCGATCACCGGAACGGTCACCTGCATGGATGAGCCGGTGGCCGGCGCCGCGGTCTCCGTCGCGGGGCGCAGCACGGTCACCGGAGCGGACGGTGGCTATGCGTTCGCCTCGCTGCCGACCAGGACGTACTCGGTGGTGACCACCATCGCGGCCGGTGAGTGCGCCGGGTCCTCGGCGCGGACCGTGGTGCTCGGCGCCCATCCGCAGCAGGTTGACTTCGCCCAGCGGTTCGCCGCGGACCACACGGCCTACAAAGTCACCGAGACCACGGCCGCCTACCAACCGCTGGGCGCGGACAAGCACCGGTGGTGGGGCACGAACAACGGCGTCATCTACACCCTGCCGTTCCCGCTGAAGATCTACGGCCAGGCGAGTACCCAGGCCACATTGCGGACCGACGGCACGATCAAGTTCGACAACGCCGTGGTCAACGTCCTCTCCGGGGCGTGGGTCTCGGACCCGGAGAACAACATCCGCGCCGAGGTCCGGGGCACCGCCCCGAACCGGCAGTACGTGCTCGAGTGGCGCAACGTCCGGCACGTCACCGACACCGATGTCCGGATCACCTTCCAGGCGATCTTCGACGAGGCGGGCGGAATGACCTTCGTCTATCCGGCCACCGACGGGAACTTCCTCCGGCGCGGTGGGGCGGCCCTGATCGGCCCGCAGCACCAGGACAACCCGACATACCTGCTCTACTCCGACCGGGTGCCAAGCCTGCGGCCGGGGGTCAGCCTCCGGTTCGAGCCGGTCACCACCAACTGATCCAGCTGTGCGGGCCGGGGTTCTCCCCGGCCCTCAGTCCCTCCTGCTCAAGAGGAGCCCGGGTGAACCCGTACGCACCCGCCAGAAGATCCCTGCTCGAACCGCGCACACTCACCGCCGCGATGCTCGCCGTGACCCTGTTGGCCGGCGGCAACCAGGTTCCTGCCGCTGCGGCGGCGGCCGCGACGAAGCCGTACACCCCGCAGACTGCCCAGCCGGTGCCCGACGTGCCGGTGAAAGCCGCCGAGATCTCCCCGGAGCCCCGGCCGAAGGAGTTGCCGTCGGCCACGGCGAGGCCCGAGCCGGTCTGGCCGAGAGCCGCGGTGTCGATGGGTGACAAAACGGATCTTCCGGTACGCGTAGAGCACTCGAACGCCACCGCGAGGCAGGTGGCGCCGCTCCGGGTGCGCGTGGAGATACTCGACCGGGCGACCACCGAGCGGGCCGGCGTCCGCGGCCTGCTGATGCGCCTGGGCCGCGCCGACGGCACGTCCAAGGTCACCGTCGACTACCGGTCGTTCGCCACCGCGTACGGCGCTGACTGGTCCTCCCGCCTGCGCCTGGTCACGCTGCCCGGCTGTGCGCTGACCACACCGGACCGGGACGAGTGCGCCGCCGCCCCGCTGAAGTCCGACAACGACCTGGCCGCGCGGACGGTCTCCGCCGACGTCTCGCTGGCGAGTGCCTCCACGCTGGTGGCGGCTACCGCGGCACCGTCCGGACCGGCCGGTGACTACAAGGCGAGCACGCTGAGCGCGTCGTCCAGCTGGTCGGCCGGCGGCAACACCGGCTCGTTCGACTGGTCGTACCCGATGCGGGTGCCGCCGTCGCTGAACGGCCCCACGCCGCGGGTCGGCCTGTCCTACTCCTCGCAGTCGGTCGACGGCCGGCACGCCGCCACCAACAGCCAGCCGTCCTGGGCCGGTGAGGGTTTCGAGGCCGCGTCGGGCGGGTTCATCGAGCGGCGCTACGTCTCCTGCTCGCAGGACATGAACGGGGACGCGAACAACGACGAGGAGACCGGCGACCTCTGCTGGGAGACCGACAACGCCACCCTGGCGTTCGACGGGCACTCCGGTGAACTGCTCTACAACGCCACCGAGAAGCGCTGGCACCTGCGCAACGACGACGGCACCCGGGTCGAGCGCCGGACCGGCGCCACCAACGGCGACAACAACGGCGAGTACTGGGTGGTCACCACCACCGACGGCATCCAGTACTGGTTCGGCGCGCACCGGCTGCCCGGCTGGACCGCGAACAAGCCGGTGACCAACGCGGTGCTGACCGTCCCGGTGTTCGGCAACGACCCCGGCGACCAGTGCCACGCCGAGAAGTTCGAGGACTCCGACTGCGTGCAGGCCTGGCGGTGGAACCTGGACTACGTCATCGACCTGTCCGGCAACTCCATGTCGTACTGGTACGTCAAGGAGACCAACAAGTACGCCCGGAACATCGACACCGAGGACGCCGCGTCCTACGACCGCGAATCCTGGCTGAACCGGATCGACTACGGCACCCGGCGGATCAGCGGCATCGACTCGGTGCACAACACGCCGGCCCCGATGCGGGTCGACTTCGCCGTCGCGGACCGCTGCCTGAACGAGTGCGACCAGCACACCGCGGGCCGCTGGCCGGATGTGCCCTGGGACCAGGAGTGCACCGGGGACGAGTGCGAGGACAACGCGTCGCCGACCTTCTGGACCACCAAGCGGCTCGCTGCGGTGACCACCCAGCTCCGGTCCGGCGACGGTTACCGCAACGTCGACCGGTGGACGCTGACGCACACCTTCCCGGACCCCGGTGACGGCACCCGGGCCGGCCTGTGGCTGTCGGAGCTGTCGCACACCGGTCTGGTCGGCGGCACCGCCACCATGCCGGACGTCGAGTTCACGCCCGTCCAGATGCCGAACCGGGTGGACCGCACCGGCGACTTCGCCCTGGCCATGAACTGGATGCGCATCTCCCGCATCCGCAACGAGACCGGCGGCTCGGTCAGCGTCGTGTACTCGGCGCAGGACTGCGCGGCCGGCGGCGCGAAGCCGGCGCCGGAGAGCAACACCACCCGCTGTTACCCGGTGAAGTGGGTGCCGGACGGCTACGAGGAGCCGGTCACCGACTGGTTCAACAAGTACGTCGTGACGAACATCTACGAGAACGACAACACCGGCGGTGCGCCACCGAACGGCAGCCCGCGGGTGGCTCACAAGTACGACTACCACGACGGCGCCGCGTGGCACTACAGCGACGACGACGGGCTGACCAAGAAGAAGTTCAAGACCTGGTCGGACTACCGCGGCTACGGCCGGGTCGGCGTGACCACCGGTGACGCGGGGGAGCAGACCTACACCGAGACCCGCTACTTCCGCGGCATGCACGGCGACCGGCTCAACGCCTCCGGCGGCACCCGGACGGTGAGTGTCGACGGCATCGCCGACCAGGACTGGTTCGCCGGCGAAGTGCGCGAGACGAAGGTCCACAACGGGCCCGGCGGGGCCGTGGTGTCCCGCGAGGTGAACACGCCGTGGGCGTCGGAGCCGACGGCCACCCGCACCATCAACGGCGACACGGTGACCGCCCGGTACGTCGATGTCGGCACCACCACCAACCACGTCACCCTCGACGGCGGCCGCGGTGAGCGGGTCACCAAGCAGGTCACCACCTACGACGACCACGGCATGGCGGTTCAGATCGAGGACCTGGGCCGGGACGGCGTCGCCGGTGACGAGAAGTGCACCAAGGTCGACTTCACGCCGCGCAACGCCACGTCGTGGGTGATGGACCGGGTGCACCGGACCCAGGAGTACGGGGTGGCGTGCGCCGCCACCTCCGGGACGCCGGCCGAGGCCGACGTGATCGGGGAGAATCGGATCTCGTACGACAACCAGGCGTTCGAGGCCACCCCGAGCCGGGGTCTGGCCACCCAGAACCAGGCGATGTCGGCCTGGAACAACGGCGCGCCGACGTTCGTCACGACCGGCCGGACCAGCTACGACGTGCACGGCCGGCCGCTGACGGCCACCGACGCGCTGGGCGGCGTCAGCACGACGGCGTACACGCCGGCGGCGGACGCGCCGGTCACCGCGACGGTGACCAGGAACCCGCTGCTGTTCGAGACGCGGAACACGATCGAGGCGGCGTGGGGCACCACGGTCGCGACGGTCGACGCCAACGGCAAACGCACCGACACCGCGTACGACCCGCTGGGCCGGCTCACCTCGGTGTGGATGCCGGGCCGGGCCAAGGGGACCGACACGGCGAACCTGAAGTACGCGTACGACATCAACGCCGACACCCCGTCGGTGGTCACCTCGTCCACCTTGAAGGCGGCCGGCTACGTCACGTCGTACACGCTCTACGACGGCATGTTGCGGCAGCGGCAGACCCAGGCGCCGTCGCCGGCCGGCGGCCGGATCATCACCGAGTCGTTCTACGACAGCGCGGGGCGGGCCCGGCTGAGCTTCGGGGAGTACCACACCGGCGGCAGCGCCGGCGGCACACTGCTGGCCACCGTGGACCGGGCGTTCGTGCCGAAGCAGAACCGGACCGTCTACGACGGCGCCGGCCGGGAGATCGCCAAGGTCTTCCAGCCGTACGGCTTCGAGCGCTGGCGCACCACCACCGCGTACGGCGGCGACCGCACCGACGTCACCCCGCCGTCCGGCGGCACCGCGACCTCCACGCTCATCGACGCCCGGGACCGCACCGTCGAGCTGCGGCAGTACCACGGTGCGGCGCCGACCCCGCACACCGCGGGCACCTGGGACGCCACCACCTACGCCTACGACCGGCGCGGCAACCGGACGAAGGTCGCCGACACGCTGGGCAACGACTGGACCTACACATTCGATCTCCGGGGCCGGGAGATCGAGGTGGACGACCCGGACAAGGGCGTCACCACGTACACCCACGACAACGCGGGCAACATCCTCACCTCGACCGACGCGCGGGGCGAGAAGATCGCCTACCAGTACGACCTGCTCGGCCGCCGGCGTGCCGCGTACGACGACTCGCTCAGCGGGTTCATGCGCGCCCAGTGGATCTACGACACCGTCGCCGTGGGCAAGCTGTCCCAGTCGACGAGGTTCGTCGGGTCCGCGCCGTACCAGGTGAAGGTGCTCGGTTACGACGACGACTACCAGCCGACGACCACCCAGGTGATCGTCCCGGAGAGCGAGACCGGGCTGGCCGGCACCTACAACTACACCAACACCTACAACGTCGACGGCAGCCTCAGGACGCGCAGCATCCCGGGCGTCGGCACCGGCCTGCAGCCGGAGACGCTGACCTTCGGCTACGACGCGCACGGCCTGCCCACCACGGTGGAGAGCCTGTACGGGACGGTGAACCAGCCGTACGTGGTCGGGACCGATCACAACGCCCTCGGCGAACTCGACCAGACGAAGCTCTACACCGGCACCGGTGAGGGCGGCCGGGTCTACGTCAAGTACAGCCGGGAGTTGGACACCGGCCGGGTGACCGGGATCCGCGCCGACCGGGACCAGGTGGCGCCGTACGTCCTGGCCGACACGACGTACACCCACAGCGACGCCGGCACCATCACCAAGGCGGCCGACACCGCGCCGGACCCGGTCGACGACACCCAGTGCTTCACCAGCGACCACCTGCTCCGGCTGACCGAGGCGTGGACGCCGGCGAACGGTGACTGTGCCGCCGCCCCGTCCGCGTCGGCGCTGGGCGGGCCGGCGCCGTACTGGCACAGCTGGCAGTTCGACAAGATCGGCAACCGGAAGAAGGAGGTCGTGCACACGACCTCGGGCGACGCCGTGACCGATTACACCCACCCGGCCTCCGGCGCCACCTCGGTGCGCCCGCACGCGGTCACCGGCACGACCGGCGCCCGCACCGGCAGCTGGTCGTACGACGCGACCGGCAACACGCTGACCCGGCCCGCCGCGTCGGCCGGCATGCAGACCCTGACCTGGGACGCCGAGGGCCATCTCGAGACGGCCACCGACGGCACCGGGAAGACCACCTATCTGTACGACGCCGACGGGAACCGGCTGATCCAGCGGGACCCGGCCGGGCGCACCCTGTTCCTGCCGGACCAGGAGATCCGGTACGACGCCGCCACCGCCACGACGTCGTGCACGCGGTACTACAGCTACGCCGGTACGACGATCGGCTCGCGTACCGCCGCCGGTCTGACCTGGACGGCGCCCGACCACCAGGGCACCGCGGCGGTCGCGGTCAACGCGGCGAACCAGCAGGCGACCATCCGCCGGCAGACGCCGTACGGCACCTCGCGCGGCGCTACCGCGGGGGCGTGGCCCAACAACCGGGGCTTCGTCGGAGGCACCGTCGACCGGACCGGTCTGACGCACCTCGGCGCCCGCGAGTACGACCCGGTCGCCGGTCGGTTCATCTCGGTCGACCCGCTGCAGGACCTGAGCGACCCGCAGCAGTGGAACGCCTACGCGTACTCCAACAACAACCCGGTGACCTACAGCGACCCCACCGGCTTGATGTTCCCGAAGGAGGACGGTGGCGGCGGTGGCGGCCATCCCACCGGCGGTGGCGGCGGAACGCCGACGCCGACGCCGAACCCCGGTCCCAGCGGCGGCCCGGGCGGCGGCTCCCCGCAGCCCGGTCCGGGTGCGACGCCGTCCCCGCGGCCCGCGTCGACGCCGATCCCGGTCTCCTGCGTGCCGAAGGATCTGTGCAAGGACGGCTACCTGGCGTTCTGGCTCTCCTTCGTGCCGTTCTCGGACGCGCCGGACTGCGCCGGCGGGGACAAGGTGGCCTGCGGGTTCACCGCGGTGGACGCGGTTCCCGGCGGCAAGGTGGCCAGCGCCGGCGCCTCGGCGGTCGGCTCCCTGCTGACCGCGCTCCGGATCGGCAAGTACCTCGACGAGGTGAAGGAGGGCCGGCGCTACTGGGACCTGCCGGGCAAGGGGCACGGCAACCGGGGCTACATGGTCGAGGGCAAGATCATCGAGGAGCTGAAGCTGCCCAACCTCCCGGCCTCCAACAACCCGGGTATCGACTCCTGGGTCCCCGAGGCGGGAAAGGCGATCAGCGTCAAATCGCACGACCTCGAATACAGCCTGCTGAACTACGGCCAGTTGCAGGGGAGGTTGCGTTCGGAGGTTCGCGCTCTGGAGCGCTGGAACGGTGAGACGTTCGGCGGGCTGGTCATCGACAAGCGCGACATCAAGAGCAAGGAACTGATCATCGGCATCCCCTCCGGTACGGTGAAGCAACACCAGTACGCGGCCATGGTCGACGCCTACCGCTACGGCGCCAACCGGGGGATCGATGTGAGGTACGTGGTGGTGCGATGAGCGGGACGCTGATGCTGTACCAACGCGCCGACGGCCGGCTGTGGGCGTCGGGCTTCTCCCGTAACCGCCAGGGTTGGTCGGTCGTGAACGGCTGGTACCGGACGGTTGCGGCGGAGGTTCCCGACGCGGAGCTCGGAGCGCTGATCGAGGAGGGCCTGAGCGCCGGCGAAGAGCCGGTGGACACCGCGGCCGAGGAGAGCGAGACGGCGCTGCGACCGCTTCTGGTCGCGGCCGGCGCCTCCTCGTTCACCGCGTTCGGCCGGGACGCGCGGGCCGTCCACGTCGGGCGGGAGAGTGACGGCGGCTATTACGTCACGCCCACCCGCAATCCCAACCGGCAACGGGGAAACACCTTTCTGCACCTGTCGGACGACCTGGCCGTGCCGGCCGTTGCTTCCGCGGCCGACCTCGGCGCCGCGGTCCGGGAAGGATTGAGCCGCTCGGTGGTGGACTGACGCCTCGCTGCACGAGAGAAGGGCCGGAGCGCGATGCTCCGGCCCTTCTCTCGTGCATCAGCGATGCCAGGCATGTCGCTGCGATCGGTGCCGCCCGCAGGGGGTCCACTCGTCTCTCCGCCCGAGCCGGATGATTCTTGAAGTTTCTTAACAGATAGCATTGACTTGACCTTGGGCATCTAGTTGAGTCGATGTCACCTTCATCCCCCTCGTTCCAGTGCGTCCTGCGACGTACGGAAGGTGAGCCATGCCCAGAAAACGTCTTTTGTCGATCCTGGCCGCGGTCAGCGTCGCCGTGGCCGGCGCCGCCGCGGCCATCCTGCCGATGACCGCGTCGAACGCCGCCGAGGCCTGCGTCGCGGCGTACAACAACTCGGCCGTCTACACCGGTGGCCAGCGCGCCTCGCACAACGGGCGCAACTGGACCGCGAAGTGGTGGACCCAGGGCGAGACGCCGAGCACCGGCGGCACCGGTGTGTGGAACGACAACGGCGCCTGCGACGGTGGCGGCGGCACCACCAACCCGCCGCCGGCCACGAACAACTGCAACCACCCGAACTGGGTGGCCGGCCAGTTCTACGCCGCGGGCTCGATCGTGCGGTACACCAACGGGCAGTACTACCGGGCGACGCACGAGAACCCGGGGTACGACCCGGTCATCAGCACCTGGTACTGGTCGCCGTACGCCTGCTCCGGTGGTGGCACCAACCCGACCACGCCGCCGCCCGCCAACTCCGGCGGATTCCCGGTCAGCGAGGCGCAGTTCAACCAGATGTTCCCGAACCGGATCCCGTTCTACTCGTACGCCGGCCTGCTCGACGCGATCAAGAAGTTCCCGGCGTTCACGAAGACCGGCAGCGACACGGTCCGCAAGCAGGAGGCCGCGGCCTTCCTGGCGAACATCAACCACGAGTCCGGTGGCCTGGTCTACGTCGAGGAGATCAACCAGGCGAACTGGCCGCACTACTGCGACCGGAACCAGCCGTACGGCTGCCCGGCCGGGCAGAGCGCGTACCACGGTCGCGGGCCGATCCAGCTGAGCTGGAACTTCAACTACAAGGCGGCCGGTGACGCGCTCGGCATCGACCTGCTCAACAACCCGGACCGGGTCAAGAACGAGTCGTCGGTCGCGTACCAGACCGCCGTCTGGTACTGGATGACCCAGCGCGGCCCGGGCACGATGACCGCGCACGACGCCATGGTCAACGGCCGCGGCTTCGGCGAGACGATCCGCAGCATCAACGGCTCGCTGGAGTGCAACGGCGGGAACCCCGCCCAGGTGCAGAGCCGGATCACCGCGTACAACCGGTTCACCGGCATCCTGGGCGTCGCCCCGGGCGGCAACCTGTCCTGCTGAGAACCTGAGGGACCCGGGGGGGGGGGGGGGGGGGGGGGGGGGGGGGGGGGGGGGGGGACAAGGGGGGGGGGGGGGGGGGGGGGGGGGGGGGGGGGGGGGGGGGGGGGGGGGGGG
>NZ_JBVYOQ010000051.1:0-24417 GCF_056134165.1 Actinoplanes sp. 13 | reverse complement strand
CGCCGCTGGACGGGCGCAAGCGCCACGGGCGGCGCAGGCGCCGCTGGACGGGCGCAAGCGCCACGGGCGGCGCAGGCGCCGCTGGACGGGCGCAAGCGCCACGGGCGGCGCAGGCAACGCCGCCGCGGCCGGCGCAAGCAACGCCGCCGTGCGGCCGTGCCGCCGTGCGGCCGTGCGGCCGTGCGGCGAGAGCCAACCAAGTGTGTGAAGTTCGGGTCCGATACGGACCCGAACTTCACACGCTTGTGGGTTCGTGGCGCGGAGCGCCGGGGTGGGTTGCGGCGCGGAGCGCCGGGGTGGGGGTTGCGGCGCGGAGCGGCGGGTGGGGGTTGCGGCGCGGAGCGGCGGGGTGGGTTGCGGCGCGGAGCGGCGGGGTGGGTTGCGGCGCGGAGCGGCGGGTGGGTTGTGGACCGCTCCAGCCCGGATGCGGGCGCTGCGGCCTGGAGTTGCAGCAGGTCGCCGGGTAGGCCCGGGACGGTTTGGATTCGGCGGGGACGAACGTCGTTCGTACGACAAAAGGGGTTGGAGCAGTCAGCTCAGGATCTTGTCGAGCTTGGTGAAGCTGGAGCCCCAGCCTTCGCGGGCGCCGTCGGCCATCGCCTCCGGGAACGGGCTCTGGGTGAGGACCAGGCGGGTGCGGCCGTCCGGTTCGTCGTGGAACTCGATGCGCAGGCGCAGCCGCTCGGCGCCGAACTCGGGGATGTGGGCGACGGACTCCTCGCCGACCAGCAGCTCGTTCTCGATCACCTCGGTGAAGGTGGCGTTCTGCGGTGAGCTCATCGCCGGGTCCTCGTCGTTGACCATGGTGAAGCGCTGGTGGCCGCCGACGCGCAGGTCGATGTCGACGGAGTCGCGGGGCACGCTCCAGCCGACCGGCCCGAACCAGGCGGCGAGCTGGTCGGGGTCGGTGAACGCGCGGTAGACCAGCGCGCGGGGTGCGTCGAAGACACGGGTGATGACGAGATCGGTCATGTGCTCTCCTTGGTCGTGACCGGCCGGGCCGGTTCAGCTCGGGGGTTCGCCGTCCTGCAGGCGCTTGAGGTGCGCGTCCAGGCGGGTGAAGTTGTCGTCCCAGAAGCGGCGGTACCGCTCCATCCACGCGGTGGCCTCGCGCAGCGGCTCGGCCTCCAGACGGCTGGATCGCCATTGGGCGGAGCGGCTGCGCGAGATGAGGCCCGCGTTCTCCAGGACCTTCAGGTGCCGGGAGATCGCGGGGAGGCTGATGGCGAACGGCTCGGCGAGCTCGTTCACGGTCGCCTCGCCCTCGGCGAGCCGCGCGAGGATGGCGCGGCGGGTGGGGTCGGCGAGGGCCGCGAAGATGACGCTGAGCCGATCGGGCATTTAACCCTCCGGTTAATTAACGGATCGGTTAAAAGCTAGACCGGGCCCCGGAAGGTGTCAAGCTTTGTTCGGGTCGTTCTCAGACCTTGCTGGGGATCCGGCGGTGCAGCTCCGCGATGAGCACCTCGGGGCCGGGAGACATCAGGCCGACGTCGACGACGTACGCGGTCTCGGTGCCCCGCCTGCGCACCCGTGGTGCACCGCCCCGTCCGGGCAGCACGGTGACGTAGTCCACGCCGACCGGCGTGATCACCAGCTCGGTGAACGGCCCCCGGCCGTGCAGCGCCACCGAAGCGATCCCGGACCAGGGCAGATGCACCGGCCGGCGCCCGGTGGCGGCGAAGTCGATGCCGTGCACGGACGTGTGCAGCCAGCCGAGCCGGCGCCAGAACAGCAACAGGACCAGGGCCGCCACCACGGCCGGGACGATCAGCGTGGCTTCGGCGTAGAGCACGATGTCGCCGGCGGCGGGCCGATAACCGGCGGCCATCTTGAGCAGCACGGTGATCGCGAGCATGGGCACCCAGCAGGCGGCCAGCACCCAGAGCGTGGTCACGTAGAACATGCCGCGCGCCTGGATGAAGCTGATCGTGTCGTCGGTGGGGCCCAGGACGTAACTGACATGGCCGGCCCCGGGAACACCTTCACCGGGTATGCCGTGCCGGCCGGTGCGGTCGGCACCGGTGGCGCGGGCGGCGTTGTCCTCGTGGCTGATGCGCCGTCCGTGGTCTGCCATATGCGGATTATGCTCACATTCCTCCGTTTCCGGGGGTGGACACCGGGAAAGGCCGTGCCGCGGCACACCGAGCACGCCGACGGGTGCCTGCCAGGCCTCGCACGTAGGCTGTCTCCCATGACTGAGTTCGACGGCCTTCCGCTGCTCCGCTCCCCCGTGGCCATCGCCGCCTTCGAGGGCTGGAACGACGCGGCGGACGCTTCGACCGCGGCCGTGGAACACCTCGAACAGGTCTGGGAGGCCCGCGAGGTCACCAGCATCGACCCCGAGGATTTCTACGACTTCCAGGTCAGCCGGCCCACCGTCACCATGGCCGAAGGTGAGACCCGCAAGATCGAGTGGCCGACCACGAGGTTCATGGTGGCCAGCCCGCCCGGCGCCGAACGCGACGTGGTGCTGATCCGCGGCATCGAGCCGAGCATGCGGTGGCGCACGTTCTGCGAGTCGGTCCTCGAGATCTGCCACAGCCTCGAGGTCAGCCGCATCGTCCTGCTCGGCGCGCTGCTCGCCGACGTGCCGTACACCCGGCCGTTGCCGATCAGCGGCAGCGCCTCGGACCGCGAGATGGCCGAACGGTACAAGGTGGTGCCGACCCGCTACGACGGCCCCACCGGCATCGTCGGCGTCCTGCACGAGGCGGCCGGCCGGGCCGAACTGGACGCGTTGTCGTTCTGGGTGCACGTGCCGCACTACGCGAACAACCCGCCGTGCCCCAAGGCGACGCTGGCGCTGCTGAGCCGCATCGAGGACGTGCTCGACCTGCCGGTGCCGATGGCCGACCTGGCGGAGCAGGCAGACGAGTGGGAGAAGCGGGTCCGGGCCGCAGCGGAGCAGGACGCGGAGCTCGGGGAGTACGTGCGGGAGCTGGAGGAGCGCGTGGGTGACGCGGGGATCCAGCCGTTGACGGGTGACGAGATCGCCAGCGAGTTCGAGAAGTACTTGCGGCGGCGGGGCGGGTCGGCGGGCCCCACGGCCGGCTCCTGGTGATCGGTGGGGCCCCGCCACAGCGGGGCCTCACCCTTCCCTAGAGGTTTCCGTAGCCACCCGCGACAATCTCGTCGAGGAACCCGTGCCAGTCTTCGCGGTCGACGGACAGGTGCGGCCGGTGCCGATTCTTCGCATCACGGATCCCGACGCGGTCGCCGCCGAGCTCCGCAACCTCCACGCAGACGATGTCAGCACAGAACGAGCTTCGCGTCCAACACACGGACGCCTGTAGGTCCTCTTCCACGGATATCCTTTCTCGTTGCAAAGACGACAGGAACCGCGCCACTGAGGCAGCCGAGCCGAGCGCAGTCCTTCACCCGAGATTTCGCAACGTAAAGCGAACCCGGCAAGCACCCAGATGAACGGTTTCCACATCTCAGAACGCACGAAGCCGGAAGAAGCGACCTCATCAAACGGCGAGGGTCCGACCCGCGTTCACACGGAGGGACCCGGATCCTGAATGGCTGAGCAAAAGTTCAGCAGCGGATGTTCACAGGCTGCGCGAAAAAGCATCCCTATCGTACCTGGTCTCGGTCGCCTCACACTCGTACAGTCACTCAGGTGGCGACAGCAGTCCCCCGTACGAATAGGACAAGTCCCGGATGCACGTGCACCTCTGCCGGGACGCCGAGCGCAAGATCACGGCACCTGTCAGTCGGCTCGTCGACCGGCCGTGAAGCCCAAAAGGCAGCAAACAGAACAAAGCTGTTGCCCTTGTCGGTCATATCGACACGCCAGCGAAGTCGAGGAGAGCGTTGCCCCGACAGCACTCATCATCGCGAAGCCTACCGTCATAGCAAACCGTCGGCGGGCGCAAAATTGCAACAATCCCGGCGCAACCAGTACTGGAATAGGCTTCGGCGCTCGGCACCATTGCATCGCCGACTGTCGTGCAGCGGTGACAGCCCCTCGCTCGGTCTACGAGAATTCCACCAGGTCAGCGAGTCTTATGGCAAGACCGGTATTATTCTCCGCCGATATATGCGGTGACGAGGCAACATCGGGCGGCCCACCAACACTCCATGAACCGCGCCGACGCTTCCAGCCATCAGCGAAGTCGTCCTCACCAGTCGGCGAAACGCCCTTCGTTGACGGCCGACAGAAAATTCTTCCAGCTCTCCGAAGGAAAACCAAGCACCGGGCCGTCCGGGGACTTCCCGTCTCGGACGAGAACGCCCCCGTCACCATCAGCGGTGACCTCAACGCATGCCGCATCGGCGCAGTATCGACTGCGCCTCCAATCAAGCGGTCGGCCATTGCCCGAAGCAGCCATCGCCCATCCCCTTTCGTCGACACCCTTGAATGTACGTGGCGTGAACGATCGTTAGGGACGATGATGCCGCATCGGCACAACGTGAAGCTCCGTCGTTCGACGGGCTGGTGACGCCGTAGCGCCACGCTAGGAGTCTTCGTACTCCCCCGCGGTCACCGCATCAAGGAAGGCCACCCAATCGGCATGACCGATGGAGAGGTGAGGCTGTTCCGGGTTCTTCGCGTCGCGCAGACCCACTGAACCGCCGGCGAGCAACGCCACCTCCACGCACGCGCCGTCAGCACAGGCCGAACTCCGCGTCCACCCCAAGACAGGCACCATCGCCTGCTGGTTCCCTGACATCGATGAGCCTCACCAATCTACAGGACGCAACGGACGGCCGTCCGTTGCGCGCTCACCGCAGTCAAGGACTCCGCCCCGTGCTGCCGGGTCAGATTTGCTATCAAATAACATGCTATCTGTGATGTGACTGATGCTGAACACGGGGGGTGGCAGCCAGAGACACACGCGACCGGCAACAGTCAAGGACGTCGACGCCCGGCCAGTTCGGCCTGCATGACAAGCCGACTGGCCTCCTCATCAAGACAGAGCGCCCAGAGTTTATCGAACACCGCGCGGTGGAATTGGATCTCGGCGGGATCGTGAGTCACGCTGTCACGGTTGAAGAACTCCCTGTACACCACCGAGTCATCGACGACAACCGGGTCCAGCTGGAGGATTTGGAAAGGTCCGATCGCGTTTCCGGGCGCGCCCCTTGACAGTGGGAGGACCCGGATGTGCATCCGCGGCCGTCGCGAGAACTTCTCCAGGACGTCCAACTGTTCTGCCATGATCTGCGGTCCGCCCGGGCCGCGCATGAGAACCGACTCGTCCAGGATGAGGTAGTAGTCGGGACCGTTCGCTCGTTCCACGGTCTGCCGGCGGCGCAGCATCCGGACGTCATGCCGGACGCGACGATCATCCTCCGTCAGTAGCGCGTCGCCCCACCAGTTCAGCACCACCTCCGCGAAGTCGGGCGTCTGCAGCACACCCGGCACCACGACTGGCTGGAAGGCATGTATGACAGTGGCCTCGGACTCGAACTGGATAAGCTGGCGAAGACTCTTGGTCAGGTGTTTCCGGTACTCCGGAGCTTCGTACCACCGTTGCCGGCGGGAGACCTTGGCGTCCTCGACCAGCCGCTCGATCTCGTCCTGATCGTCCACTCCGTACAACTGGAGCAGAGCGCGCAGATCAGTGACCGAGACGCCGACCTCGCCGCCTTCTATCCTCTGCACCTTGGAGAGGGACCAGCCGAGACGTCTGCCGACCTCGGTCTGATTGAGATCCAGAGCCTGGCGGTAGTTGCGGAGAGCGAAGCGGACACGCCGCCTCGCAACGGCGGGTGGTTCTCCGTGCATGGCAACCATGCCATCCCGTTTCCCGGCCGGATGCAGAAGTTTCAGCCGTACATCAGTGGAGCGGCCTTATCAGCGGATCAACGCCTTCAAAATCAGCTGTAATTCAATCTGCGACATAGCTGATAGCAAAGTAGCACTCCCGGCGACCACCGTGAACCTCCCGCACGACATCGGCACCCTCCCGAGTTTCGGGAAGGCGCCGAGGGGGCCTGTCTGCGGTACGGCAGTCAGCTGAGGTCGCGCCGATACTCCAGGCATCTCTGCAAGCCGCGGCAGACCTGCTCGAACTCTTGGCGGTTGGCCGAGGTGAAGACGACTACCGCCTCGCCCTGATAGACGGCCACCAACTGCCACCGCACCCGCCGCGGCCACAGCAGGTACAGCGATTGGACGACCAGGACGGCCACGATCAGGCAGGCCAGCAGGCGGGACACCGGTCCGACCACCGGCACCACCACCAGGCCCGCGACCAGGGCGGAGACGCCGAGGAACGGGCGCTCGCCGGTGCAGCGGCGCTCGCTGCGGGCCACCCGGACGGAGCTCATCCGCGCGAGGGCGAAGCGGCGCGCGTTGAGGCCTCTGAGTTCGAAGTAGTCGGTCGTGATGCGGGCTTTCGACCCGCGATAGAACTCCAGCACCTGACCCCTCCCCAGACGGGACTTGCCGACGGAGCAAGACGGGACTTGCCGACGGAGGGGATGGGGTGAAGGATTGAAGATGAGTGAGTCCCCTCCTCAGGAGGCTGGACCTTGGGCGGCATCCAGTTGCAGCTGGATGCCGCCGTTCTTCTTTGCGGCGGCTTTCGTGATGATGAATGGGACAGAGGTCCACCCGCTGTAACGACAGTATGTCCGGGAGTAGGCATGATCGCTATATGTCTATCTGCTGTACAGCAGTTAGGACGATCGGCGTGTCGCTGACGCCCCGACACAGCGCGTACGGCATCCTAGGAACCTAGCTAACGGCTGGGAGGTCGGGATGACAGTCAACCCGGGAGCGGCGGAGTTCCCGCATCGGCAGATCGCGACGCAGCTGCGGGAACGGATCCGGCGGGGCGACTGGCAGCCGGGCGAGCGGCTGCCGTCCATCCCGGCCATGGCGGAGATGTTCGGCGTCGCGAAGCAGACCGTCCAGCGCACCGTCGACCAGCTGCGGGTCGAGGGCATCTTGATCACCAAACCCGGTTCGGGTACGTACGTGCGAGGCACCCGCCGGCGGTTGAACCGTCTGTCGCGCGGCCGGTACGGCGCGCGCCGCGGGTACCACGCCGACCTGGCCGCACGCTATCGGCAGCAACTCGTGAGCGTCGGCCGGGAGCCGGCGCCGCCCGAGGTGGCCGACGCGTTCGGGGTGCGCGACGGCAGCGAGTTGCTGGTCCGGCGGCACGTGGTTCGTACCGATGAAGCGACCGTCGAAGTCGGCGCCTCGTGGTTCCGGGTCACCGACGTCAGCGGCACCTCCCTGGAACGGGTGGAGGCGTTCGGCCGTCCGCTCTATCAGGAGGCGGAGGAGGTGCTCGGCCGGCGCTACGCCGCGGCGACGGACACGATCAGCGCCCGGCAGCCCAGCCGCGAGGAGGCGGAGATCCTGCAGATCCGCCCGGACACGCCGGTGCTGCACCTGCTGCACGTCGCCTTCGACGAGACCCGCAAGCCGATCGAGGTGGCCCAGGCGACCTGGCCGGGGCCGATGACCACGCTCACCGAGGAATACAAGATCCCGGCGCCCGCCCCGGATCCCGACCCGGATCCGGGACTGAGCCTGGCCTGAGCGGCGGTCAGGCCGGGGAGGAGCCCGAGCTGCGGACGAGGTCACGAAGGACGGCCACGAACTCGTCCGGCTTCTCGAACATGGCCCGGTGCCCGGCGCCCGCGATCACCTCCACCCGCTTGTCCGGCGCCGTCAGCGTCGCCTGCCACGAGGCGAACACCTCGGCCAGCCCGCGCATCTCCCGCTCGCCCTGCACGAAGTACGCCGGGACCGCCAGTCGCGGCACGTCCCGCCGCAGGTCGACACCCTGCATACGGGGATAGAGGACGCTCCAGGTGTCCAGCACCGTGCTCAGCGTGTGCGCCCGTTGCAGCATCGTGAACTCGGGGACGCCGAGATCGAACGGTGGTGCCTCAAGGCCGTACGCCGCGTTCTCGTGAAGCATCAACGGCTCGTAGGGCCAGAAGTCCGGGTACGGCGGCGGCCCCTGCGCCTCCAGCTGGGCGACCACGCCGGAACGCCCGGTGGAGCGGGCCCACGCCAGGACGTCGGCATAGAAGATCTCGTCGCTGGCCCGCAGATCGACAGCCTGTCCCGTGCCGATGTAGGCGAGATATTTCGTGGGCGCCCGGTGAGCCGCCAGCGCCCCGAGCACCGAGCCGCCCGAGAACGCGAGCAGATAGATCTTCGCCCGGCTGAAACGCTCCCTCAGGTGATCGGTGACGGCCAGGATGTCGTTCACGCCGCCGTCCACGGTCGCCGCCGACGTCGGGTCGAGCGCCGCGGCCGACCCTCCCCCGCCGCGCCGGTCCAGGGTGGCGACCACGAAGTGCTGCTCCAGCGCGGCCAGCCGCCGCCGCATCGCCCCCACCTCCGAGCCGCCCGGCGTGCCCGGGACGAACAGCAGCACCGGACGGGACGGGACGGCGCCCCGGATCATGACCCGCAGATCACCGACCATGGTCAGTTCGGCCACACCACCGGGCACGGCTGCCGTCCGCGCCGGGATCGCGGCCAGCACCGCCACCGCGGCCAGCAGCACTGTGGCCGAGCCCAGGAGCACGCGGGCCGACACCAGCCGTAGCCGCCCCCGCGGGCCACGACCGGTGCCGGCACACCCCCACGCCGCGCCGACCGCCAACGGCAGCAGCGACAGCAACCCGTGCACCCCGCGCCCGGTGACCAGCGCCACCGCCCCGAACGCGCTGGCGTGCGGCGCGTCCACGGTGGGGCCGGGCACGCCTGCCCGAGCGAGTTCGAGCGCTGTCGCGTACAGCAGCGGGGTCACCAGGATCGCCCAGCGTGACCGCGTCGCCCGGCCGGCGCTGACGCCCACCGCCGCGCTGATCACCATCGACCACAGCGCGTCGGCGTTGGTCAGCGGGCCGCGCGGCGTCCACCAGGCCGCGAGCACGCCCCACCCGACGGCCAGCAGCAATGCGACCGGCCCACGGATCCCGGCACGTCGCGTTGCCCGGCCGAACAGCGATGTCGATGTCATGACGCCGAGGATGGCCCGGAGCTCCCCGCCCGCACACCGGCCGGCGGAACCGTGCCGGGCCCTACTTTGGTATCTGCCCCGCCGGCCGCCGGTTCCCTAGGCTTTCCGCATGCTCTTCGCCCTGCTGGTGCCCGGCCCCGACGGTGCGCGGGCACCGGCCCGCAACCGGCTGGCCGACGCGATCGTCGGCACGCTCGCCCTCGGGTACGGCGCGACGATGCTCACCTTGGGCGATGCCACCGGGCCTGGTGCGCTGCTCCCCTGGCAGGCGGATGTCGCGGTGGGACTGGCCTGCGTCGTGGCGCTGGGGCTGCGGCGCCGCCATCCGCTCGGCCTGACGGTCGCGCTGCTGCCGTTCGGCGCGATCTCCATCATGGCCACCGGGGCGATCGTGCTGGCCCTGTTCAGCGCCGCGATCCGCCTCCGCCTGCCGGTGTTGTTGCTGCTCGGAGCCGTCAACGTGGGCACCGGGGTGATCTATTTCGGGTTGCACGACGACCCGGCCGCCGACGTCTGGGTGGACCTGCTGGTGCGTTCTGTGGTGACTGCGGCGGCTCTCGGCTGGGGCCTGTTCATGCAGGCCTACCGGCGGCTCACCGCCTCGCTCCGCGACCAGGCGGCACGCCGCGAGGAGCAGGCCAAGCACACTGAGCGTGCCCGGATCGCCCGCGAGATGCACGACGTGCTCGCCCATCGCATGTCGCTGATCAGCCTGCACGCGGGCGCCCTGGAGGTGCGCGGCCAGGTCTCCCCCGACGAACTCGGCCTCGCCGCGGGCGCCATCCGCTCCAGCGCGCGCGAGGCCCTGGAGGAGCTGCGCGCGGTGATCGGCGTGCCCAGCAGCCGGCCGGAACCGCCCCAACCCGGGCTCGCCGACATGCCGGCCCTGGTGGAGAGCGCGCGGGCGGCCGGCATGGCGGTCGAATACACAACCACGGTGGCGGTCGACGGGCCGCCGGTGATGCTGGGCCGCGCCGCCTATCGGATCGTCCAGGAGGGCCTGACCAACGCCCGCCGGCACGGTTCGCGGCCGGCCGCCTCGGTGCGCCTGGCCGGCGAGGCCGGTCACGGTCTGCGCATCACGATCACCAACCCCTTCGCGGGTACGCGCGAAGCACACGCCCGTGGCTCCGGGCGGGGACTCGTCGGCATCGGGGAGCGGGTGGCGCTCGCCGGGGGCGCGGTTCGGTACGGGCCCGAGCAGGACGAGTTCCGCCTCGAGGCCGAGCTGCCGTGGCCGGCGTGACGCACCCCGCCGAGCCTCAGCCGCCGCAGCGGCAGCCCTCGCAGCCGCAACCGCGGCCGCAGCCGTCCCAGCAGCAGCAGCCGCAGCTGTCGCCGTCGCAGCCACAGCCGCAGACGTCGCAGCCACAGCCACAGCCGTTGTCGTCGGAGCTGTCGCAGCAGCCGCCGCCGCTGGAGCGGCCCATCCGGCTGGCCATCGTGGACGATGATCCGCTGGTGCGGGCCGGTTTGCGGATCCTGGTCGGCGGGTCGCCGGACATCGAGGTCGTGGCCGAGGCCGGCGACGGCGCCCATGCGATCACGGTGGCGGACGCGCACTGGCCGGACGTCATCCTGATGGACATCCGGATGCCGGACGTGGACGGTCTCGTCGCCACCCGGCGGATCCGGTCCCGGCCAGGCGCGCCGCAGGTGATCGTGTTGACCACGTTCGACGCGGACGAATACGTGCTGGAGGCGCTGCGCGGCGGCGCCGGCGGTTTCCTGCTGAAGGACACGCCGCCGCGGGAGATCCTGGCGGCGGTGCGGTCGGTGGCGGGTGGCGCGGCCAGCCTCTCCCCCACCGTGATCAGACGGCTGATCGATCACGTCGCCGACCCGCAGGCGGGCAGCCGGCGTGCCCGGGCCCGGGAGCGGCTGGCCCTGCTCACCGAGCGGGAGACCGAGGTGGCGGTGCTGCTCGGGCACGGGCGGTCCAACGCCGAGATCGGGGCCGAGCTGGGTGTCGGCCTGCCCACGGTGAAGGGGCACGTGTCCCGGATCCTGGTGAAGCTGGACCTGAACAACCGCGTGCAGATCGCCCTGCTGGTCCACGACGCCGAACTCGTCTGAGCCGGGCGCCGGCCGGTCACGTCCGCCGCGACGCCCCCCGAAGCGACTTCCGTGACCGGCCGGCCTTCCCGCGGACGGCTCCCGGACTGCCTCACCCCCACGAGGCAGCTCCCCCGACCGGCCCGGTCCCGACAGCCGGCCGGGTGCGGCCGGCAGCGTGTGAAGTTGCGGCTCGATTCGCACCTCAACTTCACACAGAAGACGGCGGCCAGAGCTGCGCCGGCACGAGCGGGACAGCACCGCGAGCCGACTGGGGTGGTTCAGGCGGGGACCGGAGTGGGGGCGGTGGGGGCCGGAGCCGGGCGGTTCAGGTCACGGGCGAGGAGGGCGAAACCGGCCAGGAGCAGCAGCGGACCGGTGACGCCGATCGGGCCGAGTCCGAGGGTGAGGAAGGCGACGATGCCCGCCACCACCAGGGCCGCGGTCCACCAGCGGGTCAGGTGGCTCACCGTGGCGCCGACGGCCACCGCGATCAGGCCGAGCAGGCTCAGCGCCATGCCGGGCAGTGCCCATCCGAACGCGAACGCGGCATAGCCGCCCATCGTCTCGCTCACCCGGTCGGCGGTGGCGGCGTCGAGGACCTGCCGGGCGGCGAGGTCGGCGCTGTCCCCGACCATCAGGCCGCTGAAGTGGATCAGGGCGAGCACGGTGATGCCGGCCGCGACCTGGGTGAAACGGTTCGCACGGGTTGCGACGACCAGCACGGCGGGGACGAACAGCACCCAGGCGTAGTGCAGGAACAGCGCGCTGACCTGGGTCTGGACGGGGCTCGCCACACTGTCCGCGATGTCGCCGGACCAGTCCGGCACCGTTGCCATGCCGGCTGCGAACGAGACCGGGGCCGCGTACAGGCAAAAAAGACCGAAGCGCCGCCGGAAGTCCCCGAAGGAGTCCGGCTGAGCCGGCAACGAAGGCGAAGCCGCAGCGACAGCGGAGGCGGGAGCCGGGTGGATCAGGCGCCAGCCGGCAGCGCCGTAAGCGCCGACCAGAACGACCGGCCCGAGCAGGCAGAGCGGCACCGGCGAGATCGCGAACGCGAAGTACAGCGCGGTCCCCACCAGCGCCGCCCCCGCGATCCACCAGCTGATCACGCCGCCGCGGGCCGCCGCCAGCGGGGTGAGGATCAACGCCAGGCCCCAGCCGATCAGGCCGGGCCATTGCCAGCCGGCGACGGTCACGCTCAGGCTGAGGAACTTCTCGTCGACGGCCTGCACCTGCGCGTCCGGCAGGGTCTGCTCCAGGGCGAGCAGGAAGAAGTCGTTGGCCATCAGCGCGGAGAACGTGATCAGGCCGAGGATCACCGCGATCCAGGCGATGCGCGCCAGGACCGCGCCGCGCTGCCGGATCGGGGCAAGAAGACCGAGCAGGCCGGGTACGAACAGTGCCCACGCCCAGTGCAGCAGGAGCGAATGGGCCTGCACCGCCCCGGGATGCTGCCGGTACACGCCGTAACCCTGGTTCTCGCCCAGCGCCGGGTCCACCCCGGTCGAAACCGCCAGTGCGATCGGTGCGGCCACCAGGCACGCGGCCGCTGCTTTACGCCACATCATTGCTCCCCTTCTCCAACGGACGGGGGGAACGGTACGAACGTGCGGTCGCGGCGTAACCCGTACCAGGAGTGACCGGGTCTCCCCCGCGCGGCGGACACGGTGTCATCCTCGGGGTGGGTCCGGCCCGCCGCGCCGGCCCGTATTTTCGGTGCCGTGCCCCTACTCGATCGGATCCGCCGCACGGACGTGGCGGTGGCCGCCGGATTCGCGGCGTTCGCGCTGCTCGAGGAGCTGCTGATCGGCATGCCCGGCGCCTGGTGGCCGGTCGCGCTGGCCGGGTTCACGCTGCTGGTCCTCGTGCGGCGGCTGATCCCGCTGCTCGCGATGATTCCGAACGCGCTCGCGGTGATCGACCTTTTCTACGTAGAGGCCACGATCGCCGGCGAGCAGACGATCAACTTTCGGCTGTGGCAGGTCGTCGCGATGATCATCTGCGCGTACACGGTGGGGCGGTGGGTGCCGCCGTTCCGGCGGACCGTGCGGTCCTGGCTCGGCGTCGCGGCGATCGGGTTCACCGTGGGGATGTACTACGGGTTCAACCCGGAGGACCCGATGGTGGACATCTTCATCCCGGTGGCGCCGTACGTCCTCGGGGCGGTGGTCGCGGTGCAGGCGCAGCGGCTCGCCGAGGCGGCGGGCGTGCGGGCGTCGTTCCGGGAGCGGCAGGCCCGCGAGGCGGTCATGGAGGAGCGGGTCCGGATCGCCCGCGAGCTGCACGACATGGTGGCGCACAGCGTGACGGTCATGGTGATCCAGGCCGGTGTGGTCCGGCGGCGCCTGGACGCGGGACTGGACGTCGACCCGCAACTGCTGCACAGCATCGAGTCGTCGGGGCGGGAGGCGGTGACCGAGTTGCGCCGTACCCTCGGGCTGCTGCGGGGTGGTGGTGATGCCGCCGCCCAGCCGCCGGTCGGCCTGGAGCGCCTGGACGACCTGGTGAGCCAGGTCCGGGAGGCCGGTCTCGACGTGCGGGTCACCCGCACGGGTGAGCCGTTGCCGCTGCTCCCGGCGGTCGACCTGTCGGCGTACCGGATCGTGCAGGAGGCGCTGACCAACGTGCTGCGGCACGCGCACGCCGGCCGGGCGGAGCTCACCGTGGACTTCCGGCCCGACGGCCTGTGCCTGACCGTGGTGGACGACGGGCCCGCGGCGGCGCCCGCGGAAGGCGGGCAGGGTCTGATCGGGATGCGCGAGCGGGTCACCCTGTTCGGCGGCGAGTTCCACGCCGGTCCGCGCGACGGCGGCGGTTTCCGGGTGTCGGCCCGGCTGCCGGTGGCCGCCACGACGGCGGACGGGGTGGTCCGGTGACGATCAGCGTGGTGATCGCGGACGATCAGCGGATGCTGCGGGCCGGCCTGCGCATGGTGATAGAGACCGAGCCGGACATGAACGTCGTCGGCGAGGCGAGCGACGGCGTGGAGGCGGTCACGGTGGCCCGGCGGCTGCGGCCGGACGTGGTGCTGATGGACATCGCCATGCCGCGTCAGGACGGGCTGGCCGCCACCCGCACGCTGCTGGCCGCGCCCGCCCCGCCGCGTGTCATCGTGCTCACCACGTTCGACACCGACGAGAACCTGTACCGCGCGTTGCAGGCCGGGGCCAGCGGCTTCCTGCTGAAGGTCTCCTCGCCGGAGCATCTGATCACGGCGATCCGGGTGGTGGCGGCCGGCGAGGCGCTGCTCGACCCGGCGGTGACCACCCGGGTGATCTCCGCGTTCGCCGGGCGACCGGGTCCGGCGCCGCCGCCGGAACTGAACGATCTGACACCCCGCGAGGCGGATGTGCTGCGTCTGATGGCCCGGGGAATGTCGAACCCGGAGATCGCGGCGGCGCTCACGGTCGGCGAGGCGACGGTGAAGACGCATGTGGCGCGGGTGCTGATGAAACTCGGACTACGCGACCGGGTGCAGGCGGTGGTTTACGCGTACGAGTCGGGATTGGTGCGCGCCGGCGGCCGATAAACGTCCGATAAATGGAAACGGGCGAACCCGGGACACCGCGAAGGCGTCCCGGGTTCGGGTGGTGGTACCTGTCGACCGAGGATCAGTCGAAGATGCCGGCCAGCTGCAGGTTGGTGTTGATGAACCCGCTCTGGCTGTTGCTCTGGCTGATGATGTTGTTGTCCTCGAAGTCACCGTAGCCGCTGTAGCCGTGCGAACGGTACGTGCGGTAGCCACCGCCGGCCAGGTAGTAGCGGTCGTCGTCGAAGTCGAGGACGCGCAGGCCGGAGGACCGGTCGTACCAGCAGTCGTCGTCGTCGCTGTAGATGACGACCGGAGCCGGCCGGACATCGCGGACGACGGCGACCGCGTCACCGCGGTCACAGTTCTTACGGCAGGTGTCGGCAGCCGCGGCCGGGCCGGCCATGGCCAGGCTCGCGCCGGTGGCGAGGAGGAGACCGCCGAGGTACAGAGCCGTACGACGCATGATATTTCCTTTCGGACGTTTGGTGTGTCGAGGAAGAGTCTGTCGGAACGGCGGCCCAATTTCTCCGGATTTTGAGGCAGAAAATACGATCGGTCAAGATTTAGTCGTATTTGCTCCCGCCCCGGCAATGACGAGTTATGGTCCGGCGGGGCAGTGGCTACCAAATGCGAATAAGTCTGTTCATAAAACAGAAAATGCCCCCGCCCACAACCGTGGGCGGGGGCCGGGAACAGCCCTTACAAACGCACTCCGAGCAGGGCATTCACCGTTTGCGCCATCAACGCCGGCGAATCGGGGTCGTCGCCGGCCCCGGACAGCGCCGCCTCGGCCCACGCGTCCACCAGGGTCAACACGCCCGGCGTGTCGAGATCGTCGCCCAGCGCCGCGCGCACCGCGCCCAGCAGACCAGGCCCGGACGGGCCGGACGGCGCCTCGGCCGCCTCACGCCAGCGCGCCAGCCGCTGCAGGCCGCCCTTCAGCACCTCGTCGGTCCAGTCCCGGTCGGCGCGGTAGTGCCCGGAGAGCAGGCCCAGGCGCACCGCCATCGGGTCCACGCCGTCGCCGCGCAGACGCGACACGAACACCAGGTTGCCGCGGGACTTGGACATCTTCTCGCCGTCCAGGCCGATCATGCCGGCGTGCGAGTAGTGCCGGGCGAACGGCGCCGCGCCGGTGAGCACCTCGGCGTGCGCCGCCGAGCACTCGTGGTGCGGGTAGAGCAGGTCGCTGCCGCCACCCTGCACGTCGATGGTGTCACCGAGCAGGTCCAGCGCGATGGTGGCGCACTCGATGTGCCAGCCGGGACGCCCGGGGCCGAGCTCGCCGCCGTCCCACACCGGCTCGCCCTCGCGGGCGCCGCGCCACAGCAGCGGGTCGAGCGGGTCACGCTTGCCCTCGCGCTCCGGGTCACCGCCGCGCTCCGCCGACAGCGTCATCATCTCGGCCCGGGACAGGTGCGACTCGTAGCCGAAGTGGGGTGCCGTGCTGATGTCGAAGTACACGTCGCCGGTGCCGTCGTCCAGCCGGTACGCGGCGCCCGACGAGACGAGCGAGACCACGTGCGCGACGATCTTCGGGATGGACTCGACGGCGCCCACGTAGTGCGCCGGCGGGATGATCCGCAGCGCCTCCATGTCCTCCCGGAACAGCGCGGTCTCCCGCATCGCCAGGACCACCCAGTCCTCGCCGTCGCGCTGCGCCCGCTCCAGCAGCGGATCGTCGATGTCGGTGACGTTCTGCACGTACCGCACGTCGTGGCCGGCGTCCCGCCACATCCGGTTGACCAGGTCGAACGCGATCATCGTGGCGGCGTGCCCGAGGTGGGTCGCGTCGTACGGGGTGATGCCGCAGACGTACATCGTCGCCGCCGACACCGGCGAGCTGGGCTGCACCGAGGCCCGCGCCGTGTCGTAGAGCCGCAGCGGGGAGCGCCCCGGCGTGTCCGGCAGGCGGGGGATCTCGTGCCCGGTCCAAGCGTCCATGTCCGGAGCCTATCCAGCGCCGCCGCGGCGCAGCCCGGGAGCGTGATCTAAATTATGGAGCCGGACGGACTCTCAGATCGGTGGCCACGGGATGGCCGGCCAGTCGGTCGGCGGCTTCGGGAACCGGCAGGCCCGCAGCAGCCGCTTCACCCGCAGGCCGACGTGCTGCACCTCGGTGACGGTCAGGTGCTCCTCCAGCGCCTCACCGAGGCCACCGTCCAGGTCCTCGCGGAGCCGGTTCAGCACCTCGACGGCGTCGTCCGGCAGCGGGCGCCCGGTCCAGCCCCACAGCACCGTGCGCAGCTTGTTCTCCACGTGGAAGCTGACGCCGTGGTCGACGCCGTGCACCGCGCCGGTGGACGGGTAGAGGACGTGCCCACCCTTGCGGTCGGCGTTGTTGATCACTGCGTCGAAGACCGCCAGCCGGGCCAGCCGGGGGTCGTCCGCGTGCGCCAGCGCGTAGGCGTCACCGTCGTCGTCGCGGGCCGCGGCCACCGGGAACCAGCCGGCGGGCACGTCGTAGGCGGGCACGAAGCCGATCAGGCCGGGGGCGTCCTCCGGCTCGTCGATCCAGAGCTGCAGCGCGCCCGGCCCGAGCGGCCCGTCCCGCAGGATCGTCGGCGGCACCAGGTCCCAGCCGGTGGCCCGGGAGACCAGGAACGCCGAGACCTCGCGGCCGGCCAGGGTGCCGTCCGGGAAGTCCCAGAGCGGGCGCTCGCCGCGGACCGGCTTGTAGACACAGCGCCGAGTCAGCCCGTTGAGGCTGATCTCGGCGCGCAGGGTGGTGTTGGAGGCGTCGACCAGACGCCCCTCTATCTCCATCCGGCCCTGACCGAGGAGTTCCAGGGCGTCCGCCTCGGCGAGCACAGCGGTGGGCTCTGCCGTCACCGGTGGTAACCGTTGTGCCGGGGGCAGAGGTGGCCGGCCGGGTCGAGCGGCTGGCCGCAGAGCGGGCACGGCGGCCGGCCGGCGGCCACCACGCGACGGGCCCGGTCGATGAACGCGCGGGTCGCCTCGGGGGTCAGCCGGACCCGCAGCCGGTCCAGATCGTCGTCCGGCTCGTCGTCGTCCGGCTCGTCGTCGTCCGCTTCGTCGTCGGAGAGCGGGTCGTCGGAGAGCGGGTCGCCGGAGAGGTCGGCCTCGGGCTCACCGGCCTCGATCGCCTCGATCACCACGGTGCCGGTGTCCACGTCGAAGGCCAGGCCCAGGGTGCCGACGCGGAACTCCTCGTCCACCGGGGTGTCCAGCGGCTCGTTGTCGTGCCCGGCCGGCAGGGACGTCTCGGGCAGCGTCACGCCGAACCGCTTGTTCGCCTCGAGGAGCAGCTCCTCGAGCTTCTCGGCGAGCAGCGACACCTGGACCTTCTCCAGGGCGACACTGACGACCCGGCCACCGCCGCGGGCCTGGAGGAAGAAAGTGCGGTCCCCCGGCTCGCCCACCGTCCCGGCCACGAACCGCTCCGGCGGCTCGAAGGAATGCACTTGGTGGGTCATGAAGACAACCCTAGCCATCACGGCGACGGACCGCGCGGGTCACCCGGGCGGGTTCGCCGAGGGCGCAAAGGGCGCACGCTGCGACTACAGTCCCATCACTGTGCGTGAGTCACACGCCGCCTCCGGCGCCTCCACCCACTGCCGCGTCGCTCTGCGCGGCCGGCTCCCGCTCCTGGGTCTTGCGGGGTACGAGAGAGCCCAGTTCACCGGTTTCGTTGAGCCGGACCACGAAGGGCCGCGTCGGGGTGTACCGGATCACGGTGATCGACGCCGGGTCGGCGACGATCCGCTGGAACTCGTCGAGGTGCAGGCCCAGCGCGTCGGCGGCGATGGCCTTGATCACATCGCCGTGGCTGCACGCCAGCCAGATCGCCTCCGGCCCGTGCTCGGCCGTGACCCGGGCGTCCCAGGCCCGGACCGCCGCGACCGCCCGCGCCGACATCGCCGCCATCGCCTCGCCGCCCGGGAACACCACCGCGCTGGGGTGCTGCTGGACGACCGGCCAGAGCGGGTCCCCGGACAGATCCTTGAGCGGGTGACCCTCCCAGTCGCCGTACCCGCACTCGATCAGCCCGTCGTCGGTCACCGGCGTCACGCCCGGCAGGGCCAGCTCGACGGTCTGCCGGCAGCGCACCAGCGGGCTGCTCACGACCGCGGCCAGCGGCAGGTCACGCAGGCGCTCGCCGACCCGGGCGGCCTGGGCGCGCCCGGCGTCGTCGAGCTCGACGGGCAGCCGGCCGGCCAGCGAGCCGGACGCGTTGGCGGTGGTGCGGCCGTGCCGCAGCAGCAGGACGGTGGCCACTAGCCGGCCAGACCGGACTCGTGGAACGCCTCGGCGACCGTCCGCAGCGTCTGCACGCCGCCGTCCAGGTCACCGACGTACGGGCTGATCGACAGTGTGCCGACGCCGGCCGCCGCGTACTCCCGCAGCCGCTTGATCACCTGCTCCTTGCCGCCGATGATCGAGGTGCGCTCGATGAACTCCTGCGGCACCGCGGCGGCCGCCTCGGCGACCTGCTTGGACAGATAGAGGTCCTGGACCTGCTTCGCCTCGGCGGCGTAACCCATCCGGACCGCCAGCTTGTTGTAGAAGTTCTGTTCCCGGCTGCCCATCCCGCCGATGTACAGCGCCGCGTACCACCGGATCACGTCGGCGCACGCGGCCAGGTCGTCGCCGAGGACCACCGGCACGGTCGCCGCCACGTCGAAGCCGTCCAGGCTCAGGCCCCGCTTCTCGCGGCCCCGGGTGATGTGGCTCAGGTGGTCGCCGGCCGCGTCCGGGGCGAAGAAGATGGCCAGCCAGCCGTCGCCGATCTCGCCGGCCAGCTCCAGGTTCTTCGGGCCGACCGCGGCCAGATAGATCGGCACCTCGGCGCGGGGTGGGTGGAAGCCCAGCTTGATCGCCTTGCCGGCGCCATCGGGCAGCGGCAGCGTGTAGTGCTCTCCCGCGTACGACACCGGGTCGCGGCGCAGCGCCATCCGGACGATGTCGACGTACTCCCGGGTGCGGCCGAGCGGCTTGGCGAACGGGACGCCGTGCCAGCCCTCGGAGACCTGCGGGCCGGAGACGCCGAGGCCGAGGCGGAACCGGCCGCCGGAGAGGGTGTCGATGGTGGCGGCGGTCATCGCCGTCATCGCCGGGGTGCGCGCCGGGATCTGCATGACGGCGGCGCCCAGGTCGATCCGCTCGGTCTGCCCGGCCATCCAGGCGAGCATGCTGACGGTGTCCGAGCCGTACGCCTCGGCGGCCCAGACCACCGAGTAACCGAGCCGGTCGGCCTCCTGTGCCATGGCGAGATGATCGGCGGGCGTGCTCCACGCTGTCTGGTAACCGAGGCTGAGTCCGAGCCGCACGTGCCCCTCCCGAGATCTTGTGGTCGGTGCCAGCCTACTGATCGGCGACATCGGGGTTTCGGTCCGGTAACCGACGCAGCACAGCAGGGCTTGACCATTTCGCGGACGAAGCACTCTGAATAAGGTTCACTCATGCATCAGCGACCGCTCGGCCGAAGCGGGCTAGCGGTCTCGCGGCTCGCTCTCGGCACCATGACCTGGGGACGGGACACCGACCCGGACGACGCGGCCGACCAACTCAAGATCTTTCTCGAGGCCGGCGGGACGCTGATCGACACCGCCGACGTCTACGGCGACGGTGACGCCGAGGCGGTGATCGGGTCCCTGCTGGATCATCTGGTGCCGCGCGACGAGGTGGTGATCGCGACCAAGGCCGGGCTGACCCCGCACCGCTACCGGGCCCGCGACGGCTCCCGCGGCAACCTGCTGCGCTCGCTGGACGCCTCGCTGCGCCGGCTCGGCACCGATTACGTGGACCTGTGGCAGGTCCACGGGTTCGACGTGCAGACCCCGTTCGAGGAGACCCTGGCCGCCCTCGACCACGCCGTCTCCAGCGGCCGGGTCCGTTACGTCGGCGTCTCCAACTTCGCCGCCTGGCAGACCACCCGGGCCGCGACCTGGCAGTCGGCGTACCCCGGGCGGGCCCCGATCGTGGCCGCCCAGATGGAATATTCGCTGGTCGAGCGCGGCATCGAACGCGAACTGCTGCCGGCCGCGGCAGCGCTCGGCTTCGGCGTGCTGGCCTGGTCGCCCCTCGGCCGGGGCGTGCTCACCGGGAAATACCGCAACGGCCGGCCGCTCGACTCGCGGGCGGCCTCCGAGCACATGGCCCCGTTCGTGCAGCACTACCTGGAACCGCGCAGCTCCAGCATCGTCGAGGCGGTGGTGACCGCGGCGGGCGGCCTCGGCGTCTCGCCGCTCGAGGTCGCGCTGGCCTGGATAAGGGACCGTCCCGGGGTGGCCGCCCCGATCCTCGGCGCCCGCACCGCCGGGCAGCTCGAGGGCGCCCTGCGCAGCGAGCAGCTCACGCTGCCACCGGAGATCGCCTTCGCCCTCGACGACGTCTCCGCGATCGACGTCGGCTACCCGGAACGGGAGGGCGCGGGCCATCCGCACGGCGATCGTTAGACCCCTGACCGACCCGGCGACGTACCGGCGCGCCGTCTTCCTCCTGCTGGGGGCGGTGCTGGCTCTCCCGTACGCCATGGGGGTCGCCCTGCTCGTCCAGACGGTCACCGAGACCGGCGGACGGCCCGGCATGCTCGTCATCCTGGCCCTCGCCGCCACGATCACGCTGATCCCGCCGTTCCTCGGCGGCACCCGCGAGCTGGAGATCGCCGCGGCCCGGTCCCTGCTCGGCGTCGAGTTGCCCGGCCACGACCGGGACCGCCCGCTGGAGCTGGAGACCCGGCTGCGCGCCGCGCTCTGGTTCGGACTGCACCTGCTCACCGGCGTGGTGATCGGCTCGCTGGTGCTGGTCGCGATGCCGGTCGGCGTGCTCGCGCTGGTCCAGGGCGAGGGGCCGGGCACCGAGCCGAGCTGGTGGTGGCTGCCGTTCGGCCCGGTGGTGCTGATCGCCTCGATCTACGTCACCGCCGGGCTGGGCCGGCTCGCCGCGACGATGGCGCCGGTGCTGCTCGGCCCGTCGGCCGCCGAGAAGGACGCCGAACTGCGGGACCGGGAACGACGGCTGGCCGAGCGCAACCGGCTGGCCCGCGAGCTGCACGACTCGGTCGGACACGCGATCACCGCGATGACGCTGCAGGCGGGCGCGGCGCGGGCGGTGTTCGACAAGAACCCCGACTTCGCCCGGCAGGCGCTCACCGCGATCGAGGACACCGGGCGGTCCGCGGCCGAGGAACTGGACGCGGTGCTCGGGATCCTGCGCGACGAGGCCACCGGCCCGGCTCCGGCGCCGACCCTGGACGATCTCGGCCGACTGCTCGGTGGCGACGTGGACGCCGAGGTCATGGCGGTGGACGGGGTGCCGGCGCCGGTGTCCCGAGAGGCGTTCCGGATCGTGCAGGAGGCGCTGACCAACGCCGCGCGGCACGGCGCCGGCCGGGCGACGCTGCGCATCCGGGAGGACGGGGACCTGGTGATCGAGGTGGTCAACCCGCGCGCGGCACACGCCGCGCGGCGGACCGGCGGAGGACGGGGGATCGAAGGCATGCGGGAACGGGTCAGGCTGCTGGGCGGCACACTCACGGCGGGACCGGACGGGGAGACCTGGCGGGTCGCCGCACGGCTGCCGGTGGGCCGGCCGTGACCGGGGTGCTGCTCGTCGACGACGACGACCTGGTGCGGGCCGGCCTGCGGGCCATCCTCGGCGCCGAGCCGGACCTCACGGTGGTCGGCGAGGTCACCGACGGCGCCGACGTGGTCCAGGCGGCGGTCCGGCTGCGGCCGGACGTCGTTCTGATGGATGTACGCATGCCACGGCTCGACGGCATCCAGGCCACCCGGCTGCTCCTCGACCGCTATCCCGCGGACGCCCCCAAGGTGCTGGTGGTGACCACCTTCGCCAACGACGAGTACGTCTATGAGGCGCTCCGGGCGGGCGCTTCCGGGTTCCTGCTCAAGCGTGCCCGGCCGGAGCAGATCGTCGAAGCGGTCCGGGTGGTCGCGCGCGGTGACTCGCTGCTCTTCCCGGAGGCGGTGCGGCGGCTCGCGGCGTCGTACGGGAAACCGGACGGCCGGGTCGGGGCAGCCGACCTGACCGCGCGGGAGGCCGAGGTGCTGACGTTGATGGCCGACGGGCTGTCCAACGCGGAGATCGCCGGACGGCTGGTGCTCGGCGTCGAGACGATCAAGTCGCACGTCGCGAACATCCTGGGCAAACTCGGGGTGCGGGACCGGACGCAGGCGGTCGTGGCGGCGTACAAGTCGGGCTTCGTCTCCCTCTAGCGAGGGGCTGCGTCCCCTCCGCACGGGGATCCGCCGCGCTCCCGGGTCCGCGAGCGTGGACGGTATGAAGAACACGGCACAGTTGGTGGCGGCCGGATGGGCCGCCGGCACCGGAACCCTCGCGCTGACCGCGGCGATCCTCGGGCAGGGCTTCCCGTTCGGGCCGGGCGACGAGCGCAACTCGGCCAGCCCGCTGCGCGCCCTGGACCCGGAGATCGGCGCCCCGCTCTTCGCCGGCGTGCTGCTCACCGCGGCGATCGCGCTGCTCGCGATGGCCGGCACCGACCGGCCGCACCGGCTCGTCCGCCCGGTCCTGCTCGGTTACCTCGGCCTGGTCGTCGCCGCCCTGCTCGCAGTGGTGCCGGACGGCCGGGTGCTGACGTTCGCCGGTTACCTGCCCATGATGATCGGCGGGCTGCCGTGGGGCTGGCCGCCGGTCGACTACAGCACCATCTTCACCTGGCCGCTGGCCGCCATGGTCTGGTCGATCGCCGGCGGATTGCTGATCGGCCGGGCCGCGCTGCTCTGGAACCGGCGGGTCCGGCAGGACTGCGAGGCCTGCGGCGGCCCGGTGTCACCCACCGCCGTGACCCGCTGGGGGCGGATCGCGGCCTGGACCGCGGCGATCATCCCGGCGCTGTATGCCGCGGTCCGCATCGCCTGGGCGTTCGGCGTCCCGTTCGGCATCACACCCGAGTTCCTCGACGAGATGCACCGCACCGGACTGGTCTGGGCCGGCGTCGGGCTCGGATCGTTCGCCCTGGCCGGGTCGGTGCTGACGCTCGGGTTGATCCAGCGCTGGGGCGAGGTGTTCCCGCGCTGGATGCTCGGCCTGGCCGGCCGCCGGGTCCCGATCAAGCTGGCCACCGTCCCGGCCGGCCTGGTCTCGGTCTTCGTACTTTCCGGGTCGGTGTCGATGCTGACCGCGACAGGCTCGGAGGCGCTTTTCGAGGGACAGGACTTCCTGGCCCGGCTGCCGATGATGCTGTGGCCGCTGTGGGCGGTCGCCCTGGGCGGCGCGGCGTACGCGTACCACCTGCGCCGCCGGGACACCTGCCCGGAGTGTGATGTTGCTCCGGGACTGGTGCCGAAATCCCGCGCGGGAGCATATTAGTTCGCATGGACTACGAATACGCGCCGCTCCGGTTGCCTTCGAATGTCGATCGTCTGACCGCGGCGGCGCAGCTCGCCATCCAGGCCGAGTTCTCCGGCTGGGAACTGGCCACCGTCCAGCTCTTCCGCGACGGCACCCGCAAGGTGATGCTGCGGCGGCGGGTCCAGCCCACGCCCCAGCCGAATCTGAGCTACTGAGAAGCCCGCCCGGGCGCACCGGGCGGGCTTCCTGCTTCCGCTCCCTGGCCGGTCAGACCCCCGAGCCCGGGAGCGACTCCCCGCTGCCCGGGATCGCCCGCCCCGCCTTGCCGACGCCGCATTCCGGGCGCCCACCCCGCCGCATTGCCGGCCGAAACCACCGAAGCCCGCCCGGGTCACCCCGGACGGGCTTCTCGCTGTGCGACAGACACCGCGCCATCCACCGCTCGACCCGGTTGAAGCGCAACCAGAGTCGCATCGCGCCCGCCGGCGTCGAGGACGCCGAAATCAGCTAGGCGAAGCCGTGGGTGATTTCGGTGGCCTCGACGCCGGCCCCGAAGGGCGCGATGCCCCGCGAGCCGAAGGCGAA
>NZ_JBVYOQ010000050.1:0-27643 GCF_056134165.1 Actinoplanes sp. 13 | reverse complement strand
CGTGGGGACTTGCGGTTCGATACGCACCCGAAATCCCCACGCAAGGACGGCACGCGAGCGTGGGGACTTGCGGTTCGGTGCGCACCCGAAATCCCCACGCCGGGAGGGTCAGGCGGTCTGGATCCGGGGAGAGGTGGGGCGGCGGGCGGGGGTGAGCAGCGCGACCGCGCCGAGCACCGCCATCAGCACTGCCGCGAACCAGGTCATCACCGTGACCGCCGGCCACACCTGCACCGCGACCCCGAGCCCGATCGCCGGCAGGCCCAGCCCGGCATAGGCGATCAGGAACAGCCCGGCCAGCGCCGCACCGCGCTCCGCCGGGGCCGCGCTCGCCGCCACCGCGCCCAGCGCCGCCTTGAACAGCACGCCCGCGCCGACGCCCGCCGCCACCCCGCCGAGCAGGAAGAGGGCCAGGCTCGCGGTGTGCATGCCGAGCACCAGCACCAGGATGCCGGCGGCCTGCCCGAGCAGCCCGAGCGTGGTCTTGGCACGGCCGCTCAGCCGGCCGGTCAGCATCTGCGCCACCGCGGCGGCGCCGAACACCGCGAACACCACGGCACCGGCCAGGGCACGGGACGGGTGGTGCAGCGTGCCGGCGACGAATCCGGGTGCGAGCGAGGTGAAGACGCCGAACACGGCGAACGAGGCGAAAGCGGCGGTCGCGGCGGCGGCGTAGGTGGCGCGATCCCCCGGGACGCCGATCCGCTGCGGCCGGTAACGGTACTTCTCCGCCCGCTGCGGCACGGTCTCCGGGACGAGGGTCACGGCCACGACGGCCACGGTCAGGAGAACGGCGAAGAGGATGTACGGCGTACGCAACGGCGTGGCCACATATTGCCCCAGCAGTCCCGCGATGAGCGTGCCCAGTCCCAGCCCACCGCTGTTGGCGGCGGTGGACACCATCTCGAAACGGTGTCCGGAGGCTCCGGGCCGGTGCGCCGCGTGCAGCTCCTGCAGATGTGCCGTGGCGGTGGCGGTGATCATGCCGACGCCGAGACCGGTCAGGAACCGGGCCGTCAGCAGCACCGGCAGGGCCGTGCTCGCGACGAACAGGCCCGCGGCGGCGAGCAACAGCAGCAGCGCCGGGATCAGCACGCGCTTGCGGCCGACCCGGTCCGACAGGTGCCCGGCCAGCAGCAGGCTGACCACCACGCCGGCGGCGTAGACCGCGAAGACGACCGTGACGGTGAACGTGGAGAAACCGTCGCGTGCCATGTAGAGCGGGTAGAGCGGCGTCGGCACGGTGGAGAACGCCATGGCGGTCAGGAAGGCCAGGGCGACCGCCCAGAAGCCGTTTCGCGTGGTCATGACGCCACTGTCGGCCGCACCGGTCATCAATGCCAACGAAACTATTAGGTCGTACCCATCTCCGTTGTTGATACTTGCTGGTGTGGAGCTACGGCAGCTGGAGTATTTCGTCGCGGTCGCTGAGGAGCGGAGCTTCACCCGGGCCGCGGGCCGGCTGCACGTCGTCCAGTCCGCGGTCTCGGCGGCCGTCAAGGCGTTGGAGCGGGAGCTCGGCGCGCCGCTGCTGGACCGCAACGCGAGGCGGGTGCTGCTCACCGACGCCGGGGCCGCGCTGCTGCCCAGGGCGCGGATCGCGCTGGACGCCGCACGCGACGCGCAGGACGCGGTGGCCGAGGTGCGCGGCGGACTGCGCGGCACCCTCCGGATCGGGACCCTGACCTCGATCCGGGTCATCGACCTGCCCGCGCTGCTCGGCGAGTTCCACCGCAGGCATCCGGGCGTGCTGCTGCGCACGACCGCCGCGCCCTCCGGCTCGGCCGGCCTGATCGAGGCGATTCTCGATCACCGGCTCGATCTGGCGTTCGTCTCCCTGCCGGGCGCGCAGCCGGCCGGCGTACGCCTGATCGATCTCGCCACCGCCGCGATGGACGTGGTCGTCCCGGCCGGTCACCCTCTCGCCGCCGGTCCCCCGGTGCCGATCGGCCGGCTCGCCGGGATGGATTTCATCGACTCGCCCGTGGGGTACGGCAACCGTGCCGTCACCGACCGGGCGTTCGCCGCCGCCGGGGTGCCGCGGCACGTCACCATCGAGATCGCCGACATCTCCACCGGCGTGGACCACGTCCGGCACGGGCTGGGTATCGCCCTGCTCCCCCGCTTCATCCTCGGTCCCGGGCAGATCGACGGCGTGGTCACCCTGCCGGTGACCGGCGCTGATCTGCAGTGGCCGCTGTCGCTCGCCGTCCCCGCGGACCGGGCGCCGGGCACCGCTGCCCGGGCGCTGATCGACCTCGTCGGCGACTTCCTCGACCGGCCGGATGCCGGGCGATAAATCCCTTCATTGTCCGCATTGGCGATGATTGACATCATTACCCGTGTGAAATCGCGCTAGGCGAGAATGCACGGGAATACGATCGTGGATTGATCACGAGCCATGCCGTTGTTATCGTTCACAGCCGTTCGTAACCATTCCGAAATATGCTTTGGAGTCCCCTATAATGCGCAGGCGTTCCTTCGCAATGCTGGGCACGGTCGGATTAGCGACACTACTCACCGGCTGCGGCGATGACAAGGACGAGGGATTCAGCCTGCGCGACGCACCCACCGGCCCGATCGTCCTCGGTTTCTCCCAGGTCGGCTCGGAGAGCGGATGGCGGCTCGCCAACACGAAATCCATTCAGAAATCCGCCGAGTACCACAACATCGAACTCCGCTTCGACAATGCCGAGGGCGATCAGAAACGGCAGATCGCGGCCATCCAGTCGTACATCGATGCGCGCGTCAACGTCATCGCCTTCTCCCCGGTCGTGGAATCCGGATGGGACGAGGTGCTCCAGCGCGCGAAAGCGGCCGGGATCCCCGTCGTGCTCACCGACCGGCTCATCGAGACCGCCGACGACACGCTCTTCACCAGCTCGATCGGCGCGGACTTCGTGGCCGAGGGCAACCAGGCGGCGCTCTACCTGTCGAACGAGTTCACCGGCGCCCGCAGCCCGGTCAACGTCGTCGAGATCCTCGGCGCCGCCGGGTCCACCCCGGCCAAGCAGCGCGCCGAGGGCTTCGCCGCGACGGCCGGCGACGCGAACAGCCTCAAGGTCGTCGATCGGGAAGCCGGCGACTGGTCCAAGGCCAGCGGTGCCACGGCCATGCGCAAGCTGCTGCGCCGCAACCGGGACATCGACGCGGTGTTCGCCCACAACGACGAGATGGGCCTCGGCGCCGCCGACGTGCTCGCCGACTCCGGCCGTGACCCGGGCAGCGCGGTGAAGATCGTCACCGTGGACGCCACCCGGGCGGGCCTGCAGGCGCTCGCCGACCGCAAGCTGACCTACGTGGTCGAGTGCAGCCCGATCATCGGCGAGCTGCTGATGCGGGCGGTCGTCGACCTCTTCCACGGCGGCAGGATCCTGAAGCGCATCACGTCCGAGATCGTGGTCTTCGACCAGGCCACCGCCGCGGCCGCACTGCCGGACCGGCAGTACTGAGGCCGGCCACCGCAGCGGCCGGCCGTCGCCTCAACCGGGTGCCGCGGCCGGCCGTCACCTCAACCGGCCGCCACCGCGGCCGGGCGGCTCACTCGCCGTCGCCGACCGCCTTGAAGAGGGCGGCGACCTCGGCGTTCGACAGGTGCCGGAAACCGCCCGGGCGCAGGTCGCCGAGCCGGATCGGCCCGACCGCGGTCCGGATCAGCCGGGTCACCGGGTGCCCGACGGCGTCCATCATCCGCCGGACGATGTGCTTGCGGCCCTCGTGCAGGGTGATCTCCACCTGCGCGGTCTTGCCGATCGCGTCGACCAGCCGGAAGCTGTCCACCTTCGCCGGGCCGTCCTCCAGCTCGACACCGGACTGGAGGGCCCGGCCCACGCTGCGCGGCAGCGGGCCGACCACCTCGGCCAGGTAGGTCTTGGACACCCCGTAGGAGGGGTGCATCAGCTTGTGCGCCAGCCCGCCGTCGTTGGTGAACAGCAGCAGGCCCTCGGACTCGGCGTCCAGCCGGCCGACGTGGAACAGCCGCTGCTCGAAGTTGGAGTCGAGGAAGTCGGCCAGCTCGGAGCGGCCCTTCTCGTCGTCGAGGCTGGAGACGACGCCACGCGGTTTGTTCAGCGCGACGTAGACCAGCTTGGTGTTGGTGATCACCCGCTGCCCGTCGACGTGGATCTCCGCCGTGGCGGGGTCGACCTTGTCGCCGAGCTTGGCGACCCGGCCGTTGACGGTGACGCGCCGCCGGAAGATCAGGTCTTCGCAGGCGCGCCGGGATCCAACACCGGCCGCCGCCAGGACTTTCTGGAGGCGTTCGGCGGTGTCAGCCTGAGGCATCGAGTACTTCTTCCACATCGTCGGGCAGGAACGGAGCGAGCGGCGGCAGCTGATCGATCGAGTTGAGACCGAGCTTCTCCAGGAACAGGACGGTGGTCCTGTATAGGTATGCCCCGGTTTCCGGCTCGGTGCCGCACTCTTCGATCAGGCCGCGAGTGACCAGCGTACGCATCACGCCGTCACAGTTCACACCGCGGATGGCTGAGATGCGCGACCGGGTCACCGGCTGCTTGTAGGCCACCACGGACAGTGTTTCCAATGCGGCCTGCGTCAACCGCACGGATTGCCCGTCCAGCACGAACCGCTCGACGTACGGCGCGTACTCCGGACGGGTGTACAGCCGCCACCCGCCGGCGGCCCGCCGCAGGTCGATGCCGTGCCCGGCCGCCGTGTAACGCGCCGAGACGTTCTCCAGGACCCGCGCCACCCGCTCCACCGGCTGTTCCAGGACCTGGGCCAGCTGCATCTCGGCGACCGGCTCGTCGACCACCAGCATGATCGACTCCAGGGCCGCCGCCAGCTCGGCCTCGTCCATCAGGACCGCCGGCGCCGGGAAGTCGCCGTCGCCCGCCGCATCGAGCTCGGCCCGGCCACCGCGGGCCTGAGCCGGAACCGACACGTGCGCCGCGGCGCCGTTCTGCACGGCGGCGCCGTTCTGCTGCGCAGCGCCGTTCTGCGCCGCGGCGCCGTTGTGCGCGGCGGCACCGTTCTGCGGAACCGTGCTGTTCTCGGCGGGCGCGTCGACCGGCATCGGCTCGTCGGCGGTCCGCTCGGCCGGCTCGGGAGCCTCCGCCTCCTCGATCGGCTCGGGCAGCGGCAGCTCCGGCCCGGGCTCCACCTCCGTCGGCCCCGGCTCCTCGTCCTCCGGCAGGTCGTGCGGCAGGTCGATCGCCACCGGCGGCGCGACGTCGCCCCACTCGTCCTCGTCCGGGCCCTCCTCGTCCGGGCCTTCCTCGTGCAGGTCGGCCTCGTGCAGGTCGGCCTCGTGCAGGTCGGCCTCGTGCAGGTCGGCCTCGTGCAGGTCGGCCTCGATCTTCGAGACGGCCTCCGCCTCGGCCTCGGCAGCCGCCTGGTACTCCCGGTCCGGCTCCCGCCGGCGCTCCCACGGCGGCACCCACGCCGCCGCCTGTGCGGCCAGGGATTCCGGATGTTCGTCGCTGCTCACGATGTCTCCTTCGCCACCGCCGGCTCGCCACCCGGCTCGTCGTCATCCCCGCCAAGATCACCATCAACGGGGTACGCGTCAAGCTCGGTCCCGCCGGTTTCCTCCGAACCGGTGCTCATCGGCACATCATCGGCCCCCGCCGGAGCGGCTTCCGGATCGGGCTTGCTGCCCTCGTAGTCGTCGATGTCCAGCTCACCGCCCGCGTCGTCGCCACCGATCCAGCGCACGGTCAGCTCGTCCAGCGACACCGGCTGCTCGAAGTCGATCAGCCCTTCGCGGTAGAGCTCCAGCAGCGCCAGGAACCGGGCCACCACCTCAAGGGTGTTCTCACAGTCCGCGATCAGCAGGCTGAACGTGGCCGTGCCGGCCCGCCGGAGCCGCTCGCGGAGCAGCGCGGCGTGCTCGCGGACGCTGACCCGCACCTGATGGATGTGGGCGATCGAGACCTGCGGCGGTCCGGGCTTGGGGAGGAACTGTTTGAGCGCCAGCTTCAGCAGGCGCTCCGGGCCGATGCCCAGCACCAGTTCGGGGAGCGCGTCGGCGTACCGCGGCTCCAGCGAGACCATCCGCGGCCAGCGACGCGCCCCGGTGGCCTCGAGTTCCGCGATGTGCGCGGCCGCCTCCTTGTACGCCTTGTACTGCAGCAGCCGCGCGAAGAGCAGGTCCCGCGCCTCCAGCAGGGCGAGGTCCTCCTCGTCCTCCACCTCGGCCGCGGGCAGCAGCCGGGCCGCCTTCAGGTCCAGCAGGGTCGCCGCGACCAGCAGGAACTCACTGGCCTCGCCGAGGTCCCAGTCGTCGCCCATCCCCCGGATGTAGGCGATGAAGTCGTCGGTGACCTGGTGCAGCGCCACCTCGGTGACGTCCAGCTTGTGCTTGCCGATCAGCTGGAGCAGCAGGTCGAACGGGCCGGTGAAGTTGTCCAGCCGGACGGTGAACCCACCGGTGTCCGGCTCCGCGGCGACGATGTCGGCGTCGACCTCCACCTGCGCCCCCTCGGCAGCGCCGGGCCCGGTGGGCTCGACGATCACGCCGGGTGGCGACGGGACAGGCTCTTCAGACACGTGCCGACCGTAGTCCATGCCGGTCAACAGCTGTTCCGGGCTCACGCTGTCAGTCCTCCACGTCGTCGCCGGACAGCCTTCGCACGTTCCAACGTCGCAACCCGTGACCGGTTGCTGCTTTGTGGTTACGCTGCCGCGATGCGGTCACTGATCTCACCCCGCCTCCTGCTGCGCGGGTGGGAGGACAAGGACGCCGACTTCGTGCTCGACATGTACTCGCGCGACGAGGTGGTGCGCTTCGTCGGCACGCGCCCCCAGGCCCTGCGCACCCACGACGAGGCTCTGGAACGGCTCGCCGCCTGGCGCGACCGGCAGGACGAGGTGCACACGGTCTGGGCGGTGCAGGACCGGCGCAGCGGGCACCTGCTGGGCACTGTCTTCCTGGTGAAGCTGCTCGCGTCCGGGGAGCCGATGCGGCCCGCCGAGGAGACCGAGGTCGGGTGGCACCTGCATCCGGACGCCTGGGGCAACGGTTACGCCACCGAGGCGGCGACGGCGGTCCTCGCGTACGCCGCAAGGATGGGCGTGGCCACGGTGTACGCCGTCACGTACCCGGAGAACACCGCGTCGCAGGCGGTCTGCCGCCGCCTCGGCATGCGCCATCTCGGGCAGACCGACCGGTATTACAACATGACGTGCGAGCTGTTCACGACCGGAGCGTGAGGCCGGGCCGCCGCTCGCCGAACGGCGGCCCCGCGGAGCTCACTTCTTCTTGGCGTCCTTCTTGGACTTCTTCGCCTCGGCCTTGGCCGCCTTGACCTTGGCATCCGCCTTGACCGCGTCGACCTTGGCGTCGGCCTTGACGGCCTTCACCTTGGCGTCCGCCTTCGCCGCCTTGGCCTCGGCCTTGGCGTTCGCCTTCGCGACCTTGACGTCGTCCTTGGCCTTCGCGACCTTGTCCTTGACGGCATCCTTCTTCGCCATGGCAGCCTCCCCTTGTCGTCCGAACCGCGCGACCGAGCGGTCCATGCCAGGTGACTGTAGACGTGATCAAGAAATCTCGCGTTGGGGAGATGTTCACGATGCGTTGCTTCGGCGGATCCGGCACGGTGGGCCGCACATCGCCCGATGCCGGGCGCGAGCCGTGCCCGGGTGCCACGGGGCCGGGCCGAGCCGATAATGAGCGGGTGGACGACCTGCCCGAGGTGCGCTTCGCGCGCACCACGGACGGCGTGACGATCGCGTACCAGGCCTTCGGGCAGGGCCCGGCGCTGGTCTGGATGCCGTCGCTGAGCAACATCGTCGCGCAGTGGCGCATCCCGGCCCTGCGCGCCGCCTATCTCGCCCTCTCCCGCCACGTCACCCTGGTGCTCTACGACGGCCGCGGCACCGGTGGCTCGGACCGGCGCATCGACGTGACCGATCTGGGCGTCGACGCCCACCTGCGCGACCTCGCCGCCGTCCTGGACCACGCCGGCCTGCGCCGGCCCTCCCTGCTCGGCTATTACCACTCCGTCGCGACAGCGATCGCGTTCGCCGCACGCCGGCCGGACCGCGTCGACCGGCTGGTCCTGTTCGGTGGGACCGCCCGGCTCGCCGAGGCGATGCGCCCGGCACAGACCCAGGCGCTGCTCTCACTCATCGACCAGGACTGGAACCTGTTCGCCGACGCCGCGGCGACGGCCTGGCTGGGCTGGGACTCGGCGCCGTCCGGCCGCTGGACCGCCGAGGCCTTCCGCACCGCCACCACCGCGGCGATCGCCAGGGCCTGGTTCGACGCCGCCCGCGACATCGACGTCACCGCGGAGGCGCCGGCCGTCCGCGCCCCCACCCTGCTCCTGCACCGGCAGGGCGAGCAGCGGATTCCGCTCGAGGTGGTCCGGCGCCTGGCCGGCACGATGCCGGGCGCGCGGGTCCTGGAGCTGCCGGGATCGACGCCCACCCTGTTCGTCGAGGAACCGGCGGCCGACGTGCGGCTGGTCACCGACTTCGTGCTGACCGGGCGGGCCGACCGGCCCGCACCCGGTGCCCCGGCACCCGGCCTCACCCCGCGGGAGCTCGAGGTCCTGCGGCTGCTGGCCACCGGCGACTCCAACACCGAGATCGCCCGCCGGCTGGGCATCGCGGTGCACACCGTCGAACGCCACCTCGCCAACCTCTATCGCAAGATCGGGGCTCGGGGGCGTACCGACGCCGTCGCGTACGCCCTGACGGAAATCCGTCACGGCGCCTGACGGACCACCGGGACGCGGCGCGGGCGACCACAGCGGACGATCGAGGCATGACCGCATCCGCTGCCCCGGCCACCTCCTCCTGGCGTTTCGCCCGCGCCACCGCACCCCTGGCCCGCGCCCTCGCCGGCCGGGCCTGGTTCCCGCTCTGGGCGGTGGTCCACCACCGCGGCCGCGTCAGTGGCCGCGACCTGGCCGTACCCATCGCGGTGGTGTCGGCCCCCGACAGCTTCGTCATCAACCTGCCGTGGGGCGCCCGCACCAACTGGGTCCGCAACGTCCTGGCCGCCGGCGGCTGCGTGATCCGCTGGAAGGGCCGGGACCACCAGGCGGATCAGCCGCGCGTCATCGGCGCCGCCGAGGCCCGCCCCTATTACTCCCGGGCGGCCTGGGCGACAGCCCGCCGCCTCTTCCCCGCCGACGCCTGGCTGCTCCTGCACCGCCGCTGAAAGCCGCACGCCGGGACCCGGGCGGCGATCCGGCACCCGCCGGCTACCTGTCCGGCAGGGCGTCTTCCCGGATCTTGAGGGTCGCGGTTCCGGCGCCGGCGAGATGGTCCGCGTACTCGCCGGGATAGCCGACCGCTCCGTTCCCGGCGACGGTGAAACCGGCGGCGCCGCGGCCGTCGTGGAGGCGGTAGAGCGCGGCGCCGGAGACCGGGAGGAGCCGGAACGACTGCGGCGTCGCGGTGGGCCGCGGGCCGGAGGTGACACCTTCGACGGTGAACGTGGCGGCCGCCAGCTCGCGCGCGTCGATCGTGACCTCGACGCCGAACACCTCCAGGCGCTTGCCGTCCCGAACCTTGAGGTACGTGACGCCGGGGTCCACCTCGATCTTTCCGGTGGCGGTGACGGTGAACCAGGCGTCACTGGTGAGGGCCGGGGTGCCGAGCTGATATCTGCCCGCTGTCAGCCGCAAGCGCCGCACGGCTCCGGTGGTGGTGCCGGGTTCCGCCCCGCGGACCTGGATCTGCGGCGCGGTGAGTGCGGACCCGTCGATCTCGATAGGGAAACGCCTGGCAGCGGGCTCTGCGGACGCGGGAGCGCCGGCGGATCGGGGCGTCGCCGGGGTCCCGGTCGGCGCGATCCGCGCGGGGCCGGCGGGCCGATCAGGTTGACCGGCCCGCCCGGGCCCGGCAGTGGCGGCCGGTGAGGTGACGCGGCGATCCGTCGTGGGCGGCGGCGAGGACGCGCGGACCGCTGTGGGTGGTGTCCGCGGACGCTTCGGGGCCACGGCAGTTCTGGTGGGCGCCGGTGACGCGGGACGGCTCGCCGCGGCTTTCGCCACCCTCATCGGAGGGCGGGCCACCAGTGGCTCGGCGGGCTGGGGAAACCTGATGGCCGGAGGCGGGGACGCGGCCGCGGCCGGTTCTCCGGCAGCCGCGGTGGGCTCGGCCGTTCCCGGCTCGGCCATCCCCGGCCGGGCCACACCCGGCTCGGCCATCCCCGGCCGGGCCACACCCGGCTCGGCCGCACCTGACGCGGCCGCACCCGGCGCGGGCGCCGGCGGTGCCGCGGCCACCGCACCGTCCGTCAGCGGCGGCAGGACCTGCTGTCCGGCCTCGCTCTCCGGCACGAGCAGCAGCAGCGGAGACGCCAGGGCTACCACCGCGATGCCGGTGCCGACGGCGCGGGTCAGGTCCGGACGCTGCCACGCGGCGCGCACCACGGGCGCCGAACCCAGCCACCCCGGCACGAGGCCCGCCGCCAGGACGACGGCCCCGGCGACCCGGGCGCGGAATCCGGCCCGGGCGCCCCAGCCCTCGGCGATCGGGCGGAACGGGCTACCCGCGACCGGGCGGGAGAGGCCGCCCGCGACGGACGGGATGGCGTCCAGCGCCGCGTGCAACGGTCCCGCGGCCGGCCCCTCCACCAGCGCGGCGGCGTGCCAGGCCGGGACGGCCAGCCGGCCCGGGAAGCGGTGGATCAGCGAATCGATCACGGCGGCCACCGCCACGACCACGGCGAAGTCCCGGCGCCGGCCGGCCGAGACCGGCGCGCCGGCGCGGGCCAGCACGGTCAGCATCTCGCGGGCCTGGCGTTCGGTGAGCTCCGGGGCCACGCCGTCGAGCATCGCCGGGTTCCCGGCCAGTTCGGCGCCGACCAGGTGCTCGTGCAGCGGGTCGGGGCGCATCGGGGCGCACAGCCAGCCGGGCTCGCCGTACAGGTCGGTGAGCCAGTCGGCGACAGCGGCCCGGGTGGCGGCCGGGCGGTCGGCGAGCGACGGCACCCGGGCGAGCAGGTCGGCCAGGTTCTCGCCGGGACCCCGGCGGACGGTGCAGAGGGTGGCCACCGCGACCGCCTGCCGCAGGGCCGCGACGGGCAGGTCACCGAGGCCGTACTTCGCGCGGGCCTGCCGCGACCAGTGGCGGGTCTCGTGCTCCAGCAGGATCGAGGCCACGTCCGGGCCGTCGACCGGGTCGGTGACACCGAGGAGCCGGACAAGCGCCTCCATGTGCACGGCGAGCACGTTGCGGTAGCAGTCGTCGGTGAGCCGGGGCGTCCGGACCGGCGGCGGAGCAACACGGAGACGGTCGGCGAAGGCACCCAGCGCGGCACGGAAGACCGTGCGGGGATCACCGTCCAGCGGACCGAGCTCCTCGATCACGTCGCCCAGGTCGTCGCCGGGCCACGTCGGCGGCAGCATCGCCGCGAACGGCTCGCTGCGGACTGCCAGCTCACGCAGCCATGCCCCGCCGGCACGGGCCACCAGCAGCAACCGGACGTGGCCGGGCAGCGCGGCGGCCAGGTGCACGAGCCGGTCGCCCTGCTTCTCCGCGTCGTCGACGACGAGCAGGATCTTCTCGCGTACCCCGGCGAGCCGGTCGAACAACGCGGCCGGCGCGTCCGCGCGCACCTCGACGACCAGCAGGCCGGAGTCCCGCGCGGCACGCGCGAACTGCCGGGCCACCCGTGTCTTGCCCTGCCCGCCGGGCCCGGTCAGCACCCGCACCGCAGCCGGCGCCGCCTCGTCCAGCCAGTCGCGCAGCCGGGCCAGCACGTCGTCCCGGCCATGGAACGGCACAACCTCGGCCTCGGCACGCAGCAGGCCGGCCGGGCCGGTGCGGACCGGAACCGGCCGGGTCTGCAGCCCGGCCAGCTCGGCGGGCTCCAGCGGCGGCGGCTCGACCGCGGCCACGAAGCCGGGGTCGGCGCAGAGCGCCTCGACGCGGACCGCGATCATCCGCCGGCTCTCCAGCTCGGGCCGGTCCTCCACGATCAGGCCGGTCAGCAGGCCTTCGGTGAAGAGTCCGGCACCGGACATGCCGCGCCACCGCGACCCACCCGGCGCCTGCGGCGGCCAGGACCGCACGTGGAGATCCAGGCGGTCATCGACGGCCGGATCAGAGGCATCGAGTACGCCGGAAGCACGCGCGCCGTCAGCCAGGTGCGGCTCGGGGAAGCCGGCCACCTCGCCGGTCGTCCCGGCCGTTCCGGTGACGAGGCGTCCCCAGCGCAGCGGCGGCAGCTCGGGCGACATCCAGGTCTCGTCGGTGATCCGCAGCACGGCGGCGTCGAGTTCGGCGGAGCGCCAGTGCACCTCGCACTCGAAGTCACCCTCGGGGAACCGCACCTGGAGGTCGTCGCCGATCAGCAGATGGTCGGCGGTCAGCACGAGCCGGTCGGTGATCAGGAGGCCGGAGCCGCTGGACTCCGCGGAGGCGATCTCGCAGACGCGGTGGTCGTTTATCACGTATGTCCGAAACTGTCCGGAGCGCGCCAGGAGTCGCACATGTCGAGTAGCCGACACGACGGGGTCGTCCGGCCGAGGAGCTGGCCCGGCAACCCGCCGAGCGCCGCCGCGCCTGATTCCGACGGCCGCGCCGGGTCAGCCCTGTGACGAGACGCGTTCCAGGCGCTCGAGCAGCTGACGCGCCCCGGCGACCGCCTGGAAGTCCTCGAGGTGGCGTCTGCGGTCGGCGTCCGACACGTAGAACGAGCGTAACGACACCCTGGTCTGCGGCGCGCCGGTGTCCAGCTCCTCGATCACCATGACCGAGCGCGACGGGGCCAGCCCGTGCTCCTCGGAGCCCTGGTGGGTGTAGGCGATCCGCCGGCCCGCCACCACCTCGTCGAACACGTAGACATTCGTGAATCGCGTACCGTCCGGGCCCTGCATCACCACGTCGAACCGGCCACCGGCGCGGACGTCGAGCTCGCGCACCGTGCTGGCGAAACCGTCGGGGCCCCACCAGCGGGCGATCGCGGCCGGGTCGGTCCAGGCCGACCAGATCTGCCCGGCTGACACGGTCAACACCCGGGAGACCTCGAGGTTGGGTGCCGTCGGATCATTCGTCACCCGCGAATCTTAAGACCCGTGTTCAGGATTGTCGGCCGACGGTGCAGCGTCTGGGGATCGTGGGGTCATCTATATGGGAGAGGACGCCTGGGCGGAAGGGGCACAGCGTGAGGTTCGAGGACTACGTGACGCAGCACGGGCCTTCCCTGTTGCGGTTCGCGTACGTGCTGACCGGCGACCTCCATGCGGCCGAGGATCTGACCCAGATGACGCTGACGGATGCCTATCGCCGGTGGCGCCGCGTCGACGGTGCGCAGAACCGGGAGGCCTACGTCCGGCGGATCATGGTGAACCGGAACCTGGCCTGGCATCGGCGGCGGTCCTCCACGGAGACCCCGTGGGAGCAGATCCCGGACATCGACGTCGCCGGCGATGTCGCTGATGACGTGGCCGGGCGGGACCGGACCCGTCGGCTGCTCGCCGGCCTGGCGCCCCGGGCCCGAACAGTGCTGGTGCTGCGGTATTACGCGGACCTCGATGACGCCGCCATCGCCGATGTCATGAAGATCAGCCATAGCGCGGTGCGGGCTACGGCCTCGCGGGCGCTGGCGACCCTGCGCGGCCGGCATGGCGCCCTGTCCGACGCCCTCAAGGAGGCGTGATGAACGAGCAGTTGGGGCGGCATCTGCGAGGCGTCTTTCAGGAAGACGCCTCCCGTGCACCGGCCTTCGGACTGACCGCTGATGAGGTCATGCGCCCGGTCCGGCGACAGCGGCGGGTTCGGCGCGTGATAGCCGGTGCCGGGGTGTCACTCGCGGGCGCCCTGGTAGCGGGTGGCGTCCTGCTGCCGATGCCGTCCGGCGCGCCGGCGGGTAACGGGTCGGCCACCGTGGCTGCGGATCGACGCGGGACGCTGCCGGACTCTGGCAAGGCCGACTGCGCGTTCACGGGCTCCCCGGCCGAGGTGGCGGCACGCCCCATCTCCTTCGACGGCACAGTGACCGCAGTCGGCGCGCCAATTCCGGATCAACCCACACCGGAAGAGGGATACCTGCCGGTCACGTTCGCGGTCAACGAGTGGTTCCGCGGCGGCGCCGGTACGTCCGTCACCGTTGCCATGCTGCCGCCGCTGGCACCCGGCGAGATCGCCGGGGAGTACACGCCGTCCTACGGCGTGGGGACTCGGCTGTTGGTCAGCGGCGGGCCGGGCGATCCGGCTCTGGGCAGCATGCTGGCGTACCACTGCGGCTTCACCCGCTACTACGACCAGCAGACCGCAACCGCATGGCGAAGCGCTGTCGAGGCCCGCTGACAAGGTGTAGCCGTCAGGCTGGGGCACGGCAGGTCAGCCCGGCGGCCGCCGGGCGGTCCGCCAGTGGCAATCAGGTCGCGCCGGTGGCCCCGGGACCTGTCATGGGCGTACCAACTAGGTTGGAAAGGGTGAAACGTCCGCGGTCACGCCCAGATGCGGAGGAACAGGACGCCGAGGAGGTCGAGGATCATGTTGAGGAACGGGTATCCGGTGGGGAAGAACGCGAGGATCAACAGGATCAGCACGCCGATGTTCTTGTCCTCGAACCACAGGCGCATCCAGCTCATGCTCTGGCCCGGCTGACGCAGCGCGTAGTACAGGATGCCGAAGCCGTCGAGCGGCGGGATCGGGATCAGCGCGAGCAGGCCGAACGCCAGCAGGCCCACACCGAGTGACAGCACCACCTGCTCGACGGCCGGCAGCGGGACGCCGCGCAGCACGTGACCGATGTTGAACACGGCCAGCGCCTGTTCCGCGTTGGCCGGGAAGAGCACCGCGTACGCCGCGATCAGCATCTCGCCGGCCAGGATGCAGGCGACCGGCCCGGCGGCGAACACCGCGGCGGCCCGGCCCCGGCCGCGCCAGCGCGGCACGTCGTCGACGGTCAGCTGCTTGCCCCAGCCCATCCCGCCGACCGCTGCCGACACCGCACCGAACGGGTCGATGTCGCGGCGAGGGCTCGGCCACATCGGCTGCCCGCGCTCGGCGAGCCCGACGATGCGCGCGGTGAACCGGATCGCGACGGCGCGCAGCCCGAGACCGAGCAGGAAGGCGGCGACCAGGGCGACGAAGGCCACCGGCTCGCCGAGGGCGAAGAGCACGGGTGTGGGACCTAGCCTCGTTCTGTCTTGGCGGCGATGACCTCGCGGGCGAGCTGGCGATAGTTGCGGGCGCCGGACGACGCCGGGTCCAGCGTAGTGATCGGGGCGCCGGCGACGGTGGACTCCGGGAACTTCACCGTCTTCGTGATGACTGTCTGGTACACCTTGTCGCCGAACGCCTCGACGACCCGCTGCAGCACCTGGCGGCAGTGGGTGGTGCGGGAGTCGTACATGGTGGCGAGGATGCCCTCGAGCTCGAGGTCGAAGTTGAGCCGCTCGCGGACCTTGTCGATGGTGTCCAGCAGCAGGGCCACGCCGCGCAGCGAGAAGAACTCGCACTCCAGCGGGATCAGCACACCATGCGCGATGGTCAGCGCGTTGATCGCCAGCAGGCCCAGCGAGGGCTGGCAGTCGATCAGGATGAAGTCGTACTCCTTGCGGACGCTGCGCAGCGCCCGGGCCAGGGCCATCTCCCGGGCCACCTCGTTGACCAGCTGTATCTCGGCCGCGGAGAGGTCGATGTTGGCCGGCAGCAGGTGCAGCCCGGCGACATCGGTCTTGATGATGACGTCCTCGGTGGCGACGTCGTCCTGCATCAGCAGGTTGTAGACGCTCAGGTCGAGGTTGTGCGGGTTCACGCCCAGACCGACCGAGCAGGCGCCCTGCGGGTCGAAGTCGACCAGCAGGACCTTGCGCCCGTACTCCGCGAGGGCGGCGCCCAGGTTGATCGTGGTGGTCGTCTTGCCGACGCCACCCTTCTGGTTCGCCAGCGCGATGATCCGGGCGGGGCCGTGCCGGTCGGTCGGCATCGGCTCGGGGATCGGGCGGCGCATCGTGTACGCCGTGGGGTCGGCCGGACCGAGGTCGGCGCCGAGATCCAGGGAGTTCTGCTGATCCCGGAGCGCGGAAGTCCAGGCCTCCGCACGCTCGCCGTTTCGTGCCATGTCCTCGCCCCCTCCCGACTCGCAGCCTTCATCCGGTGCGGAGGGTCGTTCTCCACCGCGGGTCAGCTCAGTCGATGCCCGACTGTACGCCACAGGCGCCGCACCTTCGGGGTCAGCCGTTCGGCGTGTCGCACCTACGGGTACGCAGCTTCTAACGAGCGCGCGGGTGAGAGGTGGCGTACACCTCCCGGAGGCGTTCGACGGTGACGAGCGTATACACCTGCGTCGTGGTGACCGACGCGTGGCCCAGCAGCTCCTGGACCACCCGGACGTCCGCCCCGCCGTCGAGCAGATGCGTGGCGTACGAGTGCCGCAGCGTGTGCGGGCTCACCGCGTACGGCCCGTCCACCGGCAGCCCGGCCGCGGTGGCGCACCGGTGCAGCACGGTCCACGCGCTCTGCCGGGACAGCCGCCCGCCACGGGCGTTCAGGAAGATCGCCGGAGTGCCCCGACCGGCGGCGGCGAGCAGCGGCCTGGCGCGTACCGCGTAGGCCTGCACCGCGGCCCGCGCGTAGCCGCCCACCGGGACCACCCGGGTCCGCCCGCCCTTGCCCCGCAGGATCACCGCGCTCTCCTGCGGATCGTCCAGGTCGAGGTCGTCGATGTCGGCGCCGACCGCCTCGGAGATCCGCGCCCCGGTGCCGTAGAGGAACTCCAGGATCGCCCGGTCCCGCAGGCCGAGCGGCGAGTCCGCGTCCGGCACCGCCAGCAGCCGCTCGACCTGGTCCACGTGCAGGGCCTTGGGCAGGCGTTTCGGCGGCGCGGGCGGCCGGACGTCCGCGGCCACGTCGCGCGGCGCCAGCCGCTCGCGGACCGCGAAGCGGTGCAGGCCGCGCACCGCGGAGATGGCCCGCGCCGCGGAGGAGGACGCCAGGCCCTCCTCGCGCAGCGCGGCCAGATGGCGGGTGACGTCCGCCGCCGTGATCTCCCCGATGTCCTTGTCCGCCAGGAAGACGACGTACCGCTCCAGGTCACGGCGGTAGGAGGCCAGGGTGTTGCCCGACAGGCCGCGCTCGACGCTGAGATGGTCGAGGTACGCCCGCACGGTGGTCCGGAGGCTCAGCGCAGCACCTCCGTCAGGGGCGTGGCGCGCATCCCGTGCGCCTCCGCCACCGGGCCGTAGACGACCTGCCCGTCGAACGTGTTCAGCCCGGCCGCGAGCGCCGGGTCGGCGCGCAACGCGTCGCGCCAGCCCCGGTTGGCCAGCTCCAGCGCGTACGGCAGGGTGACGTTGGTCAGCGCGTACGTGCTGGTGTTCGGCACCGCCCCGGGCATGTTCGCCACGCAGTAGAACATCGACTGGTGCACCTGATAGGTGGGGTCGTCGTGGGTGGTCGGCCGCGAGTCCTCGAAGCAGCCGCCCTGGTCGATCGAGATGTCCACCAGCACGCTGCCCGGCTTCATCCGGGACACCAGCTCGTTGGAGATCAGCGTCGGCGCCTTCGCGCCGGGCACCAGCACGGCGCCGATCACCAGGTCGGCGTCGAGGACGGCCTTCTCCACCTCGTACGCGTTGGAGGCGATCGTCTGCACGTGACCGCGATAGTCCGCGTCCACCGCGCGCAGCCGGGCCACGTTCTTGTCCAGCAGCAGGACCTCGGCCTGCATGCCGAGCGCGATCGCGGCCGCGTTCAGCCCGGAGACTCCCGCCCCGATCACCACGACCTTCGCCGCGTACACCCCGGGCACGCCGCCCATCAGCACGCCGCGCCCGCCGCCCTGCCGCATCAGGTGGTACGACCCGACCTGCGGCGCGAGCCGGCCGGCCACCTCGGACATCGGGGCCAGCAGCGGCAGGGAGCGGTCCGGCAGCTCCACCGTCTCGTACGCGATACCGGTCACCTTGCGGTCGACGAGCGCGTCGGTGCACTCCTTGGACGCCGCCAGGTGCAGGTAGGTGAAGAGCACCTGGCCCGGCCGCATCCGGTGGTACTCCTCCGGGACCGGTTCCTTGACCTTGAGGATCAGGTCGCCGGTGTCCCACACCGCGTCGGCGTCCGGCAGGATCGTCGCGCCGGCTGCGACGAAGTCACTGTCCGTGATCGACGAGCCGGTGCCGGCGCCCGCCTGGACATGAACCTGGTGGCCGGCCCGGGCGAACTCGTACACGCCGGCCGGGGTGATCGCCACCCGGTACTCGTTGTTCTTGATCTCGCTGGGAATGCCGACCTTCACGAGCCGACACCGTCCTTTCTCAACGCTGAGCAAGTCCCCTTGCGCGGAGAGTACCCCTGAAGACGTCCCAGTTCGCGCCGCATGTCCCGGGATACACACGTTGACGGCGAGGCGGTACGGTCGCCCGATGATCGGCCTTCCCTGGCTTCTGGTCGACGAGACCATCGACGACGGTGACGACGTCGTCGCCACCTGCGCCGATATCGACGGGCTCTTCGCCGACGCCCCCGAGCCCCCGATCGAGCGCTACACGCTGCTGGACTGCGTGCCGGCCGGCCGGCTGCGCGCCGCCTGCGACGGAACCGGGCTCGCCTGGGTGGGCAATATCGGTCTGGAAGCCGTGCATCCGGCCGACTCCAAGCATCCGCCCGGCTGTTGGGACTGCGCCGAGGAGTTACTCGACGTGACCGTGATGAGCGCCCGGCGCTCCGGCCGGCACGGCCCGCTCGAGGTGAGCCTGGAAGGCCGGCTGCGACGGGACGGGCTGCGGCACGCCGACCGCGCGCCGGAGGGCGTCGAGGGCTATCTGCTCACCGGTGTGCTCGGCGACGAAGACTTCGGCGGGTGCGGGGAGGTCACCGGGGTGTTCCGCGAACGGCCCGCCGCGGCGCTGCGCCCGGCCACGCTGATCGGCTGCCGGCCCGGCCACCGCCTGCTCCGCGCGCTGGACGCCCTGGAACGCCCCGGCACCGCCCGGCATCGACGCTGGGTCACCGGCTCGATCTTCACGGTGGCTCATGACGGCACCGCCACCCGACTGCTCGATACCGGACTCGGCGCCGAGGTCACCGGTGCGCGCCCGTCCGCTCTCGGCGACGGCCTGGTCGACGTGATGTTCGAGCCCACCTACGCCGACGCCGTCGGCCCGCCCCGCCCGGCCCGGGCCCGCGAGGTCTGGGAGCAGTGGCGCGCCGGCCGCCCCACCGAACCGGGCGAATGGGCCGTCCACGACCGTGAGCTGCGGCAGGAGTGGGCCGGCGCGGCCCTCGCCCACCACCGGCGCGGCCCGGACCGCGAGCCCGGCGCAACCGTTCACCTCGACGGCCGGCACGTCACCGACGAAGAGGGCTTCTACTGCGCCATCGGCGAGGCGGTCAACGGCCCCGGCGGCTACTTCGGCTGGAACCTCGGCGCCCTGCACGACTGCCTGCTCGGCGGCTGGGGCGCCGCCCCGGGCTTCCGGCTCGTCTGGCACGACTCCGAGGTCGCCCGGGCCTCGCTGGTGGCCGGTTACGACCAGCGCTGGTGGGCGCCCGCACTGACCATGGAGCAGCTTCTCGGCCTGCTCGCGGCGGACGGGGTGGAAGTCGAGCTCCGCTGAGGCTTGGATGGCAACGTGCGGCGTCGATGGTTGATCACGGTGGTCGCCGCGACGTTCCTCGCGGCGACCGCCACGGCCGTGTCCGGGGTGGCGCTCAACGTCGCGACCGGCGGCACGGCCGCCTGGTTCCCCACCATGACGGACCACCATCTTCGGTGGCTGGCCGGTTCGGTGCTGACGGTCGCGGTGGCCGGGGTGCTGGCCTGGTGGGCGCAACAGCGGTACGCACAGAGCCTGGTCACAGTGATCCCGGCCGCCCAGCGCCCGGAGCCCTGGGTCGTCGGCCGTCCCCGAGAGCTGACCGCGGTCGTCCGCGCCCTCACCCGCCGGCGCGGCGCCGCCACGGTCGGCATCACCACCGCGGTGCACGGCGCCGGCGGCTTCGGCAAGACCACCGTCGCCCGGGTGGTCCGCGCCCATCCGCGCGTGCTGCGCCGCTTCGGCGGCCGCGTCCACTGGGTGACGCTCGGGCGTGACGTCCGGCGCGGCGGCACCCTGGTCGAGAAGGTCAACGACCTGGTCCGGCAGATCGACCCGGCGCGGGCGCATCCCTTCACCGACGTCCGGCAGGCCGCCGAGCACCTGGCGTCGGTGCTGGCGGACGGGCCCCGCCGGCTGATCATCCTCGACGACGTGTGGTTCGCCGACCAGCTCGCCGCGTTCCCGGTCGCGGGCCGCTGCGCACGGCTGGTCACCACCCGCAACGAGTCGCTGGTGGCCGGCCGGGCCGTCCCGGTCAAGGTCGATCAGATGTCGGCGGAACAGGCGAGACGGGTGCTGACCGCCGACCTGCCGGCCGCGCTCGCCGGACCGGTCGTCGACGGCCTGCTCCGGGAGACCGGGAAATGGCCCCTCCTGCTGCGCCTGGTCAACAAGATCATGGTGGACCAGGCGCGGTCGCGCACCGACGTGGCGGCGGTCGCCCGGGACCTGCTCGCCCAGCTGCGGCGCGACGGCCCGCTTCAGGTCGACGAGCTGAGCGGCGCGAACGCGCAGAGGCTCGACGTCAACGATCCGGACCAGCGCGACGAAGCGGTCCGGGCGACGATCGAGGCCGGCACCGGGCTGCTGAGCGAGGACGAGCATCGGCGCTTCGCCGAGCTGGCTGTCTTCGCCGAGGACGAGACCGTGCCGGTGTCCCTCGTCGCGACGCTGTGGCGGGCGAGTGAGGTCACCACGCGGGCCTGGTGCGCCCGGCTGGCGGACCTGGCGCTGCTGACGCTGTCGCCGGCCGGGCCAGGCGGGACGATCAGCCTGCACGACGTCATCCGCGACTACCTGACCGAGAGGCTCGGCGCGGCCGAGGTGACCCGGCTGCACCGGGCCCTGCTCGACGCGGTCCGGGCCGGGCTGCCGTCCCCGCACTGGTGGACGCTGCCCGCCTCCGAGCGATATCTGCGGGAGCACCTCGTCGAGCATCTGCTGGCGGCGGACCGGCCCGCCGAGGCCGAGGCGCTCGTGATGGACCTGCGCTGGGCAGCCACCCGGCTGGCCGACGGTGGACCGGCGGGGGTGTCCGCCGACCTGTCCGCCATCGGCACCCCCCGGGCCGCGCGGATCAGGCGGCGACTCGACCAGATCGCGCACCTGCTCGGCGCCACCGAGCCGGCACACTCCTGCGTGGACGTGCTCCTCGACCGCGTGATCGACGACCCGGACTGGGGTGACCAGGCACGCGCGATGATCGAGGAGCGCCGGGCGCCGCGCCTGGTGAACACCTGGACCGTGCACGACCGGCCCCGTTCGGCGCTGCGCCGGTCGTTCGCCGCGCACTTCGGATGGCGGCCCTGCCTGGCGGTCACACCGGACGGCGGACGGCTCGTCGCCGCGGGTGGCACCGGCACGCTCCGGGTCTGGGACGTGGTCTCCGGCAGGCAACAGGCCGAAATGCTCGGCCGCAAGGACTGGGCTCAGACCCTCGCGATCGCTCCGGACTGCTCCTGGTTCGCGGCGTCCACCCACGGCCCCAAGGTCCGGCTCCGGGATCTGCCCGGCGGGCGGCAGCGCGCCGTCCTGAGGGGATGGCACTGGTACGTCACCGACGCGGCGGTCGCCCCCGACGGTTCCTGGATCGCCGTCGTGAACGACCGGAAGTCCCTGCGCGTCTTCGACGCCGCCGACGGCCGGAGACGTTTCCGCTTCGCCCGGCGCCGGGTGCAGATCACCGCGATGGCCGTCTCCCCGGACAGCACCTGGATCGCCGTCGGGACCCGCGACGGCACCGTCACCATCAGGGATTCCCGCACCGGCCGGGAGCGCAGCACCTGGACCCGGCTCGGCGGTGACGTCGACTCGATGGCGATCTCGCCGGACGGGACCTGGCTCGCGATCGCGGCCGGCAGCGAGATCCAGATCCGCGACGCGGCCACCGGCCTCCTCCGCAGGGCACTGCCCACAGCCGGCTCGTGGCGGGTCATGGCGATCACACCGGACGGGACGAGGCTGCTGGCCGCCGGCTACAGCAGGGCGATCCGCGTCTGGGACATGGGGACCGGCAAGGAACTGGCGACGTTGGCCGGTCATGCCGGGGCCGTCGATGCCATGGCGGTCGCTCCGGACGGCTCCTGGCTGGCCACCACCGGGTCCGATCGCACCGTGCGGATCTGGGACGCCGAGCTGGACGCCACACCCGAGGAGCGACCCCTCGCAAGCCCGGCCTCCACCTTCGCGCTGGCCTCCGACGGCACCTGGCTCGCTGTCTCCGGCGCCCACGGCGGCATCGAGAGGCGGAACGCCGCCACCGGCGAGCCGGACGGCAGGATGGCCGGTTTCATCGGCTGGCCCGACGTCATAGCCCTGGCCCCCGACGACACCTGGCTCGCCGCCGGGATCCTCGATGAGGTGCAGATCTGGCGTGTCCCGGACGGGAGACAACTGGCACAGTTCCCCGGACAGACCCGATGGATCCGCGCCGTGACCATAGCGCCGGACGGAAAGTGGCTCGTCACCAGCGGCAACGACGAGTTCGTCCGGATCTGGGACGCGACCACCGGAGCAGAACTCAAGAAGTTCGCCGGATCCGCCTCCGGGTCGCAGTCCCTGGCCGTCTCGCCGGACGGCAACAGGATCGTCGTGGCGGAATTCCGGAACCTGCGGATGTACGACGTCGTCACCGGCCGGCAACTCCTCAGCATCAAGAACTCGGCAACCGTGTTCAAGGCGGTGACCATCGCCCCGGACGGCTCATGGCTGGCCACCGCCGGCGATGACGCGATCCGCCTCTGGGACGCCGCCTCCGGCAAGCCGATCACCGAGATGGGTGGCCACGCCGATCCCGCCGGACCGCTCTCGATCAGCCGGGACGGCCGCTGGCTGGCGATGTGCGGCAACAGCGGCTCGATCTGGGTGTGGGACGTCGGCCACCGTACGATCACCACGATGACCCGCGTCGACGCGCAGCTGGATTCGTGCGTGTGGAGTCCGGACGGTCGCCACCTCTACACCGGCGGGTCCGGCCGGCTCTACCGCTTCGAGTTCCGCGACCGCCTGGCCTGACCCGGCTGTCTGGCGTCTTCCGTCCAGGTCGGATTTGATGAGAGCGTGCGCCGACGCCGGCTGACCGTTGTGATCCTGGCGACCATCCTCGGGGCGGTCGCCACCGCGATCTCCGGCGTGGCGCTCAACGTCGCCACCGGCGGCGAAGCCGCCTGGTTCCCGACCATGACGGACCATCATCTCTGGTGGCTGGCCGGATCGGTGCTGACGGTCGCGGTCGCCGGGGTGCTGATCTGGTGGTCCCAGCTGGCGTACGGCCAGAGCCTGCTCTCACTCGTCCCCGTCTCGCAGCGCCCGGAACCGTGGGTGGTCGACCGTCCCCGTGAGTTGTCCGCGGTCGTCCGTGCCCTGACTCTCGGGCGCAGCGCCGCCACCGTCGGCATCACCACCGCTGTCCACGGGGCGGGTGGTTTCGGCAAGACCACTCTCGCGCGCCTGGTCCGTGCCGACCCCCGCGTGCTGCGCCGTTTCGGCGGCCGCGTCTACTGGGTGACGCTCGGCCGCGACCTGCGGCGCGGCGCCCTGGTCGAGAAGATCAATGACCTGGTCCGGCAGGTGGACCCGGCCCGGTCGCAACCCTTCACCGATGTACGCCAGGCGGCCGAGCACCTGGCATCCGTCCTGGCCGAGGGGCCCCGCCGCCTGATCATCCTGGATGACGTCTGGTTCTCCGACCAATTGGACGCGTTCCCGGTCGCCGGTCGATGCGCGCGCCTGGTCACCACCCGCCTGCCGTCGCTGGTGGCCGGCCAGAGCGTACCGGTCGAAGTCGACCAGATGTCGCCGGAGCAGGCACGGCGGGTGCTCACCGCCGACCTGCCGGAGTCGCTGCCGGGCGCAGTGGTGGAAGCGCTGATCGTAGAGACCGGCAACTGGCCACTGCTGCTGCGCCTGGTCAACAAGATCATGGTCGACCAGGCACGATCGCGGACCGACGTGGCAGCCGTGGCGGAGGAGCTGTTGTCCCGGCTGCAGCGCGACGGCGCTCTCCAGGTCGACGAACTGAGCGGCGCGAGTACCCGGGAACTCGACGTCAACGATCCGGACCAGCGTGATGACGCGGTGCGGGCGACGATCGAGGCGAGCACCGGGCTGCTCACCCACGACGAGCACCGGCTGTTCGCCGAGCTTGCGATCTTCATGGAGGACGAGACCGTCCCGGTGTCCCTGGTCGCGACGCTGTGGCAGGCGACGGCGGTCGCCACGAGCGCCTGGTGCGTCCGGCTCGCCGACCTGGCACTGCTGACACTGGCCCCGACCGAGGACGGCGGGACGATCAAGCTGCACGACGTCGTCCGTGATTACCTGCTGAGCGAACTTGGCGACGACGCGGTGGCCGGCCTGCATCGGCGCCTGCTGGGTACGGTGCGGACCAGCTTGCCGGCCGGAGAATGGTGGTCGCTGCCGGCGACGGAGCGCTATCTCCGCGAGCATCTGGTGGAGCATCTGATGGCCGGGCGCTGCCGCGACGAGGCCGAGGCACTGGTCATGGACCTGCGCTGGATCACCGCCCGGCTCGAGGAGAGCGGACCGGCCGGACCGGCAAGCGATCTGTCGCCGTTCGACAGCCCTCGGGTCGCGCGGGTCCGCCGGCTGCTGGCCCGGACCACCCACCTGCTCGGGCCGACCGAGCCGCAGCACTCGTGCGCCGACATCCTTCTCGATCGTGCCGTCCACGATGCCGATTGGGGACACCAGGCGAAGCAGATCATCGCGGACCGCCGGCAGGCACGTCTGGTCAGCACCTGGCCACTCCCGGACCTGCCCGGCTCGGTGCTGCTCCGGAGCGTGTCCGGGCACAACGGCTGGGCACACACCCTCACCGCCGCACCGGACAGCGATCGGCTTCTCGCCATCGACCTCACCGGATCGGTGCTCACCTGGAACGCCACCACCGGGCGCGTTGTCACCAGTGTCTCCGGCAACGGATGGACCCCGATGGCGATCGCGCCGAACTGTGCCTGGTTCGTCGCGGCGCACGCTGACGGAAGCGTCAGCATGCGGGACTCGGCCACGGGCCGGGAGCTGGTCCGGCTCGCCGGCCGTCTCAAGGACCTGTTCGAGGTCGTCGTCTCGCCGGACAGCGTCTGGCTCGCCACCGTGGGCAACGAGAACGTCGTGCGGATCTGGGATGCCACGACCGGCCGGCACCGGCTGGACATCACCGAGCACGCTTCGACCATCCACGCCCTCGCCGTCGCACCCGACGGCACCTGGCTGGCCACCGCGGGCGACGACGACGCCGTCCGGATCTGGGACGTCGCGAGCGGCCGGCAACGCCGTCAACTCGACGGCCGGCCGCGCTCCGTCCACGTCCTGGCCGTCGGACCCGACGGCGCCTGGCTGGCCACCGGCAACGACGAGGGCGAGCTGAAGATGTGGGACGCCGTGAGCGGCAGGCCGATCCACAACCTCCTCGGCCACAAGAATTGGATCAACGCGATCGCGGTGGCTTCCGACGGCACGTGGCTGGCCACCGCCGGCGATGACGCGACGATCCGGATCTGGGAGCCGGACATCGCCGAGCAGCGTGCCGTCATCGGCGGTCACAGCGGTCCGATCGACGCGCTGGCCATCGCTCCGGACGGCACCTGGTTCGCCTCCGCCAGCAGGGACCGGACGATCCGGATCTGGGAGAGCCACCACCACGAGGTCGAGACCTCACCGCGGGCCGCCCTCATCACCTCGTTCGCCTCGCAGGCCGGCTTGGTGGACTCCCTGGCTCTCGCGTCGGACGGCACATGGATCGCCACCACCGGCAGCGACGAGACCGTCCGCATCTGGGACGCCGCCACCGGCCGGCAACGCGCCCACCTCGCCTACGGCCTCGACCAGATCGGCAGCATCGCCATCGCCCCGGACGACAGCTGGCTCGCCACCGCGGACGGCACCCGCCTCCTGATCTGGGACATGGGCACCAAACAGCCGAGGCAGGAGATCCTCGGCCCGCCCGGCTCGATCGAGACCATCGCCATCTCACCCGACGGCAGTTGGGTCGCCGGCGGAGGCAACGATCGCTGCATCCGCATCTGGGACGTGGCCACCGGCCGGCAACGCACCGTGTTCAGCGGCCAGAACGACGGGATACGGGCGATCGGCGTGGCACCCGGCGGCGACTGGCTCGTCACCGCGTGCGACGACCGCGCCCTGCAGATCTGGGACGTGGCCACCGGCCGGCACCGCACCACCCTGACCGGTCACACCGACTGGGTCCGATCCGTCGCCGTATCGCCGGACGGCTCCTGGCTCGCCAGCAGCGACCAGCAGGGAACGGTGCTGGACTGGGATACGCCCACCGGCCGGCCGCGCACCACGTTCACCACCCGGGCCGGCGTCGCGGAGACGCTCTCCATCACGCGGGACGGCCGGTGGATCGCGGCGAGCTCCCGAGCCGGCGCGGTGTGGGTCCGGGATCACCGCACCGGAGCGGTCGTCGCCATGACGCGGGTCGACGCGCGACTCGTCGGATGCGTGTGGAGCTCGGACGGCCGCCACCTCTATGCCGGCGGGTCGAGCGGGCTGTACCGTTTCGAGTTCCGCGACCGCCCGGCGTGACACCTCTCAGAGCCCGCCCGGCGTGACGCTCTCGGGGCCCGCACGGGCGTGACGCCTCACCCGCGAGGCTCGTCCGGCGGCCGGCCGTACCCGGCCGGCTCAGCCGACGAAGATGCAGATCAGGTGGCCGTCGGGGTCGGCGTAGACGCGCAGCGGCTCCTCCGGGTCGTCGGTGCGGTCGAAGCGCAGGGTGGCGCCGAGGCTCAGCGCGCGCTCGTGCTGGCGGTTCAGCTCCTCCACCGAGTCGACCGAGGTGTCCAGGTGCATCTGCTGGGGGACGTCGCCGTCCGGCCAGGTGGTGGGGCGCACGCCGTCGGTCTGCTGGAACGACAGGTGCCAGGTGCCGTCGTCGCCGACCAGCTGGAGCCATTCGCGGCCCTTCGGGTCGTCCTCGCCGGGCGGCGGGGGCTCGTCGCCCTGGCGGTACTTCAGGCCGAGCAGGTGCCGGTAGAACTCGGCCAGCCGCCGCGCGTCGCGCGTGTCCAGGACGAATGCTTTCAGCTTGGGAACGCTCATGCCCGGAGAGCTACCCAGTGCACGCGATCACATACTTACCCGCCGGCGGGTACGGGCATTGAGGGTGACCGGGGGCTTCAGCCCGGCGGGCGCGCTGCGGCCCGCCAACGGCAGCGAGATCGCGGGGGAGCCACGGGACCGGGCATTGTGCGTACGACATGAATCGCTCAGAGAAAGAGGGGCAGCAGCGCAAGCGAATTGATCGCGCCGTGGCGGTGATGGCGGGCCGGCGACCGCTTCGAGCCCGGTCTGCAGGGCAACCCGGTAGAAAAGCTCTTCCAGAACGCTTGCTCGGATAGAGATCCCAGAGGCCCAGCGCCTGCAGGAGCAACGCGGTCGCGGGGAAGAGCACCGCCAGGCCGGCCAGGTAGGGCAGCACCACGGCGGCGACAAGCGTGGGGACGACCCCCACAGGGGGGGGGTCCAAAAAGGGCAACCCGGTAGCAACCTCCCAACAGGGGGGGGAGGAGGGGGTGCGGAGGGCGGCCCCCGCCGTCTCCGACGGTGGGTCAAGGGACCCTTTCTGTTTTGGTGTCGGCCCCCCTTTTTGTCGGGGCGCCTGGGCTCCCCTCCACTTTCCATTC
>NZ_JBVYOQ010000049.1:0-33874 GCF_056134165.1 Actinoplanes sp. 13 | reverse complement strand
TCATCACTCACGGTGCCCATCTCGCCGGACCACAGCCCGGCGTGTCGGGCCGGAAACACCGCTCCTGGCACAGTCCCCCGGATGCCGGCAGCCCTGGGGCAGGGCTACCGCGGAGAGCCGGGTGGGCGGGAGCGGCTGTGGGGCGAGCCGGCGGGCGAGGGCTGCCGAGGGCGGACGGGGCGGCTGCGGTGGGGAGCCGGGCGGCTGGGCGCGGCCGTGGGGAGCCGGACTGCCGCGGGGACGGAATGGCGGGGGAGCGGAGAGCGGCCGGCGCTTCGGTGTTATCACTGTGGGATGTTGGTTGACTTCGCGGCGGCGGTCGCGGCCTCACCGGGTGAGGCGGAAGCGGCGGCCGTGTCGGCCGAGCAGCTCGGATATGACGGGTTCGCGGCGGCGGAGACCCGGCACGACGTCTTCACCACGTTGGCGCTGGTGGCCCGGGCCACGTCGCGGATCACCCTGCAGAGCGGGATCGCGGTGGCGTTCGCGCGCACCCCGATGACGGTGGCGGTCCTCGCCAACGACCTGCAGCTGATCTCGGACGGGCGGTTCAGGCTGGGTCTCGGGTCGCAGGTACGGCCGCACATCGAGCGGCGGTTCGCGATGCCGTGGAGCCGGCCGGCCGCGCGGATGGAGGAGTTCGTCGCGGCGGTGCGGGCCATCTGGAAGTCGTGGGAGACGGGGGAGCGGCTGGCGTTCCGCGGGGAGTTCTACAAGCACACGCTGATGACCGAGTTCTTCAGCCCGGGGCCGAATCCGTTCGGGAACCCGCCGGTGGAGCTGGCGGCAGTGGGCGAGCTGATGATCCGGGCCGCCGGGCGGGTGGCGGACGGCCTGTTGGTGCACCCGCTGACCAGTGCGGCCTATCTCGGCGAGCGGATCGTGCCGGCGTTGCGGGAGGCTCGCGGCGGAAGCTTGGACGGCTTCGGGCTGGCGATGAGCGTGATGGTGGTGCTGGGCGCCGACGAGCAGCAGCGGGCGCGGGCCGAGCGGGCGGTGCGGGGGCAGATCGCCTTCTACGCGTCCACGCCGGCGTACCGCCCGGTGTTGGAGCTGCACGGCTGGGGTGAGCTGGCGGACCGGCTCAACGCGTTGTCGCGGCGGCAGGCCTGGGCCGAGATGGCCGACGAGATCAACGACGACGTGCTCGGCGCGTTCGCTGTGGCGGGCGACCCGGCCGCCGTGGCGACCGGGTTGCGCGACCGATTCGGATCGGCGATTGATCGGATTTCGCTATATACGCCCTACGACGCGGACCGGTACCAGATGGCTGCGGTGCGGTCGGCGCTGCGCGGGGAGTAGGGCGGTCAGCCGATCTGGATCGAGTCGACCCGGTTCGGATAGAACGCGACGTGTCCCTTGATGGCGGCGACCGGCGGGTGCGGCTCCGCGTACTCCCAGATGGCGTCGACAGCCTTCTCGCCGCCGATCGGGATGGAGTAGTAGCCGGCGTCGCCCTTGTAGGGGCAGTAGCTCTGCGTCGACGTCCGCTCGAGGAGGCTCTGGTCGACGTCAGCGAGCGGGATGTAGTGCACGGGCGGATAGCTCGCCTCCTGCAGCGTCACCGCGTTGCGGGTGTCGGCCACGACCTTGCCGGCGACGGTGACGACGACACGCTCGGCAGTGGGCGTGACAGTGATCGGGTGATCGGGTCCTGGTTCCAGGCGCGGCTTCATGAACCGACACTACTCCGGGCCGGGCGCCGTCCCTTGATCTTGCTGGGGCGACGCCGCCTATGGTGCTTGCATGACCACTCCCGCCATCGTCGCGGCGCAGGCCGCGGGCATCGAGCACGACGTCGTCCAGCACGGGCCGGTGAACAGTGTCGCCGAGGCGGCCGCGGCCCAGCAGGTCGAGATCCGCGATCTGGTCAAGACGCTGGTGGTGCGCCGGGCGGAGGGTGATCACCTGTTCGTCCTCGTGCCGGGCGACCGGGTGATCTCGTGGCCGAAGTTGCGCGCGCTGCTCGGCGTCAGCCGGCTCTCCATGCCCGACGCGGCCGCGGCGAAGGAGGCGACCGGGTACGAGCGGGGGACGATCACGCCGTTCGGGTCGGTCACGGCCTGGCCGGTGATCGCGGACGAGCGGACCCGCGGGCGGGTGATCAGCCTCGGCGCTGGGCAACGCGGGCTGGCCCTGCGGGTCAGCGCCGATGCCGCGGTCAAAACGCTGGGCGGCTCATTCGCGGACGTGACCGAGCCGGCGTAACGGACGGCCCGGCGTAACGAAGCGGCCCGGCGTAACGAAGCGGCCCGGCGTAACGAAGCGGCCCGGCGTAACGAAGCGGCCCGGCGTAGCGGACGGCCCGGCGTAACGAAGCGGTACGGCGTAACGAAGCCGAGCCGGCCCGGGAAGGGCCGGCTCGCCCGGCGTTCAGCCCTTGAGCGCGGCAGCCACCGCGTCCGCCGCCGTCGTGACCGGCCGCCCGATCAGCCGCCGCAGGTCCTCGCTGTCCGTGTCCAGCTCGCCCTGCGCGATCTTGGTGTCGGTGTCCGCGAGCAGCCCCGCATATCCCTCCGGCAGCCCGGCCGACACCAGGACCGCCTGGTACTCCTCCACCGGAAGGTCCCGGTAGACGACCGTCGTCCCGCTCTGCCGGGTCACCTCCGCGGCCAGTTCGGCCAGGGTGAACGACTCGCCGCCCAGCTCGTACACCCCAGGCTCGCCGGACTGCACGACCGCGGCCGCGGCCTCGGCGAAGTCCGCCCGGGTCGCCGCCGCGATGCGCCCGTCACCCGCGCTGCCGGCGATCGCCCCGTTGGCGAGGGCGCCGTCGAGCTGTCCGGTGTAGTTCTCGAGGTACCACCCGTTGCGCAGCAGCGCGTAGGGGATGCCCGACGCGGCGATCGCCTCCTCGCTGGCCTTGTGCTCCGGCGCGAGCCCGATGGTGCTGGTGTCGGCGCGGAGGATGCTGGTGTAGGCGAGGAACCGCACGCCCGCGGCGACAGCCGCGCCGACCACGGCGGTGTGCTGCGGCACCCGTTTGCCCACTTCGCTGCCCGAGATCAGCAGCAGCCGGTCGACCCCCGCGAACGCCGGCTCCAGTGTTTCGGGCCGGTCGTAGTCCGCCTCTCGGACCTGCACCCCGAGCGCCGCGAGGTCGGCGGCCTTGGTGGTGTTCCGCACGGCCGCGACGATCTCGCCCGGCGCGGTGCCCCGCCGGATCAGTGCCTCGACGACGAGGCGGCCCAGCTGTCCGGTGGCTCCGGTGACGGCGATGGTCATGACGACTCCCTACTGGCTTTCTGGCACGACCCGTGAAGCATGCACTAACTTTTAGAAAGCGCCAACCATGGGTGAGTGCTATCACTTATCGCCGCACCCCCGCGGAAAGTAGAGTCGGGCCATGACCGAACCGGACGACGACCTGATTCCCAGCGTCTTCGCCCGCGACTGCGCCTCCCGCGGCGTGCTGGCCGACGTCACCGGCCGCTGGGGCACGCTCGCCCTGGCCGCGCTGCACGAGGGCGCCTACCGGTTCAACGCCCTGCGCCGCCGGGTCGACGGTGTGAGCGAGAAGATGCTGGCCCAGACGCTGCAAGGCCTGGAGCGCGACGGCCTGGTCCGCCGCGAGGTGCAGGCGACCATCCCGCCGCGGGTGGAATACAGCCTCACCGAGCTCGGCGAACGCGTCGCCGGCAAGCTGGTCGAGTTGATCGACCTGGTGGAGGGCGAGATCGCCCCGATCCGCGCCGCCCAGGCCGACTACGACCGCACCCGCTGACCGCGCCGCCGGCAAAGGCCGGAACGCGGCGCGGCCAACGATTGGCGTGGCCGGCGGTTGGGTCCAGGCGTGACCAGCAGCCCCACCCGCTGCGCTAGATTGCGATCGTGACCGCTTCCATCCAGACCGACGTCCCCCCGTCCGGCACCGGCTGCGCCGACTGCCTCCCCGCCGGCGGCTGGTGGTTCCACCTGCGCCGCTGCGCCCAGTGCGGCCACGTCGGCTGCTGCGACAGCTCGCCCGCCCAGCACGCCACGGCGCACTTCCGGGAGACCGGGCACCCGATCATCCAGTCCTTCGAGCCCGGCGAGGACTGGTTCTGGGACTACGCGTCCGACACCGCGCACGACGGCCCGGCCCTCGCCCCGCCGACGAGCCGTCCGGCGGACCAGCCGGTCCCCGGCCCCGCGGGCAGCGTCCCGGCCGACTGGCGAACCAAGCTGAACCGCTGAGCGCCCACCGCCTGGTCCGCCACGAAACCATCCGCCTCCGGACGTAACGGCTTCCGAAACGTCGCTCCTCAGTTACGGCCCGTACCGGTCGATGGAGCGTACGTTGGAGACTCGTGGAGGTCAGATGGGCGGCTTGGAGAACATCGGCACAGCCAAACGGCTGGGCATCATCGTGACGACCGGTGCTCTCGCGCTCGGTGCGATGGGAACCATCACTCTGCTCGGGCAGCGGAGCATCGCCGACCAGGCCGATGAGATGCGTGCCCTGGAGGCCTGCGTGGCCGCGATCAACCACCTCAACAACCGGCAGAGCGAGTTGAAGGTGGACGCGTACCGGTCGGCGCTCGGCCACGACGTGACCGGCGACGCGACCGATGACGTGCAGTCGGCTGTCGAGGCCGCCGACAAGGTGGTCGCGTGCGGTCTGCCGTCTGCCATGCTCCAGCAATTCCAGAGCGCGCGCCCGGACTTCGAGGACTTCAACGATTTCATCGTGGCGTTCGTCGCCGACGGTGTCGCGGACCCGAAGTCGGTGGTGAACCGGACCGACGAGATCGCCGAGCGGAACAACAAGACCGACGACGCGCTCGACGCCCTCGGTGAAGTGGTGGAGGCCGCGGTCGCCGACCAGAAGGCCCACCTGGCGCACACGGTCAGCTCGACCCGGAACACTGCGATCGTCGTGGCCGTCCTCGGCCTGGTGCTGCTGATCGGCCTGGCCGTACCGATGGCCCGCTCGATCCTCAACCCGGTCCGCAGGCTCGGCCTGGTGATCGACGCGCTGGACCGCGGCGACCTGACCGTGCGCAGCGGCATCGCCAGCCGGGACGAGTTCGGCGCGATGGCCGCCGGCCTGGACCGCTCGCTGGACAAGCTGCGCGAGTCCATGCAGACCATCGCGCACGACGCGGACAGCCTGGCTGCCGCGTCGACCGAACTGGCCGCGGTCTCGGGGGAGATCGCCTCCGCGGTCGACAACACCGACCGGCAGAGCAGCTCGGCGTCGATCGAGGCGGACGAGATCTCGCGGAACGTGCAGACGGTGGCGGCGGGCTCCGAGGAGATGGGTCTGTCCATCCGGGAGATCTCCCGCAACACCAGCGAGGCCGTGCAGATCGCGGCGGTCGCGGTGACCGAGGCCGCCCGCGCCACCGACACGATCCGGCAGCTCGGCGAGTCGTCGGCCGAGATCGGCAACGTGATCAAGCTGATCACCAGCATCGCGGAGCAGACCAACCTGCTCGCCCTGAACGCCACCATCGAGGCTGCCCGCGCCGGCGACGCCGGCAAGGGATTCGCCGTCGTGGCCAGCGAGGTCAAGGACCTCGCTCAGGAGACCGCCCGGGCCACCGAGGACATCCACAGCCGGGTCAACGCCATCCAGCAGGACACCAGCGGCGCGGTCGAGGTGATCAACCGGATCTCCGAGGTGATCGCGCAGATCAACGACTTCCAGACCACCATCGCCTCGGCGGTGGAGGAGCAGACCGCCACCACCGGTGAGATGAGCCGCAGCATCGCCGAGGTGGCCGCCGGATCCAGCCGGATCGCCGCGAACATCAGCGACGTCTCGGCGGCCAGCGCTGCCACGGTCGGTGGCGTCAACCAGACCCGCGAGGCCAGCACCGAGGTGTCGCGGACGGCGGAGGAGCTGCGCACTCTGGTCGGCGGCTTCAAGTTCTAGGAACACGGGCACGACGAAGGGCCGGTCGCCGGGAGGCGGCCGGCCCTTCGTCTGTGCCGTCAGCGATCGGCCGGCTCCTCCCAACCGGCCATGACCTCGGTCACGGTGGCCGCCCGGGCCGCGGTGGGTGTCATTGCGGGGGTACGACCGAAGCGTGGCGCCGGGGCCGGCTGCCGCACCCCGCCCACCTCCACGAAGGTCCCCCGCTCGGCGTTGTGCGGATGGTCCGCCGCCTCCCCGGGCGCCAGCACCGGGCTGACGCACGCGTCGCGCCCCGCGAACACCTTTTCCCACTCGTCCCGGGTCCGCGCCGCAAACCGCTCGGTGAAGATCCGCCGCAGCTCCGGCCAGCCGGACCGGTCGAGTTGCGCGGGGAGGCCGGCGTCGCCGTCCAGCCCGAGCCCGTCCAGCAGCGCCGCGTAGAACTGCGGCTCCAGCGCGCCGACCGCCACGTAGCGGTCGTCGGCCGTCCGGTAGGTGTCGTAGAACGGCGCCCCGCCGTCGAGCAGGTTCGTGCCGCGGCCGCCCGGCCACATCCCGGCCCCGATCATGCCGTGCAGAAACGTGGTGAGCAGCGCCGACCCGTCCACCATCGCGGCGTCGACGACCTGCCCGCGCCCCGAGCGGTCCCGTTCCAGCAGGGCGGCCAGGACGCCGACGGCGAGCAGCAGGCCACCGCCGGCGAAGTCAGCGAGCAGGTTGATCGGCGCGTGCGGCGGCTCACCGGGCCGGCCCAGGGGTTCCAGGGCCCCGGCGACGGCCAGGTAGTCGATGTCGTGCCCGGCGGCGGCCGCCAGGGGCCCTTCCTGACCCCAGCCGGTGATCCGCGCGTACACCAGCCGGGGGTTGATCTTCTGGCACTGCTCCGGTCCGAAGCCGAGGCGTTCCGCGACGCCCGGCCGGAAGCCCTCCACCAGCACGTCCGCCCGGGCCGTCAGGCGCAGCAGCTCGCCGATCCCGTCCTCGCTCTTGAGATCGAGGGTGACCACCCGGCGGTTGCGCTGCAGCGGGCCGGCCGGCGGAACGAGCGGTCCGGAACCGCCGGGCCGTTCCACCAGGATCACATCGGCGCCGAGGTCGGCCAGGATCATGCAACCGAACGGTCCGGGTGCCAGGCCGGCCAGTTCGACCACCCGGACGCCGGCGAGCGGTGCCTCAGAGGACACGCGCGATCAGCTCCTTCATGATCTCGTTGGTGCCGCCGTAGATCTTCTGGACCCGGGCGTCCGCGTACATCTTCGCGATCGGGTACTCGGTGGTGTAGCCGTAGCCGCCGAAGATCTGCAGGCAGCGGTCGACCACCTCGCACTGGCCCTCGGTGAGGTAGAGCTTCGCCATCGCGGCGGTCGCCACGTCCAGCTCACCACGGGCGTGCCGGGCGATGCAGTCGTCCAGGAAGACCCGCGAGACCCGGGTCCGGGTGGCGCACTCGGCCAGCACCATCCGGGTGTTCTGGTGCCCGATCAACGGCTTGCCGAAGGCGGTGCGCTCCTTCGCGTACGCCGTGGCGAGCTCGACCGCGCGTTGCATGGCGGCGACCGCGCCGACGCCGATCACCAGGCGTTCCTGCGGCAGTTGCTGCATGAGCTGGATGAAGCCGGCGTTCTCGGTCCCCAGCAGGTTGGCGGCCGGCACCGCGAAGTCGTCGAAGAACAGCTCCGCCGTGTCGTTGGCGTGCAGCCCGATCTTCTCCAGGTTGCGGCCCCGCCGGAAGCCGGGAGTGCCGTCGGTGAGCTCGCAGACCAGCAGGGAGATCCCGTGTGCCTTGGCGGACTGGTCGGTCTTGACGGCCAGGACCAACAGGTCCGCCAGATGCCCGTTCGTGATGAAGGTCTTGGACCCGCTCACCGCATAGGAATCACCGGTCCGGACCGCACGGGTCCGTATCGCCTGGACGTCGGAGCCACCGTCCGGCTCGGTCATCCCGATGGCGCCGATCAGCTCGCCGCTGCAGAGGCCCGGCAGCCAGCGCTGTTTCTGCTCGTCAGTCCCGTATGCAGCGATATATCCCGTGACGATGCCGCTGTGCACCGCCAGGCCGAGGCTACCCTCACCGGTCAGGGTCTGTTCGTGCAACAGGACAGCCTCGTGGGTGAAGTCGCCGCCCCCGCCGCCGAACTGCTCGGGCACGGAGAGGCCGAGCAGGCCGAGCTCGCCGGCCCGGCGGTAGTGCTCGCGGTCGGGATGGCCCTGCCGTTCCAGGCGGCCGGCGTGCGGCAGCACCTCCTTGGTGAAGAAGGTGCGGGCCAGCTCGGCCAGATCGTCGTGTTCCGGCTTGCGCCACGGCTCGGTGTAGCCGTCCAGTCCAGGCGTAGACATCGACACACCCTCGAACACTATTGGCGATGTGTCAATAAGTGCGGTATGAATTGGCGGTATTCATCGGGAAATCCGATCGACGCATCGACACCGGCCCGATCGCGGCAGGTGATGAATCGACGTGACGTAAGGTCACGGGGTGGTGCATGTCGAGGCGGCCCGGCGGCGCCGGCTGGAGCCGGACGCACGGCGCGAGCAGATCCTCTCGGTCGCGATCCGGTTGTTCGGTGAGAAACCGTACGCCGAGGTGTCCACCACCGATGTGGCGCGTATAGCCGGGGTGGCGCGCGGGCTCGTGAACCACTACTTCGGGACGAAGAAGGACCTTTACCTCGAGGTCGTCCGAGTGATGCTGACAGTGCCCACGGTGGCGGTCCAGCGCCTGCCCTCGGGCGGCCCGCCGGAACGGGCCGCGGCGATCGTCGACTGGTTCCTCGACGTCGTCTCCCGGCACAGCACGTCGTGGCTGGCGGCGACGTCAGCGGGCGGGATGGCCGGCGACCCGGACGTGGACGCGGTGATCGCCGAGGCGGTCGACGTGGCCGCGGACGGGGTGCTGGAGGCGTTCGGGCTGGCGCACCCGTCGGAGGCGCTGCGGGGGATGGCCCGGGCCTACGTGGGGCTGGCGATCCACACGGGGCGGGAGTGGCTGCAGCGGGGCGTGCTGACCCGCGACCAGGTGCACCTGCTGCTGACGACGACGCTGCTCACCATCGTGGAACGAGTGTTCCCGCAAGCCGGATGACGGACAGTTCGGTCCGGACCGTATCTGGTCGGAACCGGACCGCCTCCTGCTGGTACGACCCCCGTCCGGCAGGAGAGAACCATGGCCGTCGCCACGCAGCACCCCGCACCCGCGCCCGCCGGGGCGCGCGCCGCCATGCCCGCCGTCGACGCCGTCGGCGGCCCCGTCCCGTCCGCGTGGCGGGAGGGCACCCTGACCCGGGCGGCCGAACTGGAGTCCCTTTTCGCCTGGCTGTTCCCGCTCGGCCCGGAGGCGTCCCCGCACCTGAGTCACGCCGTCGGCGCCCACCTGTCGGCTGCCCGCGAGGCCGCCCGGCAGCACCGCGGCCTCGGCCGGTTGCGGCGCAGCGGGCCCGCCGTCGAACGGGCCATCAGCAACCTCGACGCCGTCGAGGCGCACCTGCTGCAGATCGCACCGGCCGACTACCTGCTCGGCCAGATGCCGTGCCTGCTCAACCAGGCCCGGCGGCACCTGCCGGCGGATGATCCGCGGCGCACCGAGATCGAGCGCATCTTCCGGCGCTCCGCGACCGGCGAGCCCGCCCAGCGCCTGGAGATCATGGAGCTGGAGCGGCGCCGCATCGTCAGCGCCGTCCGCGGCGCCGCGTCCGCCGCACTGCGCGAACAGCTGCGCGTCCGCAGTTTCCGCAACGTCCTCGCCGTGACAGCGGTGATGATGGCCGTGCTCGCGTTCGCCCTGATGACGGTCGGCCTGCTCCGGCCCTCGGCGCTGCCGCTCTGCTTCCAGCCCGAGGAAGCCGGCCAGACGGTCGTCGTCTGCCCCACCGCGCAGTCGGACACCGTGATCGCCGGGCAGCCGCCCGGCCCCGCGTCCGCCGACATCGACGACGCTGTCCGGGCCACCGCGTCCCCGCAGGACGTGCTGATCGTGGAGCTGGTCGGGCTGGCCGCCGCTGCCGTCGCCGCAGCCGCGGCAATCCGGAAGATGCGCGGCTCCTCCGAACCGCACGGCTTGCCGGTCGCGCTCGCCGTGCTCAAGCTGCCCACCGGGGCGATCACCGCGGTGCTCGGGCTGCTGCTGATGCGCGGCCAGTTCGTCCCGGGGCTGAGCGCGCTCGACACCTCGGCGCAGATCCTGGCCTGGGCGCTGGCGTTCGGCTACGCGCAGCAGCTGTTCACCCGGCTGGTGGACCGGCAGGCGAACGTGGTGCTCAACGATGTGCGCGGGGGAAAGCCGGTGGCGGCGCCTGCCGCGCCGGGTGAGCCTGTCGCCTAGCCTCCTAGGATGACTCAGCGGGTGTGGGTGACTGGACAAAGGCACGGGAGCGGCGCAGCGTCAGATCATGGGTGCCTACCGTGAGATCTATGAGCGCAGCATCAGCGACCCGGAGGGTTTCTGGCGTGCGGCGGCCGCTGCCATCGACTGGCGCCGTGCGCCCGAGCGGATCCTCGACGACTCCGAGGCGCCGATCTTCCGGTGGTTTCCCGACGCCGAGCTGAACACCTGCCACAACGCCCTGGACCGGCACGTCGAGGCGGGCCGCGGCGACCAGCCCGCCCTGATCCACGACAGTCCGGTCACCGGCTCGGTGCGGGTCCGCACCTATCGCGAGCTGCGTGACGAGGTCGCGCTGTTCGCCGGGGCGCTGCGCCGGCTCGGTGTGCGGCGCGGCGACCGGGTGGTGATCTACATGGCGATGGTGCCCGAGGCCGTCGTCGTGATGCTGGCCTGCGCGCGGATCGGGGCGGTGCATTCCGTGGTCTTCGGCGGGTTCGGCGCTCGCGAGCTGGCGGCCCGCATCGACGACGCGCGGCCCGGCGTGATCGTCGCCAGCTCGTGCGGGATCGAGGCGGGGCGGATCGTGCCGTACCAGCCGATGCTGGACGCGGCGCTCGCCGAGGCGGCGCACCGGCCGGCTCACCGGATCATCCAGCAGCGGCCGCAGGCGCCCGCCACGCTACGCGACGGGGATCTGACGTGGGCGGACGCGGTCGCGGGGGCGACGCCGGCCGAGTGTGTGCCGGTGGCGGCCACCGATCCGCTCTACATCCTGTACACGTCCGGGACGACGGGACGGCCCAAAGGTGTCGTCCGCGACAACGGCGGCCATGCGGTCGCGCTGCGCTGGTCGATGGAGAACATCTTCGGGGTACGGCCTGGCGAGGTCTTCTGGGCGGCCTCCGACGTGGGCTGGGTGGTCGGGCACTCGTACATCGTCTATGCGCCGCTGCTCACCGGCGCGACCTCGATCCTGTACGAGGGCAAGCCGGTCGGCACCCCGGACGCCGGGGCGTTCTGGCGGGTCGTGGAGCAGCACCGGGTGACCGCGATGTTCACCGCCCCGACGGCGATCCGGGCGGTCCGCAAGGAGGACCCGGACGGCAAGCTGCTCGCCGGCCGCGACCTGAGCAGCCTGCGCACGCTGTTTCTGGCGGGGGAGCGGCTCGACCCGCGGACGTACGAGTGGGCGGGCGAGTTGCTCGGCGTGCCGGTGATCGACAACTGGTGGCAGACCGAGACGGGCTGGCCGGTCGCCGCGAGCCCACGGGGCCTGGAGGAGCTGCCGACGAAGCCGGGTTCACCCTCGGTGCCGATGCCCGGGTACCGGGTGCGGGTGGTCGACGACACCGGCGCCGCCGTGCCGCCGGGCCGGGAAGGCGCGATCGTGCTGGGCCTGCCGCTGCCACCGGGCTGCCTGCCGACCCTCTGGCAGGACGACCAGCGGTACGTGCGCTCCTACCTGACCGCGTTCCCCGGCAACTATCTGACCGGTGACGGCGGGCGGATCGACGAGGACGGCTATCTGTACGTGCTCGGCCGCACCGACGACGTGATCAATGTGGCCGGTCACCGGCTGTCCACGGGCGCGATGGAGGAGGTGCTGGCCGCGCATCCGGCGGTCGCCGAGTGTGCCGTGATCGGCGTCGGCGACCTGCTGAAGGGTCAGGTCCCGCGCGGCTTCGTGGTGGTGCGCGGCGACCTGGAGGTCGATCCGGTCGCGCTGGAGGCCGAGCTGGTCGCCGACGTCCGGGACCGGATCGGGCCGGTGGCGGCGCTGCGCCGGGTGGACGTGGTGCCGGCCCTGCCGAAGACGCGCTCCGGCAAGATCCTGCGCGGCACCATGCGGGGGATCGCCGACGGCCGGGACGAGCCGGCGCCCTCCACGATCGAGAACCCGGACGTGCTGGAGAGCCTGCGCCCGCTGCTCCGCGGACCCCGCTGAGAGAAGTACGGCCGGCTCCCGGTGCTGCCCGCCGGGCCGCGGGACGACATCGGGAGCCGGCCGTGGGGCGCCGGCGTCAGTGCGGGGTGCCGGTGCCGAAGGTCGAGTAGAAGCGGTCCCGGAAGGTGTTCATCGGCCAGACCGGGGCGTCGGTTGCCGGTTTGAGGCCCTCGGTCCAGTTCCAGGCGTTCACCTTGTCGAGCACGGCCGCGTCCTTGGTGACGATGGTGATCGGCACGTCGCGGCTGGCGTTGTCGCCCGCCACTGCCGTGGACGGCTGGTGGTCGCCGAGGAAGACCAGCACCAGCTTGTCGTCGCCGTACTCGCGCACCCAGTCGATCAGCGTGGTCAGCGTGTACTCGATGGACCGGCCGTACGCCTTCTTGACCGTCCGGGCCGACGACCAGGTCTTCGACCTCGAGCTCTTGTACGCGATGGCCTTCTCGTAGACCGACCCGTCGCCGACCTGGTCCCAGTCCAGGAACTCGGGGATCCGGGTCCACGGGGTGTGGCTGGAGACCAGCGGGATCTCCGCCATCAGCGGCGGACGGCCCGCCTTCTGGTACTCGTTCTCGGTGAACTGCTGGAGCGTGTACTGGTCGGGCATCGACGCCCAGCCGAACTTGGGGCCCTGATATCCGAGGTTGCGGCTGTCCCAGACCCGGTTGAAGCCGTAGAAGGTGCCCTCCGGCCAGGCCCGGGTGGCGCCCGGCATCACGCTGACGGTGTCCCAGCCGTTCTGCTGGAACGTCTTGGGCAGGGTGAGCCGGTCGCTGGCGGTGAGGCGGCGGTACCGGCCCTGGTTGTTGATCCACAGTCCGGAGAGGAACGTCGAGTGGGCCAGCCAGCTGTTGCCGCCGAACGTGGGCGAGGTGAGCCAGCCGCTGCGGCCGGCGTACCCGGCCTGCTGCAGCTTGGCCTGGCCGTCGGCGAGGACGTCGCCGACGCCCGGCGCCAGTTCCGGCGCCTCGATCGCGTTGCGGCCGTAACTCTCCACGAAGGTGAAGATCACGTCCTTGCCGCGCAGCGCGGACAGCAGCTGGGCGGGGGGCGTGTTCTTGTACGGGTCGGCACTCGCCTCCCGGTTGAAGGCGGCCTCGTTCGCGATGCCGTCCCGGGCCTGGCCGGCGCGGTCGATGGCGTACGTGACCGTGGTGCGGGCGGCCAGCGGGACACTCGGGACGACCTGCACGCCCAGCAGCAGGGCGGCCACCCAGGCCGCCGCGATGCCGCCCGCGGTGATCCCGGCGGTCCTGCGGTGCCGGCCGGCGAGGGCCGCGACCCGCAGCACGGCCCAGGTGGTGAGCGTGGGCACCGCGATCGCGAGCAGCACCACCGCGGCCACCGCCGCGTACCCGGCGCCGTGCCCGTACGTCTCGCGGATGAAGCCGTAGGTGTCGCCGAGCAGCGACCAGTCGAGCACCGGGTCGAACGGCCGGGCCAGGTTCGCGAACCAGCCCATGTCCAGGGACTTCTCCAGGACCAGCCAGCCGAGCACGACCCCGCCGATCGAGGCCAGCACGACGCGCGGGCGGCGGGGGAGCACGGCCAGCAGCGCGAGCCCGGCGGCCGCCTCGATCGGGATCCGGACGAAGCTGCCGATGGTGAGGCGCCGCAGCACGTTCGGGAAGAGCAGCGCGACGAAGACCACCACGCAGGCCAGCACGGTGAGGCCGATCGAGACTCTGGGGTTGCCGAGCAGCCGGCGCAGGCGGCCCGGCGGCTTTGCCGTCGGCGGCTCGTCCGGGACCGCTCGGTCCGCCTCCGTTGCCGGTTCGGAGTCCGCCCGGTCCGTGTCGGCCGCCTTTTCGGGCTCCGATCGGTCCGCTTCCGTCTCGGGCTGTTCGGGATCGTCCGGCGTCTGCGGATCGGCGAGGTCTGTCGGCTGCACGTCAAGGGGAACGCATCCGCCGCCGGGATGGTTCATCCAAGATCTGAGCCGCGTGTCACGCCGCTTGCCAATTCCCTATTTAAGCTATAGCGATTATGGATGACCCGACTGCGTCTGGCGGTCGCCCTCGACGGGCGGCACTTCACCGCCGGCCCGTGGGTGGACCTGGCCCGCGCGGCCGACGAGGCGCTCCTCGCGACCTGGTGCCGATCCTGCGCCGCCGAGGGCTCTTCCAGCCCTCGGCGGCGACCACGCTGCGCGAGCGCCTCGGCCTGGCGCCGGCCGTGAACCGCTATGCGGAGGCCGGCCTTGCCTAGGCGGATCATCCTGGCCGCCCACTTCCCGGGCGTGAACAACACGACGGTCTGGAGCGACCCGCGGGCCGGCAGCCAGATCGACTTCGCCTCGTTCGAGCACCTCGCCCGCACCGCCGAACGCGGCCGGTTGGACTTCTTCTTCCTGGCCGAGGGCCTGCGCCTGCGCGAGCAGCGCGGGCTCATCCACGATCTGGACGTGGCCGGCCGGCCGGACACGCTGACCGTGCTCGCCGCGCTCGCCGCGGTCACCGAACGGCTCGGCCTGGCCGGCACGCTCAACGCCACCTCCCACGAGCCGTACGAACTGGCCCGGCAGCTGGCCACCCTCGACCACCTCTCCGGCGGCCGGGCGGCGTCGAACGTGGTGACCTCGCCCGGCCCGTTCTTCGGGGCCAACTTCCGGCGCGGCGGCTTCCTGGACCATGCGGACCGATACGTCCGGGCCGGCGAGTTCATCGAGGCGGCGCGCCGGCTGTGGGACTCCGGCGGCGGTGAGTTCGCCTATCGCGGGCAGCAGTTCGACATCCACGGCCGGTTCGGCGTGCCGCGCAGCCCGCAGGGCCATCCGGTGGTGCTGCAGGCCGGCGACTCCACCGGCGGCCGGGAGCTGGCCGCGCGGCACGCCGACGCGATCTTCTCCCGGCATCACCAGCTCGGCGCCGCGCGGGAGTTCTACCGCGACGTCAAGGGGCGGCCGGTGAGGTACGGCCGCGAACCGGACAGCCTGAAGATCATCCCGGGTGTCTCGTACGTCCTCGGCGACAGCGGCGCGGACGCCCAGGAGAAGGCGCACCACATCCGCGGGCAGCAGCAGGTCAGCCCGCAGACCGCGGTCCTGCTGCTGGAGCAGGTGTGGAACCGGGACCTGTCGGACCTCGACCCCGAGGGCCCGCTCCCGGCCGTCGATCCGCTGCTCGACGAGGACGCCGCGATCGTCCAGGGCCGGGCCGGCATGTACCCCGACCGCCTCGCCACCGCGGCCGAGTGGCGGGCCCGGGCCGAGGCGAAGAACCTCAGCATCCGCGAACTGATCATCGAGGTCACCGGGCGGCAGAGCTTCATCGGCACCCCGGCCCGGGTGGCCGAACAGATGGACGAGTACGTGCGGACCGGCGCCTGCGACGGCTTCATCCTGGTGCCGCACCTCACGCCCACCGGGCTCGACGACTTCGTGGACCGGGTGGTCCCGTTGCTCCAGGAACGCGGCGTGCTGCGCACCGAGTACGAGACCACCACCCTGCGCGGCCATCTCGGCCTGCCGCCCGTACCGGAGGACCATCGTGCCCGTACCCCTGAACGTTCTTGATCTCGCCCCGCTGGTGGCCGGCGGCGACGTCGGCGACGCCCTGCGCCGCACCCTCGACCTGGCCCGCCGGGCCGAGGAGTTCGGCTATCGCCGCTACTGGGTCGCCGAGCACCATTGCACGCCGGGGGTGGCCGGCGCCCAGCCCGCGCTGCTGCTCGGGCAGATCGCCACGGTGACCGATCGCATCCGGCTCGGTTCCGGCGCCGTGCAGACCGGCCACCAGACCGCACTGTCCATAGTCGAGCAGTTCGGGCTGCTCGACGCGTTGTACCCCGGCCGGCTCGACCTCGGGCTGGGCCGGTCCGGGCAGGCCGAGAAAGAGATTCTTCACCACGAGCCGACCGAACCGGATCCCGAACGCGTCGTCGACGGCCTGCTCATCCCGTCGCCAACTACCACGTCGCGCCGGCGAAGGTCCTCGAAGCCGTGCACGCCCACCGGGAGTCGTTCCGACCGTCGGGCACGCTCGCCCGGCCGCACCTGATGGTCTCGGCCGACGTGCTGGTCGCGGCGGACGACGACGCCGCCCGGCGCCGGGCGGCACCGTATGCCCTGTGGGTGCGCAGCATCCGGACCGGGCTCGGCGCGGTGCCGTTCCCCAGCATCGAGCAGGCAACGGCGTACGACTGGACCGGCACCGACCGGGAGCTCGTCGCGGACCGGGTCGCCACCCGGTTCGTCGGCTCGCCGGGGACGGTGGCGGACGGCCTGCGCACGCTGCAACAGGTCACCGGCGCCGACGAGTTGCTGATCACCACGATCGCGCACGACCATGCCGACCGGGTGCGCTCCTACGAGCTGCTCGCCCGGGAGTGGGGCGTCTAGGTGTAGTGACCATGAGCGTTGTTGACGGCGGCGTGGCTGCTTGAGATGTGAAGAGACCTCCGGCGTGGTGGAAGTTGCGACGCTTTCACCGGAACCGGAGGTCTCATGGCCCACCGTAACGCCCGATTGACCGTGCACGGCCGGCGGCTGCTCATCACGCGTATCGTCAATGACCGGCGTCCTGTGGCGCACGTGGTCAAGGAACTCGGCTGTTCGCGGCAGACGGGATACAAATGGCTGGCCCGCTGGCGCGCCGAAGGTGACGCCGGACTACTGGACCGGCCCGGTACCGCCCACCGGCTGCCCGGCAAGACCAGCCCCGATCAGGAAGCCCGCGTGTGCGCCCTGCGTAGCGCACTCAAACGCGGCCCACGCCGGCTCGCCCCGCTGCTGGACATGCCGGCCTCCACCGTTCACGCGGTCCTGACCCGGCACGGCCTGCAGCGCCTGGCCTGGCTCGACCGGCCCACCGGCCAACCGATCCGCCGCTACGAACGCGACCGGCCCGGCGAACTGCTCCACGTCGACGTCAAGAAGATCGGCCGGCTCCGCGACGGCGGCGGCTGGCGGGTCCACGGCCGCGACAGCCTCGAACGCCGCCAAGCCCGCGCCGGCACCCGAGTGGGCTACGAATACGTGCACGCCGCTATCGACGACCACACCCGCCTGGCCTACGCCGAAATCCACCCCGACGAGAAAACCGGCACCTGCGCCGGCTTCCTGCGCCGCGCCGCCGCACACTTCGCAGACATCGGAATCGACCGCATCGAACGCGTCATGACCGACAACGCACTGGCCTACCGCCGCGGCCACGCCTGGCAACAGGCCTTAGCCGACCTCGGCGCCCAAGCACGCTTCACCCGCCGCTACCGCCCACAAACCAACGGCAAAGCCGAACGCTTCAACCGCACCATGTGCGACGAATGGATCTACTCCCGGCCCTTCACCAGCGGCCAGGACCGCGCCGACGCCCTACCCGACTGGCTCCACACCTACAACCACCATCGAGCCCACACCGCGCTCGGAGGCCAGCCACCCATCAGCCGGGTCAACAACGGTCCTGGTCACTACATCTAGGCGGTGGCGGACCGCTCGTACCGCATCGTGGCGCCCGGCGGACCGGGCAGTCCCGATCGCGGATCTGCACGACATGGTGGATATCTCGCGTTAGGGCGATCTTCGCCGCGCGGCTGGCCCACCATCGGGGCGTGGAACTACGGCAGCTCAGCTACGTCGAGGCGGTCGCGCGCTACGGCGGGTTCACCCGGGCCGCGGAACGCCTGCACGTGGCACAGTCGGCGGTGTCCGCGCAGATCCGCGCGCTGGAGGCGGAGCTGGGGCTGGCGCTGTTCGCCCGCACGACCCGGCGGGTCGCGCTGACCCCGGCCGGCGAGTTGTTCGTGGCCCGGGCGCGGCGGGTGCTGGCCGAGCTGGACGGCGCCCGCACCGAACTCAGCGAGATCACCGCGGTGGTCAGCGGACGGGTCACGCTGGGCGCCACGGCGGCGCTCGGGCCGTACGACCTGCCGCAGGCCCTGGCCCGGTTCCGTGACCGGTTTCCCGGCATCGCGCTGCGCCTGCGCTCCGGGTTGATCACCAGCTTGCTCGGCGCCCTCGACGCCGGCGAGGTCGACCTGGTCGTGGGGCCGGTCCACACCGACCTGCCGGCCCGCTTCGACGCGCTGCCGCTCACCGACGAACAGCTGCTGTTCGCCGTGCCGCTCGGGCACGCGCTGGCCCGCTCCGGGCGGCTCACCCTCGGCGAGGCCCGTGACGAGCCGTTCGTCAGCCTGCCGCCGGGCAGTGGGCTGCGCTGGATCCTGGAGGACGCGGCCCGTTCCGCCGGCTTCACGCCCCGGGTCGAGTTCGAGGCGCCGGACTCGGCGGGCGTGCGCGAGCTGGTGGCCGCCGGTCTCGGTGTCGGCCTGCTGTCCCGGTGCGCGGCGCAGAAGCCGGACGGGCCGGCCGTCACGGTGCGCAGCCTGCACCCGGCGCCGGTGCACCCGCCGATCGGGGTGATGCACTCGCGGGACCGGCCGCTGAGCCCGGCCGTCCAGTCGTGCCGCCACCATCTGGTGGAGGTGGCCGGCCGCGGGACCGACCCGAGTCATCGTGAGCCCGCCGCCGAACCGTCAGGTGGGACCGTATTGCAGTAACCCCATAGATGAGATAGGAATAGCGGGCATTAACGCAGACCTCTGCCAGGAGCCCGCCTTGACCACGTCCGTCGCCCCCGCGCCACCGGCCGAGCGCGCCGCCTCCCGGCCGCCCGGCTCGGCCGGCACCCTCGCGCCCGGCGGCGGCCTGCGCCGCCGCCTCGCGCTCCGGCTGCTCGCGCTCATCGCGCTCTACCTCCTCTGGGAGGTCACCGCGCGGATCATGCGCAACCCGACCTTCATCCCCTCACCCGCGGCGGTCTGGCACCAGCTGGTCGTCACCTCGACCGTGCACGACGGGGTACGCGGATACAGCGGGCACCTGCTCATCGAGCACCTCGGGGTGAGCCTGCGCCGGATCGTGATCGGTTCGGTGATCGGCGTCGCCGGCGGCCTGCTGCTCGGCGTGCTGATGGGCACGATCGGCTGGCTGCGGGTGGTCACCGAGCCGGTCGTCACGTTCATCCGGGCGCTGCCGCCGCTGGCCTACTTCAGCCTGTTCATCATCTGGTTCGGCATCGACGAGACCCCGAAGCTGTGGCTGCTCTCGATCGCCGCGCTGCCACCGGTCGCGGTCGCCACCGCCACCGCCGTGCACGGCGCCCCCACCGGGCTCGTCGAAGCCGCCCGGGCCCTCGGCGCCACCCGCTGGCACACGATCCGCGACGTGGTGCTGCCCAGCGGGCTGCCGGAGATCTTCACCGGGATCCGGCTGGCCGTCGGCGTCGCGTACTCGTCGGTTGTCGCCGCCGAGACGATCAACGGGGTGCCCGGCATCGGCGGCATGGTCCGTGACGCCCAGCGTTACTCCCAGACCGACGTGGTCGTCCTCGGCCTGTTCGCCATCGGCCTCTCCGGCCTGCTCATCGACGCCCTGCTGCGGACCGCCGAGAACCGGCTGATCCCGTGGCGCGGCCGCGCCTGACCTCGCCTCACCAGAAGGAACCATAGTGAAGAAGCTCCTCGCCCTCGCCACTGTCTCCGCGCTGCTGCTCACCGGCTGCGGGAACGGCGCCGCCAGCGGCGGACCGAACCCGGAGAAGAAGACCATCCGGCTCGCGTACCAGGCGTTCCCCAGCGGTGACCTGATCGTCAAGAACCAGGGACTGCTGGAGAAGGCACTGCCCGACTACCAGATCACCTGGACCAAGTTCGACTCCGGCGCCAGCATCAACACCGCCTTCGTCGCCAAGAGCGTCGACATCGCGGCGATCGGCTCCAGCCCGGTGGCCCGGGGCCTGTCCGCGCCGCTGAACATCCCGTACCAGGTGGCGTTCGTGCTGGACGTGGCCGGCGACAACGAGGCCCTGGTGGCCCGCAACGGCAGCGGCGTCACCGACGTGGCCTCGCTGCGCGGCAAGAAGGTCGCCACCCCGTTCGCCTCCACCGCCCACTACAGCCTGCTCGCCGCCCTCGACAAGGCCGGCGTCAAGGAGTCCGAGCTGACCATCGTCGACCTGGAGCCGCAGGACATCCTGGCCGCCTGGACCCGCGGCGACCTGGACGCCGCGTACAGCTGGCTGCCGTCGCTCGACGAGCTGAAGAAGACCGGCAAGGTGCTGATCACCAGCCGGGAACTGGCCGCCGGCGGCAAGCCGACGCTGGACCTCGGCGTGGTCTCCACCGCGTTCGCCGAGGCGCACCCGGAGGCCGTGGACGCCTGGCGCAAGGTGGAGGCCCAGGCCCTCGACATCATCGCCACCGACCCGGCGGCCGCGTCCAACGCGGTCGGCGCCGAGCTCAACCTCAGCCCCGACGAGGCGCTCAACCAGCTCAAGCAGGGCGTCTTCCTCAAGCCCGCGGACATCTCGTCGCCGGAGTGGCTCGGCACCGAGGGCAACGTCGGCCGGATCGCCGACAACCTGGTCAGCGCCGCCGAGTTCCTCAAGGGCCAGCAGAAGATCGACGCGGTGCCGGCGCTCGACGACGTCAAGAAGTCGATCTACGTGAAGGGGCTCCCGAGTGTCCTCGGCTGACGCGGTCGCGCTCACCGGGGTGACGCATTCCTACGGGGACGTCACCGCGGTCGGGCCGGTCGACCTGACCGTCCCCGAAGGCGAGTTCCTGGTCCTCGTCGGTGCCTCCGGCTGCGGGAAGAGCACCCTGCTGCGGCTGATCGCCGGCTTCGAGAAGCCCACCACGGGCAGCGTGCTCACCGCCGGGACCCCGCCGGTGCCGGGCCGTGGCGCCGGACTGGTCTTCCAGCAGCCCCGGCTGTTCCCGTGGAAGACCGTCGGCGGCAACATCGCCCTCGCCCTGAAGTACGCCGGGGAGCCGGCCGGCAAGGAACGTATCGACGAGCTGCTGACCCGGGTCGGCCTGCACGACGTGGCCGGGCGCCGAACCTGGCAGATCTCCGGCGGCCAGCAGCAACGGGTCGCGATCGCCCGCGCCCTCGCCGTGGACAACCCGCTGCTGCTGCTCGACGAGCCGTTCGCGGCGCTCGACGCGCTCACCCGGGAACGCCTCCAGGAGGACCTGCGCACGGTCAGCGCCGCCACCGGCCGGACCAGCGTCTTCGTCACGCACAGCGTCGACGAGGCGGTGTTCCTGGGCAGCCGGGTCGTGGTGCTCACGCCGCGGCCGGGACAGATCGCGCTGGACCTGCGGATCGGCCTGCCCCGGTCCGGCATCGCCGCTGACGAGCTGCGCGGCTCGCCGGAGTTCGCGGCCCTGCGCGCGGAGATCGGTCACGCCATCCGCGACCGCGCGGAGACACCTGCCCTCCCCGCCGTGCACTGACCACCCATCCCCACGCTGGGTTGCCGCTTCGCGTGGGGAGTTCGGGTGCGTTGGGCGCTTCAACTCCCCACGCTGGGTTGCCGCTTCGCGTGGGGAGTTCGGGTGCGTTGGGCGCCTCAAGTCCCCACGCTGGGTTGCCGCTTCGCGGCTCGAGTCGGCGCGGTGGTATTGCGGCGGCGGGGGTGGGCGGGCGCGGGCACAATGCTCGGCATGATCGAGACGACGCGGGACCTGCTCGCCCGGCTGGAGCCGCTGCCGCACCGGGCGCGGATGAAGCGGCTCGCCGCCTGGGCGCGCGTCTCGCCCGAGCGGGCCGCCGTCTGCGCCGACCTGCGTGACGGCGGTTCCTACCAGCGGCGCCTCGCCCTGGTGGCCGCCATGGTCGCGGGCGACACCGCCGGTCTCGACGCGGCCACCCGGGACCCGGAACCGGCGATCCGGATGATCGCGCTGCGGGCCGCGCTGCGCGCCGGGACCCTGAGCGGGCGGCAGAGCGAGCTCGCCGTCGCCGAGCGGCGCCGCATCTATCGCACCCTGCGCCGGACCGGCCGGCCGGCGGTCGCGGACGCGCTCGTCGCCGAGGTGCGGGACCGGTACGGCGACGAGGAGGCGGCGGCGGTGCTGCCGGCATGCGGTGCGCAGACCGTCCGCGCGCTGCTGCCGGACCTGGAGCACGCGGTGAACCTGACCGCCCTCGCCACCCGGCACCCGGCTCTTCTGCTGGCGCGCACCGCGGAGCGGCTGGCCGCCGCGGCGCCCGACGACCGGCCGCGGATCTGGCGGGAGACCGCCGACGCGGTGCTGAGCTGCGCACCCGCCGACGCCCTCGGCCTGATCGAGCGGTACGGGCCCGAGGACAGCCTGCCGGGGGACCTCAGCGCCTACGGCGTTCTCGCCCGCCATGATCCGGCCCGCGTCGCGGTGTTGCTCACCGCGCCCGGCCGGGTGACCTGGCTGCGCCGCACGTTGCTGCCGTCCGGGCTGGTGCGGCGGCTCGCCGTGCTTCCTGACGAGCATCTCGCGCCACTGGCCGGCCGGCTGCGGGACTTCGACCACAACCTGGCCCTGCTGCTCCGGAGCCTGCCGCCGGCCCGCCGCGGCGCGGTCTACGACGCCGCATTCGCCGACCGGGACACCACGGAGTACGTGCCGGCCGCGATCGTGATGGAGGTGCTGCCCGCGGCCACCCGGATCCGGGAGGCCACCCGGGTGCTCGGTCTGCCGAAGATCCGTGAGCGGGAGGCCCGGGTGCTCGCCTGGAGCGCGTACCTGGCCTGGCCGGCGGCCTCGGCCGCGGTGGAGCCGGCCCTCGCCTCGGGGGACGCCGACGAGCGCGCAGTCGGATACCGGCTGCTCGTCGAGGCCGCCCGCCGCTCCCGCGACCCGGAAGCCGTCGCCCGGGTGCTGGAGCGGCTGGCCCGGCTGCGCAACGAGCAGGACCCGGTGCGCGCCGCCGCCCTCACCGCCTTCGCCGGTGCGGCCCGGCTGCTGACCGCCGCCGCGGCGCCCCGGCTGACCCGGCTCACCACCGACGTGGCCGACGCCCGGGACACGTCGGGTGCCACCACGAGTGCCCTGAGCCGGCTCGCCGCGCACACCCTGCAGCATCACGTCGCCGTGCCGGAGCTGCGCGAATGGGCGCTGCTCACGATCGACAAGGTGAGCACCGGGTCGACCGTGCCGGTGTTGCGCCCGTTCGACGCGGTGCTGCGCCGCGGTCAGGAGGTGCTGGTTTTCGAACGGCTCCGTGGCTGGGTGGAGGCCGGCATGGCGCGCGGCCGGTACGGGCCGTTGTTCGCGCTGACCCACGCGCTGGGCCGCCGGGCGTGGGCGCTGCCCGGGCTCCAGGAGCTGCTGCGCCGGGCCGCCGGGCCGCACACCCTGCCCGGGGTGGCCGGCCAGGCGATCGACTACTGGCTGGAGGCGCCGCGCGGACGCGGCGACCGGGCCGCCGAGGTGCTGGCGGCCGACCCCAGCGCGGTGACCCGCCTCGTGGTCTGGAACACCCTGTGCCGGGTCCGCACCGACCTGCTCGACGACGTGCTGCTCGAGGCGCCGGAGGGCCGGTTCGTGCAGAGCCGGCTGCGCTGGGTGCCGGGCCGGCCGGTCTGCCCCGGCCGCTGGACGCCCGGCCAGCAGGCGCTCTATGTGGCGTTGCAGGAGGCGGTGGTGCGCGACACCGGGCAGGGCGTGTGGGCGCGGGCGGCGGCGATCCGGGCCGCCGCCCCGGTCCCGGACGCCGGCCGAGAGGTGGTGCTGCGCTGGACCGGTGCGGCGGAGGTGCCGATCGCGGAGGCCGCCCTCGGTGCGCTGATCTGGACCGACCGGCCGGACGAGGCGCTGCCGCTGCTGCTCGGGCACGCCGGCGGCGACCGGGCCCGGGTCGCGCTCTACGCGGCGGGGCGGGCCGCGGCCTTCATGCCGCCGGACCGGCTGCCCGCCCTGCTCGAACCGGTGCTGACCGCCGGCACGTCCAAGGTGACCAGTCGCAAGGAGGCGGCCCGGCTGCTGGCCCGGTACGGCCCGCCGACGGCGATGGCGACCCTGCTGCAGGCGTACCGGCAGCCGGACGCGCACCGTGACGTGCGGTCCGCGATCGTCTCCGCCGCACGGCAGAGGCTGCACGCCGGCGGGGCCTGGGCGATCCTCGGCGCGGCCGGCGCCGGCAGCCGCGAGGAACGCCGGGCCGTCCTGGCCGCCGATCCCCGGGCGATCCAGGAGCGCCACCGGCAGCGGTACGCCGCGTTGATCGTCGCCGCCTGCTCCGCCGACGACCGGGAGGTCCGGCGGGCCGCGCTGCAGGCGCTGCCGCGGTGGGCGAGGTGGACCGGGGACGTCACCGGCCTGGTCGTGGACCGGTTCACCGACCTCGACGACAGCCTGGCGCCCTTCGAGGCCGCCGCCCTGCTGCGCGCGCTGCGCGGGGACGGTCTGCGGCCGGCGTTCGCCCGGCTCGTCGCGGCGGACGAGGACGACGCGCGGCCGGGCCGTCCCGGCGCGGACCGGCCGGCCCGGCGCCGCATCGCGGTGCTGACCGAGGGCGCGGCGCACTGGTCGGAGCCGGCCTCGGTGTGGACCGACCGCACGGCCGCGGTCGCCGCGGTCCGGTGGCTCGCCGACCGGCCCGGGCATCTCGGGCCGGCGCTGACCGCTCTGATCAGTCTCGGCCGGCTGGACAACCTGGACGAGGTCGCCGACCGCTGTGCGGAGCGGCCGCTGCACGCCGTGCGGGCCGCCGAGCGGGTCGCGGTGCGGGCGCGGCAACTGCCGGAGGAGTTCGGGACGCTGCCGGACCGCGCCGCGGAGCTGGCCGGGCGCCGCGACCTGGCGGGCGGGCTGTTCGCGGTGGCGCTGATCCGGCCGGGCGGCGAGTTCGGCTGGGCGAAGCCGTGGCGCGACGAACTGCTCCGGTTGCGGGCGCATCCGGTGGCCGACGTGCGCGACGAGGCCTTCACCGTCCACATGACCTGACCTGGACCTGTCCGAGGGCGGTTCGGAACCGGGTGGGGTTGATCCGTCCGTCGATCGGCGGGGCGGCGTGCGACGGGCGGTTGGGGTTCAGCGCCGGCCGTACGGTGGCCATCGACCCGCTCGGCCGGGCGTGCCGGGTTGGTCGGCGGCCTGGCCCGGCAGCCAGGCCTATGGCGCCGGCCTGCCGAAACGCCCAGGATCGAGCGCATGCCGGCGAAGGAACAGTAGATGAGTTCTCGTAACACCGGCCGGCCGCCGTGGGTTCCGCGCGTTGCCGCAGCGGCAGCGCTCACGGTCGGACTCGTGCTGACGCTGCACATCCGCACGGAACTCGTCGCTGAGCGGACCGCCGCTGGTGATCAAGAGCTGTTCTCGATGGCGCGGAAGCTCTGCGGCGGCAGCGTGGACACGGTTGCCGACGCATACCCGGGTTCGCGGGCGAGCTGGGCGTGCGAGGCGGAGCAGTTCACCGATGAGGCCGCCACCAGAAACTTCCTCATCGGCGCGGGGTTCTTCATCGATCCGCGGCAGCCCGTGCGGGGTGTCGCGTGGCAGGTACTGGCCGAGCGCGACGGCGTGCACATCAACGTCGTCGGAGCCCGGCCGGCCGTGCTGGAGTTACATGCCGTTGAGCGCTGGCCGGGTCTGTTGGGCTGAGAGACGGCGACGAGAGGGCAGGGTGGAGATCCGCCCTCTCATGAGCCGGCGGCGGGGGACGGCCGGGACGGAGGTCTCCCGCCGGCCCGAGCCGATCGGCGGGACCGGCCGCCGGTCGTACCGAATGATCAGGGTTTGCGGGCCACCGCTCCGTATTCGTCGACCGGGCGCAGCTCGTCGGGGGCGGCGTCCGGGGACGGGCGCCACCGGGCGCAGGGGACCAGGCCGGGTTCGAGGATCTCGAGGCCGTCGAGGAAGCGGGCGAGCTGCTCGGGGTGGCGCAGGTGGTAGCCGAGCGGCGCGTTCGCGTTCCACACGGCGATGGCGTCGGAGAAGGCCGGGCCGTCGATCACGTTGGTGCCGTCGGCGGTGACCAGGTAGCTGCCGGCGGGGAGCGCGGCGAGCAGGCGCCGGACGATCGAGACGGCCTCGTCGAGGTCGGGGACGTGACCGAGGATGTTCATCAGGATCAGGCCGACCGGCCGGCTCAGGTCGAGCGTGGCCCGGGCGCCCTCGATGATCTTCTCGGGCTCGTGCAGGGAGGCGTCGATGTATTCGGTGGCGCCCTCGGCGGTGCCGGTCAGCAGGGCCCGCGCGTGCACCAGGACGAGCGGGTCGTTGTCGACGTAGACGATCCGCGCGTCGGGGGCGGCGGCCTGGGCGACCTGGTGGGTGTTCTCCGCGGTCGGCATGCCGGTGCCGATGTCCAGGAACTGCCGCAGGCCGGCGTCGGCGGTCAGGTGGGTGACCGCGCGCTTGAGGAACGCCCGCGACTGGCGGGCGACCACCGCGATGTCCGGGTAGAGCTTGGCGAAGTCGTCGCCGACCTGCCGGTCCACCTGGTAGTTGTCCTCGCCGCCGAGCCAGTAGTTCCACACCCGCGCGGAGTGCGGGACGCTGGTGTCGAATCGCACGGCGCCGCTGTCGGTCATGGCGGCGAAGCATACGCCGCGCGGGTGCCATGATCCACAGCGGACAGTCAGCCCAACTGGCGCCGCAGGTCCTGAACCACGGCCAGCACACGGGTGCGGTCGTAACCGCGCAGCACGGTGTCGAACTCGGTGCCGGCGAGGACCCGGCGGGCCTCCGACCGCGCCACCTCGCTGTCCGAGGTCAGGGCCGCCTGGGCCTGGGTCAGCACGCGGTCGACCTGATCACGGTCCCAGCCGCGCAACACCACCGGAATATCAAAATTCACAGCGGTTAATGTACGCGACGCGCGCACCCGGCACGCCGGGGTCGCCCGGCCACCCCCACCGTCGAGGGGTGGCCGGGACGTCATCCGTTCAGAGGGACCACCAGACGGTGGTGTCCGGCGGGAGCACCACCTCGTCCGGGGTGCCCTCGACCGGCCCGCTGGCCAACAGCAGCTCACCGGGGCGGCCGACCGCCACCGGCTCGGCGCCCATGTTGACCGTGCAGCGGAAGACCGGCGCGCCCTCGGCCGCGCGCTCGAAGGCCAGCACCCCGGCCGCCGCGGGCACCCATCGCAGGTTGTCGGCATGCCGCAGCGCCGGGTGGGCCCGGCGGACGGCCAACGCGGCCCGGTACAGCTCCAGCGTCGAGCCGGGCACGCCGGCCTGCGCCGCGACGCTCAGCGCGGCCCACGAATCCGGCTGCGGCAGCCAGCTGCCGCCACCGTCGGGGCCGAAGCCGTACGGCGCGGTGCTCCCGCTCCACGGGATCGGCACCCGGCATCCGTCACGGTAGCCGTCCTGCCCGGTGGCCCGGTGGAAGGCCGGGTCCTGGCGGGCCTCCGGCGGCAGGTCCAGGACCTCGGGCAGGCCCAGCTCCTCGCCCTGGTAGAGGTACGCGGAGCCGGGCAGCGCCAGCATCAGCGCGGACGCGGCCCGGGCCCGGCGCAGCCCGGCCTCGTCGTCCACGGCGACCGCCTTGCGCCCGGCCACCTCGCCGTCGCCGGTCTGCATCAGGCGGGTGGTGTGCCGCACCACGTCGTGGTTGGACAGCGTCCAGGTGGTGGGCGCGCCGACGGCCCGCATCGCCGCCAGCGACTCGTCGATCATCTGGCGCTGCTCGTGCACGTTCCAGGCGGTGCCCAGGTAGCTGAAGTTGAACGCCTGGTGCAGCTCGTCCGGGCGGACGTAGTTCGCGACCCGGGACAGGGTGGGCGCCCAGGCCTCGGCCACCGCGATCCGCTCGCCGGGGTACTCGTCGAGGATCCGGCGCCACTCGCGGTAGATCTCGTGCACGCCGTCCCGGTCGAAGCACGGGCTCTCGCCGACGCCGAGCAGGTGCCACTCGGCGTGCGAGCCGACGTCCGGCAGGCCGTCCTCCTTGACCAGGCCGTGCGCCACGTCGATCCGGAAGCCGTCGACGCCCAGGTCCAGCCAGAACCGCAGCACGGTCTTGAACTCGTCCCGGACCGCCGGGTGCCGCCAGTTGAAGTCCGGCTGCTCGGGGGCGAACAGGTGCAGGTACCACTCGCCGTCCTCGACCCGGGTCCAGGCCGGCCCACCGAAGATCGACGGCCAGTCGTTCGGCGGCAGCTCGCCGTTGTCGCCCGCGCCGGGGCGGAAGTGGTAGCGCTCGCGGAACGGCGAGCCAGGCCCGCCGGCGATCGCCTTGCGGAACCACTCGTGCTGGTCGGAGGAGTGGTTGGGCACCAGGTCGACGATCACGCGCAGGCCGAGCGCGTGGGCGCCGGTGATCAGCTCGGCGGCGTCGGTGACGGTGCCGAAGATCGGGTCGACGGTGCGGTAGTCGGCGACGTCGTAGCCGGCGTCGGCCTGCGGCGAGGCGTAGAAGGGGGAGAGCCAGACGGCGTCCACTCCCAGGTCCCGCAGGTACGGCAGCCGGCTGCTGATGCCGGGCAGGTCACCGATGCCGTCACCGTTCGAGTCGGCGAAGCTGCGCGGGTAGATCTGGTAGATGACCGCGTCGCGCCACCAGGATGCGGGCGGCGCCTCCACGGAGGGCGGTGCGATCAGTGCATCTGTCATGGCGTAGGAACGTAGCAGGCAACTAACTCGTGTTACACACCTTGGCGTTGCTTTCTTTCAGCAAGTTCTTGCAAAGCCGTGGTTACGCCCTTTTTGCGGTGGAATCCCGGACTATCAGCGTCGTCCCGAGCGTCTGATGCGGGTGCTGGTCCTCCCCGCGGATGACCGAGACCAGGAAGTCGGCGGCCATCCGGCCCTTCGTCACGATCGGCTGCCGCACGGTGGTCAGCCGCGGCCGGAACCACGCCGACTCGGCCAGATCGTCGAAACCGGTCACCGAGACCCGCCCCGGCACGTCCACCCCCAGCTCCTGGAGGGCGTCGACAGCCCCGTACGCCAGCACGTCGGACAACGCCAGGATCGCCGTCGGCGGCCGGTCCGCGGCCATCAGCTCGCGCGCCACCCGGTAACCGTCGGTCCTCGTCACCGGCGCCTCGGCCAGCATCACGTCGGCCATGCCCAGCCCCACCTCGGCCAGGGCGTCACCGATCCCGGCCAGCCGGCGGGGAAGCGGGCCGTAGCCGCCGCGCTGCGGATGGCCGGGCTCGGGGCCGATGGACAGCACGGCGAGCCGCCGGTGACCCAGGTCGAGCAGGTGGCGGGTCACCTCCCGGGCGCCGCCGCGGTCGTCCACCTCGACGCTGGGTGCGCCCTCGTGCCGGTCGCTGTCGATCAGCACGAACGGGATGCCGCGGCGCTCCAGCTCGGCGACCTCACCGCGGTCCACCTCGAGACCGCAGACGATGAAGCCGTCGACCGCCGCGTACGGGATCGCCTTGAGCACCGACTCCTGCAGCGGCGGGGTCAGCAGCAGCGTGTAACCCTCCTGGTCGCAGACCTGGCCGGCGCCCATCAGGAACCGCGAGTAGTAGGGGTTCTCCAGGATCCGGGCCAGCCGCTGCGGCAGCAGCACCCCGATCGAGTTGGTGGTGCCGGCCTGCAGCATCCGGCCGAGCGTGCTGGGCACGTAACCGAGCTGCTGGGCGACCTCGAGGATCCGCTCCCGGGTGGCGATCGAGATCCGCTGCGGGTTGTTGAAGGCGAACGACACGGCCGAACGGGAGACCCCGGCGGCCGCCGCCACGTCCGTCGATGTGGGCTTCCCGGTCACCCGTCTCGACGGCATGCAGGCACCCTATCGCTAGTCCCCCGGACGGGCGACGACGTGTCCCCACGGGGCAACGGGATGGGACGCTGGCCTGATGACGCACACCTGCTGGTCGTACGACGATCACCAGGCCTTCGTGCTGCACGCACGGGACTTCCTGCACGCCGGCCTGTGCGCCGGTGAGCGGGTCTGGTACGTCCCCGGCCCCCGTTCCAACGGTGTCGTCGGGTGGCTGCTGGACGCGGCGCCGGCCTGGCCCGGTGGCGCCGTCCGGGTGCTCGACGCCGACGAGGTCTACCGCCCCGGGCAGCCGTTCGACCCGGTCGCGCAGATGAGTTCCTACGTCGCCGCCACCGAGGACGCGGTCGCCGCCGGGTTCCGCGGACTGCGGGTGGTCGGCGACGCCACCGCGATGGTGAGCACCCGGCAACGGCTCGACGCGTTCGTCCGGTACGAGTACGCGATCGGCCGCTACATGCTGACCGCGCCGCTGCGGGCGGTCTGCGTCTACGACCGGGCGGAGCTGGGCGACCAGGCGGTGGCGGAGCTGGCCGCGGTGCATGCCCGGACCAACGCCGGGCACGTGCCGTTCCACCTGCACGCCGGGCGGACGTCCGCCGAGACGGTGCTCACCGGCGAGGTGGACGCAGGCTCGGAGGACCTGTTCCTGTCCCTGTTCGAGCGCGCCGAGCTGCGCCCGCTCGACGGCGAGATCGTGATCCAGGCCGCCGAGCTCGACTTCATCACGCACCGCTGCCTGATCGCGCTGCACCGGCACGCCGAGCGGCGGTCGCTCACCGTGGCGATCCAGACCCGGCTGGGCACGGTGGCGCCGATGGTCCGGGCGCTCGGCCTGACCGGGCTGCGGGTGGTGCCGGCATGAGCCACCGCCACGACGCCCTCTGCTACGACTCCGCCGGGCACCTGCTCGCCGTCGCGGTGCCGTTCCTGCTCGGCGGCCGGGCAGCCGGCGAGCCGGCCCTGGTGACGCTCAGCGAGTGCACCGCGGGCCTGATCCGGGCCGCGTTGCCGCCCGGCGCCGACGTGACGTTCCTCGGCGACGCGGCGGTGTACTCCCGGCCCGCCGCGGCGATCCGCCACTACCGGGACCTGCTCGCCGGGCTGGTCGCCGGCGGGGCGCGGCGGATCCGCCTGATCGGCGAGCTGCCCCGGGCCGCGTTCGGGTCCGGCTGGGACTGGTGGGCGCGCTACGAGTCGGCGGTCAACCAGGCGTACGACGACTTCCCGCTCTGGAGCATGTGCGTGTACGACACCCGGGCCACCCCGCCGGACGTGCTCGACGACGTGCGGCGGACCCACCCGTTCAGCTTCCGGCCCGACGGCCGGTACACCGCGAACCCGTTCGTCGAGCCGCGGCTGTTCCTGCGCGAGCCCCGCCCGCCGGCCGCCGACCCGCTGCAGGACGGCCCGCCGGTGCTCGCGCTGAGCGGACCGTCCACCACCGGCGCCCGGGCGGCCCTGCGCGGGGCTCTCGGCGGGGCCGTTCCGGACGGTCTGCTGCTGGGCGTCACCGAGGCGGTGACCAACGCGCACCAGCACGGCAAGGGTTCCGTCGAGCTGCGGGTCTGGCGTGGCGACGGCCGGGTGGTGGTGACCGTGTCCGACGAGGGCGGCGGCCCGGCCGACCCGTTCGCCGGGCTGCTGCCGAACGCCGGTCACGGCCTCTGGCTCAGCCACCTGTTCTGCGACCACGTCCGGCTCGACCGCGACCCCGGCGGCTTCACCGTCCGGCTGACCGCCGTGGATCAGACCGCGGTGACCGGGACCCGCACCACGGCGTCGAAGAGGTAGCCGAGGGTGTTGTACCGGGCCACGTCCGGCTGGGTGCCGCCGGTGACGTCGGTGGCCCGGGCCAGCAGCTCGTGCGCGCCGGCGGCCGGGGTCCAGTCCAGCTCCCATCGCTGCCAGGCGCCGCCCGGGGTCGCGCCGTACGGGCGGGCCCGGCGCCAGGTCGCCCCGCCGTCGGTGCTCACCTCGACCTTGCGGATCGGCCCGTTCGCCGACCAGGAGCGGCCGGTCAGCCGGGTGCGGACGCCGGACGGGAAGGTCGCGCCCGGGTCCAGCTCGAACGCGCTCTTGACCACCTGCCGGTCGAACGGCAGGCCGCCGGCCGGGAACTCCGGCCCGAACAGCCGGTAGAACTGGGTGTTCCACGGGGAGAACAGCGGCTCGGCGGACACCTCGATCCGGCCCACCCACTTGATCGAGGCGATGCCGATCCAGCCGGGCACCAGCACCCGCAGCGGGGCGCCGTGGTCCGGCGGCAGCGGCTCGCCGTTCATCTCGTACGCGAGCAGCACGTCGTCGAGCGCCTTGCGGATCCCGAACGGGCGGCGCACCGGGCCGAGGTCGACCCCGCCGCTGACGAAGTTGGCGTCCAGGCCGCTGGGCTGCACGTCGACGGCGTGGCGGCTGAGGCCCGCGCGGCGCAGCACGGTGGAGAGCCGGACGCCGCGCCACCGCGCGACGCCGACGGCGCCGAGGCCCCAGGCGGTGCCGGAGACCGTCTGGCCCTGCTGGCTGGTGAAGTAACTGCGGGCGTTGCCCGCGCATTCGACCGCGACCGTACGCGTCTCGCTCGGCAGCCGTTTCAGGTCGCGCAGGGAGAAGTGAGCCGCCTCGCCGCGCAGTCCCGAGCCGGAGACCTCGAGGCTCCAGGCGGCCGGGTCGATGATCGGCGTGCTGGTGTGGTTGCGCACGAAGAACCGGTCGACCGGCACGTAGTAGCCCTGGTCCCGCAATGCCGACCAGCGGGTCTCCGCGTTGGTGCCGTGCACCTTGAACAGCTCCGGCGGCAGCGGCTTGACGATCGGGCCGGCGGCGCTCGCCGGGGCACCAGGTATCGCGGCCGCGGTCGCGCCCAGGCCGGCGGCGCCCACGGCGGCGGTCAGTCTCAGCAGGTCACGGCGGGAGAAGCCGCGTGTGCGCCCGGCGAGGAAGTCCCGCAGCCGGCGCTCGTCGTAGACGCCCTCATACATGGCGATGATCCTATAGGTTCCATAGGATTTGTGGATATGCTGCGGTCCATGGATTTCCACTGGTTCCTGCCCACCAACGGCGACAGCCGGGACATCGTCGGCGGCGGGCACGGCACGCCGGTCGGCTCGGCCGGCGGGGTGCGCCCGCTGACCATCGGATACCTCGGCCAGATCGCGCGCAGCGCCGAACAACTCGGCTTCGTCGGCGCGCTCACCCCGACCGGCGCCTGGTGCGAGGACGCCTGGCTGACCACGGCCATGCTGACCGAGGCCACCGAACGGCTGAAGTTCCTGGTCGCGTTCCGGCCCGGCCTGATCTCGCCCACCCTCGCCGCCCAGATGGCGTCCACGTTCCAGCGGCTCTCCGGCAACCGCCTGCTGCTCAACGTGGTCACCGGCGGCGAGTCGCACGAGCAGCGCCAGTTCGGTGACTTCCTCGACAAGGACTCCCGGTACGCGCGGACCGGCGAGTTCCTCGGCATCGTGAACGCCCTGCTCCGCGGCTCGACGGTGACCTTCGAAGGCACCCACCTGCAGGTCGAGGACGCCAAGCTGTCCCGGGTCCCCGAGGTCCGGCCGGCCATCTACTTCGGCGGGTCGTCGCAGGCCGCCGGGCCGGTCGCCGCCGCGCACGCCGACGTCTACCTGACCTGGGGCGAGCCGCCCGCCCAGGTGGCCGAGAAGCTGGCCTGGATCCGCACCCTGCGGCCGGACATGCGGTTCGGCATCCGGCTGCACGTGATCACCCGGGACACCGCGGACGAGGCCTGGGCGGAGGCGGCCCGTCTGCTGCGCAACGTCTCCGAGACGGACATCGCGGCGGTGCAGGCCGGGCTGCGGCGAAGCGAGTCGGAGGGGCAGCGCCGGATGCTGGAGCTGCACGGCGGCGACCGGGACGGCCTGGTCGTCTCGCCCAACCTGTGGGCCGGGGTCGGGCTGGTCCGCGGAGGCGCGGGCACCGCGCTGGTGGGCAGCCACACCGAGGTCGCCGACCGGCTCCAGGAGTACGCGGCGCTGGGCATCTCCGAGTTCATCCTCTCCGGCTACCCGCACCTGGAAGAGGCGTACTGGTTCGGCGAGGGCGTCCTGCCCGAGTTGCGCCGGCGCGGCGTGTGGCAGCACCCGGCGGGGGAGAAGGACACCGCACCGTCCGCGATCCCGTTCGCCGGCGTCCCCCTCCAGACCCCGGCCGCCGCCTCCTGACGCACCCCATCCCGCGCTCGGTCGGGTTGTGGGGGGGGGGGGGGGGGGGGGGGGGGAGGAAAGCAAACAAAAAAAACACATGTATTGGGGGGGGGGGGGGGGGGGGCTCCCGCGCTGCTCCTGGGAGGGGA
>NZ_JBVYOQ010000048.1:0-39021 GCF_056134165.1 Actinoplanes sp. 13 | reverse complement strand
CCCCTTTCCCCTTCGGTTCACAAAAACCCCCGTCGCGGGGTTGGCCCCCGCACTTTGGGGGTACTGCGGGGGGCACAAACCACAAAAAACCACCACGCACGGCTCACCGCCGGGTCAGGACTTGGGGATGTCGAAGAGCTTGGCGATGCTGGCGGCGAGCGACAGGTCGCCCTTCGCCTTGATCTTGCCGGTCATGAACAGCATCATCGGGTTGCCGTCGCCGGCGACCGTCTTCAGGAACGTGACCGCGTCCATGGTCATGGCCAGCTTCGGCTCGCGCGCCGGCTGGTTCGTGACGGTGCAGGCGCCGTTCTCGATCACGGTCTCGTACGTGTCGCTGGAGCCGTTCGCGCCGCCGGTGATGATCCAGTGGATGACCGCCGAGGTGTTGCCGGCCTTGTCGGCGCGGAACAGCGACGGCATCCGGTTGAAGACCTCGTCGAGGATCTTCGTGCGCGAGTCCGAGGCCATCACTTCGGCGATCTTCGAGTCCGGCGTGGACTTGACGAGCTGAGCGAACTCCTTCGGGCCGATCGACGAGAGCGCCTCGGGGTTGAAATCAGTCATCAGTAGACCTTTCGGGGATGAGCGTCGAACCTACTCGCCGGTAACGTTAGCGAGAATGCCGCTTCTTCGTGCAGTTTGCCACTCTCCAACAGTTGTTGGACGGTCGGCCTAGACTCCGGGCATGACTGGAGAGGGCGGCCGGGCCGCGTTGCGTGCGCTTGCCCACCCGGTCCGCGTGCGAATCATGGCGCTGCTGACCGATGCCGGGCTCACCGCCGCCGACGTGGCCCGTGAGCTCGGCATCACGCACGCCAACGCCAGCTACCACCTGCGCAACCTGCTCGCGGCCGGGCAGATCGCGGTGGCCGGCGAGGAACGGATCCGGGGCGGTGTCGCCAGGCGCTATCGTCGCGCCGGCCGTGTTCCGGAGGATGAAAGAATCGTCGTCGTGACCATTCCGAACGTGCTCGCCACCCGCTACGCCTCCGCCGACCTCGTCGCTCTCTGGTCCCCGGAGGAGAAGATCCGGATGGAGCGGCGACTCTGGCTCGCCGTGCTGAAGGCACAGCGCGACCTCGGTGTGGCGGTGCCGGACGGCGCCGTCGAGGCGTACGAGGCGGTGCTGGACCGGGTCGACCTGGAGTCGATCGCGGCGCGTGAGCGGATCACCCGGCACGACGTGAAGGCCCGCATCGAGGAGTTCAGCGAGCTGGCCGGCTTCGAGCAGATCCACAAGGGGATGACCTCCCGGGACCTGACGGAGAACGTCGAGCAGCTCCAGATCAGGGCCTCCCTCGAGCTGATCCGCGACCGGGTGGTGGCCACGCTGGCACGGCTGTCGGCGCTCGCCGTCGAGCACTCCGACCTGGTGTTGACCGGCCGCTCGCACAACGTCGCGGCGCAAGCCACCACGCTGGGCAAGCGGTTCGCTTCGGCCGCCGAGGAGCTGCTCATCGCGTACGAGCGGCTGGACGAGCTGATCGCGCGCTACCCGCTGCGGGGCGTCAAGGGCCCGGTGGGGACCGCCGCGGACCAGCTGGACCTGCTGGACGCCTCCTTCGACAAGCTCGCCCGGCTGGAGGCGAAAGTCGCCGAGCACCTCGGCTTCGCCCGCGTGCTGAGCAGCGTCGGCCAGGTCTACCCGCGGTCGCTGGACTTCGACGTCGTCTCGGCGCTGGCGCAGATCGTGGCCGGCCCGTCGTCGCTGGCCACCACGATCCGGCTGATGGTCGGCCAGGAGCTGGTGACCGAGGGCTTCAAACCGGGCCAGGTCGGCTCGTCGGCGATGCCGCACAAGATGAACACCCGGTCGTCCGAGCGGGTCAACGGGCTCGCCGTGATCGTCCGTGGTTACCTGTCGATGGTCGGTGAGCTCGCCGGCGACCAGTGGAACGAGGGTGACGTCTCCTGCTCGGTGGTGCGCCGGGTCGCGCTGCCGGACGCGTTCTTCGCCACCGACGGCCTGTTCCAGACGTTCCTCACCGTGCTCGACGAGTTCGGGGCGTACCCCGCGGTGATCGGTCGTGAGCTGGATCGTTTCCTGCCGTTCCTCGCCACCACGAAGGTGCTGGTCGCCGCCGTGCGCAAGGGCGTGGGCCGGGAAGTGGCCCACGAGGTGATCAAAGAGCACGCGGTCGCCGTGGCGCTGGCGATGCGGGAGAAGGGCGCCGCTGTCAACGATCTCTTCGACCGGCTGGCGGCCGACGGCCGGCTGCAGCTGTCCCGGGCCGAGATCGACACCCTGGTGGCGGACCGGGCCGCCTTCGTCGGCGCGGCGCCGGCGCAGGTCGGTGCGGTGGCCGAGCGGGTCGCCGCGATCGTGGCCCGGCACCCGGAGGCGGCCGGTTACGCCCCCGCCCCGATCCTCTGACCCACCTGTGAACCTACGGCTCATATCGAGCCGCTTGCAGCCGTTCGGTGTGTGAAGTTGAGGTTCGTATCGAGCCGCAAGTTCACACGCAGGAAGCGCTCGCCCGTTCGGGAGGAACGGGCGAGCGCTCCCTGAGGCGAGGATCAGACGCCGGCGACTGACGTGATCCAGGCCCGGTTGTAAGCCACACTGCCGTAGTACTGACGGCTCGACCCGTCAGCGGTCGAGGCGACACCCACCTGGGCGCCGTTGTAGACCTGCGGCCCGCCGGAGTCACCGCGCCAGGCGTTGCCGTTGATCCGGGTGCTGCCGATGGCCCGGCCGCCGTACGCGTCGGTCTGGTTGGTGGAGGTCACCCGCACCGTCGCGGTCTTCAGCACGGTCGAGGCCGAGCAGCCCGAGTAGCAGGTCATGCCCCAGCCGTAGATCGAGTTGGTCGAGTTGACCGGCGGGTACGCGCTGGACAGCGGCATGTACGTGGTGCTGACCGACTGGCTCAGCCGCATCAGCGCGAGGTCGTACCGGGTGGAGGTGGACGCCACCGTGCGGGTGACGCCACCGGACGTGCGGTTCACGCTGCCGATGCGCACCGACATGGTGCCGCTGATGCAGTGCCGTGCGGTCAGCACGTAGTTGGCCGAGATGATCGTCCCGGAGCAGGTGAAGTTGCCGTTGCTCAGCACGGCGGCGGCCCACGGGGCGGAGGCGACGGTGCTGCCCCCGATGATGTAGGGGGTGACGTCGGGGTCGTCGGCCTGGGCGGCGGACGGTGCCACGAGGGCAGCGGTGAGACCGGCGGCGAGAGCGGCCAGGAGTCGAATGCGCACGTCGAGATTCCTTTCTGGGGATGGTTCACGAGGCGCACGAGCGGGTGGATCGAATGCGATGGATGCAACGTAGGGCATCGGCGGCGTCACGCCCACCACCCAATCGACACCTATCACGGTGTGATGACCCCGGGACGGGTGGCCGCAGGGCGGGGGGATCCCCAGCTCAACCACCGTCGGGTCGGTCTGCCGACACCGGGCCGTGGGCCGGTCACGGTCTCCACCAGGTAGGCTTCGCGTGCTTACACCTATCAGTCAGGAGTGCCCGTGGCTCGCGTCGTGGTCGACGTCATGCTCAAGCCGGAGATCCTCGACCCGCAGGGTCAAGCAGTGGCCAACGCGCTGCCCCGGCTCGGCGTCACCGATGTCTCCTCTGTCCGCATCGGTCGTCGGATCGAGATCGATTTCACCGGGGAACCCGACCTTGATCGGGCCCGTGAGATCGCCGACAAGCTGCTCGCCAACCCGGTGATCGAGGACTTCGACATCCGGATCGTCGAGGACGCCGCGGCGGAGGTCGCCTGACCATGCGGATCGGTGTGGTCACCTTCCCCGGCTCACTCGACGACGGGGACGCAGCTCGCGCCGCGCGCATCGCCGGCGCCGAATCCGTCCGTCTCTGGCACGGCGACGCCGACCTGCACGGGGTCGACGCCGTGGTGCTGCCCGGCGGTTTCTCGTACGGCGACTATCTGCGCTGCGGCGCCATCGCCCGGTTCGCCCCGGTGATGGAGTCGATCATCGATGCCGCCCGGGGTGGTCTGCCCGTGCTCGGCATCTGCAACGGTTTCCAGGTCCTCTGCGAGGCGCACCTGCTGCCCGGCGCGCTGACCCGCAACCAGCACCTGCACTTCCGTAACCGCGACCAGTGGCTGCGCGTCGAGGCGACCAACACCGCCTGGACCAACCGGTTCACCGCGGGGCAGGAGATCCTCATCCCGGTGAAGAACGGCGAGGGCTGCTTCGTCGCCGACCAGAAGACGCTGGACGGCCTGGAGGCCGAGGGCCGCGTGATCGCGCGGTACATCCGCGGCAACCCGAACGGCTCGCAGCGCGACATCGCCGGGATCACCAACGAGGCCGGCAACGTCGTCGGCATCATGCCGCACCCGGAACACGCCGTGGAGGCGCTGACCGGCCCGTCGCTCGACGGCCTCGGCTTCTTCACCTCCGTCCTGCAGTCCCTGGCCGGGGCGTCCGCGGACGGACAGCTCGCAGGGGGACAACAGCGATGACCACGCAGCCGGAGACGGCCACCAGCGGGGCGGCCGCCTCGCGGGGCGTGCCCAACCAGCCGCCGGCGGCGGCCGCGCCGACGAGCAAGCCGAGCGGCTTCGCCGCCACCGACGTGCTGGTCAATGAGTTCGAAGAGGGCCCGGACACGGTGCAGCGGGCGGCGGCCACGCCGGATGAGCTGCAGCCGCACGGCGACCTCGGCCTCAAGGACGACGAGTACCAGCGGATCCGCGAGATCCTCGGCCGCCGGCCCACGGCGTCCGAGCTGGCGATGTACTCGATCATGTGGAGTGAGCACTGCTCGTACAAGTCGAGCAAGGTGCACCTGCGCCAGTTCGGTGAGAAGACGCCCGCGAACACCCGGATGCTCGCCGGCATCGGCGAGAACGCCGGTGTGGTGCAGATCTCCGAGAAGCTCGCGGTCACCTTCAAGGTCGAGTCGCACAACCACCCGAGCTACGTCGAGCCTTACCAGGGCGCGGCGACCGGTGTCGGCGGCATCGTCCGCGACATCCTGGCGATGGGCGCCCGCCCGATCGCGGTGATGGACCCGCTGCGTTTCGGCGCGGCCGACCACCCGGACACCGCCCGGGTGCTGCCCGGCGTGGTGGCCGGCATCGGCGGCTACGGCAACTGCCTCGGCCTGCCGAACATCGGTGGCGAGATCGTTTTCGACCCGTGTTACCAGGGCAACCCGCTGGTCAACGCGCTCAGCATCGGCGTGCTGCCGGTCGAGCGGCTGCAGAAGAAGGAAGCCACCGGCACCGGCAACATCGTGGTGCTGCTCGGCGCGCGGACCGGCCGGGACGGCATCGGCGGTGTCTCGGTGCTGGCGTCGGCGACCTTCGACGAGGAGGCCGAGCAGCGCCGCCCGTCGGTGCAGGTCGGCGACCCCTTCATGGAGAAGCTGCTGATCGAGAGCTGCCTGGAGCTGTACGACGCCGGTCTCGTCTCCGGCATCCAGGACCTCGGCGGCGCCGGCCTCACCTGCGCGCTCACCGAGACCGCCGCCGCGGCCGGCACCGGCATGCGGGTCTGGCTGGAGCGGGTGCCGCTGCGCGAGCCGTCGATGTCGCCGACCGAGATCCTGGCCAGCGAGTCGCAGGAGCGGATGCTCCTCATCGTCACGCCGGAGAACCTGGACAAGGTGCTGGCCGTCGCCGAGAAGTGGGGCGTGTGGGCCACCGCGATCGGCGAGGTCACCGCGGCCGCCGAGGACGGCACCCCGGGCCGCCTGGTGATCACCTGGAACGACCACGTCGTGGTCGACGTGCCTCCGGGCTCGCTCGCCGACGACGGCCCGGTCTACTCCCGGCCGCTGCGCGAGCCCGGTGACCTGATCCTGCTGCAGGCCGACCGGGCCGAGACGCTGCCCCGGCCGGCGAACGGTGACGAGTTGCGCGCCACCGTACTGCGGATGATCGCCTCGCCGAACCTGTGCGACAAGAGCTGGGTCACCGAGCAGTACGACCGGTACGTGCTCGGCAACACCGTGCTGGCTCAGCCGGAGGACGCCGGTGTGCTGCGGATCGACGAGGAGACCAACCTCGGCGTCGCGCTGTCCGTCGACGGCAACGGCCGGTTCGCCCGCCTCGACCCGTACGAGGGCGCCAAGCTGGCTCTCGCCGAGGCTTACCGGAACGTCGCCGTCACCGGCGCCGAGCCGGTTGCGGTCACCGACTGCCTGAACTTCGGCTCGCCCGAGGACCCAGCCGTGATGTGGCAGTTCGCCGAGGCCGTCCGCGGTCTCGCCGACGGCTGCCAGCAGCTCGGGACCCCGGTGACCGGTGGCAACGTCAGCTTCTACAACCAGACCGGCGCCGCGGCGATCCACCCGACTCCGGTGGTCGGTGTGCTCGGCATCTTCGACGACGTGACCCGCCGCATCCCGATGGGCTTCCCGCCGCCCGCCAAGGCCGGCGGCGACCTGCTCTTCCTGCTCGGCGAGACAGGTGCGGAACTGTCCGGTTCGGAGTGGGCCTGGGTGACACACGGCCACCTCGGCGGCCGTCCGCCCAAGGTGGACCTGGCGGCCGAGCAGGTGCTCGGCAAGCTGATGGCCCGGGCCTCGCAGACCGGCCTGGTCAGCGCCGCGCACGACCTCTCCGACGGTGGCCTCTCCCAGGTTCTGGTGGAGAGCTGCCTGCGGCGTGAGGTCGGCGCCAAGGTGACCTTCCCGGAGAACGGCACGTCGCCGTTCGTCTACCTGTTCAGCGAGTCCGCGGGCCGGGCGCTCGTCGCGGTGCCGCGCGGGCACGAGAAGGCGTTCACCGCCCTGGCGGCGGAGTTCGGCGTGCCGTGCACCCCGATCGGCGTCACCTCCGAGGAGGCGGCGCTCGAGGTGGAGGGCCAGTTCAGCATCCCGCTGGGCGAGCTGCGCGAGGCCTGGTCGGCGACCCTGCACGATCTGTTCGGCGGTACTGCCGAGCTGGTCAGCCGGCACACCGAGGTGGCGGCGGAGGAGCCGGCGACCCCGGCCGGCGGCGAGGTCCGCTCGGTCACGCTGGAGCTCACCGACCCGAAGACGCCGGGCGGCCCGATCGGCGGCTGATCCGACAGTCACCACCGAAGCCGGCCAGGGATATCCCCGGCCGGCTTCGCTGTTTGCGGGCAGGCCCCGCAGACAGGAAGCCCCGCGCGATCACATCGCGCGGGGCTTCCTCAGTGCTGGTGGAACTCAGTCGTCCCAGTCGTTGCGCTTGGGCCGCTGAGCCGGCTGCCCGGTCTGGGGGTCGTAGTAGCCGTCCTGGTCGCCGTAGGCGCCCTGCTGCTGGTCGTACCCCCCGTACGCCCCGCCGCGCTGCTGGTCGTAACCACCCGCCGGAGCGCCGCCGTAGGGCTGGCCGACACCGCTGTACGGCTGGGCACCGCCGTAGTTGCCCTGGTCGTCGTAGCCGCCCTGCTGCTGGTCGTACCCGCCGTAGCCACCGCCCGGCTGCTGGTCGTAGCCACCCTGCGGCCCGTAGCCGGTGCCGGCCTCACCCGGCCCGCCCCAAGCGGGCTGGTCGCCGTAACCGCCGGCCGGCTGCCCGCCGTACTGCTGCTGGCCGCCGTAACCGCCGTTGTCCGGCTCGGGCTGGTAGAGGCTGGTGTGCTCGTCGTAGCGCTGCGGCTGCTGGGGCTGCTCGGGCTGGTACAGGTTGGTGTGCTCGTCGTAGCGCGGCTGCGGCTCGTTGCCGTAGGCGCCACCGCCGTAGCCACCCTGCTGCCCGTACTGCTGGGCGCCGCCGTAGCCGTCGGCGCCCGGCTCGTCCCACTGGCTGTTCGTGCCGGCGAAACCGCCGTGCGGCGGGATGGGAGCGCCGTACGGGTCCGGGAACTCGTCCTCGACCGGCCGGTGCACCATCGTCGGGGCGTCCGAGATGCCACCGGGCATGCCGGCCGCCGGAGCGATCATCGTGGCGTCGCCGCCGCGGCCCACGCCGGCCGGAGCAGCCACCCGGGTCTGGTCGAACGCGCTCGCGGTCGCCGGGCCGGGTGCGCCGAAGCCGGGGGAGGGTGACTCGCCGGACGCGTCGTCTGCGCTGTTCTTGCGGCGGAGCCAGACCAGGGCGAAGGCGCCGATGCCGGCTGCCACCAGCAGCACGCCCATGATGATGAGCAGCCAGTTGGTGCCACCGTCGGACTCGGCCGAGAGGTTGTCGGTGTTCGCGGCACCTGCCGCCTCACTCGGCTCCTCGGTCGGCTCCTCCTCGTCGGTGATCTCCTCGGTCGGCTCGGCGCTGACCGAGGCCGACGCGGACGGCGACGGGGAGGGGCTCTCGCTGGCGAGTTTCTTGAGCGTGATCGAGACGGTCACGCTCCTGCCGGCGGTGCCCTGCGCGTTCACCGTCTTGGCCTGGAAGCCGTCCTTCACCGCGCCGACCGTGAGGCGGCCGGGTGCGATGGGCTGGCTCTCCGAGGACGTGAAGGAGTAACCGCCGTCGCCGTTCGTCTTGGCGCTGAACTGGCCGCCGGCGCTGTCGGTCATGGCGACGTCGACGCCGGAGAGGCGCTCGCCGTCACTGCTCTTGATCTTGCCGGACACCTGCCGGACGGCCTTCGGCGCCTCCGGGCCCTTGACCCTGATGGTGTCGCTGGCCGAGGCGGTCTCGCCGGTCTCGTCGAGTTTGGCGGTCACCGTGATGGTGACCTCCTGGGTCTGGCCCTGGCCCACGTTCGGCGCGACGAGCGTCGCGGTGAAGCCGGCCTCGTCCTGAATGTCCTGGGCGGGGCTGCAGCCGCTGCGGCACTGGATGCCGCTCACCTGGATGCTGACCCGGGGATCCTCGACCTCACCGGCCCCGGGGTTACGTACGGTGTACTGCATGGTTACAGTAGCCCCGGACTCAACCTCGGCTTCGGACAGTGATTCGATGTTCACAGTCGGTGGAACAGCCAGGGCAGCCGTCGATGTGCCGGCCACCAGGCCGACAGCCAGCGCCAGGAACGCACCGGCCTGAGTCATCCGGGCTCGTAGGTGCGTCGTCAACGTCCACCGCCTTTCGGTCGTGGCCTCGTGATCCGGCTATCGGAGAGATCCCACGACTTCTACACCGTCGGCCACTATGCCTTGTCATACGTCTTTCGCGCGACCCAGGGCCGTGTGCCGTTGTCGGCAATCCAGGTCGTATCGTCCCGACGTGTCCCCTGCGCACAATAAATCCGAGTCCGTGTCCGAGGCGTTGGACGCGCTGGACCGGGGTGTCGACCCCGCCCGTCCGGTGCTGCGTGACGCCGTCCGAGCCCTGCTGACCGAGTTGTCCCGGCGAGCGCCCGGCCGTTCGGTGGAGGTCCGGATTCCACCTTTCGGTGCGATTCAGTGTGTTGCCGGTCCGCGGCACACCCGTGGCACACCGCCCAATGTGGTGGAAACCGATCCGATGACCTGGCTGCTGCTGGCAACCGGCCGCCTGGAGTGGAACGAGGCCCTCGGCGACGGCCGGCTCCGGGCCAGCGGGGTCCGTACCGATCTCAGTGAGTACCTGCCGCTGACCGGATGACGAGGCCGGGTCCGGTGCCCGTGGGCTCGCGTACACTGGGCGGTCGGAGCGGACCAGCTAGTTCGAGCAGATCAGCGCTTCGAGCCCTTTATGCAGTTCCGACAGCGCAGGTTAAACAACGCGAGGGAGCAAGCAGGTGCCCCGAGGCGACGGCCGGTTGACCGACGATCTCGACCCCCAGGAACGCGGCCCCCAGGACGCCTGCGGTGTCTTCGGAGTCTGGGCCCCCGAGGAAGAGGTGGCCAAGCTCACCTATTTCGGTCTCTACGCACTCCAGCACCGTGGCCAGGAGGCTGCCGGCATCGCGGTGAGCGACGGGTCCGGGGTGGTGGTCTACAAGGACATCGGCCTGGTCTCCCAGGTGTTCGACGAGCCGACGCTGGCCAGCCTCCGCGGGCACCTGGCGATCGGGCACGCGCGGTACAGCACGACCGGCGGCTCCAACTGGGAGAACGCCCAGCCCACGATCCGGGCCACCACGGCCGGCACCACGATCGCGCTGGCGCACAACGGCAACCTGGTCAACACCGCCGAGCTGGCCAAGGAGGTCGCTGACCGCGGCCTCGAGGTGGGCGACTCCACCTCTGACACCGCCCTGGTCACCACGCTGCTCGCCAGCCGCCCCGATCTCTCGGTCGAGGCCGCCGCGATGGAGCTGCTGCCCACTCTGCGCGGCGCCTTCAGCTTCGTCTTCATGGACGAGAACACGCTGTACGCGGCTCGCGACCCGCAGGGTGTCCGCCCGCTGGTCCTCGGCCGGATGGAGCGCGGCTGGGTGATCGCCAGCGAGACGGCGGCGCTGGACATCACCGGCGCCAGCTTCGTCCGTGAGGTCGAGCCCGGCGAGATCGTCGCGATCGACGAGCACGGCCTGCGGTCCAGCCGGTTCGCCGCGCCGGAGCCCAAGGGCTGCCTCTTCGAGTACGTGTACCTGGCCCGTCCGGACACCACGATCGCCGGCCGCAACGTCTACTCGGCCCGTGTCGAGGTCGGCCGCAAGCTGGCCAAGGAGCATCCGGTCGAGGCCGACCTGGTGATCGGCGTGCCGGAGTCGGGCATCCCGGCCGCGATCGGCTACGCCGAGGCCTCGGGCATCCCGTACAGCGCCGGCTTCATGAAGAACGCGTACGTCGGCCGGACCTTCATCCAGCCGTCCCAGACGATCCGGCAGCTCGGCATCCGGCTGAAGCTGAACCCGCTGCGCGAGGTGGTCCGCGGCAAGCGGATCGTGGTGATCGACGACTCGATCGTCCGCGGCAACACCCAGCGCGCCCAGATCCGGATGCTCCGTGAGGCCGGCGCGCTGGAGATCCACGTGCGGATCTCGTCACCGCCGGTGAAATGGCCGTGCTTCTACGGCATCGACTTCGCCACCCGTGCCGAGCTGATCGCCAACGGGCTGGAGATCGACGGCATCCGCCGCTCGATCGGCGCCGACAGTCTGGGTTATGTTTCGCTGGACGGGCTGGTCCAGGCCACCGAGCAGCCGAAGACCCGCCTGTGCATGGCGTGCTTCGACGGGCAGTACCCGATCGAACTCCCGGCGGGGGATCTGATCGGCAAGCACGTGCTGGAGGGCGTGGGTCGCAGAGCCGCGATGCCGGGCGCCTCGTCCGAGGCCACCGCGGCCGCGGTGGCCGAGCTCGAGTCCGACTACGAGGCCCGGGAGTACGCCGAGGGCGACCGATCGGCACCGGCGCCACTGGTCGCCAGCCCGGGCGGCGCGTCAGCGCTGCACCACCCGTGACTTTCCAGATCCTTCAGAACCACTAAGGGGAGAACCGTGACGCACGTGTCCGAGCGCAGTGCCGGATCGAACGGCGCCGAAGGCGCTGACCGCCAGCTCTGGACGGCGGGTTCCGGCCGTGGGGCCACGCGCAAGCGGTCCGCCACGTACGCGGACGCGGGTGTCTCGATCCACGCCGGCGACCGTGCGGTCGAGCTGCTCAAGTCGAAGGTCAAGAAGACCACCCGGCCCGAGGTGATCGGTGACCTGGGCGGCTTCTCCGGCCTGTTCCGGCTGAACACCCAGAAGTACAAGAGTCCGATCCTGGCCTCTTCCACCGACGGCGTCGGCACCAAGCTGGTGATCGCGCAGCAGCTCGACATCCACGACACGATCGGCATCGACCTGGTCGCGATGGTCGTCGACGACCTGGTGGCCTGCGGCGCCGAGCCGCTGTTCCTGCTCGACTACATCGCCTGCGGCGAGGTCGTGCCGGACAAGGTCGCCGAGATCGGCGCCGGCATCGCCGACGGCTGCCGGTACGCGGGCTGTGCCCTGCTCGGTGGCGAGACCGCCGAGCACCCGGGCGTCCTGCGTCCCGACGAGTACGACGTCTCGGCGACCGGCGTCGGCGTGGTCGAGGAGAGCGAGATCCTCGGCCGGGACCGGGTCGAGGTGGGCGACGCGGTGATCGCGATGCGCTCGTCCGGCCTGCACTCGAACGGATACTCGCTGGTGCGGCACGTGCTGCTCGGCGCCGGCCGGATGCGGCTGGACACGGTGGTCGACGACTTCGGGACCCAGCGGACCCTCGGTGAGGAGCTGCTCACCCCGACCAAGATCTACGCCAAGGACTGCCTCGGCCTGATCGAGGAGACCGACGTCCGGGCGTTCTCGCACGTCACCGGCGGCGGCATCCCCGGCAACCTGGTGCGGATCCTGCCCGACCACGTGGACGCCGTGGTGGACCGTTCCACCTGGCGCCCGCAGCCCATCTTCGACCTGATCCAGGCGAAGGGGCGCATCGAGGACTCCGAGATGGAGGCCACCTTCAACATGGGCGTCGGCATGTTCGCGATCGTCTCCTCGGACGACGCCGACCGGGCGATGGCCTACCTCACCGGTCGCGGTGTCGAGGCGTGGCAGGTCGGTGAGGTCCTGGAGGGCTCCGGCGAGGTCCAGATGATGGGTTCCTACACCCGGGGTTGAGCGATTTCTGGTTAGCACCGGACCCCGCATGAAATGATCCGCGTGTGTCGATGTCCGGCACATGCGGATCTTTCGCATTGCGTAGTGGACTGCGAGGCCTAGCCTGACCTGAGTCGCATCCAGGACGGGAGTGTGCGGGACATGGCGGTTGCGTGGAGCGGGATGCGGGGCATCTCGACGGTGCCGAGCTATGTCGTGATGCAGCCCACTACTCTCTGCAACCTCGCGTGTGGCTATTGCTATCTGCCGTTGCGGCGTGCGAACAACCGGATGACGGTGGAGGTGGCCCAGGCCGTGGCTGACGGCGTGGCCGGCTTCACTCGTACCGGAAGATTCTCGGTGGTGTGGCACGGTGGCGAGCCGCTCGCCGCGGGTCTCGCCCACCTGGCCGCGCTCTTCGCGCCGTTCGGCGACGGCGTCGAGCATCACGTGCAGACCAACGCGACGCTGATCGACGACGCGTGGTGCGAGTTCTTCCTCGAGCACGACGTGCGGGTCAGCGTCAGCGTGGACGGGCCGCGGCAACGCAACGCCGACCGGGTGGACCGGGGCGACAAGCCGGCCTACGACCAGATCCTGAAAGGGGTGGAGACCTTACGCCGGCACGGCATCCCGTTCTCCACACTCTGCGTGGTCGGCGATCCGCGACCCGGCGTGGCCACCGAGCTGTACGAATATTTTCTCGGCCTGGGCTGCGAAGTGCTCGGCATCAACGTCGAGGAGCTGGAAGGCGTCAACACCCGCCTGAACCGGCACGACCCGGTCGCGGTGACCGCGTTCTGGGCCGAGCTGGTCGCCGCCTGGCGCCGGGACCCCCGGATCCACCTGCGGGAGATCGAGTGGACGCTGCGGTACGCGGGGGCGGTCCTCGACGGCACGGCGGACGAACTGCTGCCCCGCCGGCTGGACCCGATACCCACGGTCGCCTACGACGGCTCGGTGGTGCTGCTGTCGCCGGAGCTCGCCGGATTCAGTGACGCCCGGTACGGCGATTTCAGTAGTGGGAACGTTCTCACCACCCCGCTGCCGGAGATCCTGGCCGGTGCTGCGGGCTCCCTCTGGATCCGCGAGTTCCTGACCGGGATCGAGGCATGCCGCGAGACCTGCCCCTACTTCGGCTTCTGTGGCGGCGCTCATGCGGCGAACCGTTACTTCGAGCACGGCCGGTTCGACGTCACCGAGACGGACCACTGCCGTAACAGCAAGATTCGTCTATTGGAGGGAGTGCTGGACCATGCCCGAGATCACGAAGCCACGGCTGTCTGAAGGCGTGGAGACGGATCCGGTGACGGCCCGGGTGCACGGCGCCCGAGCCGGCCTGTCCGCGCTCATCGCGGAGGCGGAGACCGCGCGGCACCGGCGCGCTGAGGACACGCCGGAGGACGGCGGCTCGGCGGTCTGCGCCTGGAACCACTTCGAAAACATCCCCACGTTCTACAACTGGAACAACCGGCCGCGTTAGACGAGCTTCCGGTCGAAGCCCACGCGGGTAACAGCCCGCGTGGGCTTCATCGTTGTAACCGTGGGAAGTTGCTCGACACCGACACACACGGGAGCACGCGGTGAATCCGCGTGCTCTGTGCAGAACGGGGTCAATGCCGCCTTGTCGGCGACCAGGAATCCTGGTCGTCTTCAGCGTCGTCCTCGTCATCGTCGACGAACTCATCGTTGTCGTCGTCGAAGTGACGGTCGGACTTACCGGCACCCGCCAGTTCGCGCTGCAAGGCGGTGAGGTCGGTGTTCGGGGAGTGGTACTTCAACTCCCGGGCCACCTTCGTCTGCTTGGCCTTAGCACGGCCGCGCCCCATGGCTCGACCCCCTCGCACAGAATTCGGGGCAGCCCGAAGGCGGGCCCCGATGACGTCAGGCATCTCTCGTGGGTCTTACGGTACATGGACGATGGCGCGTTCGGCACCTCGGGTTGCGTGTGACACTGCCGCGCGTCGCGGTTGGTTCTCCAAGACGCCGCGCGGCAGCCACCAAACCCGCCTTAACCGTCTCAGTCGAGGTAGATGGAACGGAGCCGGCCGACCTCGGCCATCCGGCGCTCGGCGAGCCGGTCCGCGGCCACGGCCGGGGGCACGCCCTCCTCGCCGGCCAACTCCAGGATCCGGCGGGTGGTGTCGAAGATGCCGGTCGCCCGGAGCTTGGCCCGCTCGAAGTCGAAGCCGCGGATCTCGTCGGCGACCTGGATGACCCCACCGGCGTTCAGCACGTAGTCGGGGATGTAGAGGATTCCCCGGTCCTGCAGGAGCTTGCCGATGCCGGGGTGCGCCAGCTGGTTGTTGGCGCCGCCGGCCACGACCTTGGCGCGCAGCACCGGGACGGTCTCGTCGTTCAGGGCGCCACCGAGGGCGCACGGGGCGTACACGTCGATGTCGCTCGCGATCAGCGTCTCGGTGTCCGCCACCAGGTGGATCTCGGGGTGGGTGGTCCGGGCCCATTCCAGGGCCGCCGGGCTGACGTCGGTGGCGACCACCGTGGCGCCGTCACCGGCCAGATGGCCGGCCAGGTACTTGCCGACCTTGCCCAGCCCGGCGATGCCGACGGTGCGGCCGCGCAGCGACGGCGTGCCCCAGGTGTGCTCGGCGCCCGAGCGCATGCCCTGGAAGACGCCCCAGGCGGTCAGCTCGGACGAGTCGCCGGCGCCGCCGTTCTGCCGGCTGCGGCCGGTCACGTACCGCGTCTCGCGGGCGATCACGTCCATGTCGGGCACATAGGTGCCGACGTCACACGCGGTGTAGTAGCGGCCGTTCAGCGACTGGACGAACCGCCCGTACGCCCGGAGCAGCGCCTCGCTCTTGTCCCGGACCGGGTCGCCCCAGATGACCGCCTTGCCGCCGCCCAGGTCCAGTCCCGCGATGGCGTTCTTGTAAGCCATGCCGCGGGACAGTCTCAGCACGTCGGCGAGGGCGGCTTCCTCGTTCTCGTACGGGTAGAACCGCGTCCCGCCCAGCGCGGGGCCGAGCGCCGTCGAGTAGATACCGATGATCGCCTTGAGTCCGCTGGCGCGGTCCTGACAGAAGACGACCTGTTCGTGTCCGGTGGCGTCGTTGCCGTCGGTGTCGAACACACCCATCCTGCTCTCCTGATCTGCTTGCGCGGCCTTCGTGGGGCCTAGGGGATCCGGCGGGGTGGGCCGGACACTGCGAGCGTAGTCGCGCTGAATGCGACGGCGATTCCGTCCGCGCGGGAAGTTCCTCCCGGGCGATTTCGTGAAAGGATCGCGCCGTGCCGTCACTGTTCGCGTCGTACCTACGGGTTTACGAACCGCTGACCGCCTTCGACCGGGACAGGCAGACCTTCTGGCGCCAGTACGCGAACGAAGGCCGCGATCTGGGCCTGGTCGAAGGACCCGCCCGTCAGCGCACCGCTGTGCTGGAGGCGCTGGGCGCCGGCTGGACCCGTCTGCCGGACCTGCCCGACGAGGCCTACGTCCTGGAGTGGGACGGCTCGGTCCTGGTCTGCCCGTGGAGCCTGCGGCTGCGCGTCGCCGAGGCCGCTCTGAACGCCCGGGACGGTGTGCCCGCGGTGCTGGCCGACGCCTTCGTCCCGCCGGTGCTGGCCGGTCAGGCCAAGGCCGTGGTGGAGGACTGGCGCAGCGGTGCCAAGGTTCTGGAGCAGGGTGTGCCCCGGGTGCACGAGCAGATCTCCACCTGGGGTGTGCCGCTGCGGTGGTTCGCCTTCGTCGACCTGGAGGAGCGGGAGATCTCGCTCACCGGCCGGCGGCGGGTGCTGCGCTACCGCACCGAGATCTCCAAGGCGCGGCGCCGGGCCCATCGCGCCGTCTCGGTGCTGCGCAAGGCGCTGGGTGACGCCCCGATCACGGAGGCGGTGGAGGAGGGCACGCGCTGGCTGGAGGAGTTCCATCCCCGGTCGGTGGTCGAGCTCGACTACGGCGGCCTCGTCAACCTTCTCCCGGAGGACAACCTCGCAGAGGACGATTCCCCCGGACTGGTGGCAGTCGGACTTTCGGCACTTTCTCGCGGTGACGCTGAGTCAGCTAGCGAGGCGTACGAAAAGCTGGTCGCGCGCTGGCGAGTCGTCCAGCTTTTGGAGCGATGCAACTGACCTGCGGAAATAGGACAGAGGGGTACGTATCCCTGTCCTTGAGAGCGCTCCCGAAGCGAACACTCTTCGTAATCGCCGATCCCCGAAGCGTGATAATCGGACTAAACGAGGCACTATCTGGCGTAGAAAACACGCAAAAATCGGGCATGCTTCATCCGTCTATCTGGGGACGTTCGTCCGTTCGGCCCATGTCGGACATCGGGGACTAGCCGGACCATGAGAGACGCACCGGCCGGCGGGACCCCGGCCGATGTTTTTTAGGCACCTGTGGAGGAGTGACCGATGGCATCGCGTACGCACGATCCTGAGCCGCTACTAACGCCGGCCGAGGTGGCGTCGATGTTCCGTGTCGACCCGAAGACCGTTACCCGGTGGGCGAAGGCGGGCAAGCTCAGCGCAATTCGCACGTTGGGTGGCCACCGTCGCTACCGAGAGTCAGAGGTTCGTGCCCTGCTGCAAGGACAGATTCCCACGCAGCGTCAGGGCGACTGACCTCGGGTCGACGAAGTTCGTGGTGAGGGGCGAGCGCTGGGGAAGGCGACCGCCCCTTCTACGTTTCCACCGACCTACCTGAAAAACGATCAAGCCGACGCCGGGTTATCCCGGTTCCGGCTTTTTCTTTGATCTTTTCTTCGCCGGTATGGATCTTCTCTGCGGACCGGGGTGGATCACCGTGGTCGGCTCACTCGACCAGCACGGCGACCGTGCCGTCGACGCCGCGCCGGAGCCGGCTGCCCAGCATGGTCAGGCGGCCGACCAGGCCGTACTTCTTCTTGATCCCCTCGCCGACGCGAATCCGGTCCGCGTGGTCGCCGATTCGCGCGACCGCCTCGATCGCCTCGCCGGTGGGGTTGCCGCGCATATCGCAGGCGGCCACCGTGACCCGCCCGCTGTTGCGGATCCGCTTCAGCTTGCCGCTGCCGGCGACGGTCCAGAAACCCAGCCCCGCACCATCGGGTACGACCCACAGAGGTGTCGGCACCGCGCGACCGTCCTTGCGGAAGGTGGTCAGCAGGACGTACTTCTCGGAACCGAGTTGCTGCAGTGCGGCCATGTCCTCAAGAGTAATGACCATGGAGCAGCCGATGATCGGCGACGCGTACGGCGAGATGATCAGGGACGCGTACGCGGTCCGCACCGGGATCGGGCCGAGGCCCCTGGCCGGCGGCCGGCTGCCGCGTCCGGTCATCGAGGTGATCGAGCGCGACGACGGCCTGATCAACGGGGCGCTCGCCGACCACTACCTGGACGAGCCGGACGCCTGGCAGCCGTGGGACCGCCGCGCGCTGGATCTGTGCCGTGGCCGGGTGCTCGACATCGGTGTGGGCGCCGGGCGGACCGCGCTCGAGCTGCAGCGCCGGGGCATCGCGGTGACCGGGCTGGACACCTCGCTCGGCGCGATCGAGGTGTCCCGCAAGCGGGGTCTGCACGACACCGTGCTGAACACGGTGGACGAGTTCTCCCGGGCCGCCGTCCGATACGACACGTTCCTGCTGGTCGGCAACAACCTCGGTCTGCTGGAGAGCGCACAGCGGGCGCCGGTGTTCCTGGCCGCCCTGGCCCGGCTCGCCAATCCGGGCGCCCGGATCGTGGCGCAGGGCGCCGACCCGTACGGGACCCGCGATCCGCTGCACGTGGCGTATCACGAGCGGAACCGTGAGCGCGGCCGGCTCGGCGGCCAGTTGCGGTTGCGCCTGCGGTACAGGGCGGTCGCGACCGACTGGTTCGACTATCTGAACTGTTCCGTGCCGGAGCTGGAGGGCCTGCTGGCGGGGACCGGCTGGCGGTTGAAATCGATCGACGAGCGGGACCGGCCGTACTACCTTGCGGTCATGGAGCTTCGTCCGGCCGCCGGCGCATGACCGCGCTGGACCGCGACCAGGTGCGGCTGAGCAAACGCCTCTCCCTGGTGCTGCGGCACCGGCCCGAGGTGGCCGGCCTCACGCTCGACGCGAACGGCTGGGTGCCCGTCCCCACCCTGCTCACGGCCCTCGGCATCAGCCGCGCCGAGCTGGACGTCGTGGTCGCCGGCAACGACAAGGCCCGGTTCGCGGTCGCGCCCGGCCCGGACGGCGTGGACCGGATCCGCGCGAACCAGGGCCACTCCCGCCGGGTCGCCGTCGACCTGGACCTGCCGCCGGCGACGCCGCCCGGCGAGCTGTTCCACGGGACGCCCCGCGCGAATCTGGACCCGATCATGCGGGAGGGCCTGCGGCCGCGGTCCCGCCATCATGTGCATCTCTCGATCGACGTGCCGACCGCGCTGGTGGTGGGACGCCGCCGATCCGCCGATGTGGTCGTCCTGGCGGTCGCTGCCGGGATCATGGCGGAGGAGGGTCACGTCTTCCACCGCAGTGCCAACGGGGTGTGGCTCACCGCTTCGGTACCCGCCGCGCATATTTCGGTAAAACGGACAAATCCGTAATCGCCCAGGTTGATCGTTCATCCACTGTGGCCAGCAACGTGTTCTCCGGACAGCGACCCGGAACCGCCGTTAGCTTGGATGGGTGGGGAGGGTTACACGGAGTCAGCTCACCGATCTCCCCGGCAAACTCGGTCTGCCCGTCGCGCTCCTCATCGCTCTCGTCCTCGCCGGTCTCGCGTTCGGTCTTCCGATGCTCGACCGGGCAGTCCCGGCCGAGCGCGCGGTGCCGGCCGGCGAGCCGTACGAGGTAGGTGCCGGGGTCACCATCGTCCCGCCGCCGCGGGCCAGACTGGATCTGACCGGAACGCGGCCCGGGACACAACGTGGCACCGCGCTGTTCCGGCTCGGCCCGGTGCAGTACGCGATAGCCGTCCAGCCTTTCGACGGCGACCTGACCGCCGCCGCCGTGCGCCTGCGCCAGCGCATCACCGGGACCACCGGCCATCAGATCACCGGCATGCAGCTCGCCGTCTCGACGGCCGGTGGGCTGACCGGACTCCAGGGCGGCTACGAAGCCGGCGACCGGGACGGCCGGTACGCCGTCTTCGTCGCACACGGCTTCACCATCGAGGTCACCGTGAGCGGCTCGGACCAGGAGCTCGGCCGGGTGCTCCCGGAGATCGACGCGAGCACCCGCACCCTGCGGTTCGAGGGCCACCGGTGAGCGACCCGGTTCGCCCGGGCACCTGGTCGGGTCTCGGGCTCTCCCGTCAGCCCGCCTTCTGGGTGGTGGTCGTACTCCTCACCGCCGGAGCGGCACGCATCGCGCAGATCGCCGGCCGGTTCCTCGAGGTCTACCCGGTGGCGACGGTCACCGCCGTCCTGCTTTTCGCGCTGCTCGCCGTGCCGTTCTGGCTCTTCCTGGCCGAGCTGGACTTCCTGGAGCGCGAGCCGCCGAGCCTGCGCGTGCTGGCGTTCGCCTGGGGCGGCCTGGTCGCCACCTCGGTCTCCATCCCGGGCAGCAACTCGCTGGAGAACCTGATCGCGAAACTCGGCTCACCCGCGCTGGCGGCCGACTGGGGCCCGGCCCTGGCCGGGCCGACGGTCGAGGAGATCGCCAAGACGCTCGGCGTCGTGGCCATCGTGCTGATCGCCCGCGCGCAGGTGAACAGCGTGCTGGACGGCGTCGTCTACGGCGCCCTGGTCGGGCTCGGCTTCCAGATCGTCGAGGACATCGTGTTCGCGGTCGGCGCCGTTTCGCTGGCCGGCGAGGGCGATCAGGTCCAGCCGGTGGTCACCACGTTCCTGGTGCGCGGCTTCCTGGCCGGGGTGTGGAGCCACACGCTGTTCGGCGCGCTGGCCGGCGCCGGCATCGGCTATCTCGTGGTCAACCCGCACCGGACCCGCCGGCACCGGCTGGCGATGGCCGGGCTGGCCCTCTTCGGGGCCTGGGCCTCCCACGTGCTGTGGAACTCGCCGCTGTTCCGCGACGGGCTGGGCAACGGTGCGCTGGCCCTGCTCGCGGTGCTGGTCTTCAAAGGCCTGCCGCCGCTGCTGCTGATCCTCTATCTGGTCCGGCGGGCGCACGATCAGGAGGCGGCCTATTACGTCGGCCGGCTGGCGCAGCTGGGCGATCCGCAGTTGATCACCGATGGGGAGCTGCGGGTGCTCGGCTCGGGATCGCGCCGGGCGGCGGCCCGCCGGCACGCCGCGGCGCGGGCGGGGCGGCGGGGAAGGCTGGCGGTGCGGCGCCTGCAACGCGCTCAGGCCCGGCTCGCGGTGGAGCTGAGCCGGACCCCGGACCCGGACACCCGACACCACGCCGAGGTACGGCAGCAGCGTGCCGTCCTGGAGAAGCTCGGGCACCCGGAAGCCGTGGAGGGCGAACCGTCCTGGCGGCACACCGTCTCCGCGGTCGGCACCACCGTCGTGGCGATCGGCGTGCTCTGGGTCGCGCTGTCGTTGATCGGCAACGGCTAGTGCGGAACTGCCCTCAGACCGAGGGCGGCATCCCGCCGTCCCCGTCGACCACCACGTCCGGGGTGCCGTCCTCGTCGAGGTCGACCATGGTGATGTCGACCTTCCCGTCCCCGTCGGTGTCGAACTGGAAGAGGTCGGGCTTGCCGTCACCGTCGGTGTCGGATATCCACACGTCGGTCTTGCCGTCGCCGTTCGCGTCCCGGGTCACCAGGTCGACGCGGTCGTCCCCACGGGTCTCGATCAGCTCCTGCGGCTCGCTCACGATGCTCCTCTCCTGGCCGGTTGATCCGGCCCGACCGCCCGCCAGTACCCGAATGGTCGCCCGCTCAGTCAACCGCCCTGTGACGGATGTCGCTGGTCCGCCGTTCATGCGCCGGTAACGTACGCCGACGTGGATATCGCGGAGGACGGCATGCAGCACCTGTTCACCAGCAGCGGGGGCGGTGCGCTCGCCGAACGGATGGGTATCGAGATCACCGAGGCCGGCGCCGAGCGGGTCGTCGGCACCATGCCGGTCGAGGGCAACACCCAGCCGTACGGGCTGTTGCACGGTGGCGCCTCCTGCGTGCTCGCCGAGACCCTCGGTTCGGTCGGCGCGGTGCTGCACGGGCAGACCGTGGACCGTCCGTTCGCCGTCGGCGTCGACATCAACGCCACCCACCACAAGGCGGCCCGCGCAGGGCTCGTCACCGGGACCGCGACCCCGGTGCACCGGGGACGTGCCGTGGCGACGTACGAGGTGGTCATCGAGGACGAGGCCGGCGACCGGGTCTGCACCGCGCGGATCACCTGCCTGCTCCGGGGGGCGTGAAACCGGCTGCGCCGCAAAAGCGCGTAGGCCTGAAATTCCCCTCGTCGACGAGCGTTCCTTGACGGTTGGACGTACCTTTTCTTCCGTGACCGAAGTACCACAGGACGCGTTCGACGACGCCGCGCAGATCCTGCGTTGCGCCCTCACCGGCGACAGCGCCGCCGTCGCCGACACCTTCGACGCGGTCGTCAACCGGGACGGCGTGGTCGGGGCGTGGGACGTGGCCTGGTGCCTCGCGGCGACCATGGTCGGCCAGGTGCCGCCCGGTGGCGCCTGGACCCTGGAGTTCCCGGGGATCGACGACGCGCGGTACGACAAGCGCTGGGTGGCCCGGTTCGTCAGTGCGTACGTGAACGGGGACTTCCCGACCGGTGAGGCGCTGTTCGGCGCCGCGATCGCGGACGGCCGGCTGCCGGACTGCCTGCTCGCGCTCGCCGGATCCGCGGTCGCCACCCTGCGTCACCGGGCTGCGTGAGCGGGCTTCACGCGTACCAGAACGATGTCTGAAGCCCTGCTCGCCCGCGTCCGCAAGTTGCTCGCCATGGCCGAGGACCCGGCCTGCACGCCCGGCGAAGCCGAGGCGTTCACCGTGAAGGCCGCCGAGCTGATCGCGAAGTACGGCGTGGACCAGGCGATGCTCGCCGTCGCCGACCCGGCGGCAGACCCGGTGGGGGACCGCATCGTCACCATCGAGGCGCCGTACGCCCGCGACAAGGCCGGACTGCTCGCGGCCGTGGCGGCACCGTTGCGCTGCCGCGTCGTGCATCTGGAACGCCGCAGCCTGGCGCGCAGCCACCTCTTCGGGCACGCGGCCGACCTGGAGCGCGTCGAGCTGCTCTTCACCTCGCTGCTGGTCCAGGCGGCGCACGGCCTGGCCGCCGGCCCGGTGCCGTGGGGCGAGCATCCGGCCGCTTACCGGCGCTCCTGGCTGGTCGGGTACAGCCAGGCGATCAGCGCCCGGCTGTGGGCGGCCGAACGGTCCGCTGTTGCCGGGACGCCCGGCGCCGAGTTGGTCCTGATCGACCGGACCGGCCTGGTCGAGCGGCGCCGCGACGACACCTATCCGCAGCTGGCCAAGATGCCGCCGCGACGCCTGCGGGGCAGCGGCCGCACGCGTGGTTACCGCGCCGGGCAGGTCGCCGACCTGGGCGGCGCCGCGGTCACCGACTCCTGAGATAGAGCGCCTTGGCGTAATGCGCGGCGGCCGCGTTGTTGTACATCGAGGCCTGCGACATGAAGAAGTCGTTGTCGGAGATCGCGCGGGTGGCCTGCCCGGTGGCGCGCCAGCGGATGTCAGCCTCCGGTTCGGACAGTCCGCGCGCCTTGAACTGGCGGCGCATCGCGATCCGGCCGTTGCGGAACGCCCCCGCGGCCTCCTCGGCGTGGCGCATGCAGTCCATCGCCTTGTCCAGCAGTGCCTCCGCCAGGGCGAAAGCCTCCTGCTCCGCTTCGTTCGTGAAGGTCTGCACGACGTCGCCTCCTCGCGGTGATGCTGACCGGTTTCAATGAATAACTTTGATAGACCGGGCGGCGGCCTACAAGTGGCGCTCACTCTCACCGCCCGGACGGCGGCCGACTGGCACGTTCGCGGCACGTTTCTCTCCGGTTGCTTCCGAGTCTCCCGCCTCAAGTCACTCCCGCGCTCGTCCGATGAACGACACGATGAGCGAGACGAGGACCGTTCCCGCCGGTTGGTACGCCGATCCGGCCGGCGCCGCGGGGCAGCGCTGGTGGGACGGCTCCCGGTGGACCAGCCACGTGCAGCCCGCCCCGTTCGAGATGTCGCTGGCGGCCGGCCGGTCGCCGTCCGGGAAGCGCTCCTGGGGCCTTCCGGACGCCGGCACGGACCTGGCAGCCGGCCGCAACTCACCGGCTTTCCACGCGCTGATCCTCGGTCTGATCGGCCTCGTGGCGAACGCTCTGCTGCTGCCCGCGATCGGCGCTGTGCTGTTCGGCCTCGCCGGCTGGACCCGGGCCACCGGATGGGCCCGGGCGGGTCACCCGGCGGTGGGACGCGTGATGGCGGTCACCGGTGTGGCACTGGGCGTGATCGGTCTGCTGGCGTTCGTCCTCTGACCCTCCAGTTTGTCCAGCTCATCCTGCCTCTTCGGCCGACCCGGTACAGCGTCCATCTCGGACGGCGTATAGCTTCTGGCCCATGAGCGACGGGGGCCCGGACGACGGTGAGGCGCGACCAGACCGATCACGCCGCATGCGGTTCATGCTGGCGGCGACAGCGGCCGCCCTGGTTTTCGGCGCGCTGGCCTCCAGCTCGGTGCTGCTGCTCGCGGGATACCGCTATCTTCCGGAGCGCAGATTCGAGGTCGTCGTCTATCTGGAACCGGAGATCACCGCCGAACAGAAGGCGGCGGTCGAGTCCTCGTTCCCGGCCGGCCTCTCGTCCGGCGGCACGGTCCGTTTCGAGACCCGGGAGGAGGCGCTGGCGAAGCTCCGGGAACGGTGGAAGGACCAGCGGGACCGGGTCGAGGGCATCCAACTGGAGAGCATGTCCGAGTCGTTCCGATTGACGTCGGTTGCACAGGAATTCGACTGTGCCCCGATACCGGCGATTCGCGAACTCCCAGGTGTGGAGCGGGTCTGGGTGGTCATGCGGCCGACCCAGAGCCGGTACGGCGCGGAACTCAGTTGCTGACCTTGTAATGACTGTCAACTATGGGTAGGCTGCACCAGCCACAGGTCGATACGGTTCCGTTCTATAGAAACCGGTTGCGCGCCTCTTCTAGGCTCCACAGTCGATCACCCAAAGTCTTACACGGGGGTAATTCCGCATGTCTTTCCTCAACCGCAAGGTCCTGGCCCTCGTCGGCGCCACCGCCGCCGCTGTCGCCTCGACCGCGGTCCTGGCCACGCCGGCCCAGGCCGCGTCGGCCGGCCTGGCGAAGGTGTCCGGCGCGACCGTCGACTTCCGGGCGCTGCTGACCAAGGCGAACGGCCTGACCATCACCATCAAGGGCCGCACCGTCACCCTCGACGACAAGGTCGCGATCAAGGCCGGTAAGGGCTGCAAGGCCGTCAAGGGCGACAAGACCAAGGTCAAGTGCACCACCAAGACGGCGACCAAGACCCTGCGCATCGCGCTCGGCGACAAGAACGACTGGGTCGTCAACAAGACCAAGGTCTACATGCTGGCTGACGGCGGCACCGGCAACGACAAGCTGACCGGCGGCTCCGGCAAGGACCAGCTGCAGGGCGCCTCCGGCAACGACCAGCTGTTCGGCCGCGGCGGCAACGACGTCCTGATCGCCGGCACCGGCGCGGACCGCGTCGACGGTGGCGCCGGCAACGACGAGATCGACGGCAACTCCGGCAACGACAGCATCTGGGGCGGCACCGGCAACGACGCGGTCGTCGGCCAGACCGGCAACGACCGCATCGTGCTCGGCGCCGGCGACGACGTCGCGCTGGGCGACTCCGGCAACGACAACATCTGGGGCGACGCCGGCAACGACCTCCTCTTCGGCGAGGGCATCGACGTCGGCAGCAACGCCGCCACCGACAAGGTGAACGGCGGGGCGAACTGGGCGAAGGGCGACTTCTGCCAGGTCTTCGCCAAGGGCACCGCCACCGGCTGCGAGACGGTCGACAAGGCCGCCGCCTCCTCCGCCTCGGCGAACAAGGCCGACCTCGCGGGCGCCCTGGCGCGCGTCGAGGCCGTGCGTAACTGACGCAACGCCTGAACGAATCGAACGGCCCGGTCCGATGGACCGGGCCGTTCGCTGTGTAATAGCTATGGGTTTGCCGCAGCCCTTCGATGCGGCACTTCCGGTGGCTATCGTTGGAGACCAGGCCCGCGCCGTTCCCCCCGTGATGGCGCGGGCCCCATACTGCCCGCCTTCGGTCCACTTCGGCGCCTGATCCGGCGGGTCCGTGCAGGACCGTGGCCGGCGTGCCACCCGGGGCCGGCGGTCACGACCAGACGGCTACACCTCCGCCAGGTTGGCAGACGAGCAGCAGGCCCCCCGGCCCGCGGGCGTTCCAAGCCTCGTATTCAGGATGAGGCTTGATGGTGAGATGTGTTCCGGTGCTGAAGACCAGGCGCAAGGTCCCGGTCTTGAAAGCAACGGGGGACAGCACGGTGGCCCCGAAAAGTGCCAGCGCCGGAGCGACCTCCTGCCGTTCCGGATCCAGGCGCACCGGCTGCACTGCTGGAGCGCCCAAGGCGCCCTCGGTCAGGAAGGCGTCCGTCTCGATCTGCACTTCAGCGCCGCCGTCCAGGACCAGGGTGAGCTGATGGTCGACCTTGATCTGGATCACTTGCATCCCGCGGTACGGCAACCGCCACCGGTCTTCATCCTCGATCAGCTCAAGCGCAGCGCCCATGATCGGAGCATGCCAGGCCGAGTGGCCGCCGTCGCTGTCCGCGGCTCTGACTGCCACCTCGTGTAAGCCAGGAACGCTCCGGGGTCAGCGGCGGAATCACCGAGCAGAGGTTTCGCCGCAGCAGGAGCAGCCCGGTGCGCAGCCGCAGGGATCCTCGCTGTCCACGGTGGAGGTGGTGGGCACGGCGCAGCAGGCGTCACCGCGCCAGGCTTCGCGGCCTTCCTTGACCGCGACGACGGCGATCACCAGGGCGGCGACCGGGTCGGCCCAGGACCAACCGAACAGGCTGTTCACCGCGAGACCCACCAGCAGGACCCCGGAAAGGTACGTGCAGAGCAGCGTCTGTTTCGAGTCGGCGACCGCCGAGCGGGAGCCGAGTTCACGCCCGGTGCGCCGCTGGGCGTACGAGAGTCCCGGCATGATCGCCAGTGAGAGCGCGGCCAGGGTCAGGCCGACCGTGGAGTGTTCGGCCTCCACGCCGCCGGCCAGTGCCCGCACCGATTCGATCGTCACGTACGTAGCCAGGGCGAAGAAGGAAACGGCGATGATCCGCAGGGCGGTCTTCTCGCGTCGTTCGGGGTCCTTGCCGGCGAACTGCCACGCCACGGCCGCGGCCGACGACACTTCGATCACCGAGTCGAGGCCGAACCCGATCAGAGCCGTCGATGACGCGATCGTGCCGGCGGTGATGGCGACGATCGCCTCGATCACGTTGTAGGTGATGGTGGTGGCGACCAGCAGCCGGACGCGGCGGTTCAGGGTGGCGCGTCGCCGCGGTGACGGGCCGGCCGGTGTGATCCGGAGCAGCGGGCCGGTCATCAGCAGCAGTCTTTCGCCGCGGAGTCGTCGCAGGCGTCCGGGTCGACGGCGAGCACGACGCCGAGCAGGTCGCCCAAGGCGTGCGCCAGCCGAGTGTCGGCGAGTTCGTACCGCACCCGGCGGCCCTCCGGGACTGCCACGACCAGGCCGCAGCCACGCAGACAGGCCAGGTGGTTGGAGAGGTTCTGCCGGGTGGTGCCGAGCAGCTCGGCGAGCTGCGCCGGATAGCCCGGCCCGTCCCGCAGAGCCAGCAGCAGCCGCGCCCGGGTCGGATCCGACAAGGCATGCCCGAACCGAGCCAGCACGGCGCCGTGAGTCAGCATCTCCACTCCCCGACAGTACATTGAGCGCTGTACTATCGCCAGCCGTCAGCCACACGAGGAGAGGACCACCACGGCTCGGCTGGACGCAACCGGCGCAATCAGCACGGCGCCCGCCCTCGACCACCGATCCTCGCTGCGGCGGTCGCCGGCTTTGTCGGCGTGCCCAGCCCAGGCCGCGATGGGAACCTCATGGCGCATCGGCCGGACAACTCGCCGGGCAGATGCCTGGCCCGTGCTCACTCCCTCGTCGGCGGACGGACACGCCTCATGCCACCTTGATGACAGCCTTGCCCGAAGGGTGACCGTTCTCGACGCTGGCGAGGGCGGCCGGAGCGTCGGAGAGCGGATGGACCGCAGTGATCACAGGTGTGAGGACTCCCTCGAGGGCCAGCTGGGCGGCTCGCTCCAGGTTCTCGCGGCCGATGCGACGTTCGACGAAACGCCCACCGATTTCGGGCACCGACATGTCACCCACGGCGATGATGTCGCGGGAATCCTTGGCCAGTGGGGCGACCGTCCGCAGCGAGGCGCCTCCGACCAGGTCGACGATCCCATCGAAGCCGTCCGGCACCAGCTCGCGTGCCGCGGCGACGACGTCGGAGGCGGTGTAGTCGATGAAACCCACCCCGATGGCCTCGGCGGACTCGCGCTTGGCGCCGCTCCCGGTGCCGATCACCCGCAACCCGCGCTCGACGGCCAGCCGGGCGACGAGCAGTCCGACCCCGCCCCCGACCCCGTTGACCAGAATCGTGGCACCGGCCGGGAGGCCGAGTTGGTCGAGCGCATCCACCGCGGTCGTCCCGGCCACCGGCAGCGTTGCCGCCACGGTCGGGGACAGGCCCGCCGGGATGCGAGCGGTGTTCGGTGCGGACAGCACCGTCGTCTCGGCATAGGTGCCACCACCGGTGAGCGCGAAGCCGAAAACCGGGTCACCCACCTCGAGCCCGTCGACGTCCTCGCCCAGGGCGAGAACGGTTCCCGCTGCCTCCATGCCGAGCACACGGGGGAACGGACGCCCGCCGTCGACCCCGGGGATCAGACCCAGGCGCACCACGTAATCGAGGGGATTCACCCCGGCGACGTCGACCCGGATCAGCACCTCACCACGACCGGGGACGGGATCGGGACGATCGAAGAACTCCTGCACCTCAGGCCCGCCGTACCTGCTGAACCCCCACGCCTGGCCCATTTTCAACTGCCTCCGGGTGTGACCGGCCCGGTCGTTCCGGACGCTGCAGCCATCCTCACCGCTCACATCGGTGTGAAGGGCAACCGGCTGAGGCGCGGGTCACAGCATCAGGCCGTGCACAGCCCTGCCCGGTGCCGGCGGTTGATCTCGATCAGCGCGTCGAGCGCCTCGCGGGTCTCGATCAGGTGCGCGATGTCGGCGTCGATCCGATCGCGCTCGCGCGTCATCGTCACGAACGCCGCCTCCGTGACGTCCGGGTCGCCCGGGATATCCACACACGGCAGCACAGACGCGATCACCCGGCTGGACATGCCCGCGTCGAACAGCTGCCGGATCAGCGACACGCGCGCGACTTCAGCATCGGAATAGTGACGCTGCCCGGCGTCGGAGCGTGAACTGGCCATCAGGCCCTGCTCCTCGTAGTACCGCAGGGAGCGCGGACTCACGCCCGTGCGCTTGGACAACTCGCCGATCCGCATCCGCGAAGCCTACGCTCGCACGCCCTGAAGCCCGGACCACCGGAAAGTCTTGAACACCGGGTCCGTACCTCTGCGCGGGCGTCCGCAAGCTGCCACGTCTCGTACCCGCTCCAGCTCCGCGGTCACCGGAGGTCAACCTCGAGGCGGCGGAACAGCCCCGGAAAGCAAAACGTCCACCATGCGTTTCCGCAGGTGGACGATGCTCAGTGCCCGGCGAAGAGCCTGGTGGCCAGGGGCGGGGTCGAACCGCCGACCTTCCGATTTTCAGTCGGACGCTCGTACCAACTGAGCTACCTGGCCGTGGGACTTGCTTGCGGTCCTGACGGGACTTGAACCCGCGACCTCCGCCTTGACAGGGCGGCGAGCACTCCAACTGCTCCACAGGACCTTGCTATGTAACTGTCTTGCCGTTCTCCAGCTCGTCAGCAGCTTGCGCCACTAACTTACCAGTACCCCCAACGGGATTCGAACCCGTGCTACCGCCTTGAAAGGGCGGCGTCCTAGGCCACTAGACGATGAGGGCAACTCCGCCATCATTGCACATCCCGCTGGATGCGAGATCGGCAACGTTTGGTGGCCTTCGCCCCAACCGCGCCCCGTTGAGGCCTGCAAAGCATATGTGATCCACCGAGCGGTCTCCAAATCGGTACCCCCCTTTCGCGCGGCGAGTCATTGACCTGGGGAAACGGCGGCGCCGGCGGCGATGATGCGGACCGCGTCGGGCAGTGAGCCGAGGGGGGTCACCTCGGGTGGCAGGCCGAGGATGGGCCAGCCGGGGCCGGCTGCGGCCACCAGCAGAGGCGGACGGGGTACGCGTAAGAGCCGCTCCAGTTGGGCCACGTCCCCGGTGTCCGGCAGTTGCGACCACAGCACCACGACGGCCGGCCCGGTCCGCCGCACCGCGTCCAGCAGGGCCGGTGACGGCACCCGGGCGCCGAACAGGCGGGTGGGCACCCCCGCTTCGGCCAGAGCCGCGGCGAGTGCCTCCAGGGGCAGCGTGTGCTGTTCCTCGTCGGCGGCCGCGAGCAGGACGCGGGGGGCCTTCCCGCGGGGCGGGCGGGGCACTCCGGCGAGCGCCTCGGTGACTGTGCGGGACAGCAGGTGCTCGACCTCGACGAAGCGTTTGGTGGCCTCGTAGCGTTCGCCGATGCCGATCAGTACCGGCATGATCACGTGGTTCCAGACGGCGATCACGCCGCGGCCGGTCACCGCGTCCTCGATGAGGTGGCGCATCGCCGGGGCGTCGAGGCGCATGGCCGCCCGCGCGAGTCCGCGCGCGGCGGGGTCGGCCCGCACGCCGAGCGCGATGGTCTGCCCGCCGCCGGCCGGTGCCTCGGTGGAGACGTCGGTGACCGGGGGCGGCTCGGGGGGCACGGTTGCGGACGGCTCGTCGAGGGCCGGGGATCGGCGCGCCCAGGCGGCGGCCTCGGCGGGTGCCACACCTTGTGCGGTGAGCCGTTGCATGACGTGGAGGCGGTCCATGTCCTCGGCGGTGTACCGCCGGTGATGTCCCGCCTCGTGACGGCTGGGGCCGAGCCCGTACCGCTGGTGCCAGGTGCGCAGGGTGGTCACCGCGACGCCGAGACGGCGTGCGGCGGCGCCGGCGCTCAGCCCTTCATCGGCCACCTGGCCGCTCCGAGCCGGATATTGAAGGGCCGGACGCCGAGGCGCCGGCCAGCGGGGTGCCGGACAGCGGAGTGCCGGACTCTGGGGCGCCGGGAAGCCCGGCCGGCGTCAGGTGGGACCTGAGCCGATCGGCGACCCCCACCAGCCATGGCGCGTACGTCTCCGGATTCTGTTCCAACCGCTCCTGGAGATCGTCGAGGTCCACCCATCGCAGCCGGGCCACCTCGGCCGGGTCCGGGCGGAACTCCGTGCCCGCCGGAACCTCGCCGAGCAGCACGTGGTCGTACTCCCGCTCGACGCGCCCGGTGGTCGGGTCCTCGGCGAAGTACACGTAGACCCCGACCTCGGTCAGCTGCACACCGTCGACGCCGAGCTCCTCGACCAGCCGCCGGGCGGCCGAGACCGGCACCTCCTCGCCGGGTTCGGGATGCCCGCAGCAGGTGTTGCCCCAGCGCAGCGGGAAACGGGTCTTCACCGCGGCCCGCTGCTGGAGCAGGAGCCGGCCCCGGTCGTCGCGGAGGACGACCGAGAACGCCCGGTGCAGCCGGCCGGGGGCCTCGTGCGCGGCCTGCACGGTCGCCGTGCCGGCCGGGGTCCCGTCCTCTTCGACGAGCTCGACGAGGTGCGTTTCGCGGGCGGTCACGGGGCGATCCGGGCCGCGGCGAGCTTGCCGGAGATGAGCACCATCGGCACGCCGACGCCGGGCTGGGTGCCGGAGCCGGTGAACACGACGTTGCCCAGGCTCGGGTGCAGGTTCGACGGGCGGAACGGGCCGGTCTGGGTGAAGGAGTGCGCGGCCGCGAAGGGGGTGCCGGCCGCCATCCCGTCGGCTTCCCAGTCGGCCGGTGTGATGATCCGCTGCACCTCGACGCCGTCCCGGAAGCCGATGTAGCCGCGACTCTCCAGGACGCGCAGCAGCTCGTCGGCGTACCGCTCGCCCAGGCCGCCGCGCCAGTCCATCGGGCCGGCCTTCAGGTTGGGTGTGGGCGCGAGCACGTAGTAGCTCTGCTTACCGTCCGGCGCCGCCGTCGGGTCGGTGTGCGACGGGTTGGTGACCAGCAGGGACGGGTCGCTCATCAGCAGGCCCTTGCGGATCACCTCGTCGAAGGTGCCCTTCCAGGCCCGGCCGAAGTGGATGTTGTGGTGCGAGATCTTGGAATAGGTCCGGTTGGAGCCGATGTGCAGCACCACGCAGGACGGTGAGTAGCGCAGCGGGCGCTGCCGGCGGGCCGGGAGCAGATCGCGGTACGCGACCGGCAGGTCCGGGTTGAGCACGACCGCGTCGGCCGGGATGTGCTCGCCCTCGGTCGTCTGCACGCCGGTGGCCCGGCCGTGCGCGGTGGTGACCCGCTCCACCGTGGTGTCGTAGCGGAACGTCACACCGTGCTTCTCGGCCGCCCCGGCCAGCGCCTTCGGCACCGCGTGCATGCCGCCGACCGGGAAGTACACCCCGGCCACCGAGTCGAGGTAGGCGATGACCGCGTAGATGGCGAGCGCGTCGTGCGGCGCCAGCCCCGCGTACATCGCCTGGAACGAGAAGATCCGCTGGGTGCGGGGGTCCCGGAAGAACTGGTTGATCTTCGGCTGCAGCCGCCGGAACCCGCCCATGCCGAGCAGCCGGAGCAGGTTCAGGTTCATCAGGTCGATCGGGGTGTCGAGGTTCCGGTCGATGAAGTGGTTGCGCTCCAGCTCCCACAACTGCCGGGTGAAGTCCACGAACCGCAGATATCCGTCGGCCTCGCGGGGGCCGCAGACCCGGGAGATCTCGGCCGCCATCCGGGTGGTGTCGGTACGCACATCGAGCGTCGACCCGTCCGGGTAGTAGGCGCGGTAGGCCGGGTCCAGGGGGGTCAGCTCGAGCCAGTCGCTGAGCTTCTCGCCGACCGCGGCGAGCGGCTCCTCGATCAGCTCCGGCATGGTCAGCACGGTCGGCCCGGTGTCGAACTGGAAGCCGTCGACGGACAGGCGGCCGGCCCGGCCGCCCGGTATCGGCTCCCGTTCGACGACGGTGACCTGGCGCCCGGCCGCGGCCAGGTGCAGGGCACAGGCCAGCCCGGCCAGGCCTGCGCCGACCACGACGACTCGGTCGGTGGGTCCGGTCACAGTACGCACGTCGGGGCTCCAAGCATCGGGGGGAGAAGGTGTCTCATCATGCCGGGCGCTGTGTCGCGACGGTGGCCAGCTCGATCAGCGCGGCCCGCGCGTCCGCGCGGATCGGTGCCTCGGAGATCGCCGCGACGCCCTCGTCGACCCGGGCCCGGATCATCTCTTCGACCCGGCCCGGCGCGCCCGTCTCGGCAATGAGCCGGGCGCGCCGGGCAATCGGGTTCAGCTCGCCGGAGCCGTCGGCGGGGTTGATGGCTCCGGCGAGGTCCATGGGGGTGGTGGGGGAAAGATCGGTGAAGTCGGTGAGCGGGGTGGCCAGCTCGTCCTGCTGTTCGGGGGTGGCCATCTCCATCGCCAGCATCAGCAGACTGGTCGGCTTCCCGGTGCGCAGGTCGTCGGCGGCAGGCTTCCCGGTGACCGCCGGGTTCCCGTACACCCCGAGGAGATCGTCGCGCAGCTGGAACGCCTCGCCGATCGCCAGCCCGTAGACCTGGTAGGCCTCTTCGACGCTTGCGTCGGTGCCGGCCAGGGCCAGCCCGAACCCGAGCGGCCACTGCACCGTGTAGCTGGCCGTCTTGTGGCGGGCCACCAGCAGTGCCCGCTCCACCGACCAGGAGCGCGGGTCGGTTTCGCCGAGCACGTCGAGGTACTGCCCGGCGATCGCTTCGATCCGCATCCGGTCGTACCGGGCGCGGACCTCCAGCAGGATCGGCGGCGGCAGCGGGGTCCGGGCGAGCAGCTGATCCGCCCAGACGAGACAGAGATCACCGACCAGGATCGCCGCGGAGTTCCCGAACCGGGGCCCGTGGTGCGCGGCGAACAGCCGGTGTGCGGTGGGCCGGCCACGACGGGTGTCCGACTCGTCCATCACGTCGTCGTGCACCAGCGCGAACGTGTGCATGAGCTCGAGGGCGCCGAGAGCGGGCAGGACCTGCTCGACGGTCTCGGTATGGCCGGCGACGCCGCGCCAGCCCCAGTACGCAAAGGTCGGCCGGATCCGCTTGCCGCCCGCCATGACCAGGTCACGTGCGGTGCGGGCGAAGCCGCCGAGCGCCGGGTCGACGGCGTCCAGGTTGGCGATCTGGGAGGCGAGGAAGTCAGCCAGAGTCCCCTCCACGGCGCCGATCAGCGCGCGGTGCGAGACCGGTTGGCGAGGGATCGCTTCGAGGCGTTTTCCCTCGAGGGTGTGATTGGCCACGCTCAGTACCGTACCCTAACTTTTGGAAGTTGCGTCGATTCGTGCGTCGATATACCGGGAGGACCGGGATGGTTACCGATCTGGCCGCTGCTTATGCGCGCTGCCGCGAACTACATCGAGAGCACGGCCGGACGTACTACCTGGCGACCCGCTTGCTACCTGCCTGGAAGCGGCGGCATGTGCATGCCCTCTACGGGTTCACCCGGTACGCGGACGAGATCGTCGACCGCACCGAGTCGCGGCCGTCCGCCGAGCGGGCCGCGCTGCTGACCGAGTGGTCCGAGCGGTTCCTCGCCGGCCTGCGCGGTGAACCCACCGAGGACGAACTGCTGCCCGCGGTGCTGCACACGATCGCCGTCTTCGACCTGGACCTCGAGGACTTCGAGAAGTTCCTGCGCAGCATGGCGATGGACATAACGGTCAGCAGCTATCGCACCTACGACGACCTGCTCGACTACATGGAGGGCTCGGCGGCGGTGATCGGCACGATGATGCTGCCGATCCTCGGTTCCTCCGACCCGGCCGCGGCCCGTGAGCCGGCCCGCCAGCTCGGCTTCGCCTTCCAGCTGACCAACTTCATCCGGGACGTCGCCGAGGACCTCGACCGCGGCCGGGTCTATCTGCCGGAGGAGCACCTGGAGGAGTACGGCGTCACCCGGAAAGCGCTGAAGGAACGGATCGCCACCCCGGCGATCAAGCGGTTGATCAGGGCGGAGGTGCAACGGGCCCGGGAGCACTACGAGGCGGCGGCGCCCGGTATCCCGCTGCTGGAGCCGACCTCCCAGGCCTGCATGCGCGCGGCGTACCAGCTTTACGGCGGCATCCTCGGGGAGATCGAGGCAGCCGGGTACGACGTGTTCGCCCGCCGCGCCACCGTGCCGAACCGGCGGCGGGCCGCGGTCGCCGTGCGCAGCCTGCTCACCCGCCCCGGCACTCCGATCGCGCTGGCGGCCTGATGCGTTCCGCGGTGGTCCTGCTCACCCGGGACCTACGGGTGCACGACAACCCGGCACTGGCAGCCGCCTGCGCGCGGGCCGAGAACGTCGTACCGCTCTATGTGCTCGACCCGAAGCTGGCCGGTCTCTCCCGGAACCGGACCCGCTTCCTCCACCAGAGCCTCGCCGATCTGCGCGAGCAGCTGCGCGGACTCGGCGGCGACCTGGTGGTGCGGACCGGCGATCCGGTGGCCGAGGCGATCCGGGTGGCGGCCGCGACCGACGCCGGGATGATCAGCGTCGCGGCGGACGTCACCGATTACGCGCGCCGCCGGGAGCGCCGGCTCGACGAGGAGTGCGCGCGGCACCGGATCGAATTCGAGCGCTTCCCCGGCGTGACCGTGGTGGAACCGGGCGCGATCCGCCCCGGCGGCGGCGGCGACTCCTATCGCGTCTTCTCGCCCTACCACCGGGTCTGGTCGGCGGCGCGATGGCGGCCGCAGGCGGCCACCCCGGAGAAGGTCAAGCTGCCGGACGGCATCGAGCCAGGCCTGCTGCCGCCGATCGCGGACGGGGAATCGCCGCATGCCGCGGAGGGCGGCGAGACCGTCGGGCGCCGCCGGCTGAGCGCTTGGATGCAGGAGATCCAGGGGTACGAGGAGGCGCACAACGATCTACCGGGGGACGGCACGAGCAGACTCAGCCCGTACCTCCGCTGGGGTTGTGTCTCCCCGCTGGCCGTCGCCGAGGCAGCCAGGTCTCAGGGTGCCGAGGCCTTCGTCCGGCAGCTCTGCTGGCGTGATTTCTACTATCAGGTCGCCAGAGCCTTTCCGAAGATCGCGACCGAGGCCTATCGAACATCCGGGGACAAGGACTGGCGGTACGACGACGACGCGCTCGAACACTGGCAGGACGGCTCCACCGGGGTGCCGGTCGTCGACGCCGGGATGCGGCAGCTGCGCGCCGAGGGCTGGATGCACAACCGCGCACGCCTGATCACGGCCGCCTTCCTCACCAAGCATCTCGGCGTGGACTGGCGGCTCGGGGCGAAGTGGTTCTTCCGCTGGCTGTTGGACGGAGACGTGCCCAACAACTCGGGAAATTGGCAGTGGGTGGCGGGCACCGGCAACGACACCCGGCCCTATCGGCGGTTCAACCCGATCCGGCAAGCGCTCCGATTCGACCCGGAAGGCGTGTACGTTCGGCGCTACGTACCGGAGTTGAAGGGCGTCGCGGGCGCTGCCGCGCATCAGCCGTGGCGCCTGCCCGACCCGGTGCGCCGTGGCCTCGACTATCCCGCGCCGCTGGAGTCACACCGCGACGAGGCGGTCTGGCTGCGGCCCTAGCTCCGCCCGGGAACGGGCCTCGCTCCGGGCGGGCGGGCAGCGGGACCTGCCGGCGGTTGCGTCCGTCAAAACGTTCGACCGGCAGGTCCCGCGTTACCCGGGGCCGTCACCGTGAAACGCGGCGCAGCCATGAGGGTGACGGCCGGCACGCACGCTGCTTCCGTGTCACACGGGGCTCACCGGGTGCGGACTTCCTGGTTAGCTGGGCCCATGGGCTCAACTCGGCAAGTTGACGTGGTGGTCGTCGGTCTCGGAGTCGGTGGCGAGGAGGTCGCCGGTCGCCTGGCCGCGGCCGGGCTGAACGTGATCGGCATCGAGCACACCCTGGTCGGCGGCGAATGCCCGTACTGGGGCTGCATCCCGACCAAGATCATGGTCCGGGCGGGCACCGCGCTCGCCGAGGCGCGGCGCATCCCCGGCCTGGCCGGCGCCTCCACCGTCGACCCCGACTGGGGTCCGGTCGCCAAACGGATCCGGGACGAGGCCACCGACGACTGGAACGACAAGGTCGCGGTGGACCGGTTCACCGGAAAGGGCGGCACGTTCGTCCGCGGCCGGGCGGCCATCACCGGGCCAGGGCGGGTGCGAGTCGGTGAGGACGAGTTCGTGGCCGGACGCGGCCTGGTCGTCGCCACCGGGACAGTGGCCGTCATCCCCCCGATCGACGGTCTCGCCGGTACGCCGTTCTGGACCAACCGGGACGCGGTCGAGGCGGCCACCCTGCCCGAGTCGCTGCTCGTGCTCGGCGGCGGGGCGATCGGTTGCGAGTTCGCCCAGGTGTTCGCCCGGTTCGGCGTGCGGGTCACCGTCATCGAGGGCTCCGAGCGGGTGCTCGCCATGGAGGAACCGGAATCCTCCGGGCTGGCCGCGAAGGCGATGGCCGCCGACGGCGTCCGCATCCACACCGGAGTCCGCGCCACGAAGATCGCCCACGACGACCACGGCTTCACCGTGGCGCTCTCCGACGGAACCACCCTCACCGGCGAGAAGCTGCTGGTGGCGACCGGTCGCGCGGCCCGGCTCGAGGACCTCGGGGTGGAGAATCTCGGCCTGGACCCGCAGGCCCGCTTCCTCACCACCGACGAACGGATGCGTGCGGCCGACGGTCTCTGGGCGGTCGGCGACGTCACCGGCAACGGCAACTTCACCCACATGGCGATGTACGAGGCCGACATCGCGGTGCGCGACATCCTCGGCCAGGGCGGGCCGGGGGCCGACTACCGCGCCCGCCCCCGGGTCACCTTCCTCGACCCGGAGATCGGCGCTGTCGGCCTGACCGAGCGGCAGGCGCGCGACGCCGGACTGAACGTCCGGGTCGGCACCGTGCCGCTCAACGCGACGTCACGGGGCTTCATCCACGGGCCCGGCAACGACGGCCTGATCAAGGTGGTCGCCGACCAGGACCGTGGCGTGCTGGTCGGCGCCACCACGGCCGGGCCGTCCGGGGGCGAGATGATCGGCGCGCTGTCGGTGGCAGTGCACGCCGAGGTGCCGCTGAGCACGCTGCACAGCACGATCTGGGCGTACCCCACCTTCCACCGGGGCATCGGCGACGCGCTGAAGGCTTTGAGCTGAGCTTCGGCCCGGCGGTCGCTTCGCTTTCGTCCGCGGGCGGCTCGAGTGCGCGTGGCCGGGGGCGAGGGCCCGGTTACGCGTACTCCCGAAGGGGTTTGGGGCGAACCTGGCCGGGAACCGCCCTGAGTATGTTGCGGCAGGCAGTCTCCAAACTCGAGCGTGCGGGCGCCCTCGACGGCGTCAGTGACAAGATGCAGAAGGTCGTCACGACGGCGGTCAAGCCACAGAGGTTGCGCGACTTCCTGCACGGGACCTGGGTGGGGCATCCGCTTCACCCGGTGCTGGTGCAGGTGCCGGTCGGTGCCTTCATGTCGGCCGCGGTCCTCGACCTGGTGCCGGAACGGCTGGTGCCCGGCGCCCGGAAGGCGGCGACGGCGCTGATCGCCACCGGCACCGCGGCGGTGGCGCCGGCCGCGCTGGCCGGCTGGGTGGACTGGTCGGAGCAGACCAAGGACCGGCGGCGTGTGGGCCTGGTGCACGCGGCGAGCAACCTCGTCGCCACCGGCCTGTACGTCGGTTCCCTGGTGGCCCGGCTCCGTGGGCAGCATGCGCGCGGACGTGCTCTGGCCTTCGCCGGGCTGTCGCTTGCGGGAGCGGGTGCCTATCTGGGCGGACATCTCTCGTACACCCAGGGCGCCGGCATCAGCCACGCGGCGACCGAGGTGACGCGTCTCCCGGAGGAGTGGACCGAGGTCGGCTCCCTCGCGTCCCTTCCCGATCGCAAGCCGGTCGTGCGGATGGCGGGCGAGGTGCCGGTCCTGCTGTACCGGCAGGGTGGTCAGGTCAGCGCGCTGATCGAGCGGTGTTCCCACGAGGGTGGTCCGCTGGGTGAGGGCGACGTGACTGACGGGTGCGTGGTCTGCCCGTGGCACGGAAGCATGTTCCGGCTGACCGACGGTCTGGCGATGCGGGGGCCGGCTGCCAACGACCAGCCGGTGGTGCCGGTCCGGGTGCAGGGTGGCTCGGTTGCCGTGCGGCGACCTTGAGTTCTCCTGTTTCGCTGCGTTGACCTGCTGAGACGCGGCACACTAGGACCCGGTTTGGAGCACCGGGAAACGTCCGGGTAATGTTTTGCGAGCCGGCAGGGAAACGGACGAGCTCGCGGAGAGATCCGCAGCGGCCGTCCTGCCAAATCCTCGGAAACGAACCCGCGGTTTCGCTGTGGGCGCGTCATGGGGACGTACCGGGCTAGATCGGCACCAACCGGGATCAACCGGTTGACACCGCCAGGAAGGCCTAGTAATGTAGAGCGAGTGCCCCGGAGGGCGGGCCGCGGAAGCGGGTCGTGTGATGGTGTGTGGTTGTTCTTTGAGAACTCAACAGGGTGCTTGATAAGCCAGTGCCATTTATGGCAATACCCCGGCTCATCTCTTTGGGGATGGGTGGGAGATTCCTTTGGCAACATTTGTTTGTTGCCGGGAGAGCTTTTCCAAAAGTTTTTATTGGAGAGTTTGATCCTGGCTCAGGACGAACGCTGGCGGCGTGCTTAACACATGCAAG
>NZ_JBVYOQ010000047.1:0-39947 GCF_056134165.1 Actinoplanes sp. 13 | reverse complement strand
CCACGAAGCCCTGCTCAAACTCGGTTGCGCCCTGATCTGCTGGCGCCGTCTCCACCACTCAAAGAGTTAGGAGTTCTTAGCCATCTTCGTGTCGAAAGCCGCGGCGGGGAGGCCGGAGACCCTCGGCAGATGATCAAGGAACTCGCGCAGGCCGATCTCAGCGGCGCCGGTACGGGCGGCGCCGCGCTGCCGGGCGTCGGCGCGGGTGCGCGGGCGGCTGAGGCTGAAAGCGTGGGTGGGTGCGCCGACGACCAGGAGGTCCGATTCGCCGAGCGGCGGGCGGGTCCGCACGTCGGCGACGGTGACGTCGTAGCCCGGCTGAAGGCCTTCCGCGATCGCGTGGGCGATCGCCTCGGTGTTGCCGAAGTGGGATTCGAAGACGACGAGCGCTCGCATGACCGGCTCCTTCCGTGTCCACCTCCACTCTCCTCCGGCCGGGCGTCGCCGGGCCGGTGCCGTCGGGCCCGACCTGGCGGGCCGGACGTCCCGGCATCGGTGTGCGGCATTGCTGGTGAAGAATATCCGCGGGCGATGTCGAGAACGCGCGGCCGGCTGCGTCCCTGGATTGCACACAGCGAGAATAGGGAGAACACGATGGCCAAGTACCTGCTGCTCAAGCACTACCGGGGCGCCCCGGCGCCGGTCAACGACGTGCCGATGGACAAGTGGACGCCGGAGGAGATCTCCGCGCACATGCAGTTCATGCAGGATTGGGCTGCCCGCCTGGAGGGCACCGGCGAGTTCGTCGACGGTCAGGCGCTCGCGCCGGAGGGCACCTTCGTCCGCTACGACGGCGAAGGGCGGCCGCCGGTCACCGACGGCCCGTTCGCGGAGACCAAGGACCTGATCGCCGGGTGGATGATCATCGACGTGGAGAGCTACGAGCGGGCGCTGGAGGTGACCGGCGAGTTGTCGGCGGCGCCCGGCGCGGGCGGCAAGCCGATCCACGAGTGGATCGAGCTGCGCCCGTTCCTGACCCTGCCGCCGACGGTCACCGAGTAACGACGGTGGAGGAGACCCTGCTGCGGGCGCTGACACCCACGGTGATCGGCATTCTGGTCCGGCGCGGGGCCGGTTTCGCGGCGGCCGAGGACGCCGTGCAGGACGCCCTGATCGAGGCCGTGCGCGTGTGGCCGCGGGATCCGCCGCGGGATCCGCAGGGTTGGCTGGTCGCGGTGGCCTGGCGCCGGTTCCTCGACGCGGTCCGTGCGGACACCTCCCGGCGCCGCCGGGAGGTGTCCGCCGAGGCCGAGCCGGTGCCCGGCCCGGGCACCGAGGTGGACGACACTCTGCAGCTCTACTTCCTCTGCGCGCACCCGTCGCTGACGCCCTCGTCGGCGGTGGCACTGACCTTGCGCGCGGTCGGCGGGCTGACCACCCGGCAGATCGCGCAGGCATATCTCGTGCCGGAGGCGACGATGGCTCAGCGCATCAGCCGGGCCAAACGCACCGTGTCCGGGGTGCGGTTCACCCGGCCCGGTGACGTCGCCACTGTGCTGCGGGTGCTCTACCTGGTCTTCAACGAGGGTTACTCGGGGGAGGTGGATCTGGTCGCCGAGGCGATCCGGCTGACCCGGCAGCTGGCCGCCCACATCCGGCACGAGGAGGTCGCCGGGCTGCTCGCGCTCATGCTGCTGCACCACGCGCGGCGGGCGGCGCGCACCGGCCCGGACGGCCGCCTCGTGCCGCTCGCCGAGCAGGACCGCAGCCGGTGGGACACCGCGATGATCGCCGAGGGGGTCGAGCTGCTGCAGGGGGCCCTCGCCCGCGACCGGCTGGGGGAGTTCCAGGCGCAGGCCGCGATCGCCGCCCTGCACGCGGACGCGCGGACGGCCGAGGCGACGGACTGGGTGCAGATCGTCGAGTGGTACGACGAACTGGTGCGGCTCACCGGCAACCCGGTGGCCCGCCTGAACCGGGCCGTCGCGGTGGGGGAGGCGGACGGCCCGCGGGCGGGACTGGCGGCCCTGGCCGCGCTCGATCCGGCTCTGCCGCGGTACACGGCCGTCTCCGCGTATCTGCGGGAGCGCGACGGGGACCTCGCCGCCGCGGCCCGCCTGTACGCCGAGGCCGCGCGGTCGGCGCCGAACCTCGCCGAGCGCGACCACCTCACCCGGCAGGCGGCCCGCCTCAACCTACTTCTCCAGCACGGCCCACCCTCGCGGGGGCAGCGCGACCGTGGCGCCGCTGAGCGTGCCGGACCCGCAGACGACTGAGCGGGCGTCGGCGGCGGGCAGGGTGGCCGGGGTGTCGTCGAGGTTCAGGGCGACGACGATCGCCTTGTCGTACGCCGCGGTGCGCAGCACGATGCGGGTGTTGTCGAGGTGCACCACGTCGGAGTGCGCGCGGAACAGCCACGGGTTGCGGCGGCGCAGCGCCACCAGGTCCTGGTGAGCCCGCAGGACAGTCCGGGCGTCGTCGCCGAGAGCGTCGGCCGCCGGCGGCTGCGGGGCGAACTCCGGCCGGACCGCGTCGTCGCCGCCGAGCCGCTCCTCCTTGACCCCGGTCATCGCGAACTCGTCACCCGCGTAGACGCTGGGCACGCCGGCGCAGGTGAACAGCACGGCGACCGCGTGCGGCACGAACTGCCGGCCGACGCTGGACGCGATCCGGGTCACGTCGTGGTTGCCGACGAAGGTCGACGGCACGAACGTCGCGAGCAACTCGTCGTGGCGGCGCACCGCGTGGGCCAGTTCGTACAGATTGCGGTCGACGATGGCATGCCAGATGCCCTGCCACAGCTCGTACTGGGTGAGTGAGTCCATCGTCGAGACCCGGACGATGTCGGCGGCGGCCCCGTGGATCACCTCACCGGTGAACCAGGCGTCCGGGTGGGCCCGGCGCACGGTGGGCAGCACATGGGACCAGAACGCCGGATCCACCGCGTACGCCGCGTCCAGCCGCCAGCCGTCGGCTCCCCGGTCGAGCCAGTGCAGCATCACCCGGGTGACCAGGTCCCGCACGGCCGGCGCGGCATGATTCAGCGCGACCAGCCGGTCGTGTCCCTCGAAGACCTCGGCGCGCACCGGGTCGCCGGGCCGCCACCCCTGCCAGTCGATCCGGAACAGGTCCGCGGTGCTCGCGGCCGGCCCCTGCTCCTCGACCTCGCGGAAGGCCGGGTGCGCCCGTCCGACGTGGTTGAACACGCCGTCCAGCAGGATCCGGACCCCGCGCTCGTGGCACGCCGCGACCAGCTTGTCGAAGTCGTGGTCGTCGCCGAGCCGCGGATCGATGCGGAAGTGGTCGACGGTGTCGTAGCCGTGCGACCGGGCGGCGAAGATCGGCCCGAGCATGATTCCGTTGAGGCCGAGCCGCACCACGTGGTCCAGCCAGTCCTCGACGCGGTGCAGGCGGTGCGCCACCGCGCCGTCGCCGTCGCCGGGCCGCACCGGAGCGCCGGTGAAGCCCAGCGGGTACAGATGCCACCACATGACGTGCTCGGTCCAGGAGCTCATCGGTTCCCTAACGCTGTGCAGAAAGAGCCTTCTATCGTACGAGTGAAGCGCCGGTAATGTTCTCTCCCGTGGGAGACGGTCGTAACCTCGCTCCGGGACAGATGTGCCGCATCCACGTCCTCGACGTCGGCACCGGGGCGACGACGGCGGTGCACGTCACCTCGACGGTGCTCTTCGAGGCGCCGAACTGGACACGTGACGGTGATCTGATCGTCAACGGGGACGGACTGCTGTGGCGCCTGCCGGCCGACGGGTCGGCGCCGCCCCGGCAGATCCCGTTCGACGGTGTTCCGCCGCTGAACAACGACCACGTGCTCGCGCCGGACCACGAGACGATCTTCCTGTCCGCGGACGACGGGCACATCTACGAGGCGCCGCTCACGGGCGGGGCCGGGCGCCGGGTGACGCACGAGAACCGGATGCACTTCCTGCACGGGGTGAGCCCGGACGGCGGCACCCTGGCGTACGTGGGCATCGAGGGCCGGCGCTGGGACGCCGGGAACCTGTGGACGATCGGCCGCGCGGGCGGGGCGTCGGCGCGGCTCACCGGCGAGGGCGGTCCGGACGACGGTCCGGAGTACTCACCGCGCGGCGACTGGGTCTACTTCAACACCGAGCGGTTCTCCACCGCGCCGGGGCACGCGCAGATCGCCCGGATCCGGCCGGACGGGTCGGGGTTGCGGCAGCTCACCTTCGACGAACGGGTCAACTGGTTCCCGCATCTCGCGCCGGACGGGCGGCGAGCGGTCTACCTGAGTTATCCGTCCGGCACGCACGGCCACCCGGCCGACCTGGTGGTCGAACTGCGGCTGGTCGACGGCGACGCCTGGCAGGCACCGCGCACGGTGGCCGTGCTGCCGGGTGGGCAGGGGACGATCAACGTGAACAGCTGGGCGCCGGACTCGCGCCGGTTCGCCTACATCGACTATCCGGTGCTTTAGGTCGTACCCCCGGCTGCCGTTGATCGTGATGGTCAGCGGTCCGGGGCCCGCTTCGCCTTGCGGGCCTCGTGGATGCCGATCGCCACCGCGATGCCGACGGCCGGGCCGAGCGCCAGGCCGATGCCGATGTTGTCGAAGAACAGCATCCCGGCGACCATGCCGAGGGCGATACCGAGCGCGACGCCGAGGCCGAGCAGGCGGTCACGTTCCTTGACGTCGTCCGGGTTCGACATCGTGCTCCTCACGTCGCCGGGGTGGTGCCCGGGGCATACCCGATCGGCTGTCGCGGAAACGGCGCTCAGGGTGCCGTGGCGTAGGCGACGACGCGACGCAGGGCGTCGAAGTTCTCCAGCGTGCGCCGGCCCTCCTCCTGCAGCGACGCCAGCGCCCGATCCCCTCCGTCGTTGGCGGTCGCTGCGGCTTCCTCGTAGACACCGCGCTCCGCGGCACGCCACCGCGGCCGGTCCGCCACGACGATGTGCGCGAAGCCGGCGTTCTCGAGGTCGCGGTGAAGGTCGAGGTTCCGCAACCGGTCCATCACCCGCACGTTCCCGGGCAGCGTGGGCTGCCAAGTGGTCAGCGCCAGCCGTCCGCCGCTGACCAGCACCCGGCGGAACTCGCGGAGCGCGGCGACAGGGGGATCGGCGAATTGCACCGAGTCCGTGCACAGGATCGCGTCGGCGGTGGCAGCAGGCAGTCCGGTGCCGGTGAGCGTCCCGACGTGGAACTCGGCCCGGCCGGGGGAGAGGCGCCGGGCCGCGATGTGCCGGGCCTGCCGGAGCGCGACCGCGGAGAAGTCGACGCCGACGAGCCGGGCGCCGCTGCGCCGCGCCACCTCGACGCCGTAACCACCCCGGCCGCAGGCGACGTCGAGGAGCAGCCCGTCCGGCGGTACCCGCAACGCATCCACGATCTCGTCGAGGGCCTCCCAGGGCAGGACTCCGGCCGACCCGAGTTCTGCGGGCAGCCCGAGGTGGCGCCGGAGGATAGCGTCCTTGGCCGGTGAGGTCTCCATCTCCGCGTACCAGCGGTCGAAGTACGCGCTGTCCGGCACCAGCGGTCCCACCTCCCTGGCCGGAGCGTCAGCGGCGGCGGCTCTGGAACCGGGTGACCAGCCCGCGCAGCCGGCGCTGGTTCTCCGGCTTGGCCATTTCCCGGCGGCCCTGCTCGACCAGCCGCCGGCCCTGCGGGCCCTGCAGGAACGCGCGGACACGTTGGGCGAGTGTCGCCATGGTGGTGCCTCCTCGGATCAGGTGTCCCAGGGGTTTACCCGTTCCACGCTCATCGCAACCGGCTTCCCCCGGCCAGGGCGAATGCCCGGCACGAGCCGGGCATTCGCCGGCGGCTCAGAAGTTGGTCTTGACGCCGGCGGCCTTGCACGCCGCGTTGAGCTGCTTGCCGGCCTTGGTCGCGGCCGGCGAGTCGGAGGCCTCCACCGGGTTCGCGGCCTCGGCGGCCTCGAGCGCCGCGTCGGCGTTGGCCTTGAGCGCCGCGGCGACCTCGCCGCCGGCGCCCTCGGCCGCCTTGTTGAGGTTGGTGGCGAAGTCGGTCAGCAACGCCTTGGCGTCGGCGGGCGGGATCTCGGCGGCGGTCTGGAACAGGACCATGATCGCCTTCGTGTGGGCCGAGGCCGCCTTGTTCGCCGCCTCGCAGACCTCCTTGTCGTCCTTGGCGGCGGGCGCCGTCGTGGCTTCGCCGGTGGCCTCGGCGGCGGTGGTGGCGGCTGCGGCCGCCGTCGTGGTGGCGGGGGCGGGCGCCGCCGTCTCGGTGCTGTCGCCGCAGGCGGTGAGGGCCATCATGGAAACGCCGACCAGGGCGGCGGAAACAAAGCGCATCGCGAACATGCGCAGAGACGGTAGGCGATCGGCCGCCCCAAGATCAACTGAGTTCGGCGGGTCGTGGCATCCGCGCGATCACGTCGTCCCGGAGGTCCCCGGGTTCGCGCCACCGGCCCTGCCCGCGCCGGGGCCCGGCACGCTGTCCAGCCCGTCCACCCGGTCCGGCAGATCATGCCCCATGCCGGGGTGCGGCGTGAACCCGGCGCCCGGGATCTGTGCGGCGAGGGCGCGTCCGGCGCGCGGGGTCGACCAGCGGGTCGTCGGCGCCCGGGACGACCGTGGTGGGAGATCAGCACGAGCTCGATCAGGAACCGGCGCCGGCCACGTTGTCGGAGGTCAGTGCCGCGACGGACGCCCGTCACCGCCCCACGATCAGCCGGCGCCGCGGTGTGCCCGGGCGGCCGACGACCAGGGTGGGGTCCTGTTCGATCTGCGTCAGGGCGGCAGCGGCGGGGTCAGGCGATGCTGCTGACCACCGGGCATTGATCTTCCTGTTGCTATGGTGTGCCGCGTGGCCGAGCCTTCGAAGTCGAATCGTGAGCCCCGGCGGTCGGATGCTTCACTCGGGCCGTTGATCCCGTCGCCGCTCCTGATGATCGCCTCGGCCGCGCTGCTGACCCTGAGCGTCTTCCTGCTGTGGACCCTCGTCCTCGAGGAGGAGTTCTACGTCGTCGACGAGGTCGAGACGCTGCTGGAAACCGTGGCCTGCATCGGCATCCCGGCGATCGCCGGCCTCGCGCTGATCGTGGTCGTGATCAACCGCCGACGTGGGCGGTAGCGCTTCACAAACATTCGCTTGTGCAAACTGATGTTTGCGTTAGAGTGCGGAGGTGCCTGCCGCCTCAGCGAGTCCCGACATCGACTCCGCCTTCGCCGCCCTGGGCGACCCGGTTCGTCGCGCCCTGGTGACCCGCCTCGCCCACGGTGACGCCACCGTGGGGGAGCTGGCCGCGCCGTTCGGCCTGACCCAGCAGGCGATCTCCCACCACGTCGGTGTGCTGCGCCGATGCGGCCTGGTCGAGCAGCGGCGGGAAGGCGCCCGCCGCCCGTGCCGGCTGCGGGTCGACCAGCTGGCTTTGCTGAGCACGTGGATCGACGACCAGCGCCGCGTCTGGGGCGACCGGCTCGACACGCTGGAGCAGCACCTCGCCGGCGACGGCACGGCGAAGTGACCCGGGCGGAGCTTCGCGGCGGCGAGCTGATCGCCGAACGGCATCTCGCGGCGCGCGCCGACCGGGTCTGGGCGGCCTTCACCTCGGCGGCCGGCATCGCCGCGTTCTGGGGTGGCTCGCACGCCACCGTCCCGCCCGGGTCGGTGACCGTCGACCTGCGGGTGGGTGGCGAGTTCGCGCTCGACACCCGGGCCGCGAGCGGGGCGACCCGGCGGCTCCGGTTCCGATATGTGAGCATCGCGGCGCCGCGGGAGCTGGTGTTCGACGAGCCGGTCACCGGGCTCCGGACGACCGTCACCATCCGGCCGGCCGGCGACGGCACCGACCTGACGGTGCATCAGCGGCGGCTGCCTCCCGAGCTGCGGACGGCACAGGCGGCCGAGGGGCTCGCGTCGATTCTGGACGCCTTGGCCGTACACCTCGATGTTTCCCGGAATGGAGAATGACATGGCAGCCGGCGCGCAGCGAGACGTCGTCGCGGAGTACTTCGACGGGTTCCGGACGAGTGACCACCGGCGGATCCTCGCCACCCTCACCGACGACGTCGAATGGGTGATCCACGGGCACCGGACCACCCGCGGCAAGGCCGAGTTCGACGGTGAGATCGAGAACCCGGGCTTCACCGGCAGCCCGCAGCTCGACGTTCAGCGCATCCACGAGGACGGCCCGGTCGTCGTCACCACGGGGGAGGGGCGCGGTGTCAGCGTCGAACACGGGCCGTTCCGGTTCGCGTTCAACGATCTGTTCACGTTCCGTGACGGGCTCATCGCCCGCGTCGACTCGTACGTCGTCCCCCTTCGCTGAGCCGCACGCGGTCGTGGCACCATCGGCCGGAACACGTGTGCCGAAGGAGCGTCGCGGTTGGAACTCACCCAGGTGCGGGAACTCGCCACAAGCCTGATGGCCCGGCACCGGCTGACCGGCTGGCGGCTGTCCTTCGACGGCGCGAAGACCCGCGCCGGCGTCTGCCGCCCGGACCGGCGCGAGATCGCCCTGTCCCGGGCGCTGATGAGTCTGTATTCGCCGGAGCAGGTCACCGAGACGGTGCTGCACGAGATCGCGCACGCGCTGGCCGGCCCCGGGCACGGACACGACCGGGTGTGGCGGGCCGTCGCCCGGCGCATCGGCTGCTCGGGCGCGCGGTGTCTGCCCGCCGAGGCCCCCCGGGTCGACGGGCCGTGGGCCGGCGTCTGCCCGGCCGGGCACCGCACGACGGCCCATCGGCGTCCGGTCCGCGTCCGGTCGTGCCCGGAGTGCTCGCCCCGGTTCTCCGTCGCGGCCCTGTACACCTGGACCTATCGGGGTCGCCCCGCGGCGATGGACCCGAGGTACGACGCCGAGCTGGCCCGGCTGCTCGACGACCGCCCCGCGCCGGTGCCGGCCCCGGTGGCCGTGGGCGACCGGGTCAGGCTCACCTGTTCGGGCAAGTACGCCGGTCTGACCGGCGTCGTCGAGAAGCGCGGGCGCAGTCGCTATCAGGTGCGGACGAGGGCGGGCCTGCTGAACGTCGCCTTCAGCCTGGCGCAGCCGCTGACCGCCCCGGACTGACCGGCCAGACGCGCAGGAGGTATTCCTCCGGCGCGGCGTGCTCACCCCCGGCGTCCTCGTCGGCCTCCCAGAGTTCCTCGGCGGCCGCGGCGGCCTGGTCGCGCCCGCGGTGCCACGCCGCGATCCGGTACGCGCCGGCGCCGTCGGGCAGCGTCACCCGCTCGACGTCGCCGGGCGAGAGGGGCACCGGGCCGGCGGAGATGTTCTCGCAGGCGAGCTGCCCGTCCGGGAACTCGACGGTCAGCTCACGGCGCCCCGTCCAGCCGCCGTCGGCCTCGGTGTCCGGCGGGGTGTCCCACAGTTCGAGGTGGACCACGATCGGGAGGGTGTCCTGGGCGGCCTTGACCGCCACCCGCCAGCGGCTGCCGCCGATGACCGCCTCCTCCGAGTCGGCGACGCACCGGACGAGGTCCGCCTCCTCGGATCCGGACACCGACGGATCGCTGACGATCAGCCGGCCGTAGTAGGGCAGCGCCTCGCCCCGGTACGCGCCCACGCGCGGCATGATCAGCCCTGTGCCGGCGGGGACTGGCCGGCCACCACCGTCGCGAGCAGGTCCCGCAGCTGACCGCGGTCGGCACCCAGCGCGTCGAAGAGCGCGGCAGCCCGGAGGTGCGCCTCGGCGCCCAGCGCGTCGCGGCGGCGTCTGCCCTCCGCGGTCAGCACGAGGTGCTTGACCCGCCGGTCGGCCGGGTCGGTCCGGCGGGTGACCAGGCCCCGCCGTTCCAGGCCGTCGACGATGCCGGTCACGTTGGAGGCGTCGCAGCTGAGCACTTCGGCCAGATCGCGCATGGGCGCGGGACCGCGCAGGTTGACCAGGGCGAGCGCCTGCGCGGGCGGCAGGTCGAGGTCCGCCGCGATCGCGTTGAACCCCTGCCGGAGGTGTCCCGCGACCCGGAAGACCAGGTCGGCCAGCTCGGTGATCACCGGATCGGGCTCTGCAGTCATGGTTGGAATGATACGTGCCCTAGATAGTTGAGATTCCAAAGTATCTGCTACGCTCGCCAAAGGTTGAGCTACTCAACCTTTGGCTTACTCAAGGAGGCGTCGTGGCAGTCGAGACGAACACCGGCCGGGCGGGGCGTACGGGACGGTTCGGCAGAACGGGCAGACGGCTGCTCGTGGTCGCGGGCGCGGTCCTCGCCACCGTCCTGGTGTGGGTCGTCGGGGAGCCGCTCCTCGGCCACGACCTGATCGTCGTCCAGCCGGGGCAGCCCGCCCTGGACCTCGGCCCGGCCGCGATCGCCGTCGTGGCGCTGGGATCGAGCCTGGTCGGCTGGGCGGCGCTGGCCGTCCTGGAGCGGATCACCGCTCGCGCCGTCCTCATCTGGACGGTCGCGGCCCTGCTGGTGCTGGCAGTGTCGTTCCTTCCCCTCGTCGGCGTCGAGACGTCCGGCGGGAGCAAAGTGGTGCTCGGGTTGACTCATCTCGCGGTCGCGGCGGCGCTCATCCCGGGGATGCGGCGCACGGCAGCCCCGGGACGAGCCGCTGACTAGTGCCCTGACCAAGACCGTTCACGGTGGTGGATGACACGCCGCCGGGGCTGACGGCGGGGCGGCGGTGTGGCGGCCAGGCTGTGGTGGTGGCAGATCCAGTACGCGTGCGGCGGCTCAGTGACCAGGAGGGGCAGACGCTGCTGATCAAGCACGGGATCGCGTTCCAGCGGACCAAGACGTGGAAGGAATCCATCGGTGACGATCAGCTCCGGGGTGTCGTCCGGCGGCGCAAAGGCGCCACGAACACCCTGGCCGCGCTCAAGTCGATCCGTCGGGCACGCCCGGACGGAGCGCCGATCTATGTCATCCTGGACAACCTGTCCGCACACCAGGGCACGGCGGTCCGGGCCTGGGCGGCCCGGAACAAGGTCGAGTTGTGTTTCACCCCGACATAGGCGTCCTGGGCGAACCCGATCGAGGCTCGGTCCGGGCCGCTACGCACCTTCGTCATCGCCGGCTCGGACCACCCGAACCATCCCACGCTGACTCGTCACCTGCACAACTACCTACGCTGGCGCAACGCCAACGCCCCGTCACCCGCATCCGCAGCGAACGACAACGACGCCGGGGCCAACCCGCCACCCGGGCAGCCTGACCCCAACACCTCAAACGTTCTTGGGCACGGCGCCAGGGACCGACTCGGGCTCAGCGCATCGCTCGCCGCCCCTTCAGCATGCCGAGGACGACGGCGGCGAGCAGCGCCACCACGCCGATGATCAGCAGCCACTTCACCGCTTTGAGGAACAGGCCGAGGAGGATCAGCACCACGGCGACGACGATCAGCAGAGTCAGCAGAGAACGCATGACTCCGGAGTTCCCCGTCAGACCAGATGCAGAACGTACGAATCTCCGTCGCGCCGGAAACCGAGCCGGTCGTAGTACGGCGAGCGCATTCCCGGCGGCGTGATGACGGTGTGGCAGCCGCGGTCGGAGAAGTACCGGCTGCGGCGGAAGACGAACTCGCCCGGGGTGAAGTCGCGGTACCGCTCGGTGACGTAGTCCAGCTCCACCTGGGCCACCCCGTCGCCGCGGACGTGGAAGACCACCACCCCGATCACCTCGTCGCCGTTGACCACCAGGAACGCCGCAGCGTCACGGCGGGTGAGGTCGTCAGGGGCGAAGCCCGGGTTGAACCGGGCGATGTCGTCGTGATGGGTCCGCAGGATGTGCGCCAGGAACTCGTCGCCGGTGCGCACCTCCACCACCTGATAGGCCTTGTCGTCGTGCCGGGTCGCCAGCATCCGCCACAGGTGCCAGCTGTTGATGCCGCAGAGCACGACGTTGAGCCCCACCATCGGCCACACGCCGATCGCGGCGTTGAAGCCGATCAGCACCAGGCAGCCCAGCAGGTTCAGCAGCCGCAGGCGCAGCAGCCGGTTCTGCAGCAGGGACCAGACCAGCAGGGCCGATCCGGCCCAGCCGATCAGGTCGAGAGTCTCCATCCGGCCAGCGTAAACGCCTGCTGATCAGAGCAGTGCGGCGGCCACGGCGGGCAGGGTCACCCGGATCGTGGTGCCACCGCCGGGCCCCCGCTCGGCGACGATCGTGCCGTGATGGGCGTCGATGACCGCCTTGACGATCGTCAGGCCCACGCCGACGCCCTGCACCGCCTCGGTGTCGGCGCTGGGCGCGCGGTAGAAGCGGTTGAACATATGCGGCAGGTCGGCGTCCGAGACACCCGTGCCGGTGTCGCTGACCGTGACGCACGGGCTCGGCCTCGCCTTGGTCGCCACGGTGACCTCGCCACCGGGCGGGGTGAACTTGATGGCGTTCAGCAGCAGATGGCTCAGCGCCTGGGAGAGCCGCTGCGGGTCGCCCAGCGCGGTGACCGGCCGCTCGGTGTGCTCGACCAGCGTGATGTTCTTGTGCTCCGCCAGCGGGCGCGAGCTGGCGACCAGCTGGAAGGTCAGATCGGCCAGGTCGATCTCGTCCCGGTCCAGGTCGAGTTCCTGGTCCCGCAGCCGGGCCACCTGGAGCAGATCGTCGATGAGGCGCAGCAGCCGGTCGGCGTTGCGCTGCATGACCGAGAGGAACCGGCGGGCGCTGTCCGGGTCGTGGTCGCCGTCGAGGAGCATCTCGAGATAGCCGCGGATCGTCGTCAGCGGGGTGCGCAACTCGTGGCTGACGTTGGCCAGGAACGAGTCCATCAAGCGGTCCAGCTCGCGCAGCCGCTCGGCGTTCTCCGAGGCGGTGCGGGCATAGGTGCGCAGCTCCAGCACCACCGAGGCGTGCCGGGCCAGCGCCCGCAGCGCGCGCCGCTGCTCGTCGGTGAGACGCCGGGGCTGGTGGTCGACGACGCAGACGGTGCCGATGACGTGTCCACCCCGTACCTGCAGAGGCGCCCCGGCATAGAAGCGCACGCCCCGCTCGGTCACCATCGGGTTGCCGGCGAACCGGGGGTCGGTCCGGGCGTCGTCCACCTCGAGGACCGCCCGGTCGTCGACCACATGGGTGCAGAACGAGACACTGCGCTCGGTGCCGTCGACCTCGAGGCCGATCCTGGCCTTGAACCACTGCCGGTCCTTGTCGACCAGGCTGACCAGCCCGATCGGCGTACCGCAGATCTCCATGGCGAGCAGCGCGATGTCGTCGAAGTCGCGTTCCGGCTCGGTGCCGAGCACCTGGGTCTCGTACAGTGCCGCCACCCGCTGGGCCTCGTCGTCCGGCGTCACAGCCTGATCGTCGCACGCCGGGCGCTCCCGGCCGTCCGATTGCCGTTTTCCCGCGCTACCGCTCAGCCGCCCGGTCACCTCGCCGAACAGGCGGGGGAGAGTGCTGAGAGGACGGCGTTGGACGGACAACGGCGCATCGAGTGGGCGGATCGGCTGGCGGCGCTGTCGGCCACCGGCGTGCTGGATCTGCCGTCGGCGCCGGGTCTCGACCGGCTGACCCGGCTGGCGTCCCGGATGCTGAAGGCGCCCACGTCGCTCGTCTCACTGGTCACCGACGAACGGCAGGTGTTCGCGAGCCGGCTGGGGCTGCCGGAACCGTGGGCACAGGCCGGGCAGACCCCGCTGTCGCACTCCTTCTGCCAGTACGTGGTCGACGACGACGCCCCGCTGGTGGTCTCCGACGCCCGCGACGACGAGCGGCTGCGCGGCAACCGGGCGATCGACGAGATCGGGGTCATCGCCTACGCGGGCATGCCGATCCGGCTCGGCGGCCAGACCCTCGGTTCCTTCTGCGCGATCGACGGCCGGCCCCGCACCTGGACCGCTGACCAGCTGGCCGTCCTGGAGGACCTGGCGGGCGCGGTGGCCTCCGAGATCGCGCTGATCAAGGCGGCCCGGGACGCCGAGCGGACCGCGGCGATGACCCGGGCCATCCTGGAGGCGTCCCCGGACGCCTATGTGGCGTACGACGCGGACGGCGCCGTGGTCGAGTGGAACCCGGCAGCCGAGGCGCTGTTCGGCTGGTCTCGTGCCGAGGCGATCGGCGGCGCGATCGCCGGCCTCATCATCCCCGAGGAGCATCGGCCGCACTTCGTCGCCGATCTCGCCCAGGTCCGGGCCGGCGGGCGGTCCATGCTGGCCGGGCGGCGGGTGCAGACGCCGGCGGTCGACCGGCACGGCCGCTGCTTCCCGGTCGAGTTCAGCGCGCAGATCATCCGCAGCGCCGGCAACTCGGTCCTGCACGCCTTCCTGCACGACATCAGCGTGCGCCGGGCGGCGGAGAGTGAGCTGCAGCGGCAGGCCGAGCTGATCGACGCGGCACCGGCGGCGATCATCGTACGGGGCCGGGACGGCTCGATCCGCTTCTGGAACCGCGGTGCGGAGCAGATGTACGGGTGGCCGGCCGAAGCCGTCCTCGGCCGCAACATCCACCAGTTGCTGGCCACTCACGCCAAGAACGTGCCCGAGATGGAGGAGGCCCTCGAGTCGGCGGGCGTCTGGGAAGGTGAGCTGACCCACCGGCACGCCGACGGCCACACCATCGTGGCGCTCAGCCGCCACGTGCTGCGCCCGGGCGCGGACGGCGAAGCCGACGAGGTCATCGAGACGGAGACCGACATCACCCGCCGGCGGCGCGCCGAGCAGGCCCTGGCGATCAGCGAACGGCAGTTCCGGACCCAGTTCAACCAGTCCACCATCGGCCAGGCCATCGTCGGCCTGGACGGGCGCATCATCCAGGTCAACCAGGCCTATGCCGACATGCTCGGCCACACCCCCGAGCAGCTGCGGGGCCGCCCCGACGCGGAGCTGACCCACCCCGGCGACCGGGGTGACGCCGTCAAGCTGCTCGCCGGTCTGTTCGCCGACGCCTACGACTCCTACCAGCGCACCAAACGCCTCGTGCACGCCGACGGCCACGCCCTCGACGTGCGCATCGGGGTCCGCCTGGTCCGCGACGACGACGGCGCACCGCTGCACCTGATCGGCGTCATCGAGAACATCACCGACCAGCTCCGCGCCCACCGCGAGATCGAGGATCGCAACCGGCAGCTGGAACAGGCGAACCAGCTGAAGCTCGACCTGATGGGCATGCTGTCGCACGACATCGGCACGCCGCTGACCGCCATCGCCGGCTTCAGCGAGCTGCTCGCCGACGAGGAACTGCCCGCACCTGCGCCGGCGCTGCTGGCCCGCATCCGCCGCGGCGTGCAGCGCATCGACGAGATCCGCCACAACGTGCTGGCCATGTGCAGCGTCGACGCCGGCGCCCTGACCGCCCGCCGGGAGCCGGTGCGGCTGGCCGCCGCCCTGCGTGAGGCGCTCGACGCCGCCGAGACGCGGCTGCCCGCCTACTGCCCGGCCGACCTCCACGTCCTGGTCAACCCGGCCCACCTGCAGCAGATCGTCGTGAACTTCCTGACCAACGCGACGAAGTACGGGGGAGGCGCCACCGCCATCAGCGTGCGGGCCGATCCCGGCACCGTCGTCATCGCCGTCCACGACGAGGGCCCCGGCATCCCGCGGGCCCTGCGCCCGGCCCTGTTCGACCGCTTCACCCGCGCCGACGACGGCACCACCGGCGCCCGGGGGCACGGGCTCGGCCTCTACATCGTCGCCAGCCTCGCCCAGGCCAACCACGGCACGGTCGCCCACCGCGACAACGAGCCGCACGGCAGCGTCTTCGAGCTGACCCTCGACCGGCATCTGCCGGGCTGAGCTTTCCTCCCGGGGTACGACCTACGCGTACCGAAGCCGGCCGGTGTCCGAACGGCCGATGTGTTCGATGCCTGCCCGGGTGAAAGTCTGCAAGCTGCATTCATCGACATGAATGGAGCGGGGGCTCTCGTGCGCACCGGAACGCTGAGCAGGATCCTGTCCGTCGTCGTGGTGGCCGCGTCGGGGGCCGTCCTGCCGCCCGCCGCGCCGGCGCAGGCGGCGTGGGCACCGGCGGCGGTGACCCTGGTCGGCACGCGGACCGCGTTCTCCGCGGGCGGCTCGACGAGCACCGTCAGCGCCACCGTCCCGGCCGGCGCGCGGGCCGGCGACACCGTGATCGTCTCGGTGTCCGCGGAACGCGCGCTGAAACCCACCCTGTCCGGGCTTTCCGGGCTGACCACCGTGCAGAGCGCCACCGACGGCAACGCGCTCACGGCGGTGACGGCATACAAGACGCTTACCGCCGCCGACACCACCGCGACCGTGGTGGCCACCGTGACCACGATCCGCCGCATGTCGCTGGCCGTCGCCGTCTACCGCAACGTCGGCTCCGTCGTGGCCGCGACCGGCGGTCCGACCGTGCAGGCCGCCGGCGCCACCGCCGTCACCGCCCCGCCGGTCACCCCTGCCCGCGCCGGTGCCGTGCTCGTCTCGGTCGCCAACTACCTGGTGCACTCGGCGCCGTGGACCACCACGTTCACCCCGGCGGCCGGCGTCACCGAACGCGCCGACGTGACCAGCACCCACCCGAGCGCCTGGAACGCCGCGACCTGGCTGACCGAGCGGCGGCTGACCGGCGGTGCCGGGTCGGCGCAGGCCGGCGGCTCCGGAACGAGCGGCTACACCGGCGGCGGCCACTACTTCGCCACCACGCTCGCTCTCGGGCCGCGCACCGAGCTGGAATACCGGTCGGCCCTCGTGGTGGGTGTCGACCGGCCAACCGCCGACCACACCGGCGTCCTGCCCGACGTGCCGCTCACCCGGCACGACGGCGACCTGACCATCACCGCGCCCGGCCTGCACCAGAACCTCGACGTCCAGGGCCGCATCCGGATCCGCGCCTCCGGCGTGACCGTGCGCAACGTGCGCGTCCGGGGCGCCCACGACGTGCCCGCCACGGAGAGCTCGCTGATCGACGTCCTCGGCGACCACAGCAACGTGCTCATCGAACATGTCACACTGCGCCCCGACGTGCCCCGCACCGGATGGAACTCCGGCGTCACCGGCCACGATCTCACGCTGCGCTTCGCCGACATCTCCGGCACGATCGACGGGGTCAACGTCTTCAACTTCGACGCGCAGAAGCGGCCGCTGGCCACGAACACGGTCCTGGAGCACAACTACATCCACGACCTGGTGTGGTGGACCGCGCCGGCCGCCGGCGTCGTGCACCCCCGCGACCAGTTCTCGCACAACGACGCCCTGCAGTTCCAGGGCGGTCACGGCACCGTGGTGCGCGGCAACAGCCTGCACGGCGGGCCGTACGCCAAGCAGGCCGGCCACTGGCGGGTGACCGGCCCGGCCACCGAGCCCTACACGCAGGTGCCGCTGCGCAGCCTGCCCGACGGTGGCCCCCACCTGCCGCTGCCGGACCGGGGGACCGGCACCGAGGCGACCGGCCGCTACAACTGGGGCTCGCAGAACACCGTCATGATCAGTAGTGGCAGCGCCGGGATCCCCAACCACGGCTTCACCGTCACCGACAACTGGCTGTTCGGCGGCAACCAGTCGGTCAACGCCGCCGGCAATGCCTACGAGGCCGGTCTGCACCTGGGCACGTTCCTGCGCAACCGGTTCGACCGCAGCCAGGGCGGCCAGGGCGGCGGCGGGGACAACACGTGGACGCTGAGCTTCGGCGCGGCGTGGTCGGGCCACGTCACCACCGGCGCGGGCACCGTCGACCAGAACACCTACCTGGACAACGGCAACGCGGTCCGCGTCCGCTACTGACCCCACCCCCACGCGGGAAGCGGGCAGCAGACCACAAGTCCCCACGCTGGGCGGGGCGTGCGGTTGTGTGGGGAGCTGGGGTGCGGAGTGAACCACAAGTTCCCACGGTGGGGTTCGTGGATGTCTATATAGTGCCGATCATGCTTGGAGCAGCTGAACCTCGTCTGCGCCCCCTCGACGCGGCGCAGAGTCGCCGCGTGCACGAGCTGCGGGCGGCGATCGACGAGGCGGCGCTCGCGCGGGAGCTGGCGGACCTGCCGGCGCCACGGGTGCGGGTGCACCGGCCGGACGTGATGGCCGCCCTCGACGAGCAGCTGCGCACCCGGTTCGCCGAGGCCGGATGGGCGACCCGGCTGGACCCGTTCCGCGCGAGCGGCGTGCCGCAGTGGGGACCGGGCGAACGGTACGAGGACGTGCTCACCGGCGTGGACATCGACGGCGTGAACGTGGTGGCCGTCAAGGAGGGTGAGGTCCCCGAGGCGGTGCTGGTGGTCGCCCACCACGACACGGTGCCGAACACCGGCGGCGCGGACGACAACGGGACCGGGGTGGTCGGGCTGCTGGAACTGGCCCGCCGGCTCGGCCCGGCCCGGTTCCACCGCACCGTGATGATCGTCGCCGTCGACCACGAGGAGCTCGGTTTCCACGGCGCCCGCCACCTCGTGCGGCAGGTGTCGGTGCGGCGGCCGATCGTCGGCGCCTACGTGTTCGAGATGCTCGGCTTCGCCAGCACCGAACCCGGCAGCCAGCACCTGATCCCGGGACTGGGGCTGCTCTATCCGGGGCAGATCCGCCGCATCCGCCGCAACCAGCAGCGTGGAGACTTCAGCGCGGTGCTCTATCGGCAGTCCGGTCGTACCATGGCGGCTCTTTTCGCCTCGGCCCTGACCGACCCTGACCGGTCCCGGCCGGGCCGTCCTGCTCCGCGCCCCCACCGACCTGCCGGTGATCGGCCCGCTGCTCGGCCGGGCCGTGCCGTTCGCGCAGCATTTCGCGCGCAGCGACCACCTGCCGTTCTGGGACGCCGGGCTGCCGGCGGTGCAGATCACCGACACCGCCAACTTCCGCAACCCCCACTGTCACCGGGCCGGCGACCTGCCCGACACGGTGGACATGAAGCAGGTCGCGGACGTGGTCGCCGCCACCGCGTACGCCGTGGAGATCCTGGCGGAACGTCTGAGCGGCTGATCGCGGAACCCGAACCGCCACCCCACCTGGCCGGGGGGTGGCGGATTCGCCGGGAAGCAGCCGCGTAGGTGCCGGCGGCCCGCCGGGGACCAGCGCGACATGGACCAGGTGGGCCCGGGAGCGCGGTCCGGTCCTCGCCCTCGCCGGCGAGAACGCGCCGCGTGCGCCGGACGAGGGTCAGGCGTAGCTGTAGGCGAGGGCGCTGATGTCGCGTACCGCTGACGGTGTGGCCGCGCTGCCGAACGGGCGCATCGCTTCGGTGTTGTCGATCACACCGGACGTCGTACCGGTTCGCGGTTGGTAGGTGTCGATACCCCGGTTGCCCTGCCACAGCCACCACAGCCGGTCGATGTTGCAGTGGTGCAGCCAGAATGCCGGGTCGTTGGGCGCCTCCCGGGTGCCCATGTGCCCGCCGACGTAGTTGTGGACGCGGTTGTGCAGTTCGATCTCATTGCGGTTGCGGTAGCTGTTGGAGACCGTCGAGTTCCACGGCGACTGGTCGTACACGGTGTAGCTCTGGACCGTGTTCACCGTGGTGGCGGTCGGACGGCCGGCATTTTGGCCGAGCCGGCGTTGCAGGAAGCTGGTGGCGATGCTGCTGCGGTAGACCGTCCAACCCCAGGACGGGCTGAAGTTGCCGCTGGAGACGCTGCCGTTGGTGATCGAGCCGAGGAAATCCGCGGTGAACGGCGTGGCGGCTGTGGTCCAGTCCCAGTACGGGAGGAACAGGTCCGGGTTCCCGCTGACTGCCTGCAGGTCGGTTTCCAGCAGCCGCAGGTACTCACGGTGCCACGGGAAGAACGACGGTGACTGGTGGGCGTGGCTGATGTTGTCGGATGTTCGCGAGAAAAACGTGATGTGCTGGTCGATGTACCAGTTGTAGGTGCGTCCGTTCGCGGATGTGGTCTTGAACCGACGGAGAGCATCGGCGAATGCGCTCTTCTCGGCAGAGGTCATTGCTGCAACGCTCTTGCGTACGACGGCCATGGTGACTTCGCCTCTCGGAAATGGGCTGGTGGGGCGGCGGAATGTCAGTGGCTGTGTTCTTGAGCGGCCTCGCTGCTGAGCTCGAGGTCCCCGAGGAGGTCAACCACCTTCTTGGCCAACTTCTTGAGCCCGTCCTTGTTGTTGCCGTCGTCGATCCGCACCGGGTCGTAGTGGTTGACGGCGCTGATATATCCCACGCCCACGAAAGGCGCGGATCCGTCCTCGGGGACGAAGAGCGTGCTGATGGTGGTGAGGGCGAGCTTCTTGTTGTTGATGTGCAACTCGTCCTTACCGCGCGGGTTGTGTTTTCCCTTGATCTTTTTGCCCTTGTAGACCTCGTCGAAGTCACGCGGGTCCGCCGGGGCGACGTTGCTGCCGCGTCCCGTTGCCGGGTCCGCGCTGGCCAGGCTTTGCCCGGCGACCACCGCGGTGGCGGCGGTGACAGCTCCCGCCGCGCCGTAGCGCAGCAGGTCACGACGGTTCGTCTTGGTCATGTGAATTTCCATTCGGAAGATTGCCGTCCGACCTGGAGTCGATGGTGAACAACGTCGAGCCGTGGCCCGTCGGTACGGCAATAGGGGCGGCGAACGAAAGATGAACAGAGCGGCCGGCGCGCCGATCGACGGTTCGTTCGGTTGCGGCCACTTTCTCATGTAACCACAGGGAAACTTGATTTCCCATTCCCCTCCATCGGACGTGCGACGGCGTCCGGCGACTTAACTGTTCGGAGTTCTTGCATGTGGATCAGACCCGAGCTGTCTTCGCCGTCAGTACCTCTGCGCCGGCGACCTCGGTTACTCACTCCAGCGCTGTGGGGGTGACGTCGACGCCGATCCGCACCGTTGCGCCGCCAATGTGGGGTACGATCCGATATGGCGCCGAACGGCTCTCCGGTCGGCACCGGACACCGCGGGGACTTGCCGGGGCGATCGAATAACGTGCCCTTTATCTGCCGATGTCGATAAGCGCTTGGATGAAGATCTGAATGGAACACGACGAACGGCGGGCGAACATGCGAAGGAATGCCGGACGAATGGTCGCTGTCCTGGCTGCCACCGCCGGGGTGATGATGACCACCGCGGGGTCGGTCAACGCGACCTCTGACATGCCGGTGCGGGAACAGCGCGAACCGGGGGTACGGATGTCCGACAAGCCCGGGTTCTTCGAGACCTACCGTGGGCACCACATCATGGGCTGGGGACAGGGCGCGTCGGCCTGTGCGTACATCGACGGGCTGCAGTTGGTGCTGTATCCGAGCGGTGAGGGCCGGTACAGCAGCGCGCTTCAGGCGTACCAGCAGGAGTCCGGCCTCCGGGCCATCACCAAGGCCTCGGTCCGGACGCTCGGAGATCTGAAGATGACGCCGCCGGCCGACCCGGTCCGGCACTGCCCGACGTTCGTCCTCAACCGGTGACGGAGCGGGGCGCGCAAGCCGGATGAGCGGCGTCGTGCTGACAGGGCTGTCAGCCGGCCCCGGGTACGCGTCGGCCGGCGTCGTCGAGCGCCCGGCTCAGGCGGCGGCGGGGGCCTTGACGAGTTCCAGCGCGACATGGACCAGATGGGCCCGGAAACCACCGGCGCGCCCGCCGGCAGGGTGCCGGCGGGCGCGCGTGGTCAGGGGTCAGCCGGCCCGGCGGGTGTCGCCGAGCATGTCGTCGATGGGCAGGGACGCGGAGAACGGAGCCATCAGCGTCGCCGGCGCGTCGGCCCAGCGGCGCAGCATGGCGGTGGCCGCGGCCGAGTCCTCCGGGGTGAGGCGGGCGATGTTCGCGCCGTGGTTGCCGCCGGGGGCGACGAACAGGGCGGAGTCACGCTTGCTGGGCTTGAAGCGCTCGGCGCCCCACGGGTCGTTCTCGCCGTAGACGAAGAGCATGCGCTGCCCCGCGGTCCGGACCCACAGGTCGATGTCGATCATCGGCACCGGGTTGTGCCGGCGGCGCAGTTCCGGCGGCAGTGACGAGTTCGCGGTGTAGAGGCCGGGGTGGTTGCGCAGTCCGCGCAGGTGCTCGAAGCGCAGGCTGGGCCAGCCCAGCTGGGTGGCGGCCTGGTAGTAGTACGGGAAGTAGGGCTCGAGGGCCTGGTCGGTGTAGAAGCTCCACCCGGCCACGCTGTCGATCCAGTCCCAGATCTGGTCGTCGGTGGCCGGGGCGGTGGGCACCGTCGCGCAGTCGGCGACCGTGCTGTACTGCCAGAAGGCCCACACCGAGTCCAGCACCGTCATCTCGAACGAGCGATCAGCGGTGCCGATGGTCCGGTCGAACGTCCAGCCGGACGCGTCCGCGGCGGCCTGCAGCCGGGGCACGAGCCGGTCCCGGCGGCGCAGCGCCTCGCGCTGGACGTCGTCGAGGGCGGCGCGGCAGTCGGCCGGGCCCACGGTGTCGAAGAACTTGTCGTACGCGCCGTCGGCCGGGTTGATCACATCGTTCGGCGCCACGTAGGCGACCACACCGTCGATGTCGTTCGGGTAGAACCGCTTGAAGTAGACCGAGGCCATGCCGCCCTTGCTGCCGCCGGTCCGGATCCAGTTGCCGGAGTAGACCTTCTTGAAGGCGGTGACGATCCGGTGCTCGTCGGTCGCCTCCTGCCAGATGTTCAGGTCCGACCAGTCGGCCGGCGACGGCCGCGACGGCGTGAAGAAGCGGTGCTCGACAGTCACCTGGTTGCCGTTGAGCAGGGCGGTCGGCTCGGACTGGGACGGGCGCGGCGCGGCAGCCAGACCGTACCCACTCGTGGCCAGCACGACCGGGGCGTCGGTCGACCGGTGCAGCAGCGTGAGGCGCTGCTCGAAGGTGCCTCGGCCGGGGTGGCGGTGGTCGGCCGGCTGACGGTAGGTCAGCACGAAGAACCGGTATCCGGTGCCCTGGGTCTCGGAGACGACGGAAAGCCCGGGGACGGCCGTCAGCTGGTCCAGCAGAGGGTCGTCCGCGGCGCGCGCGGCGGTGGCGGGGGTCAGTGCCACCACTATGGAAGCGAGGACAGCAACGATGCGAGATCTCACCGGAGCAACATATCGACGGAACGCGATCAGCGGGAGGGGGTGCCGGTCATCGTGCCGTTGAGGCCGGGTCAGCGCAGCGTTGCACTTTCCCGCGGCCCGGTGCGGCCCCGTGCCCGGCGTGCTCGAATGCCAGCAGACGGGCGGATCGAAGGAGCCGACGATGCCATTCAGCTTCACCGAGGAGCAGCAGGCGTTCCGGCGCCAGGTCCGCGGGTTCCTCGCCGAGGACCGGGTGCGGAAGGTCGTCGACGAGGTGCGGCGCCTGCCGCCGCGCGAGGAGCCGGGGCTGATCGACGTCTACCGGTGGCTGGGGGCGAAGCGCTGGCTCGCGGTGAACTGGCCGCAGGAGTACGGCGGGCTCGGCGGCTCCATCGTGGAGAAGTCGATCCTCACCGAGGAGCTGATCCGGGCCGAGGTGCCGGACCTGGTGCACATCGTCAGCATCGACATCGTCGGTCTGGTGCTCCTGATGGTCGGCACCGAGCAGCAGAAACGGGAACTCCTGCCGGGGCTGGCGGCCGGCGAGCGGACCGCGAGCGTGCTTTACAGCGAGCCGGGCGTCGGCTCCGATCTGGCCGCGCTGCGGACCCGGGCGGAACCCGACGGCGACGGCTGGCGGCTGTACGGTCGCAAGATCTACAGTCTCAAGTCGCAGTTCGCCGACTTCGCCCTGTGCGCGGCCCGGACCACCGACAGCGAGGTGCGGTTCCACGGGATCACGCTGTTCCTGGTGCCGATGCGCACGCCGGGCGTGCTGGTCGAGCCGATCTGGAACATGACCGACGAGCAGTTCTGCGACGTGACCCTGGACGGCATCCGGCTCACCCGCGACCACGTGCTCGGTGAGGTCGACGGCGGCTGGCAGGTGATCAACGAGGTGCTGCCGGTGGAGCGCACCGGCCTGGAGTTCCAGGCGAAGGCGCGCCGCCTGCTGGACGAGGTGCTGCGGCGCGCGGCGCGGGACGGCACGCTCGACGACCCGGCGTACCAGCAGCGGCTGGTGGAGCTGGACGCGGCCGCCACCGCGGCACACCTGATGGCCTGGCAGGTCATCGCCGACCTGCGCGACGGCCGTCTGGACAGCGTCGGCACGGCGATGTCCAAGGTGTACGCCACCGAGCTGTTCAAGGAGATCTCGCAGTTCGCGCTGGAGACCGGCGGCCTCGACGCGACACTGTCCGGCTGGGACGGCGCGGACACCACCGGGGGCCGGCGCGAGGCGGCCCACCGGGAGGGCCCGGGGATCACCCTGTCGGCCGGCACCTCCGAGATCATGCGCTACCTCATCGCCTCGACCGGCCTGCAGCTGCTGTCCTGAGCCTCGTTCCAGGGAAGGATGACCCGTGAACACGACCTTCGACGAGCTTCTCGGCGGCGAGTTGCGCGAGGAACTGCGCCGGATGGGCAGCCGGGAGCTGGGCGCCGGCGCGGTGGCACCCCTCGACGACGTCGAGACGGACGCCCGGCAGGCGGTCTGGCAGACGCTGTGCGACCTGGGTGGGCTGCCCCGCGACGGGAGGCCACGGCTCGCCGATCAGGTGGTGCTGGCCGAGAAGATCGGCGCCGCGTTGTATCAGAGCCCCTGGGCGGACACCGCGCTCGCGATCGAACTCGCCGCCGGGGCGGGACGCGAGGACCTGGCCGCCCGGATGGCCGGCGGTGAAGCCGTCGCCGTCGCGGTCCGGGAGAGCGCCCGGGACGAGCCGGACGTGCCGGGTGCGCTCGACGTGAGCGGCGGCGTCCTGCGGGCGACCCGGCAGTTCGTGGCGTTCGCCCCGGACGTCGCCTGGTTCCTGCTGGTCGGTGCGGAGAAGCTGGTTCTGGTGCCGGGCACCCACCCCGGCGTCGAACGGCGCCGGCACGACGACATCGGGCGCGGCGACTTCTACGAGGTCATCTTCCGGGACGTGCCGCTCAAGGACGTCGAGGAGCTGGGCGACGGTACGACCTGGGCGGGCGCGCTGGTGACCGCCCGGATCCGGCATGCCGCCCAGTTGGTGGGGGCCGCGCAGGCGGCTCTGGACGAGACGGCCGGCTATCTGCGGGAGCGGCGGCAGTTCGGGCAGGCCATCGGGCGGTTCCAGGCGCCGGCGTTCCGGATGGCGGATCTGGCTACGGGTGTGCACGCCGCCCGGCTGTTGGTGCTGCACGCGGCCGCGACGGCGGACGAGGGCGGTGACGCCCGGCTGGCCGCTCATCAGGCGCTGGCCACCGCCGCCGAGCTGGTGCGCACGGCCGGCACCGAGGCCGTTCAGCTGCACGGCGCGGTGGGCATGACCGAGGAGCACGACGCGCAGTTGTTCTACCGCCGGGCGGCTGTCGACGCGCTGCTCTGGGGCCGGCCGACCGAGCTGCGCCGTCGTGCCGCCGGCCTGTTGGCGGAGCGGTATCGGGGCGAGCTCTAGACGTCGTTGCGCGCGCGCCGGCGGCGGTAGGCGGCGACCTTGGTGCGGTTGCCGCAGATGCCCATCGCGCACCAGGTCGCCGTTCGGCTGCGGGACTCGTCGTAGAAGACCCAGCGGCAGCCGTCGTGGTGGCAGATCTTGAGGCGGGTCCAGGTGCCGTCGGACTGTGCCTCGTAGGCCGCGGCGAGCAGCATGGCCAGGACCGCCCGGTGGCCGTCGCCGGCCGGCATCAGGCGCAGGGCGCCGTTCTCGCCGGGGACCACGACGAGTGGCGCGTCGGTGGCCAGCCGGGCCAGCGCCTCGTCGTCGCGGTCGCCGTCGCCGCATCCGGCCCGGAGCTCGCGGCGCAGCAGGCGCAGCCGGTCCAGGTCGCCGGGGCCCGGCGGGGGCGGCGTGGGCCGGCCGGCGTCGGCCAGCCACGAGTACGCCCGGGCGGGCACGTCGAGCGCGTCGGTGCCCCGTTCGACGTGCAGCGAGTTCAGGAAACGCTGAACCAGCTCCAGCCGGCCGGGTGCGGTGGCGGGGATGTTGCGGGTCGGACCGGTGTTCACCTGCCCAGTGTGCCCCGCCCACGAGATTCGACACCATCAAAACCAGAAAGGTGGTTACGCCCGGACCTCTCGGGTAAGGGGGAGCGCGGAGGTGACGGGATGACGAGTACGAAGGTGCCGGCGTCGATCTGGCGCAACCGGGACTTTCTCTGGTTCTGGGGCGGCCAGTCGGTCTCCATGATCGGCAGCCAGATCACCACGTTCGCCGTGCCGGTGCTGGCCATCACCGCACTCGGCGCCGACGCCGGCGAGCTGAGCCTGCTCCGTACCATGGAGTTCCTGCCGTTCCTGTTCCTCACCCTTCCGGTGGGGCTCTGGATCGACCGGCACCCGGCCCGCCCGGCGATGATCGCCGCGAACCTCCTCCGCGGCGTGCTGATCACGGCGATCGCCGTCGCCGGGGTCACCGGGTTGCTCCATCTGAGCTGGCTGGCCGTCGCACTGCTGCTGATCGGCGCCGGCACGGTGGTCTTCGACGTGGCCTATCTGTCCTATCTGCCGACCGTGGTCAGCAAGGAGCAGCTCGTCGACGGCAACAGCAAGCTGTCGGTCAGCTACTCGGTCTCCGAGGTCGCCGGCCCGGGTGTCGCCGGCGGGCTGGTCCAGGTGCTGACGGCGCCGGTGACGCTGCTGGTCGACGCCGTCTCCTACCTGCTGTCGGTGTTCACGCTCAAGGCGATCCGGACGCCCGACACCTCGCCGGCCGACGACGGCGAGCCGCCGGCCGGGCTCCGCCGGCAGGTCGCCGACGGCCTCGCGGTGGTAGCCCGCAACCCGTTCCTGCGCACCATCTGCCTGGAGTCGTTCACCTACAACTTCTTCGTCCAGTTCGGCGAGACGCTGATCGTCCTCTACGCGCTGACCCAGCTCGGCCTCAGCGCCGGGATGCTCGGCCTGTGCATCAGCGTCGGCAGCCTGGGCGGGCTGGCCGGTGCCGTCGTCGCGCCGCGGGTGGTGCGCCGGTTCGGGTTCGGCCCGACCTTCGTGGCCGGCACCGCGCTCGGCTGCGTGGCCCCGGTGCTGGTTCCGCTCGCCGACGGGCCGCAGCTGACCTCGGGCATCCTGATCGCCGCCGCGTACCTGGCGACCGGTTTCGGGGTGACGATCTCGGTGATCGGCTCGGTCACGCTGCGCCAGACGGTGGCACCGGCGAACCTGTTGGGGCGGGTCAACGCGGTGATGCGGCTGGCCAGTTACGCGGCAGTGCCGCTGGGCTCGCTGGCCACCGGCGTCGTCGCCACGACCGTCGGCGTCCGCAACGGTCTGTTCATCGGTGTGGCGGGTCTGTTGCTGCCGACGCTGATCCTGCTCTTGTCGCCCGTTCTCCGATTGAAGGATCCGCTGGAGGCAGGCCCGGCGCAGGCCGCCAAGGAAGAGGCTGCACCAGGCTGACCCCGCCATTGTTACTTTCCCTACGGCATACAAAACTCTGTAACAATTCCAGTGTTTGGAACGAGGAATAGCGCCGGACCAGGGAATTTCCCGCCCGCCTCCCAATGCTTGGGTGGCGGGCCTGCGGCGGATGTGCGTGACCTGCATTAACTCCTGTTCAGGGCCTTGATCAATTCGAACCTTCATTCATGCGCGGGATGTCCGGAACGATTCCTTTTTGTGCGATGACGCGCTTTGGATCGAGCTTTCAGGGATCGGTCAGCGAATCACATAGATCTATGATAGTCATTATCAGCGTGACTGTGGTCATGGCCAAAAGCCGATCAGATCGGGGAATCATGCTGGGCACCGTGCTTGTGTGTGACCAACTTCCGCTCGTCCGTGACGGGATCAGGACACTGCTCGACGCCATCCCGGACCTGGATGTCGTCGGCGCCACCTCGGACCTGCACGAGGCGGCCGTGCAGGCACGCAATCTCCGGCCGGACGCCCTGCTGCTGGGCACCGCCAGACCGGGCGCCGGCCTCGATCTCGTCCGCGAGCTGGCCGGGAAGGACGAGCAGGCCGGCGGCCACACCAACTGCCTGGTCTTCTACCAGGAGATGACCCACGAGGTGATCTCGTCGCTGCTGCAGGCGGGGGCGAAGGGCCTGCTCAGCCGGGACGCCGACTCCGACGAGGTCGTCGCCGCCACCCGGTGCATGGTGCGCGGCCGGACCGTGCTCAGCTCGGAGGTCTCGGAGCAGCTCATCACCTGGTTCTGCGACTTCGGCGGCGGCCCGCGGCCGGCCACCTCGCCGGAAATCGTCGGGCTGACCGAGCGCGAACGCGAGGTCCTGACGCTCATGGGGCACGGCATGTCCATCGACGAGGCGTCCGCGTCGCTGTACATCAGCGTGAGCACGGTGCGCACCCACCTGCACCGCATCCGCCACAAGCTGGACCTGCGCGATCGCGCCCAGCTCGTCGCCTTCGCCTATCAGACCGGCCTGGTGCGCGAGGCCGCCTGACGAGCAGGAGCACGGTGGGGTACGACCTGAGCACCTCGGCGGACATCGACCGGAGACATCATGCCCACTGATACGACCGAACTCACCGTCGTCGTCCCGGCCCGTTTCAACGGCCCGCCGGAGAGCGTCACCGGGGGTTATGCCTGCGGCGTCTTCGCCGCCCTGACGCACCACGCCGACCCGGCCGTCACGTTGACGCGTCCACCTCCGCTGGACGCCACGATGACGGTCCGTCCCGGGCCCCGGCGGACGTCGATCCTCTACCGGGACGAGTTGGTGGCCACGGTGGCCGCCGCCGGCTCGACCCGGTCACCCGCGCCGGACCCGGTCTCGCCCGAGGTGGCCTCGTCCACGGAGGAGCACTACTACGGCGGCTCCCGGCATCCCGCACCGACCTGTTTCGCCTGCGGCACGGACCGCCCGGACGGGCTCGCGCTGCGTCCCGGGCCGGTGCCCGGCCGGCCCGGCACCGTCGCCTGCCTGTGGACGCCGGATCCCGGCTTCGCCCGCCCGGACGGCACGGTCGACCCCGCCGTCGTGTGGTCCGCGCTCGACTGTCCCGGTGGCTGGACCGAGGATCTGAGGGCGCAGATGATGCTGCTCACCCGGATGACCGCCTACGGCGCGGACACCGTCCCCGCCGGCTCGGCGTACGTGATCGTCGGCGCGCGGGTGCGCACCTCCGGCCGCACCGCCGTGAACGCCACCGCGCTCTACACCGCCGGAGGCCGGCTCGTCGCCACCGCCGACGCCGTGTGGACCGCCGTCAACGCGACGGCCACCCCGGCTGCAACGCCCGTCCACGGCTGAGTCGGTGCCGATTCCACTGCCGCGTGGATGTGTGCGACACGGCGCCGGCCATAGCTTCCTAGCAGGTGGTGAACGCCCAGAAGAGAGGTGGATCCGATGCCCGGCTCACAGGACGAGGACACAACCGAGTACGTCGTGGTGGTCAACCACGAGGAGCAGTACTCGATCTGGCCCGCCGCACTGGCCGTACCGGACGGATGGCGTGCCGACGGCACCCGCGGGACCAAGGCGGTGTGCCTGGCACACGTCGACGAGGTCTGGACCGACATGCGGCCGCTGAGCCTGCGCCAGGCCGCGCCGGCCTGACCCGCCGTCCGCTGTCAGCGGCAGTCACCCCGGGAGACGTCTCCGGCCGTTTCACTACAACGCCGATGGAGAGAATGGACATGACAGCTACCTCGGTAACCCTCGAACGAGGCACGGCGGCCGGCTCGCTCACCGTGCACGCCATGGTGCGGACCTGGGCCGAGCGGACCCCGGACGCCTGCGCGGTCGAGTGCGGCGACGTCCGCCTGACCTACGCCGAGCTGGACGCCCGGGCCGAACGGCTGGCCGGGACCCTGCGCCGGCACGGTGTCACCACCGGCGACAACGTCGGCGTGCACGCCCGGCGCTCGGCCGACCTGATCGTCGCTCTGCTGGCCGTTCTCAAGGCCGGTGGCGCCTACGTCGCCCTGGACACCCGCCATCCGCGCGAACGGCAGCGGCACACGGTCGCCGACGCCGGCATCTCGGTGCTGCTCACCGAGCGGGCCACGCTGGCCGACGCGGACGGGCTCGCCGCCCACCTCGTCGCGATCGACGACCCGGCCTCCTACCCCGAGGCCGCGGCCGGCGGCGACCCGGCCGGCACCGGGGACAGCCCGGCCTACGTCGCCTACACCTCCGGATCCACCGGCACCCCGAAAGGCGTGATCGTTCCGCACCGCGCTGTCGTCCGGCTCATCGCCGAACCGTCGTTCCTGGACATCAGCGCCGCCGACGCGGTCCTGCACCTGGCGCCGGTCGCCTTCGACGCCTCCACCCTGGAGATCTGGGCCCCGCTCGCGCACGGCGCCCGGCTGGTGGTCTTCCCGGCCGGCGAGCCCACCCTGCACGACCTGGCCGGCACGATCGAGCGCACCGGCGTCACGATCCTGTGGCTCACCGCCGGTCTGTTCCACCAGATGGTGGACGGCCCGATCGAGCGCCTGCGCGGCCTGCGCTACCTGCTCGCCGGCGGCGACGTGCTCTCCGTCGCCCACGTCGGCCGGGCCCTCGCCGCGCTGCCCGGTACCACCGTCGTCAACGGGTACGGCCCGACCGAGAACACCACGTTCACCTGCTGCCACCCGATGACCGAGCCGGTCACCACCGCGACCGTGCCGATCGGCAGCCCGATCACCGGCACCACCGTCCACGTGCTCGACGCCCGGCTGCGCCCGGTGGCCGACGGCGACGTGGGGGAGCTGTGGACCGGCGGCGAGGGCCTGGCACACGGTTACCTCGGCCGGCCCGGCCACACCGCGGAGCGGTTCCTGCCCGACCCGTTCGCGTCCGAGCCCGGGGCCCGGATGTACCGCACCGGCGACCTGGCCCGGTTCCGGCCGGACGGCACGGTGGAGTTCCTCGGCCGGGCCGACGACCAGGTCAAGATCAGAGGCTTCCGGATCGAGCCCGGCGAGGTGGAGGCGGCCCTGCTCGCCCAGCCCGGGGTGCGCGACGCGGTCGTGGTGGACCAGACCCATCCGCGCACCGGGCGGCGGCTGGTGGCGTTCCTCGTCGGCGACGACGCGCTGCCCGTGCCGGAGCTGCGCCGCGAACTCGCCGGGCAGCTGCCGGAATATCTGGTGCCGGCCCGCTTCGTCCCGCTCGACGAGCTGCCGCTCAACCCCAACGGCAAGGTCGACCGGGCCGCCCTGCGCCGGTACGAGCTACCCGGGCGCCCCGAGCTCAGCAGCGACTACGTGGCCCCGAAGGACGAGATCGAGATCGCGCTCGCCGCTGTCTGGGCCGACCTGATGGGCGTCGACGAGGTCGGCACCGACGACGACTTCTTCGAGCTCGGCGGCCACTCGCTGATGGCCGTGCAGATCGCCGGCGAGATCGCGGCGCGGTGGGACGTCTTCATCACCCCGCGCGAGTTCTACCTCAACCCCACCGTGGCCGAGCTGACCATCGCGATCAAGGAGGCCCAGGAGTGAGGATCAGCGTCCCGGCCGGGGACCCCGACGCCGTCGACCTCGACTCCCTCGACCTGTACGACCCGGCCCTCTACGCCCACGGCGACCCGCACCCGCTGTGGCAGGCGCTGCGCCGGCGCTCACCGGTGCACCGCCAGACGCTGCCGGACGGGCGGTGGTTCTGGAACATCACGCGCTATTCCGACGTCAACGAGGTGCTGCGCGACCACACCCGCTTCACCTCGAGCCGCGGCACCCTGCTGAGCATCCTCGGCACCGACGACCCGGCCGGCAACAAGATGCTGGCGGCCAGCGACCCGCCGGTGCACACCGCGATGCGGGAGCCGCTGACGAAGGTGATGTCGCACCGCTCCCTGCGCGAGCGGCAGCCGCAGATCCGCCGCCTCGTCCACCGGACGATCGCGCCGCTGCTCGACGGCGGGGTCTTCGACGTCGCCGCCGCGGCCCCGGCCTTCCCGATGGCCCTGATCGGCGCGCTGATGGGCCTGCCCGAGAAGGACTGGCCCCGCCTCACCAAGCTGTCCACGATGGCCATCGCCCCGGAGGACCCGGACTACGGCGAGGGCGACGGCAGCCTCGCCGTGGCACACCACGAGCTGTTCGCGTACTTCTCCCGGCACGTGCGCCGCCACCCCGGCGGCGACGACGACCTGATCGGCTTCCTGCGCACCATGCAGGCCGGCGGCCGCCGGCTGCGCCACGACGAGATCGTCTACAACTGTTACAGCCTGCTGCTCGGTGCGAACGTCACCACCCCGCACGCCATCGCCGCCACCCTGCTGGCGCTGATCGAGCACCCCGAGCAGTACCAGCGGCTGCTCGACGACCCGTCGCTGGTTCCCGGCGCGGTGGACGAGGGCCTGCGGTGGGCGTCGCCGGCCAACCACTTCCTGCGGTACGCCGTCCGCGACTGCGAGCTGGGCGGTGTGCCGATCGGCAAGGGTGACGCGCTGGTCACCTGGCTGGGATCGGCCAACCGGGACGAGGACGTCTTTCCCGAGCCGTACCGCTTCGACGTCACCCGCCGGCCCAACCGGCACGTCGCCTTCGGGTTCGGACCGCACTACTGCATCGGCGCGCCGCTCGCCAAGATCGCGCTGAACCTGCTCTTCGAGGAACTCGTCCGCACCGTCGAGCGGTTCGAGGTGGCCGGCCCGATCGAACACCTCGAGTCCAACTTCGTCGCCGGCATCAAACGCCTGCCGGTCACCGCCTCACTGCGTCCGGGCGCGGCCGGCCTGCTCCGCGACGCGGCCGCGCTCGCCCCGGCCTGACCGCGCAGCTCTCCCTACGGAAGGACACCCACGATGACGGCAGCCGGCACGACCACCACGCCCGCGCCGGTCCTGCCGGCCGGGCCGGTGGCCATCGCGCAACAGCTCATCCGATTCCCCACCGTCAACCCGCCCGGCGCGGAGGCCGCCTGCGTCGCCTGGATCCGGGACCTGCTGGACGCGGCCGGGCTGGAGACCCGGCTGCTGGCCGCCGACCCGGAACGCCCCAACCTCGTCGCCCGCCTGGCCGGCCGTGGCGTCGCGCCGCCGCTGCTGCTGCACGCCCACGTGGACGTGGTCCCGGTCGCCGGGCAGCCGTGGACCCGGCCGCCGTTCGACGCCGACATCGTCGACGGCGAGCTGTGGGGCCGCGGCGCCGTCGACATGAAGGGCCACCTGGCGGCCATGCTGGCGGCCGTGCTGCGGCTGGCTGCCGACGGCACCCCGCCCGCCGGGGACGTGATCCTCGCCGTCATGCCCGACGAGGAGGCCGGCAGCGCCACCGGCGCCCACTTCCTCGTCGAGCGGCATCCCGAGCTGTTCGCCGGGGTGCGGTACGCGATCGGTGAGGACGGTGGCGCCGAACTGGGCCTGGGCCGGCAGACCCGGCTGCACCCGATCGTGGTGGCCGAGAAACGCGCCTGCTGGGTCCGGGCCACGCTGCGCGGCGCCGGTGGTCACGCCTCCCGGGTGGCCGGGCCGGGCGGTGCGGCGCACAAGCTGTTCCGGCTGCTCGCCGCCATCGACGACGGCGGCCTGGACATCAGCCTCACGCCGGTGGTGCGGCGGATGCTCGACGAGCTGGCCGGGAAGCTGCCCGAGCCGGTCAGCGGGCGGCTGGCCCGGTTCCGCGACGATCCGGCCGACGTCACCGCCCTGGCGGGTTTCGACGACGCCGACGTGCGATATCTGCGCTCGCTGGTGCGCCACACAGTCAACGCCACCGTCGTGCACGGCGGCACTGCCACCAACGTGCTGCCCACCGACATCACGGTGGAGCTCGACGGCCGCCTGCTGCCCGGCGAGTTCAGCTCCGCGGACTTCCTCACCGCGCTGCGCGACCGCGCCGGCTGCGAGATGGACCTGGAGATCCTGGTCGAGGGCGAGATGATGCCGCCGCCACGGCTCGACGGCTTCTACGACCGGCTCGCCGGCATCGTCACCGCCGCGGACCCCGGCGGCATCGCCTTCCCGATGGTGACCACCGCCTCCACCGACGCGCGGCTGTTCCCCCGGCTCGGCATCCAATGCTTCGGCTGGTTCCCGCTGCGGCATCCGCTCGATCGCAGCTACCGCGGCCTGCTGCACTGCGCGGACGAGCGGATCGCGGTGGAGGCCCTGGAGTTCGCGGCGGACTGCTTCCACCAGTTGGTGCTCGGCCATGACTGAGCTGCTCAGCACGCCCCCGCCCAGCACGCCTCCGCCCAGCACGCCCCCGCCCGGCGTGGCCGTGCCCGCGCCCGCCGCGCCCGCGCCCGCCGTGGTTGCGCTGGATCCCGCCGACACGGCCCGTGCCGGATGGGCCGGGCGCATCGCCGCCCTCACCCGCGCCGCCTACCGGGCCGGCGACCCGCTCCCCGGCCTGCCGGTGCCCGACGGCGCCCGGGACACCGCCGAAGCTGTCAGCGCGGGAGCGCGCGCCGGCACGCTGGTGTGGATCACGCAGGACTCCGCCGGCGAGCTCACCGGTGTGCTGCGGGTGCGGCCCGGCCCCGGCGTCTGGGAGATCACCCGCGTCGCCACCGATCCGGCCCGCCGCGGCACCGGTGCCGCGCGGGCGCTGCTCGCCGCCGTGGAAGCCGCCGCCGCCCGGGAGGGCGTCGGCCGGCTCCTCCTCGACGCCGTCGTGGAGCGCTGCCTGCCCCCGTTCTACGCCAGGCTGGGCTTCCGGCCCGAACGGCACTGGCTCCCCGGCGACAAGCCGCTGAGCGAGGTGACGATGACCAGGACACCGGGCACACCCACCGCGGCCGGGCCGGCCTGGCTGCCGCCCCCGCCGCAAGCCCTGACAGTGGTCTGGATCCTCGACGAGCGGGGACTGACAGCGACAGCCGGCGACCCGGAACCGCTCACCGCCGTCCTGGCCGCTCAGAACCGCGACGCCGGCACCCGGCACGGGGCTCGCGGGCCGCTCCTGGCCGGGGTCGACGTCCACCCCGCTCCCGGGCCCCGCACCAAGGAACAACTGCTGGGGGTGCTGGCCCGGGACGGCCGGCGTGACGGTGACTCGGTCACCTTCGCGCTGCCCAGGGCCGGCGTTCCGGCCCATCTCATGCCGCGCACCGCCGACCCGCTGCTGCACGCCCGTTACCGCCCCGCGCCCGGCGCCGAGCCGGCGCTCTTCCCGCAACCCGTCACTACGACCGTGGCCAGGTGCTCATGATCGCTCCGCTGACCGACCTCGTGGACCGGCGCGACCCGGTCGTCGTCGACCTCGACCCGTACGCCGACAACACCGGCATCACCACCGCCGACCGCACGGCGGCCGGCAGCTTCAACATCTGGGGCAACTCGTACCCCGCCGAGCAGCTGCCCGCCGCCGGCCCGGTCCGGGTGGACGGCATCCCGTTCCGGTTCCCGCCCGCCGCGCCCGGCCGGCCCGACAACGTCCGCTGCGCCGGGCAGCTCGTCGGCGTGCCACCGGGCCGGTACGACTGGATCCAGCTGCTGGCCGCGGCCGAGCGCCGCACCGAGGACCCGATGTGGCTGCACTACGCCGACGGGACCGTGGACCCGGAGTGGCTGCGGGTGTCGGACTTCTGGCCGGAGACCGCGGCGCGCTTCGGCGAGAGCCCGGCGTACCAGTGCACTCACCTGCACTATCCCCGGCACGTGGAGCGCAAGTTCGGCCCGTCGATCTGGCGCCTGCGGGTGCCGGTGTCCCGCGCCACCGGGCTGCGTGCGGTGCGCCTGCCCGACAACCCGGCGATCCACGTGTTCGCCATGACCCTCGTTCCCGCCGGCTTCGAGGAGGACCCGCGATGAGGACGGTAGTGGACGGCGTACGCCCCTGGCGGCACGACCTCGGCGGCTGCCTGCACGCCTGTTTCGCCACCCTGCTGGAGTTCCACGGCCTGCCCGCCCTGCCGGTGCTGGGTGCGGCGTGGACGTTCCGGCACCGGCCCGACGGGGTGCGCCGGGAGGAGTACTACTACCCGTGCCCGCCGGGGGTCTCGCTGCTGGCCGCGCTGGCTCCGTACCACGGGGTCACCTCCGCCTGGCACGAGCCGCTGGATGCCGGGCAGGGCTGGGCCGAGGTCCGCGAGATGGTGGCCGGCGGCCGCCCGGTGGCCGTCGCCGTGGACAACTTCCACCTCCCGTTCCGACCGGCCTATCAGGACGTCCACTCCAACCATCTGGTCGTGGTGCACGGCTTCGACGACGAGGCGGGCACCGTCCGGGTGCTTGACGCGGTGCCGCCGTTCTTCCACGGCGACATCACCGTCGCCGAGCTGACCGCGTCCCGCGATTCCGGCAACGAGGTGGTGCACGACCGGGACATGTTCTTCACCGGCGTCCACATCGGCAACCGCTGGCTGACCGTCGACCTGCCGCCGGCCGCCACCGTCCCGGCGCTGGACCGCGCCGAGGTGGCCCGCGTCCTCGGCCTCAACCTGCGCCACTTCGACGAGCAGAGCAGCGGCGACGGCGCCTACACCGGGCTCGCCGGGATGCGCGCGTTCTGCGACGACACGGTCAAGCGGCTCGCCGCCGGCGAGGACATCCGCGACGAGCTGTTCGTCGCCGCCGGAACGGTGCTCGCCTGCACCGCGGTGCACGCGGACTGGCTCGCCGAGGCCGCCCGCGCCGCGGACGTACCGAGCCTCATCGAGCGCGCCCGCGAGGTCGAGCGGCTCGCCCACCACTGGTCGGCGGTCCGGATCATGGCCGCTCTGACCAGCGACGGCCTGAGCGCGCAGCGCCTGGGCCGCCGCTTCGACGCCCTGCTGAACGACCAGGAGCGCGCCCTGCTGGCGCTGGACCGGGAAAGAGCTGAGCTGTGACCACGACTTCCGGCAATCGCACCACCACCGGTCTCGCCCTGTTCGGCGGCAGCCCGGCGGTGCCCCGCGGCACCCGCATCCCGGCCTGGCCCCGGGTCATGCCCGAGGACCGGGAGGCCGTGCTGCGTTCCTTCGACTCGGGCCGCTACACCACCGCCTCCTCCGGCGAGCAGGAGATCCCCGCCCTGGAACGCGAATGGGCGGAGCAGGCCGGCACCCGGCACTGCGTCATGGTCAGCAACGGCACCGCGGCCATCTCGGTGGCGCTGCGCGCGCTCGGCGTCGGCCCCGGCGACGAGGTCGTCGTGCCGGCGCTCAGCTTCATCGCCACCGCGGCCGCCCCGCTGCACCTGATGGCGGTGCCCGTCTTCGCCGACATCGACCCGTACACGTACAACGTCACCGCTGAGACGGTGGAGGCCGTGATCACCCCGCGCACCCGGGCGATCGTCGTCGTCCACCTGCACGGTCTGCCGGCCGACCTGGACGAGATCGGCGCCGTCGCCGCCCGGCACGGCATACCGGTGGTGGAGGACGCCGCGCAGGCGCACGGCGCCCGCTACCGGGACCGCCCGGTCGGGTCGATCGGCGCCGTCAACACGTTCAGCCTGAACGTCAGCAAGAATCTCGCCACCTGCGGTGAGGGCGGGCTGATCACCACCGACGACCCGGCGCTGGCCACCCGGGCCACCATGCTGCGCCAGTTCGGCGAGCTGATCCCGGCGCGCGGCGAGCGCAGTTACGTCGCCCACGAACTGGGCTGGAACAACAAGCCCAGTGCCCTGCAGGCCGCGTTCACCCGCAGCCAGCTGGCCCGCTTCCCGCAGGAGGACGCGCAGCGCGACGCGAACGTATGCCGGATGCTGCAGGAGTTGGCCACCCTGGACGGACTGCACCGGCCGGCCGCGGGCACCGACCGCACCCACGCGTGGCACATCCTGCGGTTCCGGATCGACCCCGCCGCGTTCGGGCTCGGCCCCGGGCACGCCGGGCCGATCCGGGCGGCCGTGCAGCGGGCGCTGCGCGCGGAGAACGTGCCGGTCGGCCCGTACCAGCTGATGCCGTTGCCCGCGCAGCGGGTCTTCCGGGAGCGCCGCGGCCTGGGACCGTACCCGTGGGCGCTGCCCGGCGTCACCGACCGCCCCTACCGCGAGGACGACTTCCCGGCCACCCACCAGGTGATCGACAACTCGTTCGCCATCCAGAAGGCCCACCTGCACCCGGAGTCCGGCGACCTGCTGCTGCGCTACGCCGAGGCCTTCCACAAGGTCTGGGCCGACCGCGACCGCATCGCCCGGTACGCCGCGGAGATGGAATATCAGTCGCCGTGGCGGCAGGCCGCGGCCGTCGCCGAGAAGGAATGGGACCGCGCGTTCGGGACGGCGGAGTCATGAGCGGCCTGGGCCTGCGCGACGACGTCGCCGCGATCTGGCGGGACGTGATGGGCGCCGTCCCGGCCGACGACGACGAGACGTTCTTCGCCGCCGGCGGGACGTCGCTGCGCGCCGTGCAGCTCGTGGGACGCCTCGACGACGCCTTCGGGGTCACCGTCCCGCTGATCGTCGTCTACACCGAGGGCAGCATCGACCGGCTCACCGAGATCGTCGAACAGGCGCTGCTCGACGATCTCGACGAGCTTTCCGAGGGGGTCGCCGAGCCGGCGGCACCCGGCACGCGAGGGGAGTAGCAGCGAGATGACGGCAATCGACCAGCCCGCCGCCGTGGGAGACGTCGCCGACCCGAAGCGGGCGCTCATCGAGCTGCGGCTGCGCCGGCGGCGTGCCGAGGCCGCCAAGCGCAACACCATCGAGCCGATCCCGCGGGACGGCTTCCTGCCGGTCTCCCGGCTGCAGCGCTATCAGTGGCTGCTCCACCAGCTCAACGAGGGCTCGGCCACCTATCACGTGCCGTTCGCGCTGCGGCTGCGCGGCACCCTGGACCTGCCGGCCCTGCGGGAGGCGCTGCGCGCGCTGGTCGAACGGCACGAGAGCCTGCGCACCACCTTCCACGCCGAGCACGGCTCGCCGTACCAGGTGATCGCACCGCCCCCGGCGGCCTGGGAGCTGCCGGTCACCGACCTGACCTCGGGCGACCGGCTCCAGGAGTGGGCCGACGCCGAGGTCCGCCGGTCGTTCGACCTGGCCACCGGACCGCTGCTGCGGACCGCCCTGGCCCGGATCTCGGACACCGAGCACGTGCTGGTGCTGGTCATGCACCACATCATCACCGACGGCTGGTCGGTGGGCCTGATGGCCCAGGACCTGACCGCCCTGTACGAGGGACGGCAGCTGCCCGACCTGCGGATCCAGCCGGTCGACCACGCGGCGTGGCAGTCCCGGGCCGGGCGCGAGGTCATCGAGGGCCAGCTGGAGTACTGGAAGTCCCGGCTGGCCGACCTGCCGGAGCTGGACTTCCCGGCGGACCGGCCCCGCCCGGCGAACCCGGCCGGCACCGGCGCGGTGCTCCGCCAGGCGCTGGACCCCGAGGTCGTCGCGGGCGTCCGCGAACTGGTGGGCACGACCCGGACGTCGCTGCTCGCCGTGCTCCAGGCCGGGTTCGTGACGGTGCTGTCGCGCTGGTGCGGTCAGCCGGACGTGGTGGTGGGATCGGTGCTGTCCGGCCGCACCAGGGCCGAGACGGAAGCCCTGGCCGGCTTTTTCGCCAACTCCACCGTGCTGCGCGTGGGCCTGGCCGGCGACCCGACGTTCGCCGAGGTCGTGCAGCGCTGCTCGGAGTCGGTGCTGGGCGCCCTGCAACACCAGGACGTGCCGTTCGGCACGGTGGTCGACGCGCTCAAACCGGGCCGGGTGCCCGGCCGCAACCCTCTCTTCCAGATCAGCTTCACCCTGCTCACCAACGCCATCCTCGACGAGTTCCGGCTCGGCGACCTCAGCGTCGAGCCGGTGCCGGTGGACAACGGCACCTCCCGCTTCGACATGGCCTTCCAGGTCGACGAGGCCGCCGACGGGTCGCTGAGCGTCTGGCTGGAGTACTCCACCGAGCTGTTCGACGAGGATCGGATGCTGCGCCTGATCCGGCATTTTGAGCGGGCGTTGCGGTTGGGTGTGGCGGATCCGCAGGTGAAGGTGGCGTCGTTGCCGTTGGTGGCGCCCGCGGAGTGGGCGGAGATCAGCGGCTGGAACCCGGCGCCGGTTGTCCGTGACGGCTCGCAGCTCCTGCATGACCTGGTCGCGGGGTGGGCGCCGGACTCGATCGCGGTGATGCATGACGGTGGCCGGGAGTTGACCTACGGCGATTTGGATGTGGCGTCGAATGGTGTGGCGGCGGCGCTGCAGCGGGAGTTCGGTGTCGGTCCGGGCGCGGTGGTGGGGATTCTGCTGGATCGTGGTCCGGATCTGCCGGTGGCGCAGTTGGGTGTGCTGAAGGCTGGTGGTGCGTGGTTGCCGTTGGATCCGCAGCAGCCGCCGGCGCGGTGGCAGGCGCAGGTGGAGGATGCCGGTGCGGTCGGGGTGATCACGGCGGCCGATCTGCCTTTCGAGGTGCCGCAGTGGCGCATGGACGCGACGCTGGCTGGGGAGCCGGAGCGGGTGGATGTCTCGCCGGATGACCTCGCTTACATCATTTACACGTCGGGGTCGACCGGTAAGCCGAAGGGTGTGATGGTTTCGCACCGGGC
>NZ_JBVYOQ010000046.1:0-40625 GCF_056134165.1 Actinoplanes sp. 13 | reverse complement strand
CCCCCCCCCCCCCCCCCCCCCCCCCCCCCCCCCCCCCCCCCCCCCCCCCCCTCCCCCCCCCCCCCCCCCCCCCCCTCTCCCCCCCCCCCCCCCCCGGGCCGCTTCAGCCCGGCGGCCGCGCTGCGGCCCGGGGGCCGCAGCCGGGTCGCGGGGTAGGCCCGGCACGCGTAGTCGCGGTCGGGGAGCCCATTGCTCGTACCAAAGAAGGGATCGTGGGGTTGATCAGCGCCGGCGGGTCCGGGCCCGGGTCGAGCGGAGCCGTCGCAGGCGGCCGACCAGAACCGGGTCGTGCTCGAGGGCGGCCGGGTTGTCCAGCAGGGCGTTGAGGAGCTGGTAGTAACGCGTCGAGGAGAGGCCGAAGGTGTCCCGGATGGCCTGCTCCTTGGCGCCCGCGTGCTTCCACCATTTCGCCTCGAAGGCGAGGATCTGCTGCTCCCGCTCGGCCAGGCCGGAGACTGTGGGCTCCGGTGCCGGCTCGGACGCCTCGCGCGGGGCGGGGATGTGCTGCTGCTCGTCGGCCGGTTTCTCTCCGGTCGGTTCGGCGGCGGGCTGCATGGCACTCCCAAGGGGCATCGTCCAGCACAGATGTACGAGGGGATCACCAGCATAAACGTCGCCGGCGATCCTCGCGTACGTTACCTCACGTGATGTCCCGCTTACGCATTGTCCACATCGAAGCACCCACCACGAGGACCACGGCCACCGCCATGCCGATCCCGGCTGCCTGCCACGTCATCGTGAACGTCGCCGCCTCGCAGCCGGAGGTGGAGGAGAAGTCGCAGGAGTTGTAGTCCTCCACCACGAACTCCTTGTACAGCCACGCGACGCCCCACAACGGCAGCACATAGGCGTCCGGGAACTTCAGGCCGGCCAGCTGCGCCATCACGAAGACGCCGATCTGCACCGCGCCGAGAGCGATCAGCGCGCCGAGCGCCATGCCGGTGTGCCGGCCCAGCGAGGCCAGCGCGAATCCGAGCGCGCCGGCCACCACGATCAGCGCCAGACCGCGCAGACCGAACAGCCCGATCGACTGCCACGCGCCCGGGGTGAGCCCCTCGGTGGTGCCGCGGAACTCCGCGATCACGTGGAACACCCCGGTCCACACCGCGCCCAGCAGCACCGACAACGCGGCCAGCCAGCCCAGGAACACGGCTAGCTTGGTGCCCAGCACCCGGATCCGCTGCGGCCGCCAGAGCAGCAGGTTCATCATGCCGCCGCTGTTCCACTCGGCGCCCACGAAGGACGCTCCGATCAGGAACGCCGCGGCGGCCAGCACCACCGCGAAGACCGAGATCATGTTCGGGAACTCGCCTCGGAACTCGAAGGTCTCCTGCATGTACCAGACGTAGTTGAAGTCTTCCGGCGACGGCGTGTAGAGCTCGTCGCAGTTCGGCGGCCAGTTCGCCGCATCCGGGGTGCCCGCCGCCGCGAGGCACTTCTCCTTGTCCTGCGCGGCGGTCCGCACACTCTGCTGGTAATCCCGGTCGGCGTCGGCCTTCGCCTGCGCGATCTGCGTCTCGGTGACCTTCTGGTTGGAGAAATAGACGCCGACCGCCACCGCCGTCAGGATCAGCAGCACCCCGGTGAGCAGGAATCGGGTGAAGCGGCGCTTGAACAGCCGCCGGGTCTCGGCACGTGCCAGGCTCACTGACCCCACCCGCCCTTGCCCGCGGCCGACACCTGATCGACCTGCCGGTTCTGCCCCTCGACCGGCGCCGTGCCGGTCAATTCCAGGAAGACGTCCTCCAGATCCGCCGCGACCGGGGTCAGCTCACTCACATAGATCTGCCGCTCGGCCAGCAACTTCGTGATCTGCGCCGGATTGCTGGCGTTGCCGACCGTGAAATGGTCGTTCTCCAGACTCACCTGGGCGCCGGCCGTCCGCAGGATCTGCGCCGCGTTCAACAGATCGACGCCCGGTTCCAGGCGCACCTTCACCGCGCCGGACCGGTGCCGGGCAAGCACGTCGGAGACCGAGCCCGAGGTGACCCGCCGCCCCGCCGAGATGATCGTGACCGAGTCGCAGATCAGCTGGATCTCGCCGAGGATGTGACTGGAGAGCAGCACAGTCATCCCGGCCGACGAGAGGTCCCGCATCAGCGTGCGCATCTCCCGGATGCCGCCCGGATCCAGACCGTTCGCCGGCTCGTCCAGGATCAGCAGCTTCGGCTCCTTCAGCAACGCCGAGGCCACCGCGAGGCGCTGCTTCATGCCGAGCGAGTACGTCTTCACCCGCTCCTTGGCCCGATCCCGCAGGCCCACCAGATCGAGCACCGAATAGACCCGGTTGCGGTTGACGCCACCGGCGTCGGCGAGCAGGAACAGCGTCGCCTCGGCACTGAAATTGCCGAAGAACTGCGGGCTCTCCACGATCGCGCCGACCTGGCGGGCCACCTGCGGCAGATGCTTCGGCACCTCACGCCCCAGAATCGCCATCCGGCCGTCGTTCGGCTTGATCAGGCCGAGCAGCGTACGCAGCGTCGTGGTCTTGCCGGAGCCGTTGGGCCCGAGGAACCCGTGCACCTGCCCGGCCTCCACGACCATGTCGAAGCCGTCCAGCGCGTTCCGGACACCTTTACGGCCGCGATAGGTCTTCCGCAGCCCTGATATCTCGAGTACGGCGGTCACTCGCCGCACCCTAGGTCACGAAGGCCGTCTCCGGGACACTCTTGCCCGCTCGCCGTGCCGAAATTCGTCGATTCCACCCTCGTCTCGTCGTCGAGATCGTCGACGGCGTCCAGGTCGATGTCCGCCGGCACGGCGCACGGAACAGCGGCCCGCCCAGGGAGGCGTGATATCGGCGCTTCGACCAACATCGATACCCCGCGATGCCGTCAGGCGGTGATGACCTCGACGCCGGCCTCACGGAAGGCCGCCACCACCGACGGCGGCGCGCCGGAGTCCGTCACCAGAGTTTCGACCTTGGTGATCGGGCAGATCCGGGCGAAGGCGTGCCCGCCCAGCTTCGACGAGTCGGCGATCACCACGACGCGCTTGGCGCGGGCCACCATCAGGCTGTTCATCGACGCCTCGCCCTCGTGGTGGGAGGCCGCGCCGAGTTCCACGTCGAGGGCGTCCACGCCGAGCAGGACGATGTCGAGGGTCACTTCTTTGAGCAGCGCCCCGCCCAGCGGGCCGACCACCTCGAAGGACTGCGGCCGGACCACGCCGCCCGCCACCACGATCTTCATCCGGGAGCGGACCAGCAGTTCGTTCGCGATGTTCAGCGCGTTGGTGACCACGGTCAGCTGGGCGCCGTCGCCGCTGACGTTCAGGTCGGGCCGGACCGCCAGTGCCCGCGCCACCTCGGTGATCGTGGTGCCGCCGTTCAGCCCGACGACGGTGCCGGGGGTGACCAGCCGGGCGGCCGCCTCGCCGATGCGCTGCTTCTCGGCGGAGTGTTTGGCGCTCTTGTATCGCAGCGGCAGGTCGTACGACACTCCGTTGGCAACCGCACCACCACGGGTACGTGTGATCATCTGCTGCTGGGCGAGCTGGTCGAAGTCACGGCGGATGGTGGCCTGGGACACGTCGAGACGTTCGGACGCCTCTTCGACCGTTACCCGGCCGCTCTCCGCGAGTAGCTCGAGCAGGGCATTCCACCGCGCGTACCGGTCCACCCGACACTCTCCGATGCACGTTTCATGATAAGTGTGTGCACATTAGTGCGCGAAAGGCCCGGAAGCAAAGCCGCCACATGCGCGAACGACCTCGGGAACTTGCCCCGACGGCAACGTCATGAGCACAATAACGCGCGAAAGACCCGGGAACCGAGCGCGAATGCGCAGCTAACTACCGGTGAGGAACAGCCATGAGCCATGTGAAGGCGGAGATCGCCACCCAGCCCGAGTGCTGGCGGCAGGCCGCGAAGCTAGCCGGGTCACCGGGTCTCCCGGAGCGGGGCGAGCGGGTCGCCGTCGTCGGCTGCGGGACATCCTGGTTCATGGCGAAGTCCTACGCGGTGCTCCGCGAGCAGGCCGGCCACGGCGAGACCGACGCGTTCCAGGCCTCCGACTTCCCGTACGGGCGGCGCTACGACCGCCTGGTCGCGATCACCCGGTCGGGGACCACCACCGAGGTGGTCGACCTGATCCGCACCGTCGGCGACAACACGCCGGTCACCGTGCTCACGGCCGACCCGTCGCAGCCCGCCGCCGCGATCGCCGCCCACCCCGTGGTGCTGGACTTCGCCGACGAGCAGTCGGTGGTGCAGACCCGGTTCGCGACCAGCGTGCTGGCCCTGCTCCGGGCGCACCTCGGCCACGACATCGAGACCGTGGCGATGGATGGCGAGGTCGCCGTGCGGCTGCCGCTGCCGGTGCACCCGGCCCTGTTCGACCAGATCACCTTCCTGGGCCGGGGCTGGACCGTCGGGCTCGCCGAGGAGGCCGCGCTGAAGTGCCGGGAGACGGCCGGTTTCTGGACCGAGTCGTACCCGGCCATGGACTACCGGCACGGCCCCATCTCGATCGCCGGGCCGCGCCGCGTGGTGTGGGCGTTCGGTGACGTCCCGGCCGGGCTGGCCGACGAGGTGGAGGCGACCGGCGCGGCGTACGTGCACAGCCGCCACCACGGCGGCTACGCCTCCCTCGGCCGGTGGACCGGCGGGCGCTCCCCGCTCGACCCGATGGCCGACCTGGTCCTGGCCCAGCGGGTGGCCGTGCTGCTCGCCACCACGCAGGGCCTCGACCCGGACAACCCACGCAACCTGACCAGATCTGTCGTCCTGCAATGAGCCGGGTCGTCGTCGCCCTGGACGTGGGCGGCACCGGGATGAAATGCGCGCTGGTCCGCCCGGACGGCACCGTCCACCACGAGGAACGTCATCCCACCCTGGCCGCCCGGGGTCCCGAGGCGGTCACCGAGAACATCCTGTCCGTCGCCGAGGGGCTGGCCGCCAAGGCGCGCGCCGACGGGCTCACCCCGGTCGCCGCGGGCATCGCCGTGCCCGGGGTGGTCGACGAGATCAACGGCGTGGCGGTCTGGTCGGCCAACGTGGGCTTCCGGGACGTACCGCTGCGTGATCTCGCCGCGCGACGCCTGGGCATGCCCGCCGCGCTGGGCCACGACGTCCGGGTCGGCGCCCTCGCCGAGGCTCGTCTGGGCGCCGGGCGGGGCCGCCGGCACGTGCTGTTCGTGGCGATCGGCACCGGCATCGCGGGCGGGCTGGTGGTCGACGGCGCCGGCTATCCCGGTGCGCACGGCGCGGCCGGCGAGATCGGGCACATCGTGATCCGGCCCGGCGGCCGGGAGTGCGGCTGCGGCCTGCGCGGCTGTTTGGAGGCGGAGGCTTCGGCCCGGGCGGTGGGGCAGCGGTACGCCGAACTGTCGGGGATCGCCGAGGCCACCGCCTACGACGTCGCCATCCGGGCCGCCGAAGGCGAGGAACTGGCCACCCGGGTGTGGCAGGACGCCGCGGAGGCGCTGGCCCAGGGCCTGCTGACCGCCCAGGCGCTCTACGACGTCGGCGTGGTGGTGCTCGGCGGCGGGCTGGCCGAGGCCGGCGACGGTCTGCTCCAGCCGGTACGCGCCGCGGTCCTGCGGGGCGTCACGTTCCACCGCACCCCCGAGATCGTCCGGGCCGAGCTGGGCGACACTGCCGGCTGCCTGGGTTCCGCCCTGCTCGCTCTCGACACCTTAGGAAACGCATGACCCGGATCTCCGGCCGGATCGTGACCCCCACCGCGGTCATCCCCGGGCACCTGGACCTCGACGGCGGGGAGATCGCCGCGATCGTGCCGGACCCCGCCGCGGGCGACGACGTGATCGTGCCCGGTTTCGTCGACCTGCACTGCCACGGCGGCGGCGGGCACACGTTCACCACGGGCGATCCCGCGGCGGCCCGGGGCGCGGCCGAGTTCCACCTGAGCCACGGCACCACGACGCTGCTGGCCAGCCTGGTCAGCTCGCCGTTCGAGCTGATGCGGGCGGCCACCGAGGCCTACCGGCCGCTGGTGACCGAGGGGGTGCTTGCCGGCATCCACTTCGAGGGCCCGTACCTCTCCGGGATCCGCTGCGGCGCGCAGAACCCGGCCTTCCTGCGGGACCCGGCGCCCACCGAGATCAACGAGCTCGTCAAGGTCGGCGAGGGCGCGGTCCGGATGATGACGATCGCCCCGGAGCTGCCGGGCGCGCTGGAGGCCATCACCCTGCTGCGCGACCACGGCGTGCTGGCGGCGATCGGGCACACCGACGCGTCGTACGACCAGACCCTCGCCGGTGTGGCAGCCGGCGCGAGCCTGGCCACCCACCTCTTCAACGGCATGCGCCCGCCGCACCACCGCGAGCCCGGCCCGGTGGTCGGCATGCTCTCCTCGACCGCCGCGGTCGAGCTGATCGCCGACAACATCCACCTGCATCCCGGCATGCTGGCCTTCGCGGCCCGCAGCGCCGGCTCCGACCGGTCCCTGCTGGTCACCGACGCGATGGACGCCACCGGCATGCCGGACGGCCGTTACGAGCTGGGCGGTCAGGAGGTCGTGGTCGCTGAGCGGGTGGCCCGGCTGGCGGAGGGCGGCTCGATCGCCGGCAGCACGCTGACGATGGACGTGGCCCTGCGCAACGCGGTCCAGGCAGGCCTCACGCTGGTGGAGGCCGTCGCGATGGCCTCGACGACGCCGGCGCGGCTGCTCGGCCTGGCCGGCCAGATCGGTTCGCTGCTGCCGGGCCACCGCGCTGACGTGGTGGTCCTCTCCGCGGGCCTGGAGCTGCGCCGGGTCATGCGAGCCGGGACCTGGGTCTGACGCGGCCACGGGTCCGGGTCAGAGGCCGGCCGGCCGTTCCCAGCCCCGCAGCGGCGGCAGCGGGAGCCGGTCCCAGGAGATGCGGGCCAGCAGGCGGGCCAGGAAGAACCCGAGCAGCACGCCGGCCACCGAGTCCGTCACCCAGTGGTATCCCAGATAGACCGTGGTCCCGAAGACGATCACCACGGGCACGACCCGGAGCGCCAGCCACTCCCCGCGGGTCAGCGGCCGGTGGATCAGCGCGACGATCAGAATGGCGAGCACCACGTACCAGACCAGCACGTTGCCCATGTGCCCGGACGGATAGCTCATCGCCAGCTCACCCGATGCGTACGGGTTGAACAGGATCTCCTTCTCCGGGCCGGCGAACCGCGGCGCGGCCCGGTCGAAGAAGACCTTCGCCGGGCCGATCGTCAGGAACGTCAGCACGAACGCCGCCGCGAAGGGCAGCACCGCACGCACCGACCGGGTCCGGTGCACCAGCAGGCCGGTCAGGACCAGCGCGACCGGCATCAGCACCTGCCCGCCCTGGCCCAGATAGTTGAGCACCCGGGCGGTCCAGTGGACGGGGGCCGGCTGGTTGGCGAGCACCCACTCGGCCACCCGCAGGTCGAGCCGGAGAAACACCCCCCGGGCCAGCGCCACGCTGATCGCGGCGAACCCGGCCAGCGCCAGCACGTCCGGCCACCAGCTGCGGACCCGGGTCGCCGGAAGAGTCGAAGTCACGCCTCCAAGCTAAAGCTGTGCACGCAACCGGTTGAACAGCAGGTCCCCCCGGACGCCGCTGTTCGGGCAGCCGCCGAAGTGGTGCAGCGCCACCACCTTGTTGGTCGCCCGGGACAGCACCGGCGACCCGGACGACCCGCCCGCGGTGTCGCAGTAGTACGAGACGTCGGAGTGTTCGGCATATCCCGTGTAGTCCGGGTTCTCCACCGCGCAGTTGCCCGCCTTGTCACCGGCGCCACCGGCGATCCGGGTCGGCTCACCGGCCGGGTGCTGCGGCACGTAGAGCGCCTGCCCCCTGGCCGGCCGGGCGGTGTCCAGGGTGAGGTAGCCGAACTTCGAGATCGCGGCGAACCCGTCCACCGTGAAGAGCGTGTAGTCGAGCACCCGGTCGGTGGCGAGCACCTTGTCGCCCCACACCTTGGTCGGCTTGAAGACGTCGTACCCGCCGCACTTGGCGCACTGGTAGTTGAACCAGACCTCGGTGTCGTAGGCCTCGCCGGAGGTGGTCAGGCAGTGGTTGTTGGTGATCATGCGGTTCTTGGGACCGGCCCGCCACCCGGTGCACAGCTCGGTGCCGTTGATCAGCAACCGGGCGATCGCCTTGGACTTGGTGTAGGCGACCGGGTCCTTCGACTCGTAGCAGACCGCGTCGCTGGACGTGTCCGTCCCGCAGATCGACTCCTCCCGGCCCGGGCTCGCCGGCGCCTTCTCGCCCCGCCCGAAGCCCTTGGCCACCCGGTCGACCCGCACGCCCAGGTTGCCCAGCACCGATCCGAGGCCGAGCGGGTTCACCGCCCGGTGCACTTCCACGTCCGCGGTGTCCCCGGTGATCGACATGGCCCAGCGGCTGGTGGCCTCCGCGGCCTCGTACCGGTAGGACTCGGTCTTCTGCGGGTTCGACACGGTCACGTAGTCGCCGGGCAGCAGCGCCATCCGGCCGAAGTGCAGCTTCACGTACGACGCGCCGGGGTAGCTGAACCTCTCCCGCTTCGGCCCGGCCAGGTAGCCGAGAAGCCGGGACACCCGCACCAGCTCGCCGACCCGCTGCCGCCCGGTCGCCGGCGACGACTCGTGCCGCCGATCGCCGCGCTCGCGCAGGGTGGCGGCCGACCCGGTGGCCGACTCGGTGCGGGGCTCCGTGGTGGCCGGCGCGCTGCTGTCGCCGCTGCCGCTGGGCGAAGGATCCGACGAACCGGGGCGTTCCGCGCTCGCAGCCCGCGACGGCGCAGAAGTGACGCCGGGCGCTTGGCCGTGCACCGCCACCGGGGTACGCGCGACAGCCGGCGGTTCGTGCCAGACCACCCGCGAACGTTCGCCGGGCTGCGTGAATGCCACCGCGCCGGCCGTGGTGACCAGCGCCATCGCGGCGCACGTTCCGATGACGATGGCTGTCCTGCGTCGCATGCCACTCCCGCTGCATTGGTCGGCCGTTTCGCACCTGTGTAACGAGCCACGTACGGACGCGACGCGCCGCCGGACACGGCACACTTGGGCAGTGCGCATCACGTCCGCCCTCATCGACCCGGCGTTGCTGGACCTGCCGTGGCACATTCCGCTGGAGAACTGGCCGGCCGATCACCTGGTCGCGCTGCCGCAGGGCATCTCCCGGCACATCGTCCGGTTCGTCAAGCTGAACAACGTCGTCTACGCGATGAAGGAGACCCGGGAGCGGATCGCCGAGAAGGAGTACGACCTGCTCCGCGCGCTGGAGCGGATCGACTTCCCGGCGGTGCAGGCGGTCGCCATCGCCACCGACCGGCAGACCCCGGACGGCGAGCCGCTGGAGACCGTGCTGGTCACCCGGCATCTGCAGTTCTCCCTGCCATACCGTGCCCTGTTCTCCCGCGTGCTGCGGCCGGAGACGATGAACCGGCTGCTCGACGCGCTGGCCGCGCTGGTCGTACGCATGCATCTCACCGGTTTTTCGTGGGGTGACTGCTCGCTGTCGAACACGTTGTTCCGGCGGGACGCGGGCGCCTTCGCGGCGTACCTGGTGGACGCGGAGACCGGCAACCTCTATCCGAAGCTGTCCGAGGGGCAGCGCAGCGAGGACATCGAGATCCTGCGGCTGAACATCTTCGGCGAGTGTCTCGACCTGCAGGCCGCCGAGCTGCTGCACGAGTCGATCGACCCGGAGAAGGTGGTCGACGACATCGTGGCCCGGTACGAGCGGCTGTGGCACGAGGTCACGTACGAGCAGGAGGTCGCCAAGGACGCCCGGCACCACATCGAGCGCCGGATCCGCCGCCTCAACGAGATGGGCTTCGACGTCGCCGAGGTGTCGATGTCCACGGTGGACAACGGTTACAAGGTCCGCCCGAAGGTCGTGGACGCGGGTTACCACACCCGCCGCCTGATGCGGCTGACCGGCCTGGACGCCGAGGAGAACCAGGCCCGGCAGCTGCTCAACGACCTGGACACATACCGCGCGGAGAGCCACCTCACCGACGAGCAGCAGGCCGCGCACCGCTGGCTGACCGAGGTCTTCGAGCCGGTGGTCCGGGCGGTGCCGGCCAATCTGCGCCGCAAGCTGGAGCCCCAGGAGATCTTCTCCCAGATCATCCAGCACAAGTGGCTGCTCTCCGAGCGGGCCGGCCGGGACGTCGGCATGGGCCCGACGGTTCAGTCGTACCTGTCCGAGGTGCTGGTCAACAAGCCGGACGAGCAGGCCGTCCTCGGCATCGAGGCGGAGTCGCTCAGCGGCGTGGAGGCGGAGTCACTCAGCGGCGTCGAGGCCGGCCTGCTCTAGGCTCGGACCGGCCAGCTCGACCAGGCCGCGCAGGCCGTCCCGGCGGGCGGCCACCAGGATGCGGTCGCCCTCCGCGAGCACCCGGCGGCGGTCCGGCCCCCAGTCGACCCACTCCTGACCGGCGGCGGACATGCCGATCACCCGGGCCTCACCCGGGTGGTCGGCGTGCTCGAGCGGCGCCCCGTCCAGGGTGGACCCGGCGTACACCGTCACCGTGGCGACCATCACCGCCTGCCGGTCGACCGGCAGGTTGGCGTGCACGTCGCGTTCCAGCAGGGCGGCCGCGAAGACCGGCGCGCAGAGCCGGGACACGCTGCGCGAGACGGTGATCTGGAACGCCGACTCGACGCGCTGCGCGAAGTCGTCGTCGAAGAGCCGCAGGACCACGCGCAGGTCCGGTCGGGTCACCCGGGACTGCAGCGCCGCCTGCAGGTTCACCGAGTCGTCGGTGGAGAGCACGACCAGCGCCCGGCAGGTGTCGATCGAGGCGGCCTGCAGTGTCGCCTCCGCCGAGGCGTCGCCGACGATCACCGGGACGCGGCGGCGCTGGGCGCTCTTCACGCCTCGCGCCTCCGGCACCCGGTCGATCGCCACCACCCGCATCCCCAGGTCGGTGAGCTGCCGCAGGACCTGGGTGCCGACGTTGCCGAGGCCGACCAGCACGATGTGGTCGCTCATCTCCCCGGCGATCCGGCCCTGGTTCAGCGCCAGCCGCGCGTTGACCACGCCGTCCACCACCGCGGCGGTGATCAGTGGGATCAGCGCGAGACCGGCGATGGTGAGCACGAGTTGCGCGGCCTGCGCGACCGGGTTCCGGTCGACCTCTACATCGGAGGATCCGACAGCGGTAAGCAGCGTCATGTAGATCGACGTCCAGAGCCCGCGCCCGTCGGCGCTGCTGTCGAACTTGTTCAGCACCAGCCCGGCCACCACGGTGGTGGCCAGGGTGATCAGAACGGCGATGCCGAGCTTGCGGCTCAGCGCCGCGCGGATCGCCCGGCCGACGACGAGCAACGGCCGTCTGCGGCGCCCGGCCCGGGTGAGCAGGCGGCGGGTGACGTCCTCACCGGCCGGTCGGCCGACTGCCTCGGCCAGCACCAGGTCGGTCGGCCGCGCCGCCGCTGACCCCGGTTCCGCGGGCAGGTAACGCACCTCGCCGCGGTCGTCGGAGGTGGCCAGGGTGAGCACCACGCGCCGGCTGGCGACATCCTGCCGGCGGGCGACATAGAGAGTACGGTCGGCGCGCTGGAAATGGGTCGGTGCGACCTCGCCCAGCGCCGCCGCGACGAAAGCCGGCGCCGCCATCTCCGCGTCGGAGAGCACGGCGCAGTCCGGGAAGAGCCGCACCACGCTCTGGCCCAGCCCGGTGTTGAACATCCGCACCACCACCCGCAGCCGGGCCTCGACCTCCCGGGCGCAGAGCGCGGCGTGCAGGTTGACCATGTCGTCCGGCATCACCAGGGCGAGCGCGGTGGCGCCGGCCAGGCCCGCCTCCCGGAAGGTGCGCTCGTCCAGCCGGTCGGCCTTGTGCCACTCCACCCCGCGGTCCGCGAGGCCCGCCAGGTCGGGCACGTCCGGCCGGAGACGATGCGGAGTGATCACGGTGATCCGGATCCGCCGGCGCGAGTTCGCCAGCTCCTCGGCGAGCGTGTAGACGAGTGCGTCCGCGCCGCAGAGCACCAGGTGAGGGCGTCTGTCCGGATCGGACTGCGTCGGGCCGGATCGATCTTCAGCAGGAACGACACTCACGTTCGAGATCGTAGTCAGCCGGAACCCGCTCGCGTGGCCGCTCGTTGCCCCATCCGAACCATTCGTCCGACTTGGCGGACATCCCGCCGAATCATCGTCCGATGTGGCCAGGAGAAGATCAGTGCGCAAGTTGTGGTGTGCCGGAGCGATCGCCTGCGGATTCCTCCTCCTCGGAGCAGCGCCCGCCCAGGCAGAGCCGCTGCCGAACCCCGGCGGTGCGGGAGCGCCCCTCGACGCTCTCGGATATGCGCTGGAGCCGACCAACGACTGGCGGGTGGGCAGCCCGCTCGCCTCCGATCCGCTCAGCGGCCAGCCGCTGGTCACCCTGCAGCCCGGCGGCGACCGCAAGCTCCTGCAGCTGGAGCCGGGCGCCGACTCCGACGTGACCGGTGCGCTGCCCGCGCAGCGCCCGGCCCGCCGGATCGAGAAGCCGGCCGACCGGCGCCGCCCGCTGGCGCCCGCCGCCGACGTGATCAGCGGCACCCGTCCGAACTCGACGGAGCCCGCCGGCGCCCTCGGCGGCGTGCCGGTCACCGGCGTCCCGATGCCGCTCGCCGGCCAGGACTTCACCGTCGCGGACGCGCCGGTCGACGGGCTCGTCAGCACGCTCCCGGTGGTCAGTGGCCTCACCCCGGCCGGCATGTCCGCGCTGCCCGGCACGCCCACCGCGGGCGGGCGCCCGGTGGCCGGCCGCGCGGAGCGGCAGAGCGTGGACTTCCCGCTGCTCGGCGGCCTGGACGGCACCACCACCGCGATGGACGAGCTGCAGCGCCGGTTCGTCGACGTGCGGCCGGACTTCGCCGGCCTCCCGATCGGCGGCTCCCCGGTCCGGCGCTCGACCGGCACCGACATCACCGGCCCCGGCACCGCCGCGTCCGCGTCCGACATCACCGGCACCGGCGCGACCGGCCGGCCCGCCACCGGCAGGGCCGCCAAGCCGGCCCCGTCCGCACCGGCCGTCACCACGCCCGCCACGCAGGCCCCGGCAACCGGCGAGTCCCCGGCCACCACCGGCGACGCCGATCCGGTCGCCCCGGTGGACCCGGTCGCGCCCGCCGCCTCGGCCACCCCGAGCCCCGCCAAGCGCGCCGCGACCGGCCTGCCCGCGACCGAGGCCGAGGACCCCCGCCTCTATGAGGAGCCGGTCGACGGCTTCGTCGCCAAGTAGTCATTACCCGAGCGAGAGCGCGCGCCGCCAACGTCCAGCGGCGCGCGCTCTCGCGTTCTTCCGGGTGCACGGCCCCTTAAGGTGCACGGCATGGAAATCCCCGGCCTCGGCCCGCTCACCTACGACGAGACCGAGGAACACCACCGGAGCAGCCCCGTCCCGGTGCCCGTCTTCGGCGGCCGGGAGTGCCGTTTCGTGCTGGCCGACGCCGAGGCGTACGACGAGGACCCCGAGCCGTTCCACCGCGCGGTCGCCGCCTTCCTGCGACTCGACGACTCGGTGCTGACGGCCGCGACGTCAGCGGTCTGGGACTACTACCAGGACGTCGCCGACGCCTTCGACCAGGAAGGTTGGGAACACGTCCGGATCGCTGGGCCGGAGCAGGTCTGGGACCACGTCACGTTCGGCTCTGCGGTGTCGATCGAACGGGACGGGCCGGTCTACCTCTCCGTGGAGTGCGAGTGCTCCTGGGAGGAGGAGCACGGTCTGCAACTCGTCTTCCGCGAGGGCCGGGAGATCAGCCGGGTCAGCCCGTACGACAGCCACCTCACCAACGAACAAGCCTTCGGCCGTGACGACCTGGGGGACGTGATCTACGTCGGCTCGCGGATGGCGGGGGAATGACGCCCGCGCCTGGCCGGCGACGGACAATCGGAAACGTGCAGACGTTCCTGCCCTATCCGGGCTTCACCGCCAGCGCCGAGGCGCTCGACACCAAACGGCTCGGCAAGCAGCGGGTGGAGACCATCCAGGTGCTGCGCGGGCTGATCCAGCCCGGCTACGGATGGCGGCACCACCCCGCGGTCAAGATGTGGCAGGGGTACGAGGAGGGCCTGGTCCGGTACGGCCTGGACATGTGTGACGTCTGGACCGCGACGGGACGGGCCGACACCTGCGCGGCGACCCTGCTGACCGATCTGCGGGCCGCCACCGGCATCGAGGTGATCCGCACCGCGACGGAACTCGCCGAGGCCGGTGAGCTCCCGCCCTGGCTCGGCGACGAGGACCTGCACCGCAGCCACCGGTCGGCGCTGCTGCGCAAGGACCCGGACTTCTACCGGCCGAAGTTCGGCGCCGACATCCCCGACGACCTGCCGTACGTCTGGCCGCCCTCGGACCGCCCGGCCCGGCTGCTTGTCACTTCCCGTTCAGATCCCAGCTGAGCAGGGTGAAGGTCATCTCCTCGCACGCGCCGGCCCGGCGATAGGTGGCGAGCGCGGCCTCGTTGTCGTTCTCCGTCGCCACCCACATGCCGTAACAGCCGTTCTCCCGGGCCACCGCGGCGAGCGCGTCGACCAGGGCGGCGCCGACGCCCTGCAGCCGGGCCACCGGCGCCACACCCAGCTCGTACACGAACATCTCGGTGCCCTTGTCCGGATGCGTGGTCTCCACACCGCTGATCATCCCGATCGGGCGGTCCGCCTCGTCGTAGGCGAGCAGCAGGTGATGGGTGGAGTCGGCCAGGAAGCGATCGGTCGCGGCCTCGAGCGGCGGCGCGTCGAAGAGGTCGGCAGCGCGGTGCACGTCGGCGGCGGCGGTGACTCGCTCGATACGCATGGCGCCCACGATAGCCAGCCGAAATATCTCGAATCAGCACCCAGTTCGGCCGCACCGGGCCGCCACCGCACGAAGAACTGGCCGTCGCGGACCTGGTCGGTAGCATGGCGGACCGACAGCGAGGTGGAGAAGGGCGGCGAGATGTCGGTTCCCGGCAAGCCGGAGGGCGCCGACGCGGAGCGGCCCGGCAAGGCGGAGTACGCGGAGCCGGTCGACCCGTGGGCCACCGCCGAGGCGGACGCCATCGCCAAGGACGGGCACGTGCCCTTCCACCTGTCCGATCCGCAGTCACCGGCCCACCCGCACTCCACCTGGACGATGCCGGGCGCCGAACCGGAGACCACCGCGCTTCCCCGAGGCGGGAGTGTGCTCCGGTCGTACCGCAAACGGGTTCTGGCAGCGATCGTGGCCGGCGTCGTCGCGCTCGGGGTGACCACCGCGGTGCTGCTCCGGCCGGAATTCCCGGCCCTCGACTTCCATCAGCTCGACGAGCCGAGCGGCTATCAGCCGGCCGTCGAGATCAGCTCGTTCTGGTCCGACGCCGAGGTGGTCGGCGACCGCGCCTATTTCGCGAACACCGACTCGACCGGAGCGCTCGGCGTGGTCGCCGTCGACACCGAGTCCCGCAAGGAGCTGTGGCGCACCCGGCTGACAGAGCCCGGCGTGACCGGCTGGGACACGCTGCTGGCGACGCCGGCGGAACTGGTGCTGCGCTCCACGCTGAACGCCTCCGGCAAAATCACGATGCTGGTCCTGGACGCCGGGGACGGCGGGAAGAAACTGTGGGACCGGCCGCTCGGCAGCTCCGACGTCGTGCACCTCGGCGCCGGGACCGTGCTGGTCGCGGACCGCGGCGAAGACCGGCTGCTCTGGCTGGACCGCAAGACCGGCAACGTCACCCACGAGGAAGACGACCCGGGCTCCTCCGCCATCGTCGCGGCCACCACGCCCGAAGACCTGCACGGGCCGTCGGCCACCCTCGGACGCCTGCTGAACGCGCGGGTCAGCGACCCACGAATCATTCAGATCAACGGCGACAACGTGGTACGCCTGCTCGACCTCGACTCCGGGAAAGAACTGCGGTCCTGGCCCGCGGTCATGTCCACCAGCAACGACGTCCTGGCGCACGACGGGCGGCTGTTCGCCGAGGACACCACAGGCAACGCCGACCGGGTCTTCGGCTACTCGCTGGACGACTCCGGTGAGCCCGCCACGCTGTACACCGCACCGGCCGACGCCACCCTCAGCACGTTCACGCCCTGCGGCGAGAAGCGGCTCTGCTTCGTCCAGACCGACGGATATGACCGGACGAAAGACCAGGTCATTGCCGTGGACGCGGAAAACGGCGGCAAACTGTGGAACCTGCCGCTCGCCGAGGTCGAAGCGCTCACCCCGGTCGGCGACTCGGTGCTGGCCAGCACCAGCGCCGGCACCGACGACGTCACCCTGATCGACGCGGAAGGCGCCGCAGTCTGGACCGAACCCGGCCGGGCCGCCCGGCTGGACGGCGGCAACCTGCTGCGCTTCGCCGACCCGCTCACCGCCTCCAAAGGCAACCGGACCCTCACCGGCGTCCACCTCGGCGACGAATCAGTGCCGATGGGCGAAGTGCGCGACGTCTACACCGGGTCCTGCTCGTGGAACACCAAGGTGCTGGCCTGCGTCGGCGAGAAACAGCACCTGCTGTACCGCTTCTCATGACGAAGGCGGCCCCCCGACCGGGAGGCCGCCCTCAATCACTTACGGCGTTGCTCAGATCCGGGAACCGGAGCCGGCGTTGAACACGTGCAGCGCGCTGGTCTGCGGCCGGATGTAGATCGTCTCGCCCATGTGCGGCATGTAACGACGCTCGGTCCGGACCACGAACCGCTCGGAGCCACCGCCGACCTCGGAGTGGCCGTACACATTGGCGTCCGAACCGAGATCCTCGACCAGGTCCACCACGATCGGCAGCGCGTCCACCGACTCCGTGACAACCTCCGCCGCCTCCGGACGGAAACCGATCACAACCTTGCCGTCGCCACCCTGCTGCGCCGCGGCGACCTGCTCACGGGTGAGCGGAACGTTCAACGACCCGAAGTGGGCGCCCGACTCGTTCAGCGGAACAGTCTTCAGGTTCATGGCCGGCGAACCCATGAAACCGGCGACGAAGACGTTGCCGGGAGTGTCGTACAGCGCCCGCGGCGTGTCCACCTGCTGCAGCACGCCGTCCAGCATGACCGCCACCCGGTGGCCCATCGTCATGGCCTCGACCTGGTCGTGCGTCACGTACACCGTGGTGACGCCGAGCTTCGCCTGCAGGCTGGCGATCTGCGAACGGGTCTGAACACGGAGCTTCGCGTCAAGGTTCGACAGCGGCTCGTCCATGAGGAACACCTGCGGCTGACGCACGATCGCGCGGCCCATCGCGACACGCTGACGCTGACCACCGGACAGCGCCTTCGGCTTCCGCGACAGGTACTCCTCCAGCTGGAGCAGCGCGGCGGCCTGCTTGACCGCCTTGTCGATCTCCGCCTTCGGGGTCTTACGCAGCTTCAGCGCGAACGCCATGTTCTCGTACACCGTCATGTGCGGGTACAGCGCGTAGTTCTGGAACACCATCGCGATGTCACGGGACTTCGGCGGAAGGTGGGTGACGTCCTTCTCGTTGATCAGGATGCGGCCGCGGTCCACATCCTCCAGGCCGGCGAGCATGCGCAGGCTGGTGGACTTACCACAACCGGAAGGGCCGACCAGAACGAGGAACTCCCCGTCGCCGATCTCGAGGTTCAACTCGTTGACCGCGGGACGCTCAGAACCCGGGTAGATCCGGGAGGCCTTGTCGTACGTGACGGTAGCCATGGTGAATCGACTTCCTTTCCACCGGCAGGAACGTGCCGGACGATCCGAGTAGAAGGAACAGCCCCGCAACCGTATTTGTTTTTAGGTGACCTGCCAAGATGGCGACCGCATCACAGGACGTTATGCTGAGGTCCGCCCGCCCCTGTAGCTCAGATGGCCAGAGCACCCGTCTTGTAAACGGGAGGTCGTCGGTTCGATCCCGACCGGGGGCTCGTTGCGGCGCCTCCTGCCCGCGGAAAGCGCGGGCCGGTGCGTCTCGCGTTGCTTGCCGGGGGGCCGAGCCCCCCGAACCCCCCACGGTGCGGTGGTTGCGCTCGATACGGCGCTTGCGCTCGGTGCGGTGGTTGCGCTCGGTGCGGTGGTTGCGCTCGATACGGCGCTTGCGCTCGATACGGCGCTTGCGCTCGGTGCGGCGGTTGCGCTCGGTGCGGTGGTTGCGCGTGCGCGTTCGCCAGGTCAGCTGCTACGTCGCCCGACCCGCAAGAGCAGCTGAGAAAGCGGCATGTCGGGCCGGAAGAGGCTCGGGGCGGCGTCTGCCGGGGCCCAGCGTCCCGAACCCCTATGTTGCGGTGGTCGCGTCGGGCGGTGGTTGTGGGCCTGTAGTTGTGGCGCGGCGGGGACCGGGCTTGGTTGTGGTCGATGCCGGGGTGGGGGGTTGGTCGTTGATCTTGCATGAGCCTTGTATCGGTGGCCGTGCTTGCAGCGGCCTTAATAGTGTCTCCGGCCGCGCCGGCTTCGGAGTGGGCCCAACCGGGGTATGGCCCGGGGGCTACGTATTACAACCCGCATGAGAGTCGGATCGGGGCTGCGGTGGTCGGCTCGCTGCGGCTTCGGTGGGAGATTCCTACTCATGGTTCGCCGGACTGTGAAGTGGGGCGGGAGCCGCTGGTGGCGGCGGGCAGCGTCTACACCAGCGATCCGGGGGGTGTGGGGGCGTACGACCCGGCTACGGGGGCGCGGCGGTGGCACGCCGTCCTGAACCGTCGCGGCGTGACGCGAATGGCGGTCGCGGACGGCAAGCTGATCACCCTGACCTATGCCTGCGACGGGCAGCGCAGCTTCCTGACTGCCTTCCACGGGGGCACCGGGGCGCAGCTGTGGGATGTGCCGCTCGGGGTGCTCGCGCAGGACATGGTGGTGGACCGGGGCGTCGCGGTGGTCGACATCCGGCCGGACTTCTCGCTCACCACTACCGCGTACCGGCTGGTTGACGGGTCGCGGGCGTGGCAGTTGACCGGGACGCGCGGTGAAGGGCTGCTGTCGGCGGGCGGGCGGCTGCTGTTACGCACCGAAGGGCAGGGCTCGCGAGCGGTGGCCATCGGCACCGGCGCGACGCTCTGGCAGACCCGGGAGGACTGGTACGCCGTGGGCAGCGACCCGGCCGGCAGCAGGTTCTACGTCGGTGGGCAGGGCGGGGGGCTCACCGCGGTGAACGCCGCTACCGGTGCGGTGCTCTGGCGGTCCACCTGGCCGTCGCCGTCGGTCACCGCCGACGACCAGCGCGTCTATCTGCCGCGGTACCGCAGCACGCTGGCCCTGGACGCGCGGACCGGCCGCAAACTGTGGTCGGTGCACCTGCCCGACGCCGCCGGCCAGCCGGTCCGTGCCGGGGGGCTGTTGTACAGCCCGTCCGGGATGGGCTCGCCGCTGTCGATCGCCGACGCCGCCACCGGCCGGACGGTGGGTGGCGGCATGGCGAGCGACCAGAGTTATCCGCCGGCGATCGCGTACGGCCGCCTGTTCCTCACGGACGGCGGCCGTCTGCGCGCGTATTTCTAAGGGTTCAGCTTTCTCGAGCTCAGCCCTGGGTGCGGCGGCGGCTGACCTCGGCGAGGGTCACCGCTGCCGCCACGCTGGCGTTCAGCGACTCCACGTCGGTGGCCATCGGGATGCTGACCCGCAGGTCGCAGGTCTCGCCGACCAGCCGGGACAGGCCCCGGCCCTCGGAGCCGACCACCACCAGCAGCGGGCCGATCGCGGCCTCCAGCTCGTAGAGGCTGGTCTCGCCGTCGGCGTCCAGGCCGATCGCGGTGAAGCCGGCCTTCTGCGCCGCCTTGATCGCCCGGGTCAGGTTGACGACCTGGGAGACCGGGACGCGGGCGGCCGCGCCGGCGCTGGTGCGCCAGGCGGTCGCGGTGATCCCGGCGGCCCGCCGCTCGGTCATGAAGACGCCGTGCCCGCCGAAGGCGGCCACGGACCGGATCACCGCGCCCACGTTGCGCGGGTCGGTGATCCCGTCGAGGGCGACCAGCAGCGGCGCGGTCTGCTCCAGCGAGGCGTTGACCAGGTCGTCGAAGTCCTCGTACGCGAACGGCGGGACCTGCAGGCCGATGCCCTGGTGCAGCACCCCACCGGTCATCCGGTCCAGCTCGTTGCGGCTGATCTCCAGGATCGGGATGCCCCGGTCGCCGGCGGTGCGGACGATCTCGGCGACGCGCTCGTCGATGTCGATGCCCTGCGCCACGTAGAGCGCGGTCGACGGCACCAGCGCCCGCAGCGCCTCCACCACCGGGTTGCGGCCGAGCAGCAGCTCGGGGCCTTCCTTGGTGGGGTTGGACCGGCGTCCGGGCGCGACCCGCGGGCCCCGCGGACCGGCCGCGCGGCCACGGCCGGCGGTGGCACCGCCCCGGCCGAAGGCGGCGGCGCGGCCACCGCCCCGGCCCCAGGTGGTGTCCTTGGTGCCGGGGACGCCGACCTTGGGCGCCCGGCCCTCGGCCGCCGCGGCCCGGCGCTCCTTGTCCTGCTTGCGCGCGGTCTTCTCGGGCAGTTTCTCGGTGCCCGAGTACGCCTTGTGCCACGGCCGCTCGTCGGCGGGCAGGGTCTTGCCACGGCCCTTCAGGCCGCTGCGGTTCTTGCCACCGGAGCCGATCGGGGCGCCCTTCTTCGAGGTCGCCCGCTTGCTCGCGTTCTGAGAATTACCCGGCATCAGTGCTGCTCTCCTACCGTCCAGCGCGGACCGGCCGGAGTGTCCTCCACCTGAATACCCGCGTTCTTGAGCTGGTCGCGCACCGAATCGGCGGCAGCCCAGTCCTTCCGTGCACGGGCCTGCGCCCGTTGTTCCAGTGCCAGCGCGACCAGCGAGTCGACGACCGGCTTCAGGTCGTTGCCGCCCTCGCCGCCACCCCACGCCTCGTCGAGCGGGTCCAGCCCGAGCACGCCCAGCATGGCCCGGACCGCGGTCAGCGCGCCCCGGATGGCCGGCTCGTCACCGGCGGTCAGGGCGGTGTTGCCCTCCCGGATCGTGTCGTGCACGATCGCGAGCGCCGCCGAGGTGTTCAGATCGTCGTTCATCGCCTCGGCGAAGGCAGGCGGCACGGCTTTCGGCCGGCCGGGGCCGACCACCTCGGCCGCGCGGTGGACGAAGCCCTCGATCCGCCGGTACGCCACGGCGGCCTCGCGCAGCGCCTCGTCGGTGTAGTCGATCCGCGAACGGTAGTGCGGGCTGCCCAGGTAGTAGCGCAGCTCCACCGGGCGGATCCCGGACTCGCTCACCGACTCCAGGTCGATCACGTTGCCCAGCGACTTGCTCATCTTGGATTCGCCCAGGTTGAGCAGCGCGTGGTGCACCCAGTAACGGGCGAAGCCGAGGCCGGCCGCCCGGGACTGGGCGATCTCGTTCTCGTGGTGCGGGAACGTCAGGTCCAGGCCGCCGCCGTGGATGTCGAACTCGTCCCCGAGGTACCGGCGGGCCATCGCGGAGCACTCGATGTGCCAGCCCGGGCGGCCCTTGCCCCACGGCGACGACCAGTACGAGTCCTGCGGCTCGGTGTCCTTCACGCCTTTCCACAGGGCGAAGTCGCGGTGGTCGCGCTTGTCCCGGGCCGGCGCGTCACCGGCGCCACGCATGTCCTCCGGCTTCTGGCCGGAGAGCGACCCGTACTCCGGGTAGGACAGCACGTCGAAGTAGACGTCGCCGTTGCCGCAGTCGGCCGGGTACGCGTGGCCGCGCTCGATCAGCGAGGCGATCAGGTCGTGCATCTCGGTGACGTGACCGGTGGCCAGCGGCTCGTAGGTGGGCGGCAGCACGTTGAGCGACCGGTAGTCACGGTCGAGCAGGAGCCGGTTCGCATAGGCGATGGCCCAGAACGGCCGGTTCTGCTCGACCGACTTCTCCAGGATCTTGTCGTCCACGTCGGTGATGTTGCGGACGAACGTGACCTCCATGCCGACGTGCAGCAGCCAGCGGCGCAACACGTCGTAGTTGACCGCGGACCGGAGATGCCCGATGTGCGGCGGGGACTGCACGGTGAGACCACACAGGTAGATCCCCACCTGACCGGGAGTCGACGGGACGAAGTCCCGGACCGATCGGGCCGCGGTGTCGTACAGGCGTAGCGTCACCGCACAAGGGTACCGACAGCCGCGACCGCACAGCTCCCCCCTATCCGTGGACAGCCGCGTACGCGTCCACGATCCCGTGGCCGTAGAACCCGTTGAACCGCTCGCCGCCGGCACATCGGGCGTCGAACTCGGCGGGCTGTCCCTCCCGCTGGTAACTCTGCACCCGCCCCTTCGGGCAGGGCCGCCGGGCGGCGGTCGAGAACAACTTCTGCTCCACCGCGTCGGGACGCATGGTCCGGCCCGGCCGCGCCGGGTCGGTGGTGCCGTGCCGGCTGACGATCAGAGCCGCCACCCCACTCGCGTGTGGGGCGGCCATCGAGGTGCCCTGCGCATACATGTAGTACGCACAGTCACCGTCCGCGTCGCAGTGCCGGATCACGTCGGCCCGGCCGGCCTCGGTCACCTCGCCGTCCTTGCCGACCAGGCCCTGCTCACGCAGCACGTGCTCGGGGAAGCTGGACAGGATCTGGTTGGCCGCGGACCGGTATTTGGCGGTGCCGTACCAGTCGCTGAGGTCGCCACCGGGCGCGGCGACCGAGATCTGCTCGACGCCGTAGTTGGAGTAGTCGGCCTTGCGACCGGTCGGGCCCAGCGCGGACACGTTGAGCACGTGCGGGCCCTCCTGCGGCAGGTGCACGCAGGTCCGGTTGTCGATCTCGCGCCGGTACGGGTCGCCGCCGTAGTTGGGGCTGCTCGTGTCGGCCCGCGGTTTCCCGAGGTCCTCGTGGGAGTTGCCGAGCGAGCTGATCAACGTCACGCCACGGCGGTGGGCGTACGCCAGCGCCCGGTTGACCCCGGTGACGATGGCACGCTGCTCCGCCTGGTCCGCCGCGCTGTCCGCCGGGTTGGCGCGGCAGAGGTAGCGCCACGGGTCGACGAAGAACGACATGTTCAGCACGTCGATCCCGGCGTCCCCGGCGTACGTGAGCGCGTTCACCACCGGCTCCAGGAAGAAGAAGCCGGAGTCCTGCCCGCCTTTCAGCTCGACCAGGCTGACGCCGGGCGCCACCCCGGAGACGCCGAACCCGTCGGCGGCCGCCCCGATCGTGCCGGCCACGTGCGTACCGTGTCCGCCGTCATCGGTGCCGACCGGATCGAGGCAGCTCTTCACCTCGCAGGGCCCGTCGATGGCCGGCATGTCCGGGGCGAAGTTGCGGGAGAGCTTGCGGTTGAAGTGCGGCGCCAGGTCGGGGTGGCCGGCGTCCAGGCCGGTGTCCAGCACGCCGACGGTCACGCCGGGGTCGCCGCGGCGCACCTTGCGGGCCTGGTCGGCGCGGATCATCCGGAGACCCCACAGCCGGTTGTCGAGGGGGTCGAGGCCGGTCGGGCCGGCCGGCGCGCCCGGCGCCGCGGGAGCGGACGGGCGGGTGACCGCGACCCGGCCGATCGCCCGGCGCGCGCTCGCTCCGATCAGCGCCGGCGAGGCGGCCGCCCGGGCCGCGAACCGGCCGTCGGCCGACGTCACCCGATAGACGCCGACCGCGTCGTTGACGCTGACGATCGTGCCGCCGGCGGACCGGATGGCGGCCACCGCCTCGCGGCCGGCCACCCCGTCGGCCGCGACCACGGTGTAGTCGGCGGGTGCCGGGCGGGCGCCGAACGGCACCAGCGCCAGCAGGGTCAGACCGGATACGGCTGCGCGTAGGAGCTTCACTTCCCGGATGCTAGGGCCGGGGTGGGGTCATTGGTCCTGGTTCGCGGCAAGCGTCCCCAGATCCGATGAAAACGGCCGGCCGCCCGTGAAGGGCGACCGGCCGCTGGAAAACTATCGGGTCAGCGCCCGCCGACCGCCGCGTAGGCGTCGACGATGCCGTAACCGTAGAACCCGTTGAACTGCTTGCCACCCTCACAGAGAGCGTCGAACTCGGCCGACCGGCCCTCCTGCGCGTAGCTCACCAGGCGCGGCGTCGGGCAGGCCTGCTCGGCCGCGGTGCGGTAGAGCTGCTTCTCGACGAAGTCCGGGGAGAGGGTCTTGCCCCCACGGCGCCAGTCGCGGTGGCCGTACTTGCTGACGATCAGCGCGGCGACACCCGCGGCGTGCGGGGCGGCCATCGAGGTGCCCTGCAGGTACGTGTAGTAGCCGCACTCGCCGCCGGCGGTGCACTCCTTGAAGACCAGGCCCTCACCGGCCGGGGTGATGTTGCCGGCCGCGTCGACCAGCTCCTCCTCCTGCAGCACCTTGAGCGGGTACGTGGAGAGGATCTGGTTGCCCGCGGTCTGGAACGTGTCCGTGCCGAAGCCGTCGCGGTACCACCCGCCCGGCGCGGCTACCGAGATCTGCTCGAGGCCGTAGTTGGAGAAGTCCGACTTGCGCTTCGACGGGCCGACCGAGGAGACGCCGATGACGTGCGGGCCCTCGGCGGGCAGATCCCAGCAGGAGTCGTTGTCGATCGGCCGCGGGTACGGGTCGGCGCCGTAGTCCGGGCTGGAGATGTCGGTCCGCGGCTTGCCGAGGTCCTCGTGGTTGTTGCCGAGCGCGCCGACCAGGGTGACGCCCTTGCGGTGCGCGTAGTTCAGGGCCCGCTTCATGGCGGCGATGATCGCCCGCTGCTCGGCCTGGTCCTCCGCGCTGTCGGCCGGGTTGGCCGTGCAGTTGTAGAGCCACGGGTCGACGTAGAACGACATGTTGACCACGTCGAGGCCGGCGTCGGCGGCGTGGGTCAGCGCGTTGACGACCGGGTCGAGGAAGAAGTAACCGGAGTCCTGGCCGCCCTTGAGCTCGACCAGCGTGACGTCCGGCGCGATGCCGGAGACGCCGACGCCGTTGGCCGCCGCGCCGATCGTGCCGGCGACGTGCGTGCCGTGGCCGTTGTCGTCGGTGCCGATCGGGTCGAGGCAGCCGGCCACCTCGCACGGGCCGTCGACGTCGGTGAGGTCCGGCGCGAAGTTGCGGGACAGCGCCCTGCTGAAGTGCGGGGCCAGGTCCGGGTTCGAGGCGTCCAGACCGGTGTCCAGGATGCCGACGGTCACGCCGCGGTCACCCGACTCGATCTTGCGAGCCTTGTCCGCGCGGACCATCGCGAGACCCCAGAGCTTGGCGTCGAGAGGGTCGAGCTTCGCCGGGCCGCCCTTGCCGCCCTTGCCCCGCTTCGCGGCCAGGTCGAGCTTCTCGAGCCCGTTGGGAGCGCGGCCGACGGCCTTGCGCTCGCTCGCCCCGATCAGGGCCTCGGACGCGACGGCCTTGGTCTCGAACTTGGTGTCGGTGGAGGTGACCCGATAGACGCCGACAGCGTCATTGCTGGTCACGATCGTGCCACCGGCGGCCTTGATGGCAGCGGCGGCCTCCGCGGCGGAGGCGCCGTCGGCGGCCACGACCGTGTAATCGACAGTGTTACCCGGCTCCGCCGTGGCGGAGCCTGGGATCACTGCCAGGAACGCGAGACCCGTCGCGGTGATGACGGCCCCGGTGGCAACGCGTCTTCTCATGGAATGCGCCTTTCCTGGGAACTGGCTAGGAGGCATCACATCGAGAAAGTTCGCTCACCGCAAGATTAGTTCCCGATTCTTTACAGTCACGGCCGCGTCATTCGAAGTACATCGAGTGCTTCGTCCAATTGGTCCTCGGAAAGTGTCCCGTTGGTGACATGACCTCGCTCGATCACTACTTCGCGGATGGTCCGGTCGGTGGCGAGAGCCTGCTTGGCGATCGCCGCGGCCTCGTCGTAGCCGAGGTACCGGTTGAGCGGGGTGACGATCGACGGCGAGCCCTCCGCGTACGCCCGGGCCACCTCCACGTTGGCCTCCAGCCCGTCGACGCACCGGTCGGCAAGCTGCCGGGACGCCGCGGCCAGCAGCCGGATCGACTCGAGCAGGTTGCGGGCCATCACCGGGAGCATCACGTTGAGCTCGAAGTCACCCTGGGTGCCGGCGAAGGCGACCGTTGCGTCGTTGCCGATCACCTGGGCGCAGACCTGGCGCACCATCTCGGGCACCACCGGGTTCACCTTTCCCGGCATGATCGACGAACCCGGCTGGAGGTCCGGCAGGCGCAGCTCACGGAGGCCGGCCCGGGGCCCGGAGCCCATCCAGCGGATGTCATTGGCGATCTTGTAGAGGCCGGCCGCGACGACCCGGAGCTGGCCGGACGTCTCGACCAGGGCGTCCCGGGCGCCCTGCGCCTCGAAGTGGTCGCGGGCCTCGGTCAGCGGCAGGCCGGTCTGTTCCCGGAGCAGGTCGATCACCGCGGGGGCGAAACCGGGCGGCGTGTTCACCCCGGTGCCGACCGCGGTGCCGCCCAGGGGCAGCTCGCCGAGCCGGGGCAGGGAGTCGTTGAGGCGCTCGACACCGTTCGTGACCTGTCGCGCGTACCCCGAGAACTCCTGACCCAGGGTGACCGGCGTCGCGTCCATGAGGTGCGTCCGGCCGCTCTTGACGACCTCCGCCCAGGAGGTCGCCTTGGCGTTCAGCGCGGCGGCCAGGTGCGCCAGTGCCGGGAGCAGGTCCTGGCTGATCGCCTCGGTGGCCGCCAGGTGGATGGACGACGGGAACACGTCGTTGCTGGACTGGGAGGCGTTGACGTGGTCGTTAGGGTGCACCGGCCGGCCCAGCCCGCGCGACGCCAGCGTGGCGATGACCTCGTTGGCGTTCATGTTCGACGAGGTGCCTGAGCCGGTCTGGAAGACGTCGATCGGGAACTGGTCGTCGTAGCCGCCGGCGGCGACGTGCGCCGCGGCGGTCGCGACGGCCGTGGCGATCTCGCCGTCCAGCACGCCGAGCTTGCCGTTGACCTGGGCCGCCGCCCCCTTGATCCGGGCCAGCGCCCGGATGTGGGCCGGCTCCAGCCCGCGGCCGGAGATCGGGAAGTTCTCCACCGCGCGCTGCGTCTGGGCCCGCCACAGGGCGTCGGCGGGCACCCGCACCTCGCCCATCGTGTCGCGTTCGATCCGGAATCCGCTCTCGTCAGTCGTCACCGAACCATCCTCTCTCGACCTTCGGTCAGCCGCAGTCGATCGCGTCGATCCCGATGACCGGCACACCCATCCGCTCGAACAGCTCGACGGCTTCGGCCCGCAGTCGCTGGGCCTGCTCCGGGTCGGTGTCCGCGGCGCAGTCGGCCAGCCCGGCCAGCGCCCGGGCCGTGCTGTACCGCACCCCGTGCCGCCGGGCCACGTCGAGGGACCGCACGTAGAGCGCCCGTGCCCCGGCCACGTCACCGGCCCGGCGCCGGGTCCTCGCGAAGTCACCCAGGAACTCCGCCTCGTAACGCCGGTCGCCGAACCTCGCGGCGATCTCCAGGGCCCGCTCGTGCTCCGCCACCGCCTCGGCGGTGCGCCCGGCCTCGGCGTGCAGATTGGCCAGCTCGTTGCGGATGTCGGCCTCCAGGATGGCGAACCCGCCCGCGACGGCCAGCCGCAGCGCGGTCGCCGCATAGCGCCACGCCGTCTCCGGTGTGATCGCCCCGTTCCGGCGCCGCAGCTGTCCGATCAGGAAGAAGCAGCTCGCGAGCTGATGGTTGTCGCGGTGCTGGACCGCGGACATCAGCCGCCGCCGGTGCACGGCCAGCGCCTCGGCGTACCGGCCCATCCGGCCCAGGCTCAGCGCGAGGCAGATGAACGCGACCGCCGACGTGGTCTCCTTCCGGGACAAGATCGACATCCGCAGCGCCTCGCGGGCGGCCCGCACCGCCTCGCTGAACCGTCCGCTGCCCTCGTGCAGCGCCGCCACGTTGCCCAGCGCGACGGCGAGGGCGTCCAGTTCGTTGAGCTCGGTCCAGTTGCGGATCGCGATCTGCATGTATTCCAGGGCGCGGCCGTGGTCGGCGGCCCGGAAGTACACCGAGGCCACGTAGTTGGCGGCCATCGCCACCCCGGCCGGGTCGCCGGCCTGCTCGGCGATCGCGAGGGCACGTTCGTTCAATGTGGCGACGTCGCCGGTGTACCCGCGGTAGAAGAGCAGGTACCAGGCGGCCCGCGGCAGGAACCACCCGTAGTCCGGCAGGCCGGCGTCCACCGCCGACTGCTGGAACGCGACCAGAGCCGGGCGCTGCCGCTCCAGCCGGGCGGCCGGATCGGTGATCGCCGGCAGCAGGTCGGTGCGGCGTGGCGGACGGCCCCGCAGCGCCCGGTCGAGGCTCCGCCGGTAGGTCTCGGTGTTGCTGGCCGCCGCGGCGTGCAGCTCCAGGTCGAGGACGTCGTGCACGGCACGGTGCCGCTCGCCGGCCGGCAGCCCACCGGCCAGCGTGACCGCGAACTCGCGCAGCAGGTCGTGCAGCCGGAACACCTCCGGTTCCGGCTCCTCGGTCAGGTGCGCGTCGAGCAGCTCCTCCAGGACGTCCTGCGCGTCCACCAGGGACAGACCGGCGAGCGCCGCGACCGCCACCGCGTCGAGGAGATCGCCCGGATAGAGGCCGAGCAACCGGAAGACCCGCTGCGCCCGCTCGCCGAGCTGCTCGTACGAGAGGGCGAAGGCGCTGCCCACGCTGCGGTTCTCGATCTCCAGTTCGGGTAGTGCGGCGCCGCCGAGACGACGGACGAGGTCGGCCACCTGCCAGCTGGGCCGGTGCGCGAGACGGGCGCCGGCCAGCCGGATCGCCAGCGGCAGCAGCCCGCAGCGCCGGACCAGCTCCGCGGCGGCCGCCGGCTCCGCGTGCACCCGCTCGCCCGCGATCCGGGCCAGCAGGGTGATCGCCTCGTCCACCTCCAGCAGTGGGAGCGACTCGGCGTGCGCCCCGTCCAGCCCGGCCAACCGGCGGCGGCTGGTGACCAGCGCCAGACTGCCCGCCGCGGTCGGAAGCAGTTCGGTGACCTGGGCGCTGGACCCCGCGTTGTCGAAGACCACCAGCGCCCGGCGGCGGGCCAGCTCGGTGCGCCACAGCCCGACCCGGCCCACCAGGTCGGCCGGGATCGATTCCGCGCTCACGCCGAGCTGGCGCAACAGCACCAGCAGCGCGTCAGTGGGCCGGACCGGCTCCTGCTCGCTGTGCCCGTGCAGATCCACGAAGAGGTGCGCGTCCGGGTAGTCGTCCGCGATCCGCGCGGCCAGGTGCAGCGCGAGAGTGGTCTTGCCGCTGCCGGCCATCCCGTCGACCACCAGGACCGCCGCGTCCGGCCGATGCTCCGGGGTGACCTCCTTGAGCAGCCGGTCGATCAGGCTCCGGCGGCCGGTGAAGTCGCGGACCGTCCGGGGCAGGCAACGGACCTGCGCGGGATTGTTCGCCGACGCGGGGCGGGCCGCCGGCGTGATCTTGCCGGCCAGGATCTCGCGGTGCAGCCCCTGGAGCTCGGGGCCGGGCTCGATGCCGAGCTCCTCGGCCAGGGTGTGCCGCAGGCGGCGGAACTCGGCCAGCGCGTCCGCCTGCCGCCCGGACCGGCAGAGCGCGATCATCAGCTGCCCGCGGAGCCGTTCGCGCAGCGGGAACCGTTCCACCAGGACGGCCAGCTCACCGAGCAGGTCCCGGGCCTGGCCGGCGTCGAGCTCCAGGTCGGCCCAGTCCTCGATGACGGCGGCGCGGCGTTCGTCGAGGGCGGCAGCCGTCTGCCGCACGGCCGGGGCACTGATCTCGGCACAGGCGGGACCACGCCAAAGATCCAGCGCTTGGCGGTACGCGTACCGCGCGCTCTCCGGATCTCCGGCGGACCGTGCCTGCTCCACCAGGGCGGCGAAGGCGAGCGAGTCCAGGTCGGTGGGCGCCACCGTGATGCCGTACCCGGCGCGATCGGTGCGGATCTCGTCCGGCAGGGCCCGGCGCAGCCGGGAGACGCACGTCTGGAGCTGTCCGCGGGCGGTGGCGGGCGGCTCGGTACCCCAGACCGCCTCGGTCAGCTCTCCGAGCCCGACGATCCGGCCGGGGTTCAGCAGCAGCATGGCCAGCACGATGCGGTCGCGCCCGGCCGTCACAGCCACGCTCCGCTCACCTACAGTGACGGAGAGTGGCCCTAGAATCCGATAACGCAAGGTAGTCACCCGCCCCCGTGGGTCCGACTCGCGAATCAGACCCTAGCGGAAATCGTCGACAGTGGATCGACAGCCGATCGAGAGCGCCCTGTCGCAGACTTCTCCCAGTGCCGTTCCGCCACCGATGCCTCAGAAGTGCCCCCAGGGTGTGGTGGGACGGCCAGGCCTCACGGGGGATGAACAGCCCGCTCGCGCCGAAAGCGCGGGCGGGCTGTTCGTATGTCAGGTGATCACGCACGGTTGGACGGATTCGACAACGGAACGTACCGTCGGCGGAGTTCGAGCCCCCGACGAAGAGGATCCCCCTGATGCGACGCGCCCTCCTGGCCGCGCTCGCCGGCGGCGTGCTGCTGTCCGGCGCCGCCTGCGACAGCGATGCGGACACCAGCGAGATCGCAGCGCCGGAAGTCACCACGGCCGCTCCGGCCCCAACCACCACTTCACCCGCGCCCGACTACTCGGCGAACACCGAGCAGGTGTGCGGCCGCCTGGAGACGATCTTCAGCGGCTCGCTGGCCAAGGATTTCGGCGCCGCGATGGGCAAGATGATCGCCCAGAAGGAGGCGAAGCAGGCCGACGAGGCGAAGAAGGCCGAGAAGGCCGCCGCCGCCGAGCTCAAGTCGGTCGGCTCCCAGATCCGCAAGGAGACCGCCGAGGCGGAGAACCCCGAGTTCAAGGCGGCCGGCGCGGTCTCCGCGGCGAAGCTGGAGAAGAGCGCCAAGAACCGCGACTACATCGAGAAGGTCAGGACCAGCAAGGACCTGGACCGCACCCTGGAGGACCAGATCCAGGAGTGGCTCACCCCGGTCGCCGGCTTCTGCCGCCCGGACAGCTGACCCCCACCCTGCGTGTGAACTTCGGGCGCGATCCCGACCCGAACTTCACACGCAGGGTTGCGGGCGCGGGAGTCAGCGGCGGCCGATGCCGAGGACGGGCTTGGTGACCTCGGCGAAGAAGTCGTTGCCCTTGTCGTCCACGACGATGAAGGCCGGGAAGTCCTCGACCTCGATCTTCCAGACCGCCTCCATGCCGAGCTCCGGGAACTCGAGCACCTCGACGTGCCGGATGCAGTCCTGCGCGAGCCGCGCGGCCGGACCGCCGATCGAGCCGAGGTAGAAGCCGCCGTACTGCCGGCAGGCCCGGGTGACCTGGCTGGACCGGTTGCCCTTGGCCAGCATCACCATCGAACCGCCGGCCGCCTGGAACTTCTCCACGTACGAGTCCATCCGGCCGGCCGTGGTCGGGCCGAACGAACCGGACGCGTAACCCTCCGGGGTCTTCGCCGGACCGGCGTAGTAGACCGCGTGGTCACGCATGTACGCCGGCATCGGCTCGCCCGCGTCCAGCCGCTCGGCGATCTTCGCGTGCGCGATGTCGCGCGCCACCACCAGCGGGCCGCTGAGCGACAGCCGGGTCTTCACCGGGTACCTCGAGAGCTCGGCACGGATCTCCGCCATCGGCCGGTTCAGGTCGACCTTGACGACCTGCTCGGACTCCAGGCTGTCGTCGGTCACGTCGGGCAGGTACCGGGCCGGGTCCGTCTCCAGGCGCTCCAGCCACACGCCGGACGGAGTGATCTTGGCGACCGCCTGGCGGTCCGCCGAGCAGGACACCGCGATGGCGACCGGGCACGAGGCGCCGTGCCGGGGCAGCCGGATCACCCGGACGTCGTGGCAGAAGTACCGGCCGCCGAACTGCGCCCCGATCCCGAAGTCCCGGGTCAGCTCGAGCACCGCGGCCTCCAGCTCCACGTCGCGGAAGCCGTGCGCCAGCATCGTGCCCGCGGTGGGGAGGTTGTCCAGGTACTTCGCGCTGGCCAGTTTCGCGGTCTTCAGCGCGTGCTCGGCGCTGGTGCCGCCGACCACCACCGCCAGGTGGTACGGCGGGCACGCCGACGTGCCGATCAGGCGCAGCTTCTCGTCCAGGAACTGCATCATCCGCTGCGGGTTCAGCAGCGCCTTCGTCTCCTGGTACAGGTACGACTTGTTGGCCGAGCCGCCACCCTTGGCCATGAACAGGAACTTGTACGCGTCCGGCTGGCCACCCGGGTCCTCGGCGTACAGCTCGATCTGCGCAGGCAGGTTGGTGCCGGTGTTCCGCTCGTCCCACATGGTCAGCGGGGCCAGCTGCGAGTACCGCAGGTTCAGCTGGGTGTACGCCTGGTAGACGCCGAGCGCGATGGCCGACTCGTCGGTCCCGTCGGTCAGCACGTGCCGGCCGCGCTTGCCCATCACGATCGCGGTGCCGGTGTCCTGACACATCGGCAGCACACCGCCCGCCGCGATGTTGGCGTTGCGCAGCAGGTCCAGCGCGACGAAGCGATCGTTCGGCGACGCCTTCGGGTCGTCGATGATCGAGCGCAGCTGAGCCAGGTGCGCGGGGCGCAGGAAGTGCGCGATGTCGTGCATCGCCTCGGCGGTGAGCTGGGTCAGCGCCGCCGGCTCCACGGTCAGGAACCGCCGCCCGCCGGGGCCCTCGACGACGTCCACGCCCTCGTCGGTGACCAGCCGGTACTCGGTCATGTCCGGCCCGGCCGGGAGGAGCGGCGAATAGGTGAAAGCGGCGCCTCTGCTCATGAACGGCAAGCCTAAGCCAGCCGGTCGGACGGACGCGAACCCGTCCCCCGTGCTTCCCCCCGCCGGGTCGATCAGGAGAACGGCAGGTAGGCCATGTCCCGGCCGGCGACAGCGATCATGCCGGCCGGGCCGACGGCGAAAATCTTGGCATCGGTACGCACATCGGCGCGCACCGCACCACTCGCCGGCCGCAGAGCCGTGACCCGGTTCTTCGAGACCACGATCACCGCGTACGGGCTGAGCGCGGCCGTGGCGCCGTCCCGACCGGCGTGCCGCCACACCGCCCGGCCCTTGGCGAAGGAGTACCCGCGCAGGTCGTCGCCCTTACGGATCACCGCGTAGGAGTCGTTCACTGCCACCACGTCCGACTCCTTGTCGCCGTACCAGAGGTTGCGCCCGTCGTACCCGTTGATCAGAACCTCCCGCCCGTACGGGTCGACGCCGAGAACGACGTTGTACCCGCCGGCCGGGTCCCGTCCCTGCTGGCAGCCCGAGCCGTCGTCCGCGGTGCGCAGGTTGAGCCCGTCCCGGCGCCACACCACGTCGTTGCGGGGCGGGCTGGTGGCGGCGACCGCGTAGTAGCAGGTGCCGTCGCGGGCCGTGCCGGTCACCGTGAGCACCCGGCCACCGACCACCGCGACCCGCTGGTCGCGGGCCGGGCGCAGGGTCTGCACCAGCTTGCCGGAGGCGGTGTCGATCACGCGGACCCGGCCGTCGTCGGGGAAGCCGAGCAGGCCCGGCATCGGCTGCGGGCCGGCCACGTCGTCGTCCACGTCGCCGGTGACCAGCCGCCGGGTGTCCGGCAGGTCCGGGTTGGCGGCGTCCAGGACGAAACCGATGCTGCCGGTGCCGACGCTCCACAGCTGGGCGCTGGTCTTCGGGTCCCAGGCGGTGAGCTTGCAGTCGTTGCCGCCGGCGCAGGTCAGATCCACGATCGCGTCCTGGTACGTCCAGACCGCCCCGGCCGTGGTGTCCGCCCGCCGCACCACCCCGGTGCGCGGGTCGAGCACCTGATATCCCTTGGTGAGCAGACGCCCGGTGACCACCACCGCGTCCGCGCCCCGGCCGGCGATCGAGGCCCAGTCCGCGTCCGACGACCAGAGCGGCACCGCGGCGCTCAGCCCGTACGCCTCGACCGACGTGCGGTACTCGACGACCACCGCGTCACCGACGATGGCCACGCTCTGCGGGGTGCCGCCGAGCTCCTGCTGCCAGCGGGACCCGGGCGCCACCGGCCCGCTCGTGGTGATCCACGACCAGACCTGGGGAAACGGGTTCCACACGCCGGTCGTGGCCAGCACGGTGACGACGACCGTGGCGGCGACCAGCGTGTATCCCTTCCAGGAACCGCCTCCGGAGGCCATTCCGGCAGGGTAATGACCTAGATCCGAATAACCGGCGAGCACGGATAGTCCGTGTCGTCGGCTTGCTACCTATTTGTCGATTGCACCAGCGGCACCGTCCGGTACGGGATCAGCTCGGCCAACGCGATGATCGTGTGTGCGCGGAGGATGCCCTCGTAACCGACGATGAGATCGATCACGCGTTGCAGGTCGGCGTTCGACCGGGCCACGATCCGGCACAGGATGTCGCCGCTGCCGGTGATCGTGTGCGCCTCCAGCACCTCCGGGATCTCCGCCAGGTGCTCGGTGACCGCGTCATGGCCGTACCGCTGGCTGATCTCCAAGGTCACGAAGCTCATCACGCCGAAGCCGATCGCGGCCGGGACCACCTCCGGTCCGAAGCCCTTGATCGCGCCCCGCGCGATCAGCTTGTCCAGCCGGGCCTGCACGGTCCCGCGGGCAACCGCGAGTCGCCGCGACAACTCCAGCACGCCGATCCGCGGTTCGGCGGCCAGCAACGCGATCAGTCGCGCGTCGAGGCCGTCCAGTTGGACAGTCTGCTCATCCACGAGCCGAAACTACCGGACGAATTGCGCACGATGGCCAGCCTCGATGGAAGCAGTTGCTCATCCGGGCGGCATGCGCCACGGTCCCACCATGAGGCCGGCGGGCGATCTGTGACACTGCTACCTGTGACGACTATCGGCGCGCAGAAAACCGTCAGCCTGCCGTGATAAAGGTGTGCGCATGAGTTCCCTTCCCGCGGGTTGGTACAAGGACCCGGCCGACACCACCACCCAGCGCTACTGGGACGGTGAAGGCTGGCTGGGCGAGGCCATCCCGGCTGACGCGGTGCCGCCGGACGGGCCGCCCGCGGTCGAGGCGGAGCCCCCGGTCCAGTCCGCGCCACCGGCGCCGGCGCAGCCGGTCACGCCGGCCTATCCGCCGCCCCCGCCGGGCGCACCGGGCGCACCGGGCGCACCGGGCGCACCGGGCGCACCGGGTCAGCAGGGCACGCCGCCGCCCTACGGACCACCGCCCGGTTGGGGCCAGCAGCAGCCCGGGTGGGGTCAGCAACCCGGCTGGGGACAGCAGCCGCCGCCCGGATGGGGACAACCAGGGCAGCAGCCGCCGCCCGGATGGGGACAACCAGGGCAGCAGCCACCGCCCGGCTGGGGACAGGCCGGGCAGCAGCCGATGCCCGGACAGCCGATGCACCCGTACCTCTATCCGATGCCGAAGGCCATGCCGCACGGCATGCCGCTCGCCGGCATGGGGCGGCGACTCACCGCCCGGCTGATCGACATCGCCGCCGTGCTGCTGCTCAACATCGTGGTCAACGGCTGGTTCCTCTATCAGTACTGGCAGGACTTCTCGCCGATCCTCGACGACTACATGCGCCAGGTCGCCGCCGGCAGCCAGAACCTGACCGTCGAGCCGACCCCGCGGATGCAGACCCTCTCGATCGCCATCGCGCTCGTCGCCACCCTGCTCTGGCTGCTCTACGAGGCGCCGTCGATCGGCAGCCGGGGCCAGACGTTCGGCAAGCGGCTGATGGGCATCAAGGTCGTACCGATCGAGAAGGACGCGCCGCTCGGCTTCGGCCGCGCCTTCGCCCGCTGGGCCCGCCTCGGCATGTGGACGCTGTTCTGGTGGTGCGGCGTCGGCCTGGTGATCCAGTTCGTCGCGTCCCTGTCCCCGCTCTTCGACCCCCGCCTGCGGCAGGCCTGGCACGACAAGGCGGCGGCCACCGTGGTCGTCGCGGTGCCGCCCGGCGCCCACCCCACCGTCGAGGCCGCGCCGAGCGGCGAGAAACCCGGAGGACCGCAATGACCAGGCTGACCCGCGCCGACCTGGACGCCCTGCCCAACTACGTGCCCGGCCGCAACGTCGCCGACCTCGTCCGCGAGCTGGGCATCGCCGAGGCGGTCAAGCTGGCCAGCAACGAGGTGCCGTACGGCCCGCTCCCCGGCGTCGTCGAGGCGGTCACCGAGGCCGCCCGCACCGTGCACCGCTACCCGGACATGGGCGTGCTCGCGCTGCGCGACGCGATCAGCGAGCGGTTCGGCGTGAACCCGGAGCGGGTCGTCACCGGCTGCGGTTCGGTCGCGCTCGCCGAGATCCTGGTGAAGGCCACCTGCCTGCCGGGCGACGAGATCGTCTACTCGTGGCGGTCCTTCGAGGCGTACCCGATCATCGCCGCCGGCGGGGGCGCGACCAGCGTCCGGGTGCCGAACACCGCCGCGCACGGGCACGACCTCACGGCGATGGCCGAGGCGATCACGGACCGGACCCGGCTGATCTTCGTCTGCAACCCGAACAACCCGACCGGCACCAGCGTGCGCAAGGCCGAGCTGGACCGGTTCCTCGCCCGGGTGCCGTCCGACGTTCTGGTCGTGCTCGACGAGGCGTACCGGGAGTTCGTCACCGACCCGCACGTGCCGGACGCGCTGGAGACGTACGGCGACCGGCCCAACGTCGTCGTGCTGCGGACCATGAGCAAGGCGTGGGGCCTGGCCGGCCTGCGGATGGGCTACCTGGTCGCGCAGCCTGCGGTGGCGGCCACCATCCGCAAGGTGGTCACGCCGTTCTCCACCAGCACGGTGGCCCAGGCCGCCGCGCTCGCCGCCCTGTCCCAGGAGGAAGAGGTGCGCCGCCGGTGCGCCCTGGTGGTGGCCGAGCGGTCCCGGCTCACCGAGGCGCTGCGCAAGCTCTCGATCGAGGTGCCGGAGAGCCAGGCCAACTTCGTCTGGCTGCCGCTCGGCGAGCGGACGGCCGCGTTCGCCGCCGCCTGCGAGAGCCGGGGCGTGATCGTCCGCGGGTTCCAGCCGGAGGGCGTGCGCGTGACGATCGGCACCCCCGAGGAGAACGACCTGTTCCTCGCAGCCGCCGAGGCCGCCCTCTCCTGACCTTTCGTTGTGTGGGGACTTCGGGTGCGAAGCGCACTCGAAGTCCCCACACACGTTCTCACTACGCACGTGGCGCGGCTGCTAGTGCTGGGCGGCGGCTTCCGTGCGGTCGTGGTCCTCCTTGCTGATGCGGGCCGGGAAGACCACCGGCGACAGCACCACGAGGACCGTCGCGACCAGCGCCATCCCGACCGCGAGCAGCGGCAGCGCCCCCAGGTGACCGGCGCTGACCAGCCGCTCCCCGACGAACGCCCCGCCGCCGATGCCGATCTGGAACGCCACCACGTTGACCGCCGACGCCGCGTCCCGGGCCCGCGGCGCCACCCGCAGCACCGCCGCCGCCAGGAACACCGGGATCGCGGTGAACGCCCCGCCCCACAGCAGCGCCGCCACCACGGTCGGCACCAGGCCGAGCACCGGCGCCAGCAGTCCGACCGACACCGCGACGGTCACCATCAGCCCGATGACCAGCGGGCCGGGCCGGCGGTCCACGAACCGCCCGACCGCGAAGTTGGCGAGCAGACCCACCGCGCCGTACCCCAGCAGCAACGCGCTCAGCCCGGCCCCGTCCAGGCCGGCGTCCCGGCGCACCAGCGGCGCGATGTACGTGTATGCCGCGAAATGCCCCACTACCAGCACCATCGTGATCAGGCTGAGCCGCGCCACCGGCCCGTGGCGCAGGATCCGCACCGCGTCCCGCAGCTGTGTCCCGGTGCGCGCCTGCAGGTCCCGTGGCAGCGCCGGCAGTTTGGGCATGATCGCCATCAGCAGCACCACACAGATCGCCCCGCCCACCGCAAAGACCCCGACCGCTGCCCGCCAGCCCAGGGCCTGACCGAGGGCCGTACCCAGCGGAACGCCGAGCACGATGGCGAGCGAGTTGCCGATGAAGACCTGTGCGGTGGCGCGGCCCGCCTGCCCCGGCGGCGCCAGCCGCACGATGATCGGCCCGATCACCGACCAGAAGACGCCGTGCGCCAGCGCGCAGACGAGCCGCGTCAGCGTGAGTGTCAGAAAGTTCGGCGCGAGCGCCGCAGCCCCCTGTGAGACCGCGAAGACCGCTACGGTGACGGCGATCAGAGTGTGCCGCGGCACCCGCATGGTGAGCGCCGTGAGCGGGATGGTGCTGAGCGCGGCGACGACGGCATAACTGGTCAGCAGGAAGCCGACCTGTGCCTCGGTGACGCCGAGGTCGGCGGAGATCTCCGGGAGAAGGCCGACGGGAAGGGTTTCTGCGGTGACGTAACAGAAGGTGGAGGCACTCAGGACGAGCATCGCCGGGCGATTGAGTCTCACCCCGGCAGAATAAGCTCCTGGCTAGAGCTTAAAAAGGGAGAACGAAGGACTGTGACGACGCGCTCCACCGAACTGCTCCGGGTGGTGCACCACCACCCCGGCGTGACCCGGGCCGATGCGGCACGCCTGCTCGGGGTGGGCACCGGTGCGGCCACCGAGCTCGTCACCAAGCTCAGCCGGGCGGAGCTGCTCGTCCAGGCGCCGGCCGCGCCCAGCGGCACCCGCGGCCGCCCGACCACTGTGCTGCTCCCGCACCCCGACGGCCCGCTCGTGGTGGCCGTCGCGATCACCCACGAGAGTTGGCGGATCGACGTGGTCGAGCTGGGCGGGAAGACCGCGGCCTCCCGGTCGGGACGCCACGCGGCCACCGGATGGGCCGAGGTCCGAGCGGCGGTCGCCGGCACCGTTCAAGAGATGCTCCCGGGGTACGGGCGGAGGCCGCGCGCCATCGGCGTCTCCGTGCCCGGCACGGTCTCCCGGTCCCGGCGCCTCGACGCGTCCGGCCTCCACTGGCACGACGTCGACCTCACCGAACTCTGGCCGGACGCCGAGGTCTTCGTGGCCGGCAACGACGCCACCCTGGCCGCGGCCGCCGAGTCCAGCCGGGGCGCCGCGGTCGGTGCCGCAGTCGCGCTGCACCTGCGCATCGAAGCCGGCCTCGGCGGCGCGGTCGTCGAGCACGGCCGCCCGGTGATCGGCGCCCGCGGCGCGGCCGGCGAGTTCGGCCACATGCCGTTCGGCGACCCCGCGGTCCGCTGCCCCTGCGGCGCCCGGGGCTGCTGGGGCTCGGCTGTCGACGGCGGCGCCCTGGCCCGGCTCCTCGGCGACCCGCCCCCGCGCGACCCGATCACCTACGCCCGCCGCATCATCACGGCCGCCGCGCAGCACGCCCCGGCCCTCCCTGACCGCATCCCCGTCGATTCCACTGCCCCAGGCACCACCCCTCCCAGCTCCGGCCCACGGCCGGGCGAGGATTCGACGGTGGCGAGCGCCGCCGGGTCCGGCTCTGTCGATCGGGACGCGGCGCTGGAAGCTGTCCGGGTGGTCGGCGCGCAACTCGGGCGGGGCATCGCCGGCCTGGTCAACGCCCTCGACGCCGACCTGGTCACGCTCGGCGGCGTCGCCGCCGACCTGCTCGCCGTCGTGCCCGAGACGATCGAGGCCGCCTACCGCGACGGCCTCATGCTGATCCACCGGGAGTCCCCGCCCCCGGTCCTGCCGGCCACTCTGAGCGACGACGACGGCCCGATCGCGGGCGCCGCCGAGGAGGCGTGGTCGGCTCTGCTCCCCCACCTCGCCTGACGCCGCGGCACCAGGGGGGACGTGGTCGGGTCCGGTGCTCCCCCACCTCGCCTGACGCCGCGGCACCAGGGCCTAGTTCAGGGCGGCGATGACCACGGCGTCGAGGGTCAGGTAATAGACCGGGGACTCCGGGTCGTCCGGCGCGTTCTCGCGGAGCCGCTCCATCGCCAGGAAACCGTCGGCGATCCGGTAGGCGCCCGGCTTCCACTCGGTGGTGTCCTTGCCGTCCAGCACGAGCCGGAACGTCGTCCGCACCGCCCCGGTCCGGGCGTCCAGCCCGAACAGCGTGTTGTCCGGGGTCAGCAGGATCACCGACTCGCCGGTCCCGCCCAGCACGCGGGCCTCACCCGTCCACTGCCAGAGCCGGGCGCCCTCGGCGGAGTGGGCGCTCACCCGTCCGGCCGCGGCAGAGACGACCACACCCGCAGCGACCGTGGCAGTGGCATCGTCCAGGACCGGTGCCCGTCGAGGAACAGCCGAGGAGGCCAGCCACCCCTGACCGGCGCCGTCGCGGAAACCGGCGCACCCCGAGGTGCTGCCGGCGTCGCAGCCGACGGGCACGAGCGGTCCGGCGGGCCAGCCGGACAGGGCCGCTCCGGTGGCCGCGTCATAGGCGGCGGTGGCGCAGGCATAGGCACCGCCGGTTGTGGTGAAGCCTTCGGCGCAGGTGGGCGGGGTGGTCACGCGCCAGCGGACGGCGCCGGTGCTCAGGTCGTACCCCAGCAGGTTCTGTCCGGAACTGACAACGACGGAGCCGGCGGCGAGCCGCAGGCCCGGCGGTGTCCAGACGGTGGCCGCGCCGGTGCGATGTCCGGCATAGCCGGGTCCTGAAGGGCCCTCGGCACGCCAGGCGATGTCACCGGTGCGGGCGTCGATCGCGACCAGCTCGCCGTCGGACCAGCGGGTGACCACCGTCGGGCCGCTCGAGGTCACGCCGCTGAGCTGTTCGGGCCAGCGCCGGAACGACCAGCGTGCCGTGTAAAGCATCCGCCCGTCCACCGGCATGTCGGCCTTGACCTGGTGTTTTGCGGCATAGACCCGAAGCCGGCCATCGACGGTGAGCGGGGCCAGGTTGATCCGCCCGGTGACGCCGGCGGATCGCAGCGGCACCGCGGGGTACGGCGTGGTGGCGACCGCGTGCACCTCGGCCGGCGCCAGCACCCGCCAGGCGATCAGGCCGGAGGCCACCAGCAGCACCAGGGCGGCCAGTGTTCGCAGCAGCACCCGGGTCACGGGCCGAAGTATTTCAAAGCCGGCCGGGGTGCGGTCTCGTCGGTCCCGAATCTGTCGCGCCGGTCTCACCTCGCCGGAACGAAGGGCCGGGGCCGCCATCGATCAGGAGCCGTGGCGACGGGCGGGGCCGCCATCGATCAGGAGCCGTGGCGACGGGCGGGGCCGCCATCGATCAGGAGCCGTGGCGACGGGCGGGGCC
>NZ_JBVYOQ010000045.1:0-43893 GCF_056134165.1 Actinoplanes sp. 13 | reverse complement strand
CTAATGTCCCACAGCGGATTCGGCTAGGGCGTTAGGACGCCCTCCCCCACACTGTTACTTGCTGGCGGGGTGCTGCCCGCCACCGCGTCCCCGCCCTCCGCCGTCCCCGCCACCACCGGAGTGACTGAGCGGGCTCAAGCCGCCGCGTGCTGGGGCTTCGTGCACAACAGTCAGTGGAGCAATCTGACGATCGCAGTGCGGTCGACGAACACCCCGTGGGCGTATCTGGCACCCGGGAACACATGGACCGGGGGTCGTTTGGACACGTTGGTGTACATCAGGATTCCCGGTGGCGGCGCCATCATCGACTACTACGGGAGTGCCGACGACGACTTCCTGGGATCGCACTCCGTGGGCGCCGGCACTTACTCGGTCAATCCCTGCCATGAGGCTTATGTCAAGAGCCCCAGGTAGTGACCTGCGGCGCCGTTGAGGGCGCCCATCATCCGGCTGCGCCGCAACGAGGTGGGCCAGGACGTCGACCGACGTCCTGGCCCACCTCGTTGCCGGGCAGCCGGATCGAGCGCTACGCCGGTGCGGCGGCTTCCACAACGATCTTCCGCCCGGCTTGACGCGTGCTCGCCGAGCACGCGTCCGGCCTGTCGGCGTCACGAGCCGGGCCGGCCGGCGATCAGGCGCGGAAGTAGACGAAACCGCGACGGTTCAGGTCGGCGTAGCCGGTCTCGGCGTCCACGCCGAGTTCGGCGCGGATCTCCGCGACGGTCCGGACGCCGTCGACTGCTTGCAGCAGGTCGAGTTCCGCACGCTCCACCGGAGTGCGGTGCCCGGTGCGGGTCCGCAGGTGATGCCGGGGCGCGAGGGCGCGCCCGTCCCGGCTGTCGAAGACGGTTCCGAACGACAGGCCACGCACCAGAGCCGGGATGAGGCTTCCACGATCCGTTGAACTGACCTTGGTGAGGCGGTGGCCCTCCAGGTACAGCACGTCGAGATTGCTGGCGAGGAAACAGTCGAGGGCGTCGTCCGGAGACTCGACCACCGGCTCCCCGCGGATGTTGAACGAGGTGTTGAGTACCAGCGGAACGCCCGTCCGTTCATGAAACGCCTCGATGAGGTGGCGGAACAAGCCGGGGTGGTCGGCCGGCACCGTCTGTAGGCGGCACGTGTTGTCGACGTGGCAGACGCTGGCGATGCGGTCACGGTACTGCTCCCAAACCGGTGCCACGACGAGCATGAAGGGGTCCTCGACCGGCATGTCGAACCACTGGTCGACGTGTTCGGCCAACACCGATGCGGCGTACGGGCGGAACGGCTCGCGGAACTTCACGGTGTCGTTGAGCCGGGCTCGCATGTCGGCGCCGCGCGGGTCGCACAGGATGCTGCGATGGCCGAGGGCGCGAGGCCCGAACTCGCTGCCGCCTTCGAACCAGCCGACGATGAGGCCTTCGGCGAGGTCGGTCGCAGCCTGCCCGGCAGGGTCGACGACTCTGCCGGCCCGCACAGCGGTCGTGCGGGCGGCCAGGGCGGCCGAGACCTCGGCCGGGGTGTACCGGCGGCCGTGGTAGTCCGTGCGATGCCGCCAGCGGGGCAGCGCGCCGGTCCGCCGCTGGTGGGCGTAGAGGGCGGCGCCGATCGCGACACCCGCATCGCCGGCCGCAGGCGTCACGAACAGCTCGTCGAAGGCTGTCTCACGGACGATGCGGCCGTTGGTGACGCTGTTGAGGCCGACTCCGCCGCTGATGCACAGACGCGTGTGACCGGTGCGTTCGTGCAATCGCCGAGCCAGGTGCAGGACGGCCCGTTCCAGTTCGGCCTGTACGCCGGCCGCGAGATCGCGGCACACCGGGTCCAGTTCGGCAGGCCGGTCGCTACGCGGCGGAAGGGCGGAGACCCAGTCGGTGGCGATGACCATTTCGGTCCCCGTGAGGTCGACGAGGTTGCGCCCGAAGCGGCTCGGATCGCCGTACGGGGCCAGTCCCATGGTCTTCCCGGCGTGCTGCCAGTGTCCGAAGATGTACTGCGACGCGGCCGCGTACATGTGTCCGAGGCTGGCGAACCGGTACCGCGGATACCGGGACTCCCACAGCGCCCATCGCTTGCCGAGAAGTTCCAGCTTGCCGTCGTCCACGGTGTACAGGGATTCAGCCTCTTCCATCTCGGAGTACGGTGGCGGCTCTCCGAGGTAGGGGCTGTTCTGCCGGGCGAACTCGCCGTAGTGGTAACCACTGCCGTCGATCACCATCACCGCGGTGTCGTCGAAACCCGAGGCCACCCAGGCGTAGTAGGCGTGCAGCAGGTGATGCGACGGGTTGACCAGCAACTCACCTTCGAAACCGGCGATGCGGAGCCGGTCGGCATGGTCGATGCCGGGGTACTGATTCACCACGATGCAGTCCAGCGCATGGAGATCACGCAAGCCGGCGGCTTCCAGGCAATATGCGATCGCGCGGGCCGGCAGCCCCTCATGGTGTTTGCGGCGGGACAGGCGTTCCTCACTCACGGCCGCAACGACAGCACCGTCCACGAGCAGGCATGCGGACGCGTCGTGGGCCGCGTTCACGCCGAGAACCGCCACTGAACCGTCCATGCCGTCCACGCTTGCACCGGGTCACCCTCGTGTCTTCCGACGCGGGACTGATCTCGTATGTCGCACCGGAGACCCGGTCCCGGCGCCGGGACCACCGAACGGGGACGGCACAGAACCGCCCGGGGTTCGAAGACCCGGCCATCGACCGGTGTAAGACTCAGCCGGAGCTCGAATCGAGGCCGGGAGGACTGCGATGGGGCCCGGAAACGACAACACCGACGCGATGCGCCCGCGGCTGCGCGGCAGCGTGTTCATCACACCAGCCCGGGACGGTGGTGGTGCCATCGTCACGGACGGCGTGGACATGGTGACCCTGCGGGGGACGACCACATACGCATGGCTCGAACGGCTGGTGCCCTACCTGAACGGGCAGCACACCGTCGGCGACCTCACGGGCGCGCTGCCCGCCGACCGTCGCAGGGCGGTGCGGGACCTGGTGACGGCCCTGCGACGCGCGCGTTTCCTGCGCGACGTCGCCGCTGACGAGCCGCACGGCCTCACCGTCGACGAGACCCGGACGTACGCGGCCGAGATCGCCTTGGTCGAGGCTTTCCAGGACTCCCCGGCGCTGCGGTTCGAGCGGTTCCGCACGGCGCGGGTGGTGATCATCGGCGCCGGCCGGATCGTGACCGCGCTGGCGCATTCCATGCTGCACTGCGGCTCCGCGGACGTGACCGTGCTCGTCACCGGAGAGGGCCCCACCGCTACTGACGAGTTCTCCGCGATGGCCGCCGACCGGGCCCACCGGGACCGGCGGCAGCGTCTCACGTGGCGGTTCTGTCCGGATCCGGCCGCCGATGAGCTGGCCGACGTCGTGCGCGACGCCGAGGTCGTGCTGCACGCCAGCGACCGTCCGATGCTCGAGCGAGCGGCGGCCGTTGCCGCTTCGGCGACCGGGCGGGTCTCGGCGCAGGTCCTGGTCACCGGACGATCGGCGTACGTCGGCCCGGTGCGCGGGCCCGACCGGTCGGCCGCCCACCGGCCCGATGTCGCGGCGAGGCTGCGCGACGGCGGGCACCCGCCGGACGAACCGGTGGCTCCGAACGTGCTGATCGGGCCTGTCCCCGGGATCGTCGCCAACCATGCGGCGTTCGGCGTCTTCGAGTACCTCACCGGGGTTGCCGGTGCTGAGGCCACCGGCCGGGTCGTACACATCGATCTGGAGACCCTCGACACCGCGACGCACCGGCTGCCGCCGGGCACTCCGGGACCGGCGACGGGGACAACCGCCGACCGCATCGACGACCGGGTGGCGGCGCTGGAGCGCGGGCCTGAGCTGACCGGGGTCCGCGACCGGCTCGCCGCGCTCACCGACGAGCGGCTCGGCATTCTGCGCTCTCTCGGACCTGAGGACGTCGCCCAGCTTCCGCTGCGGATCAGCTGCGCGACGCCCGCTGTAGCGGGCCGGCCGGCGGTGTGGGCCGCGGCGGCCGACGAGGAGACCGCAGACGTGGCCGCCGGTCTGGCCGGAGTCGCCCGGTACGCGGCGTGCAATCTCGGCCGGCCCACAGTCGCCGGCCTGTCGCTGGCGGATCACACCGTTCACCGGGTGCCGGTACGCCTGCTGGCTGCTGACGCCGCCATCGCGGGCGCCGCGACCTGGGCAGGCGCGGTGCAGGCCGGACTGCTGGCGCACTGTGCGCGGCTCGCGTCGCAAGCCGGTTCCGAAGATCAGCCGGTCGACCTCACGAACGCGCCCGACGACGAATGCGACCGGCTGCTGGAGCTGCTCGTCGCGGCCGGCCGGCCGGTGACGCTGCACGACCTGACCGGGGCGCTGGCGGTGCCCACAGTCGCGGTCCGCGACGCGACCGGGACCGTAGCCTGCCGCGCCGCTCCGAGCCCCGCCGCAGCGATGCGTGCCGCGTTGACCGACGCCCTGTTCCGCTATCAGAGCGGCAGGCCGGGGGACGTCCGGGTCAACCAGGGCGTAGCGACCGGTCAGCCGGATGTCAGGCCGCGACTCATCACTGCTCTTCGCCGGGCCGGGCACCATCCGCTGGTCGTCCCGCTCGATCACGAACCGATCCTGCGCCACACCCTCCCGTACCTCGCGGCCGTCGTGACGGTGAACAGCGATGCTCACCGATAGCCGGCCGGACGGTGGTCTCGACCGGCACGCGCCGGTCGCCGTGGTGGTACGAGGTGGACCGGCTGTGTGGCGTGATCTGATCGCTGCGGCCGTCGACCGATGGGTGCCGATACATCGCCGTGCGGTTGAGAAGACCAGCGTGCGGTCCGGTGACCCGGTGCTGGTAACGGTGACAGGCCCTGGCGCCGACGCGGTGCCGCGCGCGGACGACCCGCCGGATTCGGTGACCCTCGCTGTTCACCACAGCGGCGGCGCGATCTTCGTCGGCCCGGTGACCCGTCCCGGCGTGCGGGGGTGCGCCCGGTGTGCCGCCCTGCGGCGCCGTGCGGCCACCACGGATCCGGACCACTCGGTGGCGCTGCGTGCCGCCGGTGACCATTCGCCACCGGCGGTCGCCGTCGACCTGGTGGGCCGGCTCGTCGCGGCGGATCTCGCGGCGCTCCCCGGCGCCGGCTCCTTCCGGCGGGTGGACCTGCGCACGCTGGCCGTGACGCGGCACCGGTTCCTGCCCGATCCCGGGTGCGAGCGGTGCGGCGATGTGCCGGTTGACGACCCGGCGGCCGCGACGATCGCCGTACGGCCGCGATCGAAGCTGGATCCGGCGACGTCCCGGAGCCGTGACGTGATGGCCGGGGCCGCCGAGCTGCTCGACACCTACGTGGATCCGGTGGCCGGAGTGATCCGGAAGCTGATGACCCAACCGGGCGCGACACCGCCACGGGCGGTGGCGTTTCTCAGCTCGACGCGCGGGCACGAGGCACAGCAGGGTTGGGGCAGGACAGTCACCGAGCCGGCGGCCCGTGTCACCGCGGTGCTGGAGGCGATGGAGCGCCTCGGAGGTGAGGCCCCGGGCGGGCGCCGGACCGTCACGCGTGGCTCCTTCCGCGAGGTGAGTGGAGCGGCTGTCGACCCGCGCACGTTCGGTCTCTATCCGGATGCGCGGTACGACGACCCCGGGCTGCCGTTCGAGCGCTACGACGACGACCTCGTGCTCGACTGGGTGTGGGGGTACTCCTTCGCGCGCGGTGGGCCGGTGCTCGTGCCCGAGCAGTACGCCTACTACGCGTGCCATTCCGCGCAGCGGCGTCGCTTCGTCTACGAGATCTCCAACGGCTGCGCACTCGGCTCCAGCATCGAGGAGGCAGTGCTGCACGGCGTTCTCGAAGTGGCCGAGCGCGACGCCTTCCTGATGACCTGGTACGCCCGGATGCCCGTGCCGCGTATCGACCTCGACTCGGCGCGGGACCGCCGGGTCACGACCCTCGCGACGTACCTGCGCCAGACCACCGGCTATGACATCGCGCTGTACTCGTCGATGCTGGAGCAGCGGATACCGTGTGTCTTCGCGATGGCGGTGGGCGCGGCGCCCGGCCGTCCCCGCGTGTTCTGCGCGGGTGGCTCGGCGCTGGTGGCCGAGAACGCGGCGCTCGGAGCCCTCTATGAGCTGTCACACCTGCTGGCCCAGGCGTCGGTGTACGGCGAGGATCAGCGCCGGCGCGCGGCCGCGATGGTCGGTGACCCCGCCCTCGTGCGGTCGATGGGTGACCACTCGCTGCTCTACTGCCACGAGGACGCCTTCGAGCGCTTCGGCTTCCTGGTCTCCGGCACCCGGCGGGTCACGTTCGCTGATGTCGCCGGCCGGGCCTCCTGGCTGCCCACCACTGACCTGACAGCCGACCTGGCGGAGCTGGTGCGCAGGTACCGCGACGAAGGCCTGGACGTCGTCGTGGTCGACCAGACCACGCCGGAGCACCGGGCCGGTGGCCTGGCCTGCGTGAAGGTCATCATCCCGGGAACGTTGCCGATGACCTTCGGTCACCGCAACCGCCGGGTCGACGGTATCCCGCGGCTGCTGCGGGTGCCCCACCGGCTCGGCTATGCCTCCCGAGTACTCAGCCCGGCCGACATCAACCCGCACCCCCACCCGTTCCCGTGAGCACCGAGCCGGGTGCGCCCGAGCCCGCACGGCCACCGGGCACCCCACCGGTGGCCGATTACTGGCGATTCGCGCTGGGCGCCGATCCGCCGAGCGGCGGCACCGAACGGCCACCGCCACGCTTCGAGGTGGGAGATGCGGGGAGGCTGCCGCTGGGCGGCGTACCGGCCGTCCTCCGGGGCGGCTGCTCTCCGGGCCGCGGCGCACTGTCGGCCTTGCTGTACTACACCGCCGGAATCGTCCGGACCGAGCTGGGCCGGGCGGCTCAGTGGCCCTACCACCGCGCGGTGCCTTCGGCGCGGTGCCTTTTCCCCACCGACGTGCACTGGTGGCTGACCCGCCTCGACGGCCCGCTACCACCGGGGCTGTACCGCTACGACGCGGCTCACCACGCGCTCGTTCCGGTGCCTGCCGGGCCGGCCGGGATCCGCGATGTGCTGCCGGGTTCCGCCGGGCTGATCCTGTCGGCGACGTTCGGCCGTGCCGCGGCCCGGTACGGCGACTACGCGTACCGCCTGTGCACCCAGGAGGCCGGGATGGTCGCCGGCAACGCGTTGCTGGTGGCCACCGCTCTGGGTTGGCGAAGCCGGATCCGGCACCGCTTCGACCACGACGCCGTGCACCGCCTGTGCGGCCTGCAGTGGCCTCGGCAGGGCGCGATGGCTCTGCTGCCGCTCGGCGTCACACCGGGTGCCGAGCCCTCCGCGGCGCCGATCGACGGGCCGGTGAACCTCGCCGAGGTCCTGCTGCGGCGCGGCTCCGGTGGTCCGGCGTTCACCCCGGTACGCAAGCCGGTCTCCTTGGCCGCCGTGGACCGCGTCATGCGGCGGGTGCTGGACCCTTACGACAGCGATGCACATGCTTCCGGCACGGTGCCTCTTGTGCACTGTCACGTGTGGACGATCGATACCCTCGACAGCGCCGGCCGGCTGTACCGGGCCGGGCACGCCGGGCTGCGCCCGTGTCCTTCCCGGACGATCCCCGACACGCTGCTGACCGCGCCGAACGTCCACTACCCGACGGCGAACATGGTCGTCTATGTCAGCGGTGACCGGCGCGCGGCGACCGCGGCGTTCGGCGAGCAGGCGTTCCAGGTGCTCAACCAGGAAGCCGGTGTGCTGGCCCAGCGCGTATGCGTGCACAGCGCGGCCGGGGGACTCGCGGCCCGGGTGCACAACGGTTATCCGGCGCCCGCGGTATCGGCAGCGCTCGGCCTGGGGCCCGGGATGGAGACGCTGTTCCAGATCATCGTCGGCACCGCGTCACCCACCGAACGGTATCAAGCGCCCATCCATCTCAGTGGCGCAGAGGAGGCCTGCCCGTGACCGCCGACTCACCCGGGATCCGTTACCTGAACGGCCCGCACCGTCCTCCTGCCGACCCGCCCCGGTCGGCCGCAGGCGGCCCGCCGCCGGTCTACAAGCGATATGCGCCATCGTTGCGGAGACCGTTGCGGTGGCGGGCCGAGCGGCGGAGCGACCCGCTCGGCTGGCTGTTGTGGCAGATCAACGGCCTGACCAGGATGCGGTGGCTGGCCGGCTCCCCGCTGGTGATGCCGCCGTCCGGCGGCGTCGACCCGGACCATCACGCTCTGGTGTCCGCGGGCCGTGGGGCTCCGTCATCCGGCGCCCGGTACCCGGTCGAGGTGTACGCGGTGACCGGATCCGGCGTCCACCACTACGACCCGGCGCACCATGCGCTGGACGAGCTGCGCCGCGGGGACCTTCGGGACCGCTTGCTCGGATGCCTCACCGAGCCGGACGCGGATGCCGACGTGCTGCTGCTGTTCACGACAGTCCTGTGGCGTAACAGCGCCAAGTACCGGCAGTTCGGGTACCGCCTGCAGAGCCTGGACATCGGTGTCGCGGTCGGGCAGTCGATCGCGGCGGCGGCGGCCGCCGGATGCGAAGCAACGGTCCACCTGCGATTCCGGGATTCCGCCGTCGACGAGGTGTTCGGTCTGCGAGCGGACCGGGAGGCGGCGATGGCGGTCGTCTGCCTGCGGGGTGCCGGGCTGCGCGGCGCCGGCCCTGCGGTGCCCCGCGATGACACCGGCATCGACCCGGGTCCCGTACCGCAAGGGTCAGTGCCGGCCATTCCGGCCGGCGCGATCTCCGGGATGCGGGACCTGATCGCGCTGCACGCCGCGTCCCGGGTGCTCGTTGATCGCCTGCCGTGGCTGGATCCGGGCCGCCCTCCGCCGCGCAGTGGTGCTGTCCGGCTCGAGGGAAGAGCCGCGGACCCGGCGGCCGGCCTGTCGCGACGCCGGACCGTCGGTCGATATCAACCAGGGTCGCTACCGCCGGAGACGGTGGCCGGTGTCTTGGCTGCGGCGGCGCCCCGGGCCCGCGTCGACATCGGCGCCGGCAGGCCCGGTGCCGTGACGGGACTGTACTGCGTCGCCACCGACGTGTGCGGTCTGGCGCCGGGCGCGTACCGGTACCGGCCCGAGTCGGCGGACCTGGTGCCGGTAGGTGGCACCGGCTCGCTCACGGGCGAACTGGTCGCGACGGCGACGAGTTCGATGCTTGCCGAGGAGTTCCGGCGCGGCGGCCTTGCGCTGATCATGGCCGGCAACTTCGCGCACGGGATGGCGGTGTACGGCGACCGCTGGTACCGCATGCAGAACATCGACACCGGAACGGTCGTGCAGTACGCCTGCCTCGCCGCGGCGGCGGTCGGGCTCGATACCCATGTCCACTGCGACTTCGACCCGGAACGCTTGGGCGGCCTGCTCGGCCTCACCGGCACAGGCTGGACACCCACCGTCGTGGTGACGGTCGGACGGCGCCGGCCCGACGGCGTCGAGCCGCACTACCCGCTGGCGGCGCCGGCCGGAAACAGCTGCAAGGAGGACAGGTGTACGACGTGATAGTGGTCGGCGCCCGGTGCGCCGGCGCCACCACCGCGATGCTGCTGGCCCGGGCCGGCTACCGGGTGCTGATCCTGGAGCGTTCCCGGGTGCCCGGCGACACCCTCTCCACCCTGCACATCCACCGGCCCGGACTGGAACTGCTCGATGGCTGGGGGCTCCTCGAACCGCTGGTGCGGTCGGGATGCCCACCGGTACGCAGGCTGTCCTACACCGTCGGTGACGTCACGATCGCAGGATCGTTCAACGCCTCACAAACCGTCGACGCGGTGTACGCGCCGCGCCGTCCGGTGCTGGACGGGTTGTTGGCCGACGCTGCCGTGCGGGCCGGTGCGGAACTACGCGACCGGTGCACAGTCCACGAGCTGGAACACGCGCCGACCGGCCGGGTGACCGGCGTCCGCTACCGCGAGGCGGGAGGCCGGTCCCAGACGGAACGGGCCCGGCTGGTGATCGGCGCGGACGGTATGCGTTCGACGGTCGCCCGGCTGGCCGGCGCCACTGTCACCAGACAGGACGCGCCGCTCACCTGTGCCTACTACTCGTTCTGGACCAACCCGGGCGTCGAGTTCGAGGTTTACGAGCGCGACGGCTGCCTCGTGGGTGCGGTCGCCACGCATGACGGCGCGGCGCTGGTGGCGGTCTACCAGCCGCTCGCCGCATATTCAGCGGCTCGGCATGACCCCGCGCGGACTCACTGGGACGCGGTACGCACCACTGCCGCGCCGCTGGCCGACCGCCTGTCCGGCGCCGACCGGCTCGAGCGGCTGTACGGCACCGGCCAGCAGTGGAACTTCTTCCGCCGGCCGGCCGGGCCCGGCTGGGTGCTCGTCGGCGACGCCGGCCATCACAAGGACTCTCTCACCGGCACCGGGATGACCGACGCCTTCCGGCAGTCGGACGCATTGGCCCGCGCCATCGGCGACCGGCTGCACGACGACACCGCCCTGACGAAGTCGCTGGCCGGTTTTGCAGCGTGGCGGGACGAGCATTTCGCCGCCCACTACCGGGTCACGCTGGAGGCCGCCCGGCTGCGGGTGACGCCGGACCGGCTCGAGCTGCTGCGCTGGATCCGGTCCGATCCGGCCGCGACCGCCACCTTCCTCGACGTCACCGTCGGCGCTGCCCTGCCACCCGGAGCGTGAGCCCTCGCCCGGCGCCGTCCGCTCGGGGTGGGTCCTACCGGGGGGCGGCTTCGAGGACCCGGTGCCGGGCCGCGCCGAACGGGTCGCTCACCCGTACCAGGTCGAACGCGGCGGCCCGCAACAGGACCCGCCACTCCGCCTCGGTGCGCTCGCGACCGGCGGTCATCACCATCAGGTTCATGTCGCTGATCGTGGTGAAAGGATCGGCCCAGGCGGTGGCCTGCTCGAGCGCGACCATCTCCACGATCAGGAGCGTGCCGTCCGCCGGAACGGCCCGTCGGCAGGAGCGGAGGATGTCCGCCGCCCGGTCGTCGGGCCAGTCGTGGAGCACGCTCTTCAGGACGTAGGCGGCGTACCCGGCCGGGACCTCGGTGAAGAAGTCACCGCGCTCGACGCGACAGCGGTCCGCGACGTCCGCGGCCGCGAGGACGCCGGGCGCGCCCCGAGTCCCTGCCGGGGTGTCGAACACCACGCCGGTCAGCCCGGGGTGACGGGCGAGTACCGCCGCCACCAGGGTGCCGTCACCGCCACCGATGTCGGCCACCGAGCTGAACCGGGAGAAGTCGACGATCTCGGCGACATGTGCGGCGTCGTCACGGGCCCCGGAAGCCATCGCCGCGTGGAACACATCGGCCAGGTCAGGTGTGACGGCGAGGTAGGTGAAGATGTCGGCACCGGTGGCGTGGTCGAACGCCGGCCCGCCGGTGCGCAACGCATGCACGAGCTCGCCCCAGGACCGCCAGACGGCGTCGTCGAAGTACATCAGCATCATGGGGCGCACGCTGTCGTCGGCGTCGGCCCGCAGCGGCCGGCCCGCCGCAGTGAGCCGGAACCTGTCCGGCGACGTCTGGTCCACCAGCCCCAGCGTCGCAAGAGCCTGCAGCAGCCGGCGCAGCTGCGGCGCCCGGGTCCCGGTGCGAGAGGCGGCGTCGGCGACACCGACCTCATCGTCGCGCAGAACGTCGGCCAGGCCGATCCGCACCGCGGCGTGGACGATCTGAGCGGGCATGTAGCCCAGTGCCATGCGCAGCAGGGCAACAGACGCGTCAGACATGAGAGACCGCCGCGGTGAGTTGCCGTTCGATCAGGTCTGCGGCGACCGGCGCGCCACCGGCTCGGCGAATCTCGTCCCGCAGCCGGCCGATCCGCCTCGCCATGGCCTGGTCGTCGGCGACTGCCTGCACCGCCGCCCGTATTCCGGCCGGTGTGCGTTCCGCCGCATCGAGGCGCCGGCCCAGGCCGAGCTCCACGACCCGGTCGGCGTTCGCGCGCTGCTCGGCCATCTGCGGGACAGCGACGATCGGTACGCCGTGACTGAGACTTTCCATGGTGCTGCCCATGCCGGTGTGACTCACGAACGCTGATGCGTGCCGCAGCACGTCCAACTGTGCGACGAAGCGGTGCACCTCGACGTCGGGTGGCACCGGGTCCAGCGTGGTCGGGTCGACGGTGTCGCCGACGGCGACGACCGCGTGCCAGCCGGTGCCCGTGAACGCCTCGACGCACGATCGGTAGAACCCGGAGTCGGCGCTGAATGTGCTTCCCAGCGCGATGAGGACGACCCGGCCGGTACCCGCGGGTGGTGACCAGCTGCCGTGAAATCCACGTTCACTCAGGCACGGGCCGACGAAGTGCACGCCCTCCGGGAACCCGTCGGCCCGCGGTTGGAAGGCCTTCGGAAGGTAGACCAGCATCGGTTCGCGGGCGATGCCGGCGCACAACCGGCGTGCGTCCACCGGCACGCCGAGCCGGTGGCCGAGCCGGCTGATCGCCGCGGTGATCGCCCGCAGGCCGTCGTCGGCGGGGTCGAAGGTATGCACGCTGCTGTCCAAGGACCAGTGCTCGGCGGAGGCCATCATGACGTGACTGGCCATCCGCGGCACACCCAGCCGCCCGGCCATCAGATCGCCCGCCCAGTAAGAGGTGTCGTGCACGATCAGATCGGGTGGGTCGGCCCGGAACGCCCGGTCGAGCTGCGGCAGCGCGTGCAGTGCCTCGGTCAGCAACAGCGTCAGCAGCCGGGTGAGATCCGACGTGCTGTACCGGTACGGGTCATCGAACGGCACCGTCGCTCGCCGTCGCCCGTCGTCCTTCATCGTGGTCGTGGAGACGACGGCGTGAGCGCCGGCGGCGGTGACACGATCCTGGAACTCCGCGGTCGTCACGTAACTGACCCGATGCCCGCGGTCGGCGAGGGCGGTGACGACGGCGAGCGTCGGGTTGATGTGCCCGCCGTACGGAATCGAAGTGAACGCGATGTGCGCCACGTCGTTCTCCTTTCACCGGTTGACCGGGGTGGGCGTCGCGGTTCGGGCGAGGTGGTGCTCGATGACGGTCGCTGCGGCGGCCGCCCCGCCGGCAGCGGCGATCTCGCGGCGCATGGCATCGAGCCGGGCCGTGACGGCGGCGTCTCCGGTGACGGCCCGGACCGCGTGAGCCACTGCGTCGCGGGTGGCGCCGGCGGGTGACAACAGCCGGCCCAGGCCGAGTTCGACGATGCGGTCGGCGTTTGCGCGGTGCTCGGCCATCTGCGGCACCGCGATCACCGGGACGCCGGCCGCGAGGCTGTCCATCAGGGTGCCCATCCCGCCGTGGTTGATGGACACTCCGGCGTGGTCGAGGACGTCGTGCTGGGCGAGGAACGGATGCGCCTCCGCTGTCGCGGGCAGCCGCCGCAACGAGGCCGGGAGTGGATCGGTTCCGGCGGTGACAACGGTGTGCCAGCCGAGTCCGGTAAGGGCGGCCACGCATCGCTGGAACAGTTGGTGTCCCTGGTTGTGGATCGTCCCCAGGGACACCAGGGCGATCGGGCCACTGCCCGGCGGCCGCTGCCATCGCGGGTAGACCGGACTGGGGTTACGGCACGGGCCGACGAAGTGCACCCCCGCGCCGGCGCGGTCGCCGGCGTACTGGAACGAGCGTGGGCAGTGGACCAGCGCCGGCGCGCGGTCGTCGTCGGCGAGGAACGCGTCGACCGTCAAGCCGGTGCGGGCGCGGGTCAGCAGTCTGCCGATGCCGTTGAGCACTCGGGTCAGGCCAGGATGCTGACCAGGGCCGAAATCGGTGTACCTCGCGAACGACCAGGTGGCCGTGGCGACCAGGGTGGGGTGGCTGCGCACCGCCGGAACGCCCCGGCGGGCCGCCAGGATCCGTCCGGCCCAGCACGACGGAGCGTCGTAGACGACGACGTCCGGCCGGTCGGCCGCGAAGAAGCGGTCCAGCTCGGGCAGGATCGCCACGGTCTCGCACAGCAGCATCTCCAGCAGCCGGACCAGGACGTCAGTGGTGTACCGGCTGGAGTCGGCGAGACGGGTCATCGTCGTCCGGTAGCCGACGAACCGGGCGCCGACCGCCTCGACCGCGGCTCGGAACCGCGTCGGGGCGGCGTAGCTGACCCGGTGGCCGCGTGCGACCAGTTCGGCCACGACGCCCAGCGTCGGATTGATGTGCCCCTCGTAGGCGGCCGCGCAGAACACGATGTGCGCCATGGCGTGTTCACACCGGCCGGTGGTCGGCGGTCGGCGTGAGCAGGCCCTCGACGACGTCGGCGGCGGCAGCGGCCCCGCCCGACGCGCGGATCTCGGCGCGCATCGCGGTGACACGGGAGCCGATGCCGGGGTCGTGGGCGGCTGTGCCCAGCGCCTTCGCCAGTGTCCGCGCCGTCACCGCCGCTGGTGCGACGTGCACGCCCAGTCCGCGCTCGGCGATCCGGTCGGCGTTCGCGCGGTGCTCGGCGATCTGCGGTATCCCGATCACCGGGACGCCGAGCGCGAACGCCTCCATCGAACTGGCCATGCTGGCGTGGTTGATGAGCACAGCGGCCCGGGACAGCTCGGTGATCAGGTCGGGGATGACCGGGTGCACCGTGACACCGCCCGGCGCGGTCGGCAGTGATTCCGGGTCGACGTGGTTGCCGACCGCGACCGTGCCGTGCCAGCCGAGCATGGTCAACGCCTCGAGGCAGCTGCGGTAGACGTGTGGGCGGTCGTGGTAGACGGACCCGAAGGTCACCACGACGTACGGCGGGCCGGTAAGCGCGGCGGGCGTCGCCGGACCGTGGCCGCCCGATGGCAGGCACGGCCCGACGAACCGGGTGTGCGGGCTGAACGTGTCGCCGGCGTACTGGAACGATCGTGGCAGGTACACGATCGCGGGACGGCTGTCGTCGGTGGCGAACAGGTCGGCCGGCCGCAGGCCGGTGGCGCCGGTGCGGGTGAGGAGAACGCCCAACCGCGCGGTGACGGCGGCGAGGCCGGGATGCGCCGGGTCGAACTCGGCGTAACGGGGACTGAGCGAGAACGATGCGTTCGTGGCGAACATCGGCTGGCTGCGTAGTGCCGGAACGCCCCACCGGGCGGCGAGGACGGCGCCGGCCCACCCGTAGGTGGCGTCATGCACCACGAGGTGTGGTCGGTCGGCCCGGAACCGTCCGTCCAGCACCGGCAGCATGGCGATCGTCTCGTGGAGCAGCCCGGACAGCACGGTGACGAGGCTGTCGGTGGAGAAACGCTCGGCGTCGGCCGAAGCGGCGACGGTCCGGTCGAAGTCGGCCATGGTCGTTGCGTAGTGCAGGCACTCGGCACCCGCCGCGGCGACGCGTTCGGCGTATTCCGCGGTGACCGCATACGTCACCCGGTGCCCTCGGCGGACGAGTTCGGCGACCACGGCGAGGGTCGGATTGACATGGCCCGCGGCGGGCGCGGCGACGAACGCGATGTGTGACAACGGTGCCTCCGATCCGGCCGCTCACCACGTCGTGACGCTAACAGCGGTTCCGGCGCGCTCGACAGGTCCGCGCGTCAAGTGCCGCCCGGAGTGGTGATGCCGGTGTCAGTCCGAGGTAGCAGAGGACGGGCGGACGGGTCTGGCAGGCGGAGGCAGCGGACCAGTCCGGCGCCCGAAGAGATCTGCGTCTGTGGCGCGCGACCATGGGGCTTCGCGAGTGACCACACACCGGAAGGGAGGTGCCGCATGCCCGTGTCCGAGCTCTTGGCCGACGACTTGGCCGACCTGGAAGAACTCACGCTCGAGGATCTCCTCCAGCCCGAACCGTCCACCGTCGACGACATCAACGCCATTCTGTGTTCCTGCTGCTGCTCATCCTGCGGCTGCTGATCCGGCTCGCGATGCCGGGGCACGCAGGTGCCCCGGCATCGTGGGCACACCCGCGGCATCGCACCGCACGGCCGGCCGCCGATCGGAAGGATCGAACTGTGACGACCAGGAACCCGTGGGATCCCGGCACCTTCGACGCCCCGCCGGTGCCGATCGAGCGTCTGCTGGTCGTCGGCAGCGGATCGGTCGCGGCGATGTTCCTGCCGTTCTGGCTGAACTGGCTGCGCCACTCGTATCCCCGGGTCCAGTGCCAGGTGGTGCTCACCCGGTCGGCGCAGCGGTTCGTCACCGCGGAGGCGGTGGGGATGCTCACCGGACGTGCGGTCATCGCGGACGTCTGGGAGAACGGGACGCGGCCACGGTCGGTGCATGTCGAACTGCAGCGGTGGGCGGAGGCGGTCGTGGTGTATCCCGCGACCTTTCACTACCTGTCGCGGCTGGCCCTCGGTCTGACCGACACGCCCAGCCTGCTGGCGTTGCAGTGCACCGAGGTGCCCGTCGGGATCGCCGCGGCGGTGCCACCGGGCGGCTGGAGCGGGCCGGCGATGCGCCGGCACCGCGAGGCGCTCGCCACGCGCGAGAACGTCGTGGTGGTCCCGCCGGTGCCGGGGCGCAGCATGTCCGACGACAGCGCCGGTCACCAGGTGGACAACCTGCCGGCAGTGATCTCCGCGGTCGCCTCGGTCTTCGCGGCACGCGCGGCAGCGTCAGTGGTCCCGGCACAACGCCTCGATCTCGTCGGCGGCCGTGACGGTGCCGCCGGAGGCGAGTAGATCGGTGCGGACAGCCTGGAGCCGCGCGGTGACACCCGGGTCCTTGGTCACCTCGTCGACCGCCTGGCGCAACCGGTCCGGGCGCACGTCCTCCGGCGCCATCCACCGGGCCACACCCTGTCGTTCCAGCTGTTCCGCATTCCACCGTTGCTCAGGCAGCAACGGTACGGCGACCATCGGGACGGCGTACCGGAGAGCCTCGAGCACGCTGCCCATCCCGGCGTGGGTGACGAACGCCGTCGCCCGGCTCAGCACGGTGACCTGCGCAACCGTGTGGTGGATCTCGACATGGTCCGGCACCGGGCCGAACGACGAGCGCTCGATGCCGGCTCCGACCGACATGATGAGGCGCCATGACCCGTCGCCGAAGGCGTCGAGGCAGGACCGGAAGAAGGCAGGGTGGTTGGTGTTCATCGATCCCAGCGAGACGTACAGCACCGGGCGCCCGTCGTCTGCGGCCGGCCACGGCTCCTCCGCGCGAGTGAGGTCCGGGCACGGGCCGGTGAACACGAACCGGTCGTCGAAGACCGCACCGGGTGGATGTAGCGTCCGGGGGATGAGCACCAGGTGCCGGGCCTCGGCCGTGGCCAGGTACTCGGCTGCCCGTACCCGGAATCCACGTCGCGCCAGAAGGGCATCGAGGCCGGCGAGATACCGGGCGGCGATCCGGCGCTGCTCCGTCTCTGCGCCCTGCTCGTCGGCCAGCGCCCAGTGCCGGCCGATGGCGAGGTACGGCCACACCCGCACGGCCGGGCGTCCCCACCGGTTGGCCAGCAACATGCCGACGCTCGTGGGGTCCTCCGACACCACAACGTCGGGCAGGTCGGCACGGTACAGCGCCTCGACGTCCGGCATGATCTTGCCGGCTTCGGCGAGGAACACCAGCGGCATCGTGGAGAGGTCGGCCGGCCACCGGCGCGGATCGGCCGGCAGGGGTGAGCGGTAGACCCGCGGCGTGGCGCCGGCTCGCGCGACGACGTCGGCGAAAGCCTCGGTGACGGTCCAGCTGACTCGGTGACCGCGCCGCACCAGTTCACGCACGAGGCCGAGGAGCGGATTGATGTGCCCCAGAGCCGCTCCGGTGAAGAAGGCGACATGACCGGTCATGGCTGCTGCTCCGGCGCTGAGCAGGCGGTGATGAGACCGGTCTCGTAGGCGAGGATGACGGCCTGGGTCCGGTCGCGTAATCCCAGCTTCTGGCACAGGTGGTACAGGTGCGACTTGACGGTGGCGGCGCTGAGGCACAACTCCTGAGCGATCAGCTTGTTGGAGTAGCCCTTGGCCACCAGTAGCAGTACGTCGATCTCCCGCTTGGTGAGACAGTCGAGCACTGGTCGCTGTTCGACGAACATGGTGGGCATGCGGCTGGAGATGCGTCGTAACAGCTGGGTGGCGGCGGGGAACCCCAGCACCACGCCACCGGCCGCCACGTTGCGAATGGTGGCTCCCAGCGCCGTCGACGGGGTGTCCCGGGACAGCAGGCCGCCGACGCCTGTCTGGAATGCCGTCAGGGCGTGATCCTCGACCGGGCCCTGGACGAGGAGGAGCACTTTGACCTTCGAGTGCGCCGCGCTCCGGGCGAGCCGCCTGGTGAGGTCTATCCCGTCGATGGCGGGCGGGTCGTGGGTCACGGCCATGACGGCCGGCCGGCACGACGCCACGGCGCCCATCGCGTCGGGTACGGTCGCGACGCTCCCGACCACGACTATGTCCGGTTCACGGCCGAGGATCGCGACCATGCCGTCGCGCGTCAGGGGGTGGGGGTCGCAGACGATGACGGCGACCTTGTCGGCTCGGTTGCGTCGAATAGTGGGCATAAATTGCTCCTCAGGCAGGGCGGAGCATACCTATTCGGTACGCCGTGCAGGGGTGGTCACCGGTGCATGATTGGGCACCGTAGATATACGTCGAACCCTAGATGGCGATCGCTCGATTGGCACGTCGTTCATTTACGTCGATGATGTGGTACGGTCCGGAATGGGCGGCGGGTAAAAGCATTCCGAGCGCATCGGCGTGTCGTCGGTGCCAAGAAGACCATCCGGCCGTTGTCTGGTGTGTCGACATGTTGATGGAATCCATGGCGGTCACGCCCGCGACGTCCCGTCGCAGTGGAGTGGACGGACCGGTGCCGGCCGTCACCCGTGGTCTGCGAATCCCTCTGAGCTGCGGATACAGCTGCCCATGTGGGCTGTCGGCGTGTCCGTAGGGACCGGAACCTGTGGGGGTGCCCGGAACGTCGCAGTCGACGACCTGTGGCTGTTGCTTCCCGGTGCAACCGGTTCGTCGTCCCGGCCCGGGTGCCGGAATCCGGCTTCCGGCACCACGCCGGCCGGTGAAGCCGTGGAGGTCCTTTACCATTGTGAAGGCGACATCTCTATTGGCTGGCCGGTTGTGGCCAAAGTGGGATTCTCCGCCATTTCGAGCATTGCGACCTATACCATGAATGTCCCGCCGGCACCGACGGACGTCGGACGGGGGATCTGACGTCGGTGCAACCCCTTGTCCGTGCCGGCCGGATGATTTGTCATGGTGACCCGGCTGCCACCACGCGAAAAGCTCGGCCGGGATGTCCCGGCCGAGCTTTTCGCTGACCTCCTGGCCGTCACCGGCCGGCCATCACGTTGCAACGACCCTGGCGACCGCCCGGGCGAGCCCGGTGGAGTGTCCGGGGTTCAGCTGCCGCTGATGGTGAACTGCGAGCCCGGCTGGATGACGATGTTGCCGTCGGCCGAGTTGGTGATGGTGACGTTCGACAGGGTGGCGTTGCCGCGGGCGCCGCTCATGGCGAGGATCCCGGCGCCGTTGACGGACTTGTCGATCTTCACGTTGGTGATGGCGACGTCGGGCATGTTGCCGCCGCCGTTCTTGAACTGGATCCCGTCGTAGGTCGAGTCGATGATGTCGGTGTCGCGGATGGTGACGCCGACGATGTCCTTGGTGGCGGGGAACAAGGTGATCGCCCCGAACTCCTGGTCCTCGTTCCAGAAGGCGCCGCCGGTGCGGTAGAGGCCGTTGTTGGCCAGCAGCGTCGTGCCGGAGAACGGCAGCGGGCTGTGGTCGGTGGCCAGCATGATGCCGGGATAGTTGGCGGTGTCGGAGACCAGGTTGTTCTGCGCCGAGTTGTTGTACCCGCCGTAGATGGCGATGCCGTTGGCCCGCCACGGCAGCTGGATGGTGTTGTTCAGGAAGTGGTCGTCGTGGTTGATGTCCACCGACTGGTCCTTGACGTACGGGTTGGCCCAGATCGCCAGCGCGTCGTCGCCGGTGGTGCGGAACGACGAGTTGAACACCCGTGAGTTGCGCGTGCCGTTGGAGAAGTTGATGCCGTCGGCGAAGGTGTTGCGGATCCGCATGCCGGTGAACTCGACGTTGTCGCCCGGGTTCCAATAGGCCGGGGTGTCGGAGTAGTCGCGGCCGACCCAGGCGCCGACGTTGACGTGTTCGATCCAGACGTTGCTGATCTTCGTGTTCCGGCCGAAGCGGCCGTTGAGGCCGTGACCCCGGTTGGCCCGGTTCTGCGTGTTGCCGAAGATCGCGATGTCGGAGATCTGGGTGTTGTCGTCGATGTCGAAGCCGACGTTGCCCTCGTGCGGGTGGTTGATGTTGCCGGTGACCTGGTGCGGCTGGGTGTTGGAGTAGAGCTGGGAGTGCCACATGCCGGCGCCGCGGACGACGACGTTGCGGATGCCCTTCTGGTTCCACTGGCCGCGGGTGGGGTCCGGCGAGAGGATCTTCTGCTCCTGGCGCCACTGACCGGCCGGGATCCACACGCAGCTGATCACGCCGTTCTCGTCGTCGGTGACCGCCCGCTGGATGGCGGCCGTGTCGTCGAGCCCGTCGTTGGGCACGGCGCCGTACTGGGTGATCGAGGTGCAGCCGGCCGGCTGGGACGCGGCCGGGGCCACCTGCTCCAGGTCGATCAGGTCGATGATGTAGAACGACGCGTTGTCACCGGCGTCGCGTTGCAACTTGAACCGGGTGCCGGCCGGGTACGACTGGCTGAGCAGCGCGTTCGACTCGTCGAAGAGCCGGCGTGCGTCCGGGCCCGGGGTGTTCTGCAGCGACTCGGTGTCGTCGCTGGTGCCGTACAACCAGCTGTTGCGCGACGAGAGGGTGAGCTTGCGGCTGAAGGTGTCGTTGACATAGAGGCTGATCGTGGCCTCCTGGCCGCCGCCCGCGGCGGAGTCCGGGATGGAGTTGCGGACGACGATCGAGTTGGCCGGGGTGGTGGAGGTGAACTCGACGAACTGCCCGGTGCTGTTCAGCCGCACCGACTGCCGGCCGGACGACTCGCTGCCGAAGTTGGTGTGCCCGAAGGTGCGCAGCGGATCGGCCTGCACCAGGGTGCCGTTGTGCCGGGCCGCCTCGGCCTCGTACTCGGTGTACGGCACGGCGGCGCCGCGGCCGACGACGATCGGGCGGGCCAGGGTGTTGTTGGATTCGTTGGTCTCGGCGACTGCGCCGGCCGAGTCGGCCGTCGCGGTGGCGGTGGCGCCGCCGCTGGTCGCTGTCCAGGTGCCGCCGATGGTGACGGTCGTGGTGGCGCCGGCCGCGATCGCCGGGGTGGCTCCGGTGAGGGTGCCGGCGCCGACGGCGAGCCGGGTGGTGCTGGCGCCGGCCGCGCTGGTGCCCCGGTTGGTGACCGCGACGGTGAAGCTGACCGCCGCGCCGGCCGCCGGGTTCGCCGGGTTGGTGGTGATCGCGGTGACCTGCAGGTCGGGGCCGGGCGCCTGGGCGACGACGAGCTGAGCCGGCGCGGTGTACGTGTTGTTGTCGTTGTTCTGCTCGGCGACGGTGTTCGCCGGGTCGACCACGGTGGAGACGGTGTAGCTGCCCTGCGCCTTGGCGCCGACGGCGGCCGACACGGTGGCTGAGGCGCCCGCGGTGAGCGCCGGCACGTCGGCGGTGCCGGCGACCGCGCCGCCGAGCCGGAAGTCGGCCTTCGTGGCGGCCGCGGCGGCGGTGCCCGCGTTGCGCACGGTGGCGGTCAGCGTGATCGGGGTCGTCTCGGAGGGGCTCGCCGGTGTCCAGGTCGTCGACGTCACGACCAGGTCCGGGTTGGGCGCCCAGGCGCCGATCACCTGCACCTCGGCCACCTGCCCGCCGGGCGCGCCGGTGTTGGCGAAGAACTGCAGGCGTACGTCCGACGCCCGGCCGTCGACCGGCACCGTGACGGTGTTCTGGTTGGCCGACGGGCTGAAGCCGTGATCGGCGCGGGCCTTCAACTCGGTGAAGCCGGTGGCGGCCCCGGCGCGGCCGAGGACCTGGAAGTTCTGGGTGCGCGGTCCCCACGCCGGATCGGGGTTGAGCTTCACGACGACGCCGGTGACGGTGGCGTCGGCGCCCAGCTTGACGGTCAGCGTCGAGGGCAGGCCGTTGGACTCCCAATACGTCGCGGTGCTGCCGTCGTTGGCGTTGGCCGCCACGAAGGTGTGGATCGTCGACGAGGCCTCGATCGCCTTGCCGGCGGCAAGGTTGATTCCGGTGGGCGGGTTCGGGTCGGGGTCGACCGGGCCGGCGACGCCGTAGACCTCGAGTTCGGCGAGCTGGCCGGCGGGCCAGCCGGTGTTCGCGGTGATGTGCACCCGCACGTACCGGACGCTCGCCGCGGTGAAGGTGATCGTCACGGCGTTCCCGGTGGCCGGGTTGAACACCCGCCCGGCTGACGCGGCGAGCGTGCTGAAGGCCGATCCGTTCGTGCTGCCCTGCACGCTGAGCGTCTGCGTACGGGTGGCCCACGCGGTCGCCGGCGGCAGCTTGAGCACCACCTGGTCGATGGTCGTGGCGCTGCCGAGGTCGGCCTGCACCCACTGGGGGAAGACGTTGTTCGGGCTCTCCCAGTACGACTGCGGGTTGCCGTCGGTGACCGCGGAGGCCGGCTGCGCGCCCAGGGAGCCGCTGGCGACGGCCGGTTTCCCGGCGGCGAGGTTGGGGCCGCCGGCTGCGTGGGCGGCCGGCGGGGACATGCCGAGGACGACCAGCGTGGCCGCGAGGGCCGCGCCGATCAGGCGGGTGCTGAGTCTCATGAGGTCCGTCCTGTGCACGAGGGCGCGGCGGCAGGCTTGACCTGCGCTTCTGCTGCGCCGAGGGGGATTACTCGCTGGGGCGGGTGGGATATTGCCGGGTGAGCAACGTAAATTTCGTCCGCTTGCCAAGTTTTTGCGGCGGCGGGCATTCAATGTTTCAGATGTGTCGCTGATTCGTCAACGACGTGTTGCCGGGAGCTGTGCGGGTAGTCGCGGGGCGTGGCATTGCCACGCCCGGCCCAGGAGGATCCATGAACTCAGCACACGACCGGCTCGACGACGACCAGGAACTCGACGAGGAGGAGGCCGAACAGGTCGACCCGGTCCGGCCACCCGACCTCAACCAGGAGTCGAACCGGTCGGCGACCCGGCTCGAGCTCTTCTTCGACCTGGCCTTCGTGCTGTTCGTGGCGCGCTGCGCGGACGTGCTGGCCAAGGACGAGACGTGGCACGGCGCGCTGGTGTTCACCGCGGTCCTGACGATCGGCTGGTGGGCGTGGGCCAGCGCCACCCTGTACGCCAACCGGTTCGACACCGACGACGCGGTGTTCCGCCTGCTCACCCTCTTCGCCATGGCCGGCGTGGTGGCGATGGCGGCCAGCGTGGACAAGATCGACGGGTCGGCCGCGCCGTGGTTCGTCCTCGGCTACGTCATGGTCCGCCTCGCCCTGATCGCCGGGTACGCGCGGGCCTGGTGGCATGTGCCGGAGGCCCGCTCGACCGCCCGGCTGTATCTGATCGGGCACACGCTGGGCGCCGGCATCTGGCTCGCCTCGCTGGCCTTCCCCGCGCCCGCCCGGTACTGGCTGTGGGGCATCGGCGTGCTGGCGGACCTGGCGTGGCCGACAGTGGCGGCGCGGTTGAAGGACGCCGTCCCGCTGCACCTGGAGCACCTGCCGGAGCGCTTCGGCCTGTTCATCATCCTGGTGCTGGGCGAGTCCGTCGCGGCGGTGGTGACCGGGGTGCACGATGCCGGCTGGAAACCCGCCGTGGTCGGCACGGCGGCGCTGGCGTTCGTCATCGCGGCGGCGCTGTGGTGGATGTATTTCGACCTGTCCGGCGGGGCGGCGAAACGGCGGCTCGCCGCGGAGGGCGAAGAGGTCACCAAGCACGGGGTGCACGACTTCTACGTCTATGTGCACCTGCCGCTGGCGGTGTCGCTGGCCGCGGTGGCGGTCGGGCTGGAACACGCCGTGCTGCACGGCGCCGACGACCACCTGAGCGCCGGGACCCGCTGGGTGCTCGGCATCGCCGTCGCCGGCTATCTGCTCAGCGCCGCGGTCATGCAGGGGCACCTCGGCCGGCGGGTCCGCGGGGCGCTGATCTGGCCCGGCGCCGGCGTGCCGCTGGCGCTGCTGATCGCGGCGTTCGACCTCTCACCGGTGCTGACCGTGGGACTGTTCGCCGCGCTCCTGGCCGGGGGAGTGCTCGTCGGGTTCCAGCTGCATCGCGCCGGCGAAGTGCGTACCGCCAAGGTGTGATCGACGAGGTGTAACGGTCCGGCAGCCGCCCGGCTGCCGGACCGTCCGGGTGCGTCAGGCGTTGCGAGCGGTGGCGTACGCCGCCGAGCCGATCAGCTCCAGCGAGACCTGGAGCCGTTCCAGGCTGATGTTCTTCGCGATGGTGTCCTCGGGGCTGTGGTACGGCGGTTCGAGCAGCGCCGGGGACTCCTCGCCACGCCAGGAGAAGTTGGCCGCGGCGATGCCCACCTCCTGGAACGACTGGTGGTCGCTGGAGCCGCGCAGGGTGACCGGCGAGATCTGCGGCTGGTAGCCCAGCCTGGTGGCCGCCGCGGCCACCTCGTCGGTCGCCCGGTTCGGCTGCCCGGTGAAGGAGAGCAGCCAGTACCGGGTCGCCGGGTCCCAGCTGGTCGCCACCATGTCGTTCTGGTAGACCGCGAGGATCCGGTCCCGGTCGGCCTGCGGCAGCTGCGCGACGTGGTACCGCGAGCCGATCAGGCCCTGCTCCTCCGAGCCCCACAGCGCGAACCGCAGGGTGGCGGCGGTGGGCAGCCCGCGCAGCACCCGGGCCAGCTCCAGGCACAGGACGGTGCCGGAGCCGTCGTCGTTGGCGCCGGGCGCACCGATGACCGAGTCGTAGTGGGCGCTCACCATGACCAGCGGGCCGGTGCTGCGGCGGCGGCTGTCGGCGAGCACGTTGTGCGAGGTGAGCCCGCGGTGCGCGCGGGTGGAGACGGTCAGCTTCAGCCGCTTCTTGGCGAGCAGCGCGCGCAGCCGGTGCTTCTGCGCCTGGGCGACCCCGACGACCGGGATCGGCACCGGGTTCTCCGCCGAGGCGGGCAGGGTGGGGCTGAACGCCGAGGCCCGGCGGGGCTCCACCAGGTCGGCGGGCAGGAAGACGACCGCCGCGGCGCCGCGCGCGACGGCGGTGGCCACCAGCGCCTCCCGGTTGGCCGCCACGTAGTCGATCAGCAGAATCTTCCCGGTCACGTCCTCCGGGTAGTCGGCCGCGCCGCCCGCGCCGGCGTCCAGCACGGTGCCGCGCACCTTCGTGTCCAGGGCCGCTTGCGGCGACGCGCCGGCCTGCCAGCAGAGGTCGGCCGGCAGCCCGGCCGGGGAGTCGAGCTGGGCGAGGAACTTGTCCGCCACCGCGAACGGCTGCAGGTCCACGTGGTACCCGAGCCGGTCGAGCACGCCGGCCAGGTAGTCCGCGGCGTACCGCTCGGAGCGGGTGCCGCCGATCCGCGGGCCGATGCCCTCGGAGAGGACCCGCAGGTGCGGCAGGGCGCGCCGGGCGGAGACGCGACCGGCCACCGCGCGGTCGCCGGCGGTGAGCGTGGGTGGGCGGACCGCCCCGGGACGCTGGTCGCCGACGGCCCAGGCCGGAGCCGGCAGCGCGACGGTGGCCGCGCCCCCGACGGCGACGGCGAGCATGCCCCGCCGGCTCAGTGAGGACTTCATGGGTGTGTCCAAAACCCCTCCTGGAGTGAGGTGGCGGGTCACGGCGCCCGGTCGGGCTGCGGATCCGCACCAGACAGAGACTAGGATCAATGAGGATGGTCCTCAAGGGGATCAATCCGGCAGATACAGCACCTGACCCGCGCTTATCCGACAGCGGCGCCGGTCGTGTCCCGGCTTAGGGTGAGCCGGTGGATCCAGTGGCGGGTCGCGGCGGAGCGGCCCGGGCGATCGTGTGGGTCGCGCATCTCGCGGCCCCGTTGGCCGGGCTCTGGCTCTTGATCGCCCGCCCGCAGTGGGACCACCGCTGGCAGCACGGCCCGGCACACTTCTGGCTGGTGCTCGCGGTCGCCGTGATCAGCCTCGGGCTGGCCCTGGTGATCAACGAGGCGGCCCGGCGGCGGGCCGACGCGCGGCTGCTGCTGGTCGCGTTCTCGTTCCTGGTCGCGGCCGGTTTCCTCGGCCTGCACGCGCTGGCCACGCCGGAGGCGCTGCTGACGGGCCGTAACGCCGGTTTCACCTACGCCTCGCCGGTCGGTCTCACCCTGGCGGCCGTCTTCGCCGCCGCCTCGGCCATGGACCTCACCCCCCGCCGGTCCGCCGCGCTGATCCGCTTGTCCGCCCCGCTGCGCGCCGCCCTGCTGCTGCTCGTCGCGGCCTGGGCGGTGGTCTCGCTGCTCGGCCTGCCACCGCTGTCCCGGGTGCCGGCCGCCGGCGAGAACGGGCCGGCCGTCGTGCTCTCGGTGGCGGGCGTGCTCCTGTTCGGTGTCGCCGCCCTCCGCTACTACGTCCTGCACCGGCGCCGCCGCACCGTCATGCTGCTGTCCGTGGTGACGGCGTACACGCTGCTCGCTGAATCGGCCGCGGCGATGGCGGTCGGCCGCAGCTGGCACGCCTCGTGGTGGGAGTGGCACCTGCTGATGGCGGCCGGCTTCGGCTACGTCGCCTACAGCGCCTGGGTGCAGTACCGCAACGAGGGCGCCGCCGCCGGGCTGTTCGCCTCGGTCGGCACCGAGGACACCGTGCGCCGGCTGCGCGCCGAGTACGGCGCCGCACTGGAGGCCCTGGTCGCCGCGCTGCACGAGCGCGAGCGCGGCCGGCTGTCCGAGCAGCGGATGGCCGCGACGACCGAGCGCCTGGCCGCCCGCTTCGAGCTGACCGAGGGACAGACCGCCGTGCTGGGCCGGGCGGCGGGCGCGCTGGCAGCCGAGCGCGATCAGATCCGCAAGCTGGGCGCGCTGGTCGCGATCGGGCACGATTCGCGGGTCATGCTCACCGACGCGCAACTGCTGCGCGACGCGGTCGCGCACATCGCCCAAGCCTTTGCGGGGTACGCCCTCCGTGTCGGCGTGGTCTCCGAAGGCGCGCTGGTCTTCCCGCCGGAGCTGGTCGCCGGTTCACTCCGGGACACCGCCCAGCCGGCGTACGCCGCGCTCGCCGGTGGCGTGCCGGTCACCGGCCCGGCCGGCACGCTGTTCGTGCCGTTCACCGTCAAGGGCCACCCGGCCGGGGTGCTGGCGGCCGGCCGTTCCGGAGGCCCGGTGCCGGACCGCGACGCGGCCCTGCTGGTGTCGCTGGCCAGCCAGATCGCGGTGGCCCTGGAGAACGCCCGGCTCTACCGCCGCCTGGACGTGCTGTTCCGCCAGTACATGTCGCCGGACGTGGCGACCGCGCTGGTCGCCGACCCGGGCCAGGCCGCGCTGGGCGGCGCGGTGATCGAGGTGACGTCGCTCTTCGCCGACCTGCGCGGCTTCACCGCCTTCTCCGAACGGTCCACCCCGGGGCAGATCGTCGAGATGCTCAACCGGTACTTCGACGTGGCGACCCGGGCGGTGCTCGCCGAGAACGGCACCGTGGTGCAGTTCGTCGGTGACGCGATGATGGCGCTGTTCAACGCACCCGCCCGGCAGCCGGACCACGCGCTGCGGGCGGCCCGGGCGGCGCTGACACTGCAGGCCGAGGTGGACCGGATCGCCGCCGGCTGCCCCGGCTGGCCGCGTTTCCGGGTCGGCGTCAACACCGGCGAGGCGCTGGTCGGCAACATCGGCGGCGAGGCGCTGCGCAACTTCAACGCGATGGGCGACGCGGTCAACGTCGCGGCCCGGCTGGAAACCTCGGCCGAGCCGGGGCAGGTGGTGATCGGCGCGGCCACCCGGGACCGGCTCGGCGACCGCGCCCGGGTCGACCCGTTGGGTGACCTGCAAGTCAAGGGGCGGAGCCGGCCGGTGTCCGCCTATGTGCTGCGCAGCCTGCGAGGTGAGGACGCATGGCACGGGAGTTCGTTGATCAGCTGAACCCGGCGGACCGGGCGAACCTGCTGGCACGGGGACGCCGGCGGCGATGGCCGGCCGGTGCGACCCTGTTCGGCGAGGGCGACCGCTCCACCACGGTGATGCTCGTGCTCAGCGGCCGGGCCAAGGTCTTCTCGCTGACCGAGCAGGGCGGTGAGGTGCTGCTGGCGATCCGCGGGCCGGGTGCTCTGCTGGGCGAGATGTCGGCGCTGGACGGCGCGCCGCGGTCGGCGTCGGTGGCGGCGCTGGAGCCGCTGGAGACGATGGTGGTCCCGGTCGGCTCGTTCCTCGAGTTCCTGGCCGCCTGCCCGGACGCCGCGGTGTGCATCGTGCGGCTGATCGTCGGGCGGCTGCGCGACTCGGACCGCAAACGCATCGAGTTCGGCACCTACGACACGCTGGGCCGGGTCGCGCTGCGGCTGGCCGAGCTGGCCGAACGGTTCGGGCAGGCCGCCGAGCGCGGGGTGCGGATCACGCTGCCGCTGACCCAGGACGAGCTGGCCGCCTGGACCGGCTCCTCCCGCGAGTCGGTGACCAAGGCGCTGGCGACGCTGCGCCGGCACGGCGTGATCGAGACGAGCCGCCGGTCCGTCGCGGTGCTGGACGTGGACGGGTTGCGCGCCCGGGCCAGATAGGCCCGGGCGCGCGATGGGCCGGATCGGTTACGGCAGTTCGCAGCTGGTCCGCGGGTCGATCGTGTCCCGGTTGCACCGGTCGACGCCGCCGCCGCCGTTGACCGCCAGGTCCCGCAGGCCGTCGCGGGCCCGCAGCACGTCGCGGCCGTTCTGGCCGAGCATCCTGTCACGTCCGGCGCCGCCGGTCAGGGTGTCGGCGCCGTTGCCGCCGATCAGCGTGTCACCGGCGCCACGGCCCTGCAGGTTGTTCGCCGCCGCGTTGCCGGTCAGCCGGTCGCCGGCCGAGCCACCGATGGCGTTCTCCACATTGGCCAGGTTGTTGTCCAACTCCGCCCCGGTGCCGTCGTTGGCCACGCCGTTCAGGGTGACGTTCACGGCGACGATCCGCAGCCCGTAGTCGGCGGTGTCCCGGCCGGAGCCGCCGTTGAACGTGTCCCGGCCGTCCCGCACGCGCTCCGCGACAGCCGTGTCGGCGCCACTGCCGCCGAGCAGCGTGTCGTTGCCGCCGCGACCGCGCAGGGTGTCGTTGCCGCCCGCACCGGTCAGCGTGTCGCCGCTGGTCCCGCCGAGCAGGGTGTCCCGGTCGGGACCGCCGTTGGCCCGCAGGGCGATGTTCGTTAGGTTGTCCACCCGGTCGTTCCGGTTGCCGGTGTTGACGACGACCCGGAGCACACCCACGGCCGCACAGCGGACCGTGTTGGCATTCACCCGGAAGCAGCCGGCTCCCGGGTTCATGGTGTCGCCGAGGTCGCGCAGCTGGACGAAGGCGCCGACCCTGCTGATCGTGATGGTGTTGGCCCGGTTGTTGCCGGCGTTGGCGGTGATCTGGCCTCCGGACTTGGTGACACCGGTGGCGGCGTGGGCCGGGGCGGACAGGAGCAGGGTGGGCACCGTCCCGAGTACGGCGAGAGCGGCGATCTGGCCTGCGTGACGCGATTTCATGGAAATCTTCCCCCTCGATGGTGTGCCGGCGACCCGTCCGTGGGTCGCTCCGGGCACCGCCATACGGTCGCAGCGGGACCGCCCGCGGCCTGAGGAGGAAATACGAGCTCGAACGCGTAAAGATGCCCGCGCCGAGTGTCAGCCCTTTGACTGCGCGGCCATCCACTGCCAGATGCGGGTGCCGTCGATGCGCGGGTCGTTGCGGGCCACATAGATCCACGACCAGTGACCGGGGAAGCGGTAGCCGTTCCAGACGACCTGGTCGTACAGCGACATCAGGGAGCCCGGGATGAGCTCGTGCGCCCGCACGGTGTTCGGCTCCGGCGGCACCGTGTCGTCGTCGCGGGAGGTGACCAGCCAGGTCGGTGTGCGGATGGCCCGCAGCTCGGCGTCGGTGATCATCCGCGGGCCGCCGGGCTGGAGCGACTCGACGACGGCGCAGATCGGCACCGACGCGGCGAACAGATCCGGGTACACCGTGGTCATCTTCAGGCTCATGTAGCCGCCGTTGCTGGCGCCGGCCACATAGATCCGGTCCGGGTCGATGCGGTGCCGCCGCGCGAGCTCGCCGATGATCTCGCGGATCAGCGGCGCGAAGCGGTCGCCGTCCTCGAGCCAGTACGACGTGCTCTGCGGCGCCACCACGTACGCGCCCCGGAAGATGCGCTGTGCCTGCGCCGTGGCGAAGCCCAGCGCGCCCCTGTTGGCCCGCAACGTGGTCTCGTTGTCGTAGTAGCCGTCCGGCAGCGACGCGCCCTCGCCGCCGCCGTGCAGCCAGACCACCAGCGGCCGCCGGCCGCGCCCGGCGGACGGCGTGAACAGCCGGTATTTCATGCCGGAGCCGGAGACGTGGTAGCTGAACCTGTCCACCTCCGGGTTGGCCAGCCGGCCCTGGACGAACTCCTCGACGGTGACCGGGCGGTTCCCGCGCAGGACGAGGGGCGCGTTCTGCGTGATCGTGTAGTCGAGGTCCAGCCGCACGTTCCGGCCGCGGCTCACGATGTAGCCGAGCGTGCCGCCGCCCACCTGACCCTCACCGTGCGCGAGGTCGAGCACGATGTCGCCGTGCCGGTCGAGCCGGGCGGCGGTCACGGTGCGATCCAGGTCGTACTCGCTGAAGATCTGGTCGCCGGGCGCCAGGGGGATCGGGCTGGTGGCCCGGGCGTGCACGCCGAACGTGCCGGTGGTCAGGCTCGCCGGGTCGATCCGGCCCAGCCGGCTGGTGTCCAGGGTGACCGAGGTGACCTGCTCGCCACCGTCGAGCGTCTCGGCGCCGAGGGTGAACCGCACCCGCCGGGCCGGGTGGCCGCCGGCGTGGGCGGCCGCACCCGGCACGGCGGCGGCGACGGCGGCTCCTCCCGCGACGGTCAGGACGGATCGGCGGCTGATCGACGTGGCCATGTGGCCTCCCTGTTTCGACCGTGTCACGTCACACGAATTGACCTCGGTCTATCACAGGGGGCGGGTCGCGCGGAAGGGCGCGGTCATTGCTGGGCGGCCTCGGCGGGGGCCTTGCGGGCCGGTCCGGCCACCGCGTACATGATCAGCCCGGCCGCCGCGAGCACGCCGGCCGTGACCGCCGCCGCGGTGCTCGCCGGTTCCTGGGCCTGCCAGGTCAGGATCCGCCCCGGCAGCGGCTCCGCCTGCGGGAACATCACCGCCGCCAGCGTCCAGCCCAGCGGCACGAACCAGGCCCGTGCCGTGCCGAGCGTCGCGGCGCCGAGGGCGGTCAGCCCGAGCAGCCCGGCCGCGTCCCGCACCACCAGCCAGGCGGGGCCGAACCGGGCCCCGGTCGTCAGCGTGGCCAGCAGCAATCCGGCCACGATCAGGAACATCACCAGCAGGTGCACGGTCCGCCGGCGCGGCCAGGAGAGCGCCGCCGTCGCCTCCAGGGCGTCGTCGGGGCCGCCGAGGGTGACGGTCAGGGCCGCCACCAGCAGCAGCACGGTCATGATGACCATCTGGAGGCCGGCGTCGCGGGTGTCGGAGGACACCGACCACAGCGTCCACGCCAGCGCCGCGCCGATGACGGCCACGGCCAGCGCCGCGGGGGCGTTGCGGGACCGCAGGTACAGCGCCAGCCACCTCATCGGGCGCCCGCCGGGAACAGCCCGGCGCCGTCCGTGCAGGTCACTGCGGCCCGGCGCAGGGCCACCACCCGGTCCTGCGCCTCGTCGCCCGGCAGCCGTTGCAGGCTGCGCCACAGTTCGACGGCCTCGGCGGCGACCTCCGGCGGGGTCTCCCCGATCGGCGACGCCGGGTCCAGGCCACCGGTCGCGGGGACCATCGGTTCCCGCCCGATCAGCCAGTACGCGGCGGCGAGCCGGTCCGCCAGGTCGGGAGAGCTCTCACAGTCCGGCGGCCCGGCGAAGGCGCCGGACACCACGTCCGCCGGCACACCGGTGCGGTTCGCCAGCCGGCTGTCCGGGCCGATCCGGACCGGGATCAGCACGATGTCGGGCTGCCACTGCGGGAAGTCGGCCGGGTAGTGGATGGTGGTGTCCTCGTGCACCCGGGTCGGCGCGTCCGGCAGCTTCGCCAGCGCCGTGAGCCCTTCCCGGGCCGGCCCGGCGATCTCGTCGAGCAGCCCGGAACGCACCCGGCTCAGACACACCGACTCGCCCTCGGCGCACACCAGTTCCCGGGCGACCGGGTCGATGGCGTCGTTGACGTACCGGTTCTGGTGCGGCATGACGGTGATCGCCAGTGCGGCGCCCAGCGCCACCGGAAGCAGCGCCGCCACCCGCAGGCGCCGGCTGCTGAACGCGAACAGCAGCACGGCGGCGATCGCGAGCGCCGCCAGCCAGACCGCCTGGGCGGCGCTGGCCCGGCCCGGCACGGTGGCCCAGGCGCCCGGCATGTTCATCTCGTAGATCGGCGAGAAGACCAGGGCCAGCCAGCCGTGCGGTCGCGTCGCCCAGGGGATCAGCAGCAGCAGCGCGAGACCCGCGACGGCCAGCGCCGGCGCGGTCACCAGCCATGGAAGGAGGCGGCCGACGGCGAGGCCGAGCCAGGCGGCCGCGATCAGCGCCAGTGCGCCGACAGCCGTGACGGCGAAGAGCTGCGCCGGCAGATAATCGGCGGCGCCGAAGATCCGCACGCCACCGGCGACGCCCATCGCCAGATATCCGGTGGTGACCGCGATCGCCATCGCGGCGAGCGTCGGCGCCGCCCGGTGCGACCGCGGGCGCGGTGTGCTGCCGAACAGCTCCGTCACGTTCGAGCGGCGCTCGCGCGTCGCCTGCCAGACGCCGGCGGCCAGGGCCAGCGGCCAGAGCACGGCCAGGAACAGCCGCTGCGTCATGGCCAGTTGCATCCAGCCGGCGGCGAAGTCAGCCTCGGCGGCGAAGTACAGCAGCACGGCGCCCACCGTCAGCAGCATCAGGGCGGTGCCGAGCGCCGCGGACCGGCGCAGTTCGATCCCCAGGATCCTCATCGGTCCGCCCCCGCCCGGTGCCGGCGCAGCAGCGCGGAGTAGCCCCGCTCGGCGGGGCTGTCGCCGGGGTCGCCGTCGGTGCCCTGCGCGATCAGGTCACCGGGCGTGCCCTGGAAGAGCAGCCGGCCCGTGTTGATCAGCACCACGTCGGAGCAGGCGGCCACCACGTCCTCGACGAGATGGGTGGACACCAGCACGCAACTGTCGACGCCGATGTCGCGCAGCAGCTCACGGAAGTCGAGCCGCTGCTCCGGATCCAGGCCGACGGTGGGCTCGTCGAGCAGCAGCACCGCGGGGTCGTTGACGATGGCCTGCGCGACGCCGGCCCGGCGCAGCATGCCGCCGGACAGCGTTTTCATCCGGGCGTTCGCCTTGTCGGCGAGACCGACCCGCTCGATCGCCCGCTGCGCCGCACCGGGGACGCCGGCCTTCGGCATCTCCTTGAGCCACGCCATGTACTCGACGAACTCCCGCACCGTGAAGCGCGGGTAGAAGCCGAATGCCTGCGGCAGGTAGCCGATCCCGCGGCGCACCCGCCGCAGGTCGCCCCGGCGGTCCACCGGCTCGCCGAGCAGGGTCAGCCGGCCGCCGGCGGGTTTCAGCACGGTGGCCAGGGCGCGCATCAGGGTGGTCTTGCCGGCGCCGTTGGGCCCGAGCAGCCCGTGCACGCCGGTGCTCAGGGTCAGGTCGAGCCCGTCCACGGCCAGGTGCCGGCCGGCCCGCACCTGCAGGCCCTCGGCATGGATCGCCCAGGGATGGGTGGTGGGGGCCGTCTCGGCCGCGCTCACCGTTCGCATGTCGCTCCTCATATGGTTGTGGCTGGTCGGCCGGAAATCAGTTATGGCTGGTCAGCCTTCGGAAGTTCTCGGCCCGGGTCACGGCGAGGCCGGCCAGAGCGAGGGTGATCAGCGCCCACACGGGCGAGCTGCCCGGCTGCAGGATCACCGGCAGGTCGGTGGTCAGCACGGCCGGCGCGATCACCGCTGCCGACCAGGCGGCGCCGAGCCCGGCGGCGGCGAGGCGGACGCCGACGAAGGCGCCCAGCGCGATGGTGGCGGCGGTGAACGCCAGGCAGGGCAGCAGCGTCAGCGCCAGCGAGAACCCGGTCTGGGCGCTCGCCAGGGCGAGCGCGGGCACCACCACGGCCAGCACCACGGCCGTTCGCCGCAGCAGCATCGCCAGCCCGGCCGACGGGGTGCCGGCGATCAGCTCCCAGGCCGGGTCGGTGCGCCGGCTCCACGCGATCGCCACGCCGGGCAGCGGCGCCACCGGCGCCAGCAGGGCCACCAGCGACGGCGCGCTCGCCCACACCGCCTCGAGACCAACCGCACAGGCCAGCGCCACCACCGTCATGAGGAGCCACGGCACCAGATGCCCGGCCAGCCAGCGGCCGCGGGCCGCCGACCAGCGTCGCCGCGGCCGGGGCGCGGGCCCGGTGGCGATGCCGTCGTCCACGCCGGTGGCGATCCGGGCGAGCAGGGCCCGGGTGTCGTCGCCGGAGCGGTCGGCCAGCACGGCACGGCAGTCCGCGCAGTCCTCCAGATGCACCTCGACCGACCACACCGTGACCTCGTCGAGGCCGGCCGCCCGGCCGGCGTAGCGGGCGATCACCGTGGGACTCGGATGCGGGGTCATGACAGCGCCTCCCGAAGAGCGATCCGGGCCCTGCGCGCCCGGGATTTGACCGTGTTCTCCGGCACGCCCAGCAGCAGGGACGTCTCCCGGACCGAGAAGCCGTCGAGGACCATCGCCCGCAGCACCTCGCGCGCCTCCGGCGGCAGCTCGAGCAGCGCCTGCTCCAGCTCCTGGCCGACCCGGGCGGCCATCACCTCGTCCTCGGCGGCGGGGGCGACCGTCTCGGCGAGCGGCACCGCGGGCACCTGGGCGGTCCGGGCCCGCCGGCGGAAGGCGTCGACGAGGCGGTGGGCGGCGATGGTCCACAGCCAGCCGACGGCGCTGCCCGAGGTGGCCGCGCCGGCGAAGCTGCCCGCGGCCCGCCAGACGGCCAGGTAGGTCTCCTGCATCACGTCGGCGACCAGGTCGTCGTCCGCGCACCGGCGGCGCAGCCGGGTGAGCAGCCACGGCGACGTGCGCCGGTACAGCTCGTCGAAGGCGCGCCGGTCACCGGCAGCGGTGCGGCGGACGAGTTCGTCCTCGTCGGCCGCGTTCAGACTTCGTCTCACGACCAGGAAGACGAAGGGTTGATCTCCATGGGTGCAGGATCTGCTGTGACCTGGGTCACTCTCACAGTGGGAGTCTGTCAGCCACGCCCGGCCCGTTGTGCCCGAACGGCGGACCACCCGGCCGCCAACGGCGGCCGGGTGGTCGGAGGGGGCCCGGTCAGGCCGGTTCGATCCAGATGTTGCGATAGCGGACGTTGGCGCCGGGGTCGCCGTGGTCCTGCAGACGGATCGGCAGCAGCGCGGGGCTCTCCGCGGCGCCGCCCCCGGTGGGGCCGTCGATCTCGACGTCGTTGTGCACCAGCTGGCCGTTCCACACCACGGTCACCCGGGCGTTCTCGGTCTTCGTGGAGCCGTTCCAGCGCGCCGCCCGGAACGTGATGTCGTAGGTCTGCCACGTCTCCGGCGCGGTGCCGGCGTTGGTGGACGGGGCCCGCTTCTGATAGATCGCCGCGCTGTCGTCGTTGGCGAGCGTGGGCTTGCCGTACGTGTCGAGCACCTGCACCTCGTACCGGTCCTGCAGATAGATGCCGCTGTTGGCGCGCGCCTGACCAGTCACGTCGGCGGGCAGGTTGGGCAGCCAGAACTCGGCGTGCAGCTTGAAGTCGCCGTACGTCTGCTTGGTCCGCAGGTCACCACCGAGGACCTCGGCCGAACCGCCGGAGACCGGCCACGTCGGGGCGGCGCCGCCGGCGCCCTGGAAGGCGCCCAACTGGCCGCCGTCGAAGAGGGTGACCCGGCTGGTCCCGTTGTGGGTCCAGCGCTGCTGCGCCACGTCGGCCCAGCTCCAGATCTGGATCTGGGTGCCATCCGCGGTCGCGCCGCCTGCGACGTCGAGCACCTTGCCGGACTGCGGGTTGAGCAGCGAGCCGTTGGCCTGCTGCTGCCACACCTGCGCCGCACTGCCGTTGCAGGTGTAGAGCTGGACCTTGGTGCCGTCGGCAGTGCCGGCGTTGTCGATGTCCAGGCACTTGCCGAGCGCCTGCAGGGTGTCGCCGACCCGGGTCCAGCTCTGCGCGGACGAGTTGTTGCAGGTGTACAGCTGGACCTTGGCCTTGTCGGCGTTGCTGGCGTTGTCCACGTCGAGGCACTTGCCGCCGATGCCGGTGATGGTGCCGGTCCGGGCGGTGGGGCCGGTGCCGCCGCCTCCGGTGCCGACCACCAGGTTGTCGAGGTTGACGTGCCCGACGTCGCCGGTGTCGACCCGATAGGCGATCGTGTTGCCGCCTGCCCGCAGGGTGACCGTGTCGGTCTTGGTGGACCAGGTGTCCCAGTTCCCGGTGTCCGCCAGGCTGATCTGCCGCACCTTGGCCCCGTTGACATAGAGGCTGACCGTCTTGGCGCCCGCGGACGGGTTGGGCCCGTTGCTGAAGCGCAGGTCCACCGGGTACGACCCGGCCGACGGCACCGTGACGCTGAAGGTGGCCGCCGCGCCCACCGAGCCGAGTCCGGCGACGAAGCCGGTGCCGGTGTACCCGCTGTGGTCGGACGCCACCCCGGCGCTCCCGCTGAGCCCGGAGTTCTCCGCCTCGACCTGCCCGGTCCGCAGTGTGGTGCCGTCGGACAGGCTGTTCAGCGTGTACCACGCCTCGGTGTTCCACAGGGAGGCGCCGGAGGTGGAGGTGAACGGCCGCGGCGAGCGCAGGTGCACGACCCGGCCGGGTTTGAGCCCGTTGAGCTTGACCGTCACCTTCAGGCGGTCCGCGGACAGCGTCGCCGAGCTGACGGTGAGCTGCTCCTCGTCGACCTTCGGCCCGCCGTAGGCCGGCGTCGGGACGTACCGCCACTGGGTGGCGCGGTAACTGGCCGCGGTGGCGGCGGCCACCGGTTGCGTGTACTCCAGCTCGAAGCCGCCGGTGACCGCGCGCATGGCCTTGATGTCGAAGACGCTGGTGCTGGTGGGTGTCAGCTTCTGCAGGCCGTACGTCAGCTTGCCCTCCTGGCCCCAGTTGCCGCCCGCGCCGAGCCCGCCGACGTAGAGGGCGCCGTCCGGTCCCTTGGTGACCCGCATGATGCCGGACTCCAGGCCCTGGGTCATCCGGAAGACCGCGCCCTGGTACTGGCCACCGACCTTCTCCAGGAAGGCGCGCTGGAGGCCGCCGTAGGTGACGTCGCCGAAGACCATCTGCCCGGAGTACGGCCCGGAGTCCAGCATCAGCGGCGTGCTCGGCGAGTTGGCGATCTCGTTCTGCGGCAGCCACAGCACCGGCTGGGTGACCGGCTGGGAGTCGAACGGCCCGTCCGGGTTGGTGTAGTGGCCGAAGAACCGGTCCTGGTCGATCTGCACCAGTTTCGAGGCGGGCAGCCAGCCGCCCTGGTTGTCGGTGACGAAGATCTTGCCTTCGGGTCCCCAGCCGAGCCCGTTCGGGGTGCGCAGGCCGCCGGCCACGTACTGCACCGCGCCGGTGGACCGGTTGATCTTCAGGGTGGTGCCGCGGTTCGTCGCGCCCTGCGGGTCGGTGGTGGCGCCGCCCAGGTTGATCGACACGGACAGGTTCAGATAGAAGAAGCCGTCCTGATAGAGCAGGCCGAACCCGAACTCGTGGAAGTTGCCGCCGAGCGGCCAGGTGGCGACCCGGCGGAAGTTGTCGATCACCCCGTCGCCGTTGGTGTCGTTGAGTTCGGTCAGCTCGTGCTTCTGGGAGACGTAGATCTTCCCGTCGACGATCTTGAGGCCCATCGGTTCGCGCAGCCCGGTGGCGACCTTCTTGTACGTCACCTGGCTCGGGCTGGTGGCGCCGGTGACCCCGCTGAGGATGTACACCTCGCCGGTGCTCGCCTCGCTGGCGCCCCACGTGCTGATCGCCAGCCGGCCGTCCGGGAACCAGTCCATCGCGGTCACCTGCGGCTGGAAGCCGGCCGGGCGCAGGTTGGTGAGGGTGAACCCGGGGTGCACCGAGGTGAGCGGCAGACCGTCGCCGGGGCTGTCCCCGGCGGCCTCGCACTCCTTGCGGCCGGGCGCGGTCACCCGCACCACGCCCGCGTCGGTGCTCAGGGCGCTGGTGGGGATCACCGTGAAGGCGCTCGCGCCGGGCGGCCGCCACTCGAGGGTCAGCTGCTGACCACCGCCCTGCTCGAAGTAGTCCAGGCGCAGCGCGTGGTAGCCGGCGGTCAGGGTGGCGCTGCCCTCCTTGGCGACCGCGCCGTGCAGCCCGTCGTTGTCGATCAGCAGGGTGTCGTCGATCCGCAGCCGCGACCCGTCGTCACTGGTCAGCCGGAACTGGTGGGCGCCCGCCGTGGTGATGTTCAGGTTGCCGGTCACCTCGGACTGGAAGTTGTCCTCGAGGCCGAAGTCGGCGGCGGTGGTCCAGTTGATCACCGACATGCGCTTGTCGACGTTGGGAGTCTGGCCGGACTTCAGCGTGCAGATCGAGCTGCGCGCCGTCTGCAGGTCATAAGTGCGGAGGGTGACGCCGGGTTCCTGGGGCGGGACGGCGGCACTGGCGGGAAGGACGGGAAGAAGGGCGCCGACCAGGGTGGCGGCGGACAGCAGCACCAATCTCTTCATGGGGCGCTCCACTGCATCGAGAGATTACGATGCGTCGATACGCTAGGCCCTTTCGGAAACAAAGTAAACAACTTCGGTGTCATCGTATGAAACTTTTGTATGCTGCGACTAAAGTGGCCCTTGACGGGCACCGATGCATGAGCTTCGATTTCCCCACGTGCCGGGATCCGCGGCGAAGGAGTGGGCGTGCGACGCATCTGGCTCTTCCCGACGGCAGTCCTCGCCGGGCTCACCCTGGTCACCGGTCCGGCCGCCGCCGCCGATCACGACGCGCCGCCACCGGCGCCGGCCGACCTGCTCGTGGCATACCAGGGCGGCACCTCGGCACAACTCACCTGGCGCCAGCCGCCCGGTGAACGGGCCCGCAGCTTCCGGGTGTACGAGGGCGGCCGGGTCGTCGCCCGCAACACCACCACGTCAGCGTGGGTGAACGGGCCCGGTTACGCCACCACCTACACCTACACGGTGACGGCCGTCGACGCGCAGGGGGAGGAGTCCGCCCCCACCCCGCCGGTCAGCGTCCGCATCGGCATCTCCGGCCAGCCGCCGCAGTGCCTGCCGGCCGCGGCGCTCGGTCTCCGGGCCGGCGCGGTCACCGGCTCCGCCGTCACGCTGACCTGGGCCAACAGCGGCGCGACAGGACGCGCGGTGGTGACCGGCGGCCCGCAGGGTCCCATCTGGACCGACACCTCCGGCCTCCGGGTCGGCGGCCTGGCACCGAACACGTCCTACACCTTCGGCGTGCAGCGCATCGGCTGCGGGGCACCTGCACCGCCGGCGACGGTGACCGTGATGACGCGGCCCGGCCCGGCGCAACGCCCCGGGACACCGGTCGACGCCCACCCGGCGGCGCAGACCGCCTCCGCCGTCACACTCGCCTGGACGCCCCCCGCCGACGGCACCCGGCCGGCGCGGTACGCCGTGTACGACGGCGGCCGCCGGGTGCTCACCACGAGCCGGACCACGGCCACCGTGACAGGGCTCCACCACGCCGCCCGGCACACCTTCACGGTGGTGGCCGTCGACGCCCGCGGCAGCGAGTCGGCCGGTGCCCAGGTCACCGCGGCCACCGCGACCTGCGAGCAGCGGCCGCCGCACCCGGTCGACGTCGCCGCCGAGGCGGTGTCCGCGTCCACGGTGCGGCTGCGGTGGGTGCAGGAGGCAGCCGCTGTGTCGTATTCCGTCCTGGCCGACGGCGTCGTGGTCGGCGAGACCGTCTACTCCGAGGCGATGGTCGGTGGCCTGCCGTCCGCCTCGGCCCGGCGGTTCCAGGTCACCGCGACGCTGGTCAACGGGTGCGGCGTGACCGGGCCCAGCACCCCCATGACGGTGACCACCCCGGACGGCCCCGCGGCCCGGGCCGCCGCGCCGTCCGATCTGCGGGTCGTCGCCGAGGACCAGTACACCGGGACGGTCGACCTGCGCTGGGTGCAGCCGCCCGGCGAGGTCGCGCCCGTGTCGTGGCGGCTGTACCGGGGGACCGAGGTGTTCGCCACCGCCGACACCACCGCGCTCCAGCTGCGGCTGCCGGCGGGCACCGTGCATTCGTTCACCGTCGCGGCTGTCGACGCCGGTGGCCTGGAGTCGGCGCACAGCGCCCAGGTGACGGTCCGGGCGCCGTACCTGCCTCCGCCGTGACCACGACCGGGCGGTAACGGCCGATTACCCGGCCGCGCGGCCGGCCCGTTTCGTACGGTCGCCCCATGAAGATCATGCGTCGCCTGCCCGCCGCCGTCCTGTCCGCCGTGCTGTGCGCCGTCGCCACGCCCGCCGTCGCGGCGCCCACACCGGTCTCCTACGGCTCCGGAGCCGAACTCAGCATGGACGGTGGCCGCGTCAAGTACGTGGTCTCCGCGCCCGAGGTGGTCACCTTCCACCAGGACGAGTACGACGCCGACGCGCCCACGCTGAGCAAGCCGGGTGCGGTCATCGGCTCGATGGTCCGGGTCCGGGTGTCCGCCGAGGGCGTCACCGGTGAGGTCAGCGCCACCTCGGTGGAGCTCGTCCACGAGGCGCCCGACGGGCTGCTCGCCGGCACCGAGATCCCGCCGTACGCCTACGAGAAGACCGACCTGCTGATCAGCAAGCCGTCGACGCTCGGCCCCGGCCAGCGCATCGTCGGCGAGGTGTACTTCGCCGCGAAGGTCGCCGGCGGCAAGGTGATCGCGAGCAGCGGCGGCACCCGCCAGGCGATCTGGCGTCCCTGAACACCGCGCCGAAGGTCGATCCGCCCCAAGTGCCGGCCCCTGAGCGCCCCCGCCGCCGCCGTGCGGTCGGCGCTGCCGGCAGAGGCGCGCAGCATCGCCGGCGGTTGACCGGGCCGGTCAGGTCCGGGGGACCTCGACCGTGGTGGTGACCCGGACCAGCGCGGGGAAACGGGGCGTCGAGCCGAAACCGAACCGCACCGGCGGATCGACCGCGGTGAGGTGCCCGAGATCAGAACCGTTCAGCACTCCGGCGGCCGCGGTGATCCGGTGCAGGTCCTGGACGGCGTACCACTCGCGGCGGCCGTTGCCGGCGCTGCCGTGGGTGCGGACGCCCCGCAGCAGCCGGGCCGGCACGTCGATCAGCCGCACCCAGAGCAGGCGCCGTGCCAGAGCCCGCGGCACCGCGCGCAGCAGCCCGCCCAGCAGCCCGCGGCTGCCGGTGGTGAACCGCAGCGTGAGTGGGCCGGCGGTAACCGTCCACCGCGGCCCGGACCGGTCCACCGAGATCGGCGCCACCCGCACCTCGTCGAAGGCGTACGTGTCGGCGACGAACCGGCCCAGCTCGCCAGTCGGGGCGAGCAGCACCCGGCGGCCGTCGGCGTGTTCGATCATGACGTCGGTGACCGGCCCGAACGGCGAGTCCGGCCAGTGCCCCACCACCAGGCGGGTCCCGCTCGCCGTGCCGAGCCCGGCGATCCAGCCGTCGAAACGCATCCGCGAGTGATCCACCCGGGTGCGGTACCCGTTGCTCCGTGATTCAGTCGGCCGGGCCCGACCATTCCGGCGGGGCGCGCGTAACACTTTCCCGAAAGATTTAATGTGAGCGTTCACTTGCGTCATGTGGAGAACAGAGTTTCCAAGAATGTGTTACGCGGTTGCCGGTGAAATGGTCCGGGCCTGAGGGATCGCTGCTGAGCTGGTAAAACGATAGGAGGCTAGCTGTGCTCTTGAGCGCTGGGAAATCTTCTGGCAATATCCCCCTAACGCTATGGGAGCGATCCCATCAATGGCTCGCGATAGTCATTCCCCCGACTATTCGCCGGCCGATCGTGACACCGAGAGGTCCTCCTTCATGGCAAGTCCCCACATCCCCCGACACCGGCTGCGCAGGTTCCTGCCGGTCGTGCTCACCGGCGTGCTCGCCGCGAGTGCGGCGGTCGCCTTCGGCACCTTCGCCGACGCGGCCACCACGCTCGGCGCCTCGGCCGCCGAGAAGGGCCGCTACTTCGGCACCGCGGTCGCCGCGTCGAGGCTGAGCGACGCCACCTACTCCTCGATCCTGAAGCGCGAGTTCACCTCGGTGACCGCCGAGAACGAGATGAAGTGGGACGCCACCGAGCCGTCCCGCGGCACGTTCACCTACGCGAGCGGCGACCGGATCCTGAACCAGGCGCAGGCCAACGGCCAGCAGGTCCGCGGGCACGCCCTGGCCTGGCACTCGCAGATGCCCGGCTGGGCGCAGGCGCTGTCCGGCAGCACCCTGCGCTCGGCGATGCTGAACCACGTCACCCAGGTCGCCACCCACTACCGCGGCCGGATCCACTCGTGGGACGTGGTGAACGAGGCGTTCGCCGACGACGGCCGGGGCTCGCGGCGCAACTCGAGCCTGCAGCAGACCGGCAACGACTGGATCGAGGCCGCGTTCCGGGCCGCCCGCGCCGCCGACCCGGGCGCCAAGCTCTGCTACAACGACTACAACACCGACGGCATCAACGCGAAGAGCACGGCCGTCTACAACATGGTCGTCGACTTCAAGGCGCGCGGGGTGCCGATCGACTGCGTCGGCTTCCAGTCGCACCTGACCAACTCGGCGCCCGGTGACTACCAGGCCAACCTGCAGCGCTTCGCCAACCTGGGCGTCGATGTGCAGATCACCGAGCTGGACATCTCCGGCAGCGGCCAGGCCGACGCGTACGCCGCCGTCACCCGGGCCTGCCTCGCGGTGTCCCGCTGCACCGGCATCACCGTCTGGGGCATCCGCGACAGCGACTCCTGGCGGACCGGCGCCAACCCGCTGCTGTTCGACGCGGGCGGCAACAAGAAGGCCGCCTACACCGCGGTGCTCAACGCGCTGAACGCCGGCTCCGGTGGCAACCCCACCACGCCGCCGGCGACCGGGATCGACACCGGCGCCTGGTACGTGCTGGTGAACCGGACCAGCGGCAAGGCCCTCGACGTCTACAACCTGGCCACCGGCGACGGCGCCCGGATCACCCAGTGGGCCCGCAACGACGGCGCCCAGCAGCAGTGGCAGTTCGTGTCGTCCGGCGGCGGCTACTACCGGCTGAAGTCACGGCACTCCGGCAAGGTCCTGGACGTCTACAACTTCTCGACCGCCGACGGTGGCTCGATCGTGCAGTGGACCGACGGCAACGGCGCCAATCAGCAGTTCGGCGTCCAGAACCTGGACGGGCACCTGCAGCTGATCAACCGCAACAGCGGCAAGGCGCTCGAGGTGCAGGGCGCCTCCACGGCCGACGGCGCGAACATCGTCCAGTACTCCGACTGGAACGGCGCCAACCAGCAGTGGCGACTCGTTCGCGTCGGCTGACCCCCATCCCCGAAATCCCCGAGGAGATCCGCATGACGACCGTACCCCCAGAAGTCGATCAAGCGCCGAGAGTGAGCCGCCGCAAGCCGTGGCGCAGCGTCCTGGCCGCGATGATCCTGCTCGCCGGCGGTGGCGCCGTCGCGGTGACCGCCTCGGCCGCGTCCGCGGCGACGATCGACACCAACGCCTCTTACGTGCTGGTGAACCGGACCAGCGGCAAGGCCCTCGACGTCTACAACCTGGCCACCAGCGACGGCGCCCGGATCACCCAGTGGGCCCGCAACGACGGCGCCCAGCAGCAGTGGCAGTTCGTCGACTCCGGCGGCGGTTACTACCGTCTGAAGTCGCGGCACTCCGGCAAGGTGCTGGACGTCTACAACCTCTCGACCGCCGACGGCGGCTCGATCGTGCAGTGGACCGACAACAACACCACCAACCAGCAGTTCAGCATCCAGGACATCGACGGTTACATCCAGCTGATCAACCGCAACAGCGGCAAGGCGGTCGAGGTGCAGGGTGCCTCCACCGCCGACGGCGCGAACATCGTCCAGTACTCCGACTGGAACGGCGCCAACCAGCAGTGGCAGCTCGTCCGGCTCGGCACCTCCAACCCGACGACCCCGCCGACCGGTGGCACGTGCACATTGCCGTCGTCGTACCGGTGGTCGTCGTCGGGTGTGCTGGCGAACCCGCGGTCGGGGTGGGTGTCGTTGAAGGATTT
>NZ_JBVYOQ010000044.1:0-58249 GCF_056134165.1 Actinoplanes sp. 13 | reverse complement strand
ACCGGCGGGCGCGATGCGACTTGGGTTGCGGTTGAACCGAATTGCACGTGGGGCCCGTCTTCGGCTACCGGCTGGGGGCGGGCTTCGGCACCCTCCCCACCGGCGGGCGCGATGCGACTTGGGTTGCGGTTGAACCGAATTGCACGTGGGGCCCGTCTTCGGCTACCGGCTGGGGGCGGGCTTCGGCACCCTCCCCACCGGCGGGCGCGATGCGACTTGGGTTGCGGTTGAACCGAATTGCACGTGGGGCCCGTCTTCGGCTACCGGCTGGGGGCGGGCTTCGGCATGCTCTGGGAGCGTGATGGGGCTGGGGTTGCGGTGGGACGGGGGTGCGCGTGGGGCGCCGCGGCCTTGACCACCTCGTCCGCGGTGAAGTCCGGCCGGATCTGCGGTGTCTTCGGCTGCTGGGTGGGGGTGGGTTTCGGGCATGTTTCACAATCGATGGATGACGTCTGTCGATCGGGATCGCAAAGTGGAACGCGGAGTGCGGCAGCCCGGCTGCCCGGTCCGCGTCGACGGCGACGGGGTGTGGCACATCCAGGACTACGCCACGGCGCGGCAGTTTCTCCGGCACACCGACAGCCGCCAGGCCGGGTTCGGCATCGAGAACGCGCTGCGGGTGCAGGACCGGATGCGGCTGCCGGTGCTCTACCGGGACGGGCCGGAACACCGCGAGCACCGGCGGCAGACCGCGAAGTACTTCACGCCCAAGCGGGTGGAGTCGGCGTACCGCGGTCTGATGCACCGCTTCGCCGAGGAGCAGTGCGAGGTGCTGCGGCGGCGCGGGGCGGCCGACCTGTCCACGCTCTCCTTCCACCTGGCCGTCGCGGTCGCCGCCGAGGTGGTCGGCCTGACCGACGGCCGCGGCGACACGGCCCGGCGCCTGGACCGCTTCTTCCGCATCCCGGACCCGGGCGCCCGCGGTCTGGCAGCCGTCCGGCAGCAGGCGCTGAACAACTTCACCGTGCTGTCGTTCTTCTGGCGGGACGTCCGCCCGGCGATCGCCGCCCGGCGCCGCACCCGCCGCGACGACCTGATCTCGCACCTGCTCGACGAAGGGTGCACCAACGCCGAGATCCTCGGCGAGTGCGTGACGTTCGCGGCGGCCGGCATGGTCACCACCCGGGAGTTCATCACCGTCGCGGCCTGGCACCTGCTCACCGACGAGCGGTTGCGGGAGCGTTACACGACCGCCGGGGACGCGGAGCGCAGCGCGATCCTGCACGAGATCCTGCGGCTCGAGCCGGTGGTGGCCGACCTGCTGCGATGGACGACCGCCGAGGTACGCCTGGGTGACGTCACCATCCCGCCCGGTGCGCGGGTCGACGTGGGCGTGGCGGCGGCCAACCTGGACCCCGGCGCGGTGGGCCCGCAGCCGGGCGCCGTCTGTCCCGGCCGGGCCCTGGCCGACGGGGTCGGCGACGCGGGACTGTCGTTCGGGGACGGTGCCCACCGGTGCCCGGGGGCGTACATCGCCATGCAGGAGACCGACATCTTCCTGACCCGGCTGTTCGCCATGCCGAACCTCCGGCTCATCCAGGAGCCCCGGGTCAGTCTGCGCCCGGACATCGCCTCCTACGAGCTGAAAGGCATGATCCTCGCCGTCTGACCGCCCCGCCCACCAGCTGCTCCCCAGCGCTGCCGCGGGCGGTCGCGGCAGCCCGGGGAGCCGGCTGGGGTCAGTCGTTGACGCGCTCCTCGCCGCGGCGGCGGAGCATCTTCAGGCCGGGCAGGCCGGCGATCGCCAGGTGCAGGTCCTCGGTGACCTCGAGCAGCTTGTGCAGATCCGGCCCCACCTGGTCGAGCTTGCTGAGCAGCGGCATCACGTCGTTGATCAGGTGCTGCTGGAGCTCCGGCAGCTGGTCCACCATCCGGATCGCGGCGGTCACCTCGGCCGGCGTCAGCTCGCTGACGAACCGGGCCGCCAGCGGGGCGGCCTGGCGCAGCGTCGGCGCGTACCCGTTGAGCAGGTCGGTGGCCTCCGCCGCGGCGCTGTCGGCCCGCCCGACCACCGCGTCCGCCTTGTCGGCGACCGCGGACGCCGTGGCGACGATCTCCCGCGCCGACCCGGTCAGCGCCGCCACCTCGGTGATCGCGCCGGCCGCGGAAGTGGAGATCGCCGAGATCTCGGTGACCGCCCCGGACGCCGCAGTGGTGATGGCTGAGATGTCGTTGACCGCCCCGGACGCCGAGGCGGTGATCCCGGCGACCTCGCTGATCGCCTCGGAGGCGGCCGCGGTGATCGCGGAGACCTCGGTGATCGCGGTGGTCGCCGCGGTGGTGATGGTCGTCACCTCGGCGACGGCCGACGCCGCGTCCCCGACCACCACGCCGGCCGCCTCGGCCGTCATCGAGGTGCGCCGGACCAGGTCGCCGGCGGACGCCGAGATGGAGCTCGCCTCCTCGACGGTGAGCGCCGCCGCAGTCGCGATGGCACGGGCCTCGGCGACCGTCGTCTCGGCCGCGGACGCCACCGCGGAAACCCGCTTGATCAAGTCCTCGGCCTGGGCGACGGCCAGGTTGACCCGGTTGATCAGCAGTTCGGCCTGCCCGATCAGGCCCACCGCGCGGACCGGCACGGTGGCGGCGGCCGCCGCCGTCTCGATCACCCGCCCGGCCGCCTCCCGGGTCAGGTCCACCGCCGCGGCGGGCACGGCCAGCGCGGCACGGGAGAGTCGGACGGCTTGGGTCAGCAGGAAGGCCATACCTCCATCATGCGCCCGGTCCGCACACATTTCCTGGTCACTCACCGTGCGCATAGCACAGCCGTCGGTCGAAAGTCTGAATTCCACGGCATTCCGGTCACCATCGGCGGGCGCCGACACGGCAGTATGCATGGGTGCGACGTACCCGGAATCTGATCCTCGCGATTGCCGCCGTGGGCATCCTCGGTGGTTCGATCCTCGTGGCCAAGGGGATGACCGACGACGCCTCGGGCAGCGGGACCGTGTTCACGGCCGGTTCCGCACAGACGTCTCAGCAGGCCTCGCCGGCCCCGACCGGCCCCAGCCCGGAAGAGCTGGCCGCGCGGGAGCGGACCAAGCGGGTGAAGGCCCTCGACGCGGCGCTGAAGAAGTACGCGGCGAGCCGGCCCGAGTTCTCCGTCGCGGTGTTCGACCGCAAGACCGGTCAGACCTATGCGTTCCGGGGCAACGAGCGTTACGAGACCGCGAGCGTGGTCAAGGTGCAGGTGCTGGCCTGTCTGCTGCTCGAGGCGCAGGACGAGGACCGCAGGCTCACCGCGAACGAGCGGGCACTGGCCGACAAGATGATCAGGTACAGCGACAACGACTCCACCACGTCGCTGTTCAGCAGCCTCGGCCGGGCGGGCGCGATCTCGGCCTGCAACAAGCGGCTCGGCCTGACCCAGACCCGGGTGAACAGCGCGTGGGGTCTCACCCAGACCACGGTGAAGGACCAGGTGAAGCTGCTCAATCAGCTGGTCGACGACCGGAGCAGACTGAGCAAGGCCTCCCGGGCGTACGCGGCGGAGCTGATGGGCACCGTCGCGCAGGACCAGGACTGGGGTGTCCCGGCGGCGGCGAAGACCGGCGAGGAGGCGACCGTGAAGAACGGCTGGCTTCAGCGCTCGACCGAGAACAATCTCTGGATCATCAACACGGTCGGCCGGATCACCGGCGGTGACACGGACGTGTCGGTGGCGGTGCTCTCACACACCAACCAGACGATGGACGGTGGGATCGCGATGGTGGAGAAGGTCGCCGAGCTCACCCGGACGCACCTGAAGTACTGACCGCCGCCCGGCGCTTGTTCCACCAGGACAGCGCCTGGTTGACGATCAGGATCACAACGATCGCGGCGATCACGCCCTGCCACGGCTTCGGGAAGATCGAGCCGCCGAGCAGCCCGATCCCGGCGTAAACGCAGGACCACAGCGCGCACGCCGGGAGGTTGGCGACCACGAAGGTGCGCCACGGCAGCCCGGCGAACGCGGCCGCCAGCAGGACCGGCACCCGCCCGCCCGGGATCAGCCGGGACACCAGCAGCACCGAGACCTGCTTCTGCTTCAGCCGCTCCCGGACCGCGCCGAGGTGCTCCTCGTCGCGCAGCCAGCGCAGCCGGCGGGCCAGCTGCTCGCCGCCGACCCGGCACAGCGCGTACATCACCAGGTCGCCGGCGTATGCCCCGGCCGCGCCGGCGGCCACCACGAACCCGATGGTGTACGGATGCTCGTGGAACGCCAGGGCTGCCGCCCCGCTGACCGCCGCGCCGGTCGGCACGATCGGCACGACGGCGCCGAAGGCCACGACCAGCAGAAGCCAGCCGAGGGTGGCCAGTTCGTCGGTCACGCCGGTGGTCCCACGGTGAGCGACTCACCGTGCGCCAGCACCCGGACCCGGGTGTCCGGCGAGAGCCGGGCGGCGTGCTCGGCGAACCGGATACCGGGCTCGGAGAACATGTACCGCCGGACCCGGCCCATGCCGATCGGCCAGAGCGTGCCGTAGTGCACCGGCACCGCCAGCGAGGACTTCACCCGGCGCAGCGCCTCGGCGCCGTCCTCCGGGCCGAGATGGCCGTGCGCCTTCAGGGTGGGACCCCACCCGCCGACCGGGATCAGTGCCAGGTCCAGCGGGCCGAGCTCGCTCATCCCGTCGAACAGCCCGGTGTCGCCGGCGTACCACGTGCGGGAGGCGCCCTCCACGACGAACCCGATGGCGTCCGCCCGTTCCCGCGACCAGGGCCCGCGATTGCCGTCATGTGCGGCGGGGACGGCGCGTACGCGTACCCCCGAGATGTTCGTCTCCTCGCCCGGCGCCAGCTCGACGCAGCGCTCAGCCACGGCCTTGCCGAGGGCTCTGACCGTGAATGATCGCGCTCCGCGCGGCACCACCAGCAGCGGCTCGCCGGGCACCGCCTTGATCGAGCCGACGTGGAAGTGGTCGGCGTGCAGGTGCGAGAGCAGGATCGCGTCGGGCGCGCCGGGCAGCTCCGGTGCGGGACCGGCCATCCGGCGCAGATGTGCCAGGCGTCCCACCAGCAACGGGTCGGTGAGCAGGGTGACGCCGGAGTCGGCGAGCCAGATCGTGCTGTGTCCCCACCAGGTGACCGAGGTCGTGCTCACCGGTCAACGGTACCGAGCTTGCGCACCGCGCGACCGCAGAGACGCGCGTAGAGGTGCTGGAGAAGAACCGCGCCGGGGCCGCCGAGCCGCATCAGTGTGCCGGCCGGGCGGCTGAACGCGGTGACCGAGAACCACACCTGGTCCCGGTCGTCGAGCTCGACCAGGAAGGCCTCCTCGCCTTTCGCCGGGTGGCCCGCGCGTGTGCCGTACCCGAATCCGATCCGCTCGGTCTCCTCGGCGACCCAGACCACCTCGCAGGGGGCGCGCAACGGCCCGAGCCCGACGGTGACCCGCGTGCCGGGCGCCGCCCGATGATCGGCGGTGATCCGCGCGCCGGTGGCCCGGTGCATCCGGAAGGTGAGGATCGCCTCGCCGGCCCGGGCCAGCACCTCCCGGCCGGCGCCGATCCGGGTGCGGTAACGGAGGTGGCGGTAGCCGGCCGGCAGGGGCCCGGTACGGGTGAATCCCACTTCGGGGTACGTCAGTTCGGTCACTCGGCAAGTGTGCACTTCGCCGCTCCGGCACTTTCCCGGGTCGCCTGGCCGGGCGGCCTCCGGCACACTGAGTCACGTGACAGGACCGCGCTCCGCCATCGTGTTCAATCCCGCCAAGGTGCCCGATCTCGATCAGCTGCGCGAGATCGTCGGCGAGGGCCTGGCCAAGGCGGGATGGCCGGCGCCGCAGTGGTACGAGACGACGCCGCAGGACCCGGGCCGCGGTCAGGCCCGCCAGGCGATGAAGGACGGCGCCGAGCTGGTCTTCGCGTGCGGCGGCGACGGCACCGTGACCTCGGTGGTCACCGCGCTGGCCGGCACCGACGTGGCGCTCGCCGTGCTGCCCGCCGGCACCGGCAACCTGCTCGCCGCCAACCTCGGGCTGGGCACCGACCCGGCGACCGGCCTGCAGGTGGCGCTGGACGGTGGGCGGCGGCGCATCGACGTCGGTGTGATCGAGGACCGGTGCTTCGTGGTGATGGCCGGGATGGGGTTCGACGCCCAGATGCTGGAGGACACCTCCGAGACGGCGAAGAAGCACATCGGCTGGCTGGCCTACGTCGGCGGTGCCGCCAAGAACCTGCTGGACCGCCCGATGCGGGTCCGGATCCGGCTGGACGGCGGCCCGCCGATGCCGCGCCGGCCGCGCTCGGTGATCGTCGGCAACGTGGGCCGGCTGCAGGGCGGGGTGCGCCTGCTCAGCAAGGCCGAGCCGTCCGACGGCAAACTCAACGTGGCGATCCTCAGCCCGGCGAATCTGGCGCACTGGGCGGCCCTCGCCTGGGCCGTGGTGCGCAAGCAGGACCGGGTGCCGCTGATGGAGACCTACACCGCGGAGCGCGTGGAGATCTACAGCAACCGGGCGCAGCCGCGCCAGCTCGACGGTGACCTGATCGCGCCGGGCAAGGCCATGCGGATCTCCGTCCGGCCGCGGGCGCTGCTGCTCTGCGTGCCGCAGCCGGACTCCGACCCCGACCTGAAGCACGACATCGACGCCGTCGAGGAACGCGCGGAGCACCTGAGTGAGTGACCGAAGGGAGCTCACCATCGAGCACAGCGTCACTCCTCATGCCGAAGCGAAGCGCCGCGGAGCGTCGGCATGAGTAGTACTGAACGGGTCCCCGAGACCGTGATGATGCCGGGGGACACCCTCTCGGCCGACGACGCCTGGCTCGCGCTGCGGCACTACGGCCGCTGGCCGCTGCTGCACGACGCGTTCGTCCGCTTCCGGTACGGCGACGGCTTCAGCCACGCCCGCGCCTTCGCCCTGCAGCTGTGCCTCGCGATCGTGCCGTTCCTGATCGCGCTCTCCGGTCTCGCCACCGACCTGGGCGTCGAGGAGGGCGGGCAGATCGTCGCCGACACCGTGATCGCGCTGACCCCGGGCGCCAGCCAGGACGTGGTCCGGGACCTGCTGATGGAGGACGAGCGGACCGAGGAGGCGGGTGAGGTCGCGCTGGCCCTGGGCATGATCACCGGCCTGTTCGCGCTGACCACCGCGATGGCCCAGATCGAGCGCGGCGCCAACCGCATCTACGGCGTGGAGCGCGACCGGCCGGCTCTGCAGAAATACGTCCGTGCCGCCACCCTGGCGATCGTCGCCGGCCTGCCCGCGCTGTTCGGCTTCCTGATCCTGGTGGCCGGTCGTGCGACCGGGGATTCGGCGCAGAAGCACTGGGAGCTCAGCCACGAGGTGCGGGTCGGCTGGGACGTGGTGCGCTGGCCGCTCAGCCTCGCCCTGATCGTGTTCGCGGTCGGGCTGCTCTTCCGCTACTCGGTGCGCCGCCGGCAGCCCGCCCTCTCCTGGCTGCTGTTCGGCGCGGTGGTCTCCACCGTCCTGTGGTGGCTGGCCAGCCTGTCCCTCGCCGGGTACGTCCGGTTCAGCGACAGCTTCGGCGCCACCTACGGCGCGCTCACCGCGATCATGGCCCTGCTGATCTGGGCCAACCTCACCGGCATCGCGCTCTTCCTGGGTCTCGCCTTCGCCGCCCAGCTGGAGGCCCGCCGGGTCGGGGCCCCGCCCGCCAAGGAGGACCACTGGGAACCCCGGCCGGACATCCCCGCTCCGCGTGAGCCCGGTGTACCGGCCGAACCGTCCGGGTAAGAACGGCGCACCCCCCGACGCATGGGAGCAACCGTGACGACCGATGACAACCGTGTGGTGGAACGTACCGGCTGGGCGCCGGTCCGGCACTTCGCCGGGCGCAGCGTGCTGGGCCTGCTGGTGGTGGCCGCGATCGGCCTCACCTTCGGCGTGCTTCTGCTGCTCGTCCGCTTCCGCTGGCAGCCGCTGCAGGACCTGGACCGTTCGGTGGCCGACGGCCTGAACAGCTGGGCGTCCGGCTCCGACGTCGTGGTCGGCGTGCTGAAACAGATCTCGTCGTTCGGCGGGCGCGGCTTCATGATCCCGCTGGTCGCGCTGCTCGTCGCGCTGCTGCTGATCCGCCGCCGGCCCCGCCCGGCCATCTACATGGTGGTCACCGGTGCCGGCGCGCTGCTGCTCGACCCCTCGCTGAAAGCCCTGATCGGCCGGCTGCGCCCGGTCGTCGAGGTGCCGGTGGCGCAGGCGCCCGGCAACAGCTTCCCGAGCGGGCACGCGCTCGGCTCGATGGTCGTCTACGGCATGATCGTGCTGGTCTTCCTGGCCGCGATCCGGCGCCGGTGGCGGCCGGTGTTCATCGGCACGGCGGTCGTGCTGGTCGCGGCGGTTGGGTTCACCCGGATGGCCCTGGGCGTGCACTTCCTCTCCGACGTGATCGGCGGCTGGCTGCTCGGGCTGGCGTGGATCAGTGTCACGGCGTACGCGTTCCGCATCTGGCGCCGCGAAGCGGGCCACACCACCCCGCCGCTCACCGAGGGCCTGGAACCGGAGTCCGGCCCGGACCTGCGGATCGCACCCGCCGAGGGCCCCGTCCTGCCGCATCCGTGGGCCAAGGGCGCCGAGATCCTGGTCGGCTGGGTGCTGGTGTTCGGCCTGCTCTACGTCGTCGGTTACTCCGTCACCCGCTGGACCCCGCCGTTCGACGTCGCGGTCGTGGAGTGGCTGCAGAGCTTCCGCACCGCCTCCCTCGACGACCTGAGCCACTTCTGGAGCAAGGCCGGCGACACCCACACCATCCTCGCCGTCTCGCTGGTCTTCTGCGCGCTCGCGCTGGCGTTCTGGCGGCAGTGGCGCCCGGTCGTCTTCCTCGCCCTCACGATGGTCGGCGAACTGACCCTGTTCCTCTGCGCCTCGGCCGCCGTCGGCCGCCCCCGCCCGCCGGTCGAGCAGATGGACGGCCAGATGCCGACCTCCTCGTTCCCGTCCGGCCACATCGCCGCGACCATGTGCCTCTGGGCCGCCATCGCGATCATCACGATGGCCCGGATCCGGCAGCCGTGGCGCTGGGTCTTCCCGGCCCTGGCCGTCCTCATGCCGCTCGGCGTCGCGCTCTCCCGGATGTACCGCGGGATGCACCACCCCACCGACTTCATGGGCGCCGCCCTGCTCACCGCGACCTGGCTGACCATCCTGTGGTTCACCGTCCGCCCGAACGCCCACGCCGAGACGGCCTCCGAGGCCGCCGCCGAGGCGGAGGCCGTGACCGAGAAGGAAGCGCCGCGCCGTCTGGAGACCATCGGGTGACCCTGCGGCTGATGACCTGGAACATCCGCAACGGCGGCGGCGACCGCCTCCCGGCGATCACCGAGGTGATCGCCGGGGAGCGCCCGGACATCCTGTTCCTCCAGGAACTGCGCGGCTTCCACCGCCGCATGCCCGACTTCGCCGCGGCAGTGGGCATGACGCCGCACCTGGCGCGCTCCGCCCTCGGCCAGCCGGTCGCCGTGCTGATCCGACCCCCGCTGCGCTTCCTGCGCCGCACCAGCGTCACCTGGCGCCTCCATCACGCCGCGGCGGTCGCCCGGGTCGCCCTCCCTTCCCCCACCTCATCCATGCCTGACGTGGCTTCTTCTGCGACGTCCGGGGGAGTCTCGCTGACCTTGATCAGCACGCATCTCAACCCGCACAACCCGCACCGCCGGGCCCGGGAGGCCCGCTGGCTCGCCGCCCGTTACTTCGGCGACCGAGCCGTCATCGCCGGCGACCTCAACGGCCTGGACCCGCACACCGACCACACCGACACCCTGGCCGGGATGGCCTCCCTCTACCGCCAACGCCACCTGCTCCGCGACGGCGGTGGCGCCGACACCAGGGCGATAGCCGCCTTCGAAGCCGCCGGCTTCACCGACCTCGCCCGCACAGCCGGCACCGGCGACCTCCGCTCCGTACCCACCCGCGGCCTGGTCGGCAAGGAGTTCGGCCGCACCCGCCTGGACTACGTCTTCGCCGGCCCTGCCCTCGCCCTGTCGGCCGCCAACCTGCACGTGGTCCGCGGCGGCGCGGCGGATTCGGCCTCCGACCATTACCCGGTCCGCGTCGATCTCGCCCTTTGAGCAGACCTTGGTGGTACGCCCGATCACAGTCCCGTCAGAGCCGCGCGAGGCAGGCGGGCGGTCGCGCCCGTGCCGCGACCGCCGGGCTGAGCTGCCCACTCACCCTGGGCCGCGACCGCCGGGCCGAGTTGCCCACTCACCCAGGTCCCGCCGCTGCTGGAGCACCGCCGCGGCGCCGCTCCCGGTGGGACTCTGGCCGGCCGGCACTCACGCATGTTCCGCGGCGAAGGATCATGTTTGTGTGCCGCCGGTGGCGGCGGGCTGCCACTCACGCATGCTCCCGGAGCGCTTTGCGTGCGTGAGTGCCGGCCGGGCGTGACGGTGGGTGGAGGTGCGGCGGGCGCGGGGCTCCGGGACGCCGCATACTCGCGGCATGACGCTCGAGTTCCCGTCCCCGATGTCGCCGGCGGCCGATCGTGCCCACGTGTTCGTGAACTATCTGGACTTCTTCCGCGAGACCCTGCTCGAGAAGGTGGCCGCGCTGCCGGAGAAGGAGCTTCGCGAGAGCCGGCTCCCGTCCGGCTGGACGCCGCTGGAGCTGGTCAAGCACCTGCGCTGGGTCGAGCTCCGCTGGATCGAGTGGGGCTTCGAGGGCCGGCCGGTCCCGGAGCCCTGGGGTGACCGGCGCGACGACCGCTGGTACGTCGCGCCCGACGAGACGCCGGCCGGGCTGGCCGGGGAGCTGCGGGCGCAGGGCCGGCACACCACCGAGGTTCTCACCGGCAGCGATCTGGCCGCGATCGGCAAGCCGGGCCCGCGCTGGGACGGCGCCGCGCCGCCGCCGCTGGAGCGGATCTGTTTCCACCTGCTGCAGGAGTACGCCCGGCACGCCGGACACCTCGACATTCTCGCGGAGCTGGCAGGCGGCCCGACCGGCGAGTGACACACCACGATTCCGGCGAGCGGTGACCGGGCGGCCGCTGCGGCGGCTGGACGACAGCTGCGGCGGCTGACATCGGCGGCCGATCCCGCCCGCGTCGGCGGCCGGAGCGCCGGCCGGGCGGCGACAGCAGCGCTTCGCCGCGGGGCGGGCTCCACGGAGCGCCGGTGAGCGGCGCCGGGAGCGACAGAACGCCGGCGGTTACAGGGTCAGGTCGGCGATTACGCGGTCGCGTCCGCTGCGCTTGGCGGCGTACAGATTGCGGTCGGCCTGGGAGAGCAGCGCGGTAAGACCTTCCGGCCCGTCCGGGGTGGTGCTGGTGATGCCGATGCTGGCGGTCACCGGCAGGCTGCCGGTGATCGGCTGCCAGCTGTGCCCCCGGATCCGCTGCCGGAGCCGGTCGCAGCGCAGCGCCGCCTCCCGGGCGTCCAGGCCGGGGAAGGCCAGCAGGAATTCCTCGCCGCCCATCCGCGCCGCGACGGCCGGGCCGGTGGCGGTCTCCTCCAGCAGTTCGGCGACGTGCTGGAGCACGGTGTCGCCGGTGGAGTGGGAGAGCGTGTCGTTGATCCGCTTGAAGTGGTCCAGGTCGATGATCGCCAGGGCGAACGGCCGGTGCTCGGCCGTGGTCTCGGCGAGCAGGGCCGGGATCCGCTCGTTGATGTAGCGGCGGTTGTAGAGCCCGGTCAACGCGTCCCGGTGGGCCATCTCGCGGAAGTGTTCGCTGTCCCGGCGGGCCTCGGTGGCCTCGAAGACGGCCTGCATGGCCCGGGCGCGGGCGTCGCGCTGGGCGGAGTGCTGCGCGGTGGCGGCGGCGTGGAAGGCGCGGTGCTCCTCGTACGCCTCCGCGTACCGCCCGGTGGCGGCGTAGAGCGCGGCCTGCTCCTCCCGCACGCGGGCGCCGACCGCGGCCAGTTCCCGGTCGGCGCAGACCTGACGGCACATGTCGAGAGCGTCCTGGGCGGCGTCGAACCGGTTGTCCAGCCGGCGGGCCAGGGCGAGGGTGAGCAGGCACTCGGCCACCGCGTCGCCCTCGAAGGCGACGACCCGGGCGTCCAGCACCGGGGCGAGGGTCTCCTCGACGGCGGCGTACCGGCCGCTCATCATCTCGACGCGGGCAATGGTGTCGAGCTGGTTGGCGCCGATCGGGGTGCCCTGGCGGGCGTGCACGTCCCGCATCTGGTCGACCAGGTCCCGCGCGGTGGGTTCGTCGCCGATCTCGAACGCGCTGTACGCCAGGTTGTTGAGCACCAGCATGACCACTTCGTGGTCGCCGGCGGTCGCGGCCAGGGCGAGCGCCTCCCGGGCGTGCCGTTCGCCGTCCTGGGCGGCGCCGGCCTCCTCCATGGCCACCGACAGTGACATCAGGTGCCGGGCGCGGATCGTCGGTGACACGTCGTCGGGCAGTATCGCCACGCTCTGCACAGCGTGGGTGAGCGCGTCGGAGAAGTCACCGACCGCGCGATAGAAGATGGAGAGTTCCCGGTGTGCCCGGGCCAGGACGTACGGCGCGTGGTTCTCCTCGGCCCAGGCGCGCACCCGCAGGGCGAGTTGTCCGGCCTCGCCGGTGCGGCCGTCGCGCAACAGGGAGCCGGCGCGCACCAGCACCGCCCGCTGGACCAGGTCCGGGGCGCCGAGTTCCGCGGCGCGCTGCTGCAGTTCGGCGGAGGGCAGGAGCAGGCTCCGGAACTGCGAGAGGGGCCGGGTCTCGAGCTCCGCGATCGCGGCTTCGAGGGCCTCGGCTTCCGGACACAGCCCGGTGGGGACACAGCTCGCCGTCTCCGTCGTCACTGTCCCTACTTCCTGTAGTGGCCGTGACGCTTCAGCGTGTGGCTCGTCGGTAGCGGCACGGGTCGGGCCGGGTTGCGATGTGGTTGCCTCCGCACTCATCGGCGGGTGCAGACCGGAGCTGAGGTCGCGATGCGATTCGGCGCGTATTCGACCGCCACCGTGAAGCAGTAGTCGAGTTGTTCGTTGAGGCTGTAGACGACGAAGTCGGCCGCGCCGGACGGCAGCTCCTGGAACTTGCGGGGTGGGTCACCGGTGCGCCCGCCGGAGATCAGCACCGCCCCGTCGGCGCCGCGGGGGTACGCCCATTGCAACGTGACGTTGCCGCCGTCGTCACGGAGCCGGACGTTCTGTGGCGCTCCGGGGTCACCGGCGGCGGTGGGTGACGCCGCGGTGGTGGCCGGCGCGGACGGCGGCGCCGCGGCGGCGGTCGGCGCCCCGGTCGGCGGCCCGGTCGACCCGCCCGCGTCGGGCAGCGTCACGATCACCACTGCTGCCGCGGCGGCCACTCCGCCCGCCAGCAGCGCGGCCAGCAGCAGCGGGTTCGTGCCGCGCCGCTTCTCCGGCTGTTCGGTGCGCACCGGCAGCCGCCGGGAGTTGGGCGGGTCCGCCAGCGTGCTGGCCCGTGCCTTGCCGACCGGCTCAGTGCCGTAGTCGGGCGCGCGGTGCCCGGGCAGCGGCGGCGGGGTGTCCGCGCGCGCGTGCCGGCCGGTCAGGTCACCGGGCAGCCGGTGCACGTCGCTCAGATAGAGCGGCTGCTGATAAACGGTGCCGTTGGGGTCGGTAGGGCGGTTGTCCGGCGGCGGCATGTCCGGGTCGGACACCGAGCCGGGTGGGTAGACGGTGCCGTTCGGGTCGGTGGGCCGGTCGTCCGGCGGAGGCTGGCCCGGGGCCTCCGCCGGAAACGGCACGGGGCGGGCGGGCCCCGGGTCCGGAACGGTGGGACGGCGGGGGAACGGGCGGAACGGGGTGTCGCCGGTCGGCTCGCGGTTGCCGCAGGTGTGCCGGCCGGACGGCTTGGTGGCGACCAGCTTGGCGGTCTGCAGCGCCAGCGGGTGGTCCGGCGGCAGATGCCGGGCGGCCAACTCCTGGGCCAGGGCCAGGTGCTCGCCGGCCTCGGCGTCGCGGCCGCACTCGCGTTCCATCGCGCCGAGTCGCGCCAGCATCTTGATGCCGGCCGGGGCCGCGTCCCCGTAGACGTCGCGGTGGTGCCGCCAGGCGCGGGCCAGCCGGGCCCGGGCCGTGGCGCAGTGGCCCGCGGCGTGTTCGGCGGTGGCCAGGTCGGCGTCGGCGGCCAGAACCCGGGGCGAGTCGGGTCCGTCCACCCGGGCCAGTTCGGCGACCAGGCCGTGATAGACCAGCGCGGCCCGCCCGTGCTGGCCGATGCGCTGCAGGACGGCCGCGTGGGTGGCCGCGGCGGCGATGGTCCGCTCGTCCTGCGGACCGTGCAGGCGTTCCTCCGCGGCGTGCGCGAAGGCGGCCCACAGGCGGGCGGACTCCGGGTCGCCGAGTGCGATGAGGACACGGGCGAACAGCGCGGCGGCGACCGCGAGATCAGCGGTCGCGCGGCGGGGGTCGGAGTCCGCCGCGCGCAGCACGTCGTCGAGAACGTCTCGTGCGCCCACGAGATCGCCGGCCGACGTCAACGTCTGCGCCTGGGCGGTCAGTTCAGCGAGCGGAGGAGCCATGTGTCTCATAGTGCTCGGCTGAATACCGTAGGTACAAGTTTTCCGTGACGAACAGGACAGGGTAGAACTGCGGTATGTCCCCGATCGGCACGGTCAAACGCGAGCTCCTGGTCCGCCATCTGCAGGCGTGGACGGCGGGCGCGCTGCACCGTGCCCGCCGGGCGATCTATGTGCACGGTTATGCCGACGCGGACGGCGGTGCGGCCGCCGAGGCGGCGGTCCGGGTGCTGGCCGATCTGCCGGACCTGGCCCGGGGCCGGGAACTGTCCATGGTGGCGCTCGGCGACGACCTGACGGCGGTGATCCCGCGTCTGACCGCGGCGCGGCAGGAGACGGGCACGGCGGCCGGGCTCGCGGTGCTGCCGATCGGCGGAGGGACGGACGAGCGGCTTCCGGTGGCCCTGCGGGCGGCCGGTGCTTCACGCGTACCCATGCTCGCGTTTCTTGATGCGACGGCCGCGAGTGAGCCGCCGGCCGTGCCCGCCGTCGCGGCTGTCGCGGCCGGGAAGCCGGCGGAGGTGCTGCTGGCGCTGCCGCCCGGCACGCCGGTGGATCCCTATCGGGGCGCGGGATTTCCGCTGGTCACGGCGGCGGAGCTGGCGATCGGGCCGGAGCCCGGCGAGGTGGTGGCTTTCGCCACCACCTCCGCGAAGAGCCTGGAGAGCTTCAAGGAGGCACTCTGGGCGGTCGACGAGTTCGCGGGGGTACGCCTACGCGATCCCGCCGATCCGGAGCGGCACCTGATCGACATCTCGCTCCGCCCGCACCCGGGTCCGCTGCGTCGTGAGCTGCTCGCCCACCTGGCCACGGTCGGCACCGCGACGGTGACGCAGTTGCGGACGTTCGCGTTGACCGACACTGTCTATCGCGCGGCGGACGCGACCCGGGTGCTGCACACGCTCGTCGACTCCGGCGCGGTGAAGCGGCGTCCGGAGCACGGGCGGCTCGGCGGTGACGTCGAGATCAGCCTATGAACGGGAGCGGGACTTGTCCTGCTTCCAGGAGACCGGGCCGGGCAGGTCGTACCGGTGCGCGCGGGTCTTGGAGTTCCAGGACCAGCGACCGATCTTGAAAGTCCACGAGGAGTAACCGTTCTCCGTGAAGTTCAGGATCAGCGGGCCGAACTTCTTGCGACTGCGGAACACGAGGCCCATCGGAACGTCTCCCATCTCGTTGCTTGATGGGCCGACGATTCCCGATCGCTTCGATTCACAAACGTCAGCGTGGCTGCCAAGCGTCCGGGCGGGTGGTCAGCTTGCGCACGTGGGCCGGCATCCGGCCGCTGATCAGCTCGGCCAGGCTCACCTCGTCGACCACCTCGCGGACCGCCGCGCGCACCGCCACCCACAGGTTCGGCAGATTTTCGGCCGCACCCGCGTACTGCGTCTCCTCGGGGCGCAGGCCGCGCACGCCGGCGAGGGGTCCGTCCACTGCGCGCAGGATCTGGCCGATCGTCACGTCGCGTGGTGGGTGCGACAGCGTGTAACCGCCCTCGGCGCCGCGCTGGGCCCGCACCACCCCGGCCCGGCGCAGGTCGGCGAGCACCGCCTCGAGGAACTTGCGGGGCATTTCCTGGTCCTGGGCAATGGCCTGGGCGGACATCAGTGCGGGGTAGGCCTGCGCCAGACTGAGGGAGGCCCGGACCGCGTAGTCGCCGCGCGCGGAGATTTGCACGTGCCTATCATGCCTCCCCGGCGCACCCCCTGATGCACATACCCCAGGGTTTTGTGGGAATTACGCTCAGTCCGGGGCCGGTCGCTGTGCGGGAATCCCACTCGGACGGTCGCCGGTGAAGCCGGACCGGAACTGGCCAGGGCTGAGACCGGTCTCGCGGTGGAAGAACCGGCCGAAGTTGGTCGGCTCGCCGAAACCGAGACTGCGGCCCACCTCGGCGACCGAGAGCGGGGTCGCCGCCAGCAGCCGTCGCGCCTGCAGGGCGACCCGGTCGTCGACCACCTGCTTCGCCGTCCGCCCGGTGATGGCCAGGCTCGCGCGGGTCAGGGTGCGGACCGAGCAGCCGAGCTCGGCCGCGTAGTCCTCGACCCGCCGGGTGTGCGGGTAACCCTCCTCCAGCCGGCGGCGGAACCGCTCGAACGTGCGACCCTCCACATGGCCGGGTGGCGGCGTGCCCGGATCGAGCAGGGCGACGCGCAACAGCAGCGCGGCCAGCTCGTGCCGGAGCAGGGCCGCGGCGGCCGGGCCGGGCGGGCCGGCGGCGTCGCGCGCCAGATGCTCGAAGGTGACCCGGAAGATCGCCGGCTCGGGGAGCGGGATCGGGGTCCGTGCCGGGCCGCCCGGATCGTCCGGCGCCAGGCCGGGCAACTCGTCCGGGCCGAAGAGGCCGGGCCGGAAGGTGACGGTCAGGGGGCGCTCGCCGTCGCGATCGGCCCCCGTGCCGGTGAAGCGGACCGCCTGGCCCGGGCGGAGCCAGAGCAGCGAGCCCGGCTCACAGTGGTGCGGGGCGAAATCGATCTCGGCATGCAGCGCCCCGGCCGCGGTCAGGACGAGCGCGTGGGCCTCCAGAAGCGCGGTGGGCGCGCCGGCGGCGACCGGAAGGGAACAGCTTCCGATGCCCGCCCCGTCGGACGTGACAGGGGAGGTCGCGGGCGTCGTGAGATGAGTAAGTACTCGCATCGCTGCTGAAAGTAACCGTCGACGACCATCAACGCGACCACTAGCGCACTTACTGAGCTTTTTGTCCGTTTTCCGGCTCGGTATTCGCTATACCTCCGATTCCCATTGCTTTTCGGAGATCACTTGCTTATCCGGATAAAGGGCGACCCGCCCGGACCGGCAGTGTCCGCGCGGGTCGCCCCTGAATCAGGTGATACTGCGGTTGCTCGCCTAACGGCCGGCCAGCAACCGGTTGACCGCCGCGTCGACGTCCAGGTGGTCGGATTCCCGCCCCCGCGGCACCACCACATAGGTGCGCCTCAGGAATCGGACCAGGACGCTGCGGGGTACCTCGAACAGCGCGTTGCCGTCGGGTGACGACAAGGCCAGGGCGACGAAGTCGCCGCGCGGCGTGGCCCAGGGCCACACCCGCACGTCGCCGATCCCGGCCGGCTCATCGAGCCCGGTGACGAGCAGCTCCCGCGCAAAGGACCAGCTCACGGCTTCCCCACCGGCTGATTCTGCGTGGAACAACACGTGCACCGCATAAGGGTCGGCTGGGTCGTAGCGCAGACTGGCGCGCACCGGCAGTGCCGTCGCGTCTGGTGCTACGAGCCGCAGCGAGGTTTCGACCTCGACGGTCGTTGGACGAATGGTACTCATGGACGAACTCCCCCCGGCACCGCTGCGAGGCTGGTGAACCCCGCGTTTCCCATACTCAGGTGATCCCTGTCGTTACGCTCCGCCATACGCTGATCTCACCCAGTAGTGGGAAGACGGTTCCGAAAACGCCACCGCACAGGACGCAATGCGATATCTTGTCCCGTTCTGCCCAGGTACTCGGTTCCGCCCGGCGTCGGGTGGTCCAGCAGTTGACTTACTCCGGTAACGTCCATTCCTCCCGGGCGGTGACGGGGCTCCGGGACACTGGGGGATGAAATGGGTGTAAAAACGGACGACGGGGTTACGAACGTGCGTGTGCTCGACCGTATCCGCGCCAACCCCACCGGGCGCCTCGCCCTGAAGATCGGCATCGGCGTCTTCGGTGGCCTGGTGGTGGCGATCGGCATCGTGCTGATCCCGTTCCCCGGCCCCGGCTGGGCGATCGTGATCCTCGGCCTGGCCATCCTGGCCATCGAATTCGTGTGGGCCAAGAACCTGCTCCACTTCACCAAACGCCACGTACAGAACTGGACCCACTGGGTCGGCCGGCAGAGCCTCGGCCTGCGAGCTGTCATCGGCATCGTCGGGATGATCTTCATCAGCGCGGTGGTCTGGACGGCGGTCTACCTCAGCATGGACGTCAACCTGGTGACCTGGGGGCTGAATCTGCTGGAGAAGTGGTTCTGACCCCTGGTTCGCAAACCGGTGGCGGCGTCCGGTAGAGTCTGGATCCGTTGAGGGCGATTAGCTCAGCGGGAGAGCGCTCCGTTCACACCGGAGAGGTCACTGGTTCGATCCCAGTATCGCCCACGAGTCGGAGGCGGTTGGTGTCAGCGGAAAGCGCTGACCTGGCCGCCTCGTCCTTTTAGCGCGACTTCGTCGCGCGGAGCGGGGGCTTCGCCACCCGCACCCCCTCTGCCGAAGTCCTTCTGGGTGAGTGGTCCCTGTGAAGGTGCCTCGACGGCTTGTCTGGTGGAGGCTCGCTACGCGCGCCTCTCTGACGGCTCTTTCTTCCTGTGCCCCGTCTGAGGGCTGGTGATTGGTGTTCGCGGGTTTGCTTTCAGGGCTTCCTTCGGGTTCCTGGTCTCTGTGAAGGTGGGGGTCTCTCAGGTTGGGCGGGGCGTGTCCGATGGGGGGTGAGCGGAGGCTCGGGGTGGCCGGGTGACGGGGTAGTGGGGGATGGGGCGATGGGGGCTGCCGGTGATGGTCCGCGGTGGGCCATGGGGCGGGTGCCGTTCGTTCCGGGGATGATCGGCTACGCGGCGGTCATGTGGTTGCTGATGGGCTGGTTCCACGAGCACCGGACGATGCTCGGGTCGCCGCTGGTGGTGACCGTCATGTTGGCGCTGTTCCTGGCGGGTAGCCATGAGCGGTGGCAGCGGTTCCTCGGGGGCGGGCGGACGGACAATCGCATCGCGCTGCGCCTGGCGGTGGCCAACGGTGGCGCCGCTCTGATCGTCACTTATGCGGGCTGGAGCTTCCTGACGCCGGTGTGGGCAGTCCTGATCTCGTCGATGCACATCGGCTGGTCGGGCCCGAGGACCGGGCGCGTGGCGGCGGTCGTCACGACGGTCGCCACCGTGCTGAGCCAGGTGGCGGTTCATGCCGGTGTCGCTCCGACGATCATCGCGCCGGTCTACTCCGACGGCGCCGCGATCTGGGGGCTGCTGCTCGCGCTCACCTCGGTGAACAACATCGCGGTGTCGGCGGCTCGGGGGGAGGCTGCCACCGCGAGGCTGCATCAGGCGGAGGCGCGGTTCCGGGCACTGGTGGAGAAGTCGTCAGACGTCGTCACGGTGCTGGATCCTGACGGCCGGATGCTTTCGGTCAGTCCGGCGGTCCGGCATGTCACGGGATGGGATCCCGACGAGATGCTCGGCGCGGACCGGCTGGCGTACGTGCACCCGGAGGACGAGCCCGCGGCCCGGGCCGCGCTCAGAAAGGTGGTGGCCGCGGAGGAGGGCGCGCAGGTGCGGTTCGAGGCCCGGTCCCGGCACGCCGACGGCACCTGGCAGTGGTATGAGACGACCATGCGCAACCTGCTGGGGGAGCCGGCTGTCCAGGGGATCGTCTGCAACGAGCGGGACGTCACCGAGCGCCGCCGGCACCAGGACGAACTTGCGCATGCGGCGGCCCACGACGGCTTGACCGGGCTGCCCAACCGCACGGAGATGTTCCGGCGCCTGACGGCGGCGCTGCCCCACGCGGGCGCGGACCGGCTCACGGCGCTGCTCTTCATCGACCTGGACGGGTTCAAGAAGGTCAACGACACCTACGGGCATGCGATCGGTGACGCGTTGCTGGTCGCGGCCGCGGAACGGCTCTGTGCGCAGCTCGGCCCGGCGGACGTGCTGTGCCGGCTGGGCGGGGACGAGTTCGCCGCGATCCTGTGCGGCGTACCGGACCTACCGGCCGTCGAGGACCGGGTGGCCGCGTTGACCGTGGCCATGCGCCGGCCCTTCCCGCTCAGCGGGCTGTCCGTGCGGGTGGGCGCCAGCATCGGTGCGGCCACGGCCGACGCCGAAGCCGATGCCGCCACCCTGCTGGAGCGTGCCGACCGGGCGATGTACGCGGTGAAGCACGGCCTGCACGCCCACTGAACGGCCAGGCGGCCGCTGCGCCTGGACGCTCCGGTGATCAGGCGCCCTCGGCGGTCCGGGCGAAGTCGTCAAGGATGCGCTTCCAGCCGGCGGAGTACCCGCCGCGCACGGCGGTTGCGGTGGCCAGTTCCTCGGCGGACAGCCGGTCCCAGCCGCGATGCTCGACCGCCACCTTGGTGAGGGACGGGGTCACCGCGGTGAAGGAGAGTTCCACCTCGGTCGTGGTCGGCAGCGCCGTCCAGGTCATGGCGAACCGGTCCGGCGGCTGCCAGGTGATGACCTCGCCCCAGCTGTGCCGGGTGCCGTCGCTCCAGGTCTCGTAGACCTGGCCGCCGAGCCGGCGCTCGAAGGTCACGGCGGCGACCTTGTCCTGGCCGAGGGAGAACGGGCGGGTGGGCCACCAGACGCCGATGTCGCGGACGAAGACCTCGAAGGTGTGCGCCTGGTCGCTGCGGACCAGCGTCGACTGCCGGATGGGCGGGCGCGTCAACGGCCGGATGTTGTCGGTCACGTCAGTTTCCCCGAGGTCAGGCGACGTCCGTGGAGACGTCTGGTTCACCGTCCGCCCGGTCGGCCTCGACCAGGCGTCGCCCCACGTCGAGGGCGTCACTCCACATGGTGTCCAGGAACTCGCGCAGGCCGGCGAGGCCCTCCGGCCGGGCCCGGTAGAGCCGCCGGGTCCCGGCCCGTCGTTCGTTCACCAGCCCGGCGTCCTTCAGCACGGTCAGGTGCTGGCTGATCGCGGTACGAGTCACGTCGAACGCCGCGGCGATCTCGCCGGCCGCCAGCTCGTCGGCGGCGACCAGGCGCAGGATCGCCCGGCGGCGGGGTTCGGCCAACGCCCGGAGGATGTCGTCGACCCGCGACTCGTCCTCGAGCATCAGCTCACCCCCAGAGACCCACCGGGTTGCCGTCCGGATCGGCGAACACCGCGAACTGACCGTAGTCGCCGGGCAGCGGGGTGGGTTCGACCAGGGTGGCCCCGCCCAGCTCGGTGGCCCGCTTCAGGGCCTGCTCCAGGTCCTCCACCTGCACATAGATCTTCACGCCGGCGTCGTCCGGGCCCTGCGCCGGCCCGATCCCGCCGCCGATCGCGGAGTCGCCGGCGCCGGTGTCGACCAGGGCGTACCCGTCCTCGTCGGGCTGCGCCGACCAGCCGAACAGGTCGCAGTAGAAGGTGCGTGCCCGCACGGCGTCGGCACTGGTGATCTCGAAGAACGCTACCGGACGGCCCATTGCCGTCTCCTCCCGTCGAGGGTTGCCCGGCCGTCCGGCCGGGCAGCCAATAGGTTAGTTATCGCTAACGTTAGTGTCAACTGACAAAAGAGGTCCGAAAGAAGCCCGTCCGGGGACGGGCTGCGGGTGGGGTTACCGGTTACCGGGCTGCCAGCGCCTCGACGCCGCTGATCAGCAGGTCGACATGGAACGCGTAATAGCGGTCGACATCAGGCTCCACCAGGTAGGAAGCGGCCAACTCGATCATCATCGGGTAGCGGTCGGCCGGCATCGCCTCGAACTGCAGCCGCTTCTGCCGGCGCCACTCCGGCTCCTGTTCGGCCGACATCCCCGGCGGGCATCCGGGCTGGCCGCTGACCATGCCGATGCAGCCGTTCAAGAGGTACGTCGCGACCCAGAACCCCTCCTCGACGGTGAAGCCCGCGTCGCAGAGCAGGGTCAGGGTGTCGTTGGTAGCCCGGTTGAAGCTCTCCGTCTGCATCTTGTCGACCGCGTGCAGCAGGCCGGGCAGTGACGGGTGCTCGCGCAGGACGCCCACCACGGTTCCGATGAGCGTGCGGAGCCGGTCCTGCCAGGAGTCGCCGGTGTCCTGATCGGCACGGACGCCCGACAGCGCGTGGTCGACCATGCCGAGGAGCAGCTCGTCCTTGTTCTTGAAGTGCCAGTAGAGGGCCATCGGTGTGACGCCCTGCTCCTTGGCGAGCCGGCGGATGGTGACGGCCTCCAGGCCCTCGGCGTCGGCAAGGCGGAGGGCGCAGCCGGCCACCGTCGCTCTGGTCAGTCGTTCTTGCGTCACTTGACAACCATACAACGTACAGGTCTCATGTACGAGGTACATGTACGCCGTACAAGTACCTCGTATAGGGGGATTGATGGGAAACAACCGGCGGTGGTGGGCGCTCGTGGCGGTGGCGCTCGGCACCTTCATGACCTACCTCGACAACAACGTCGTCAACGTGGCGCTGCCGAGCATCCAGCGCGATCTGGGCCTGACTATCGCCGGCCTGGAATGGATCACCAGCGCGTACATCCTGGTGTTCGCCGGCCTGTTGCTGGCCGGTGGCCGCGTCGCCGACGTCCTGGGCACCCGGCTCGCGTTCCTGTCCGGCCTGGCGATCTTCACGGTGGCGTCGGTGGCGGCCGGCCTGGCCGACGGTCAGGGGTTGCTGATCGGCGCACGGGCGGCGCAGGGCGTCGGCGCGGCGCTGCTGGCCCCGGCCTCCCTGGCGCTGTTGCAACAGCTCTTCCCGGATCCGAAGGAGCGCGGCGCGGCCATCGGCGTCTGGGGTGGCGTCGGTGCGCTGGCGCTCGCGGTCGGGCCGTTCACCGGCGGGGTGCTGAGTGAGCACGTCTCCTGGGGCTGGATCTTCCTGATCAACCTGCCGATCGGCGTGGCGACACTGGTGCTGACGCTGATCAGCGTGCCGCCCGGGGCGGCACGGACCGCGTCGGGGCTCGGCCGTGCCCTGCGGCGCCTCGACCCGGCCGGACTTGTCACGTCGTCGCTGTCGCTGTTCGCGTTGACCTTCGCGCTGATCGAGGGGGACGCGGAGGGCTGGACCTCGCCGCTCATCCTCACGTCGTTCGCGGTCGCCGCGATCGCCGCCGTGGCGTTCGTGGTCGTCCAGAGTCGCACCGCGGACTCGATGGTGGACCTCGGCTTCTTCCGCTCCCGGATGTTCACCGGCGGGCTGCTGGCGATGGGCCTGTGGGCGTTCGGCGTCTTCGGCATCTACTTCTACATGGCCATCTACCTGCAGAACGTGCTCGGTTTCTCGCCCACCGGCGCGGGCGCCGCGTTCATCCCGATGGCCATCATCACGGCCGCCGGTGCGGTGCTGGCGCCGCGCCTGGAGCTGCGGTTCGGGGTGGCCCGGGTGACCGCTTTCGGTCTCGCGGTGATGGCCGCCGCGATCGCCGGCATCGCCGGGTACGGCGCCGGCACCAGCTACGCCGACCTGCTGCCCTGGTTCGCGCTCTACGGCGTGGGCGGCGGCCTGCTGATCCCGTTGAACACGGTCGTGGTGGACGCCCTCCCGAGCGAGCGGGCCGGTGTGGCCGCCGGCATGCTCAACGTCTCCCGGGAGGTGTTCGGCCTGCTCGGCGTGACCGTGCTCGGCGCCATCCTCTCCAACCGGGCCGGGGCCGCGAGCGGCGCCGAACTGGACCGGTTCCTGGCGGGCTATCAGTTCTCGCTGGTGGTGGCGGCGATCCTGGTCGCAGTCGGCGTCCCGGTCAGCCTGTGGATGTTGCGCCGCACCCGGACCCCGGAGCCGGCACCCGCCGAGCCGGTGCTCGAGGCGGTCTGACCCTAGTGTGGGGCGGTGACCGCACCATCATGTCCCGTCCGTAGCCGGCTCTACGAGGGCGGCCGGGTGATCGCGGAGGACTTCGGCGCCGAGGAGACGGCGGCCCGGCTCCGCGATCATCCGGACGCGCTGGCCTGGGTCGACCTGTACGCGCCGGCGCTGTCCGACCTGGAGGCCATCGCCGCCGACTTCGGGCTGCACCCGCTCGCCGTGGAGGACGCGGTCGAGGAGCACCAGCGCCCCAAGCTGGACCGTTACGCCGACCACCTCTTCGTGAGCCTCTATGCCGTCGACTTCCACGGGGGCGGGGCGCACAAGGTCGAGATCGGCGCCTTCATCACGAAGCGCGCGCTGATAACCGTACGCAAGCAGGACTTTGATCTTGATCTGCTGCTGGCCCGGTGGAACTCCGCCGCCGAGGACGGCCTGGCGGTCGGCTGCGGGGTCAATTTCCTGGTGTACGGCCTGCTCGACGTCGTGGTCGACAGCCAGTACCTGACCGCCCGGTCGATCGACGAGGCGATGGACGCGGTCGAGGACCAGATGCTGGAGGAGGGCGGCGCGCCGCGGGACGTCCGCATGCACGCCTTCGAGCTGCGCAAGGCGGTGGCCAACCTGCGCCGGGCGGCCGCCCCGATGGCCGAGGTCGTGGACGCCGTCAGCCAGGGCGCGCTCGAGCCGGTGGGTGACCGGCTCCGGCCGTACTTCCGGGACGTGACCGACCATGCCCACCGCGCGAGCGAGGTCAGCGAGCACGCCCATGCGCGGATCACCGAGCTGCTCGACGCCGATCGCGCCGAGCAGAGCAACCAGCTGAACCAGGTCACCCGCAAGCTCGCCGCCTGGGCCGCGATCATCGCGGTGCCGACCGCGCTCACCGGTTACTTCGGGCAGAACCTTCCTTACCCGGGTTATGAGACTCGGTGGGGCTTCCTGATCAGCAGCGCGCTGATCGTTACGTCGGCTTCCGGCCTGTATGTCTTCCTGAAACGCCGAGGCTGGCTATGAACCGGTTAAGCGGCCTCCCGGGCGATCACCGGATCGCGTAACCTCCCGGGCAACCGGGGGAGGAGAAATGCTCGCGCTCGTCTTCGGCGCGGTGCGGACGCGGGCCGCGCAGGTGCTCACCATTCTGGTGCTCACCGCGCTGGCGGCAGCCGTCGCCGCGGCCGGCCCGTGGTACGGGTTCGCTGCCGCGGGCCGGGCCGCCACCTCCTATCTGGAGGCTGCCCCGGCGATCCAGAAGACCGTCACGGTGGCCGGCCGGGTGGACACCCGCGGCGACCCGGACAGCGCCCTGCGCAGGTTCAGCGACGAGGTCCGGTCCGGGCTGCCCGCGGGCGTCAGCGAAGGCGTCGGCGGGATGACCGGGCCGCTGAACATCCGCTCCGGTCCGGCGAGTGTCAGCATCGCGGTGGCTTACCGGGACCGGCTCTGCGAGCACCTGCACCTGGACGGGAGCTGCCCGACGGCCCGTGGCGACGTCGCGATCAGCCAGGAGACGGCCCAGCGGCTGGGCGCCGAGGTGGGCGACGTCCTGCCCGTGCTCACCTTCTCCACGAGCGGGCCGCTGAACCTGCGGGTGGTGGCGGTCTACACGCTGGCCGACCCGGCGGGGACGTACTGGAGCAACCGGTTGTACCGGTCCGGCGCCGCCCAGGCGGTGATGTTCACCGGGCTGGGCACCTTCACGCACGGCTCGGTGCGATCACCGACGATGGCGTACGACGTGGTCCTCCCCGACGCCATGCTGCGCGGCGACGAGGGGTTCGACCTGAACGCCGCGATCCTCGCCGCCGACCGCCGGCTGGGCCAGACCCAGCTACGGCTGAACACCCTGTCCCGGCCGCTGCACGACGCCATCGTGCGCGACCGCCAGACCATCCTGCGGGGCGTCACGACGGCCGGCGCGCAGATGGTGATCCTCACCTGGTTCGCGGTGGGTCTGGCCGGATGGTTCACCCTGCGTGACCGGCGCGGTGACGCCGCCCTGCTCAAACTGCGCGGCGTCAGCCGGCTCGGCATGCTGCGGCTGGCCTGGGGGCAGCACCTCGTGCCGCTGGTCCTGGGCGTGCTCGCCGGAGCGCCGGTGGGTTTCCTGGTGGCCCGGCTGCTGACCGGCCCGGTGATGGTCGCGCCGGACCGGGAAGCCGCGCTGGTCTCCTTCGCGGTGGCGATGACGGCGGTGCTCGCCGGCAGCCTGGCGGTGCTGGCCGCGGTCGAGGCGGCGGTGCTGGGCCGGCCGGTGTCGGCGCTGCTGGCCAGGTCCGGGTCGCTGCGCGGCAACTGGCGCCCGGCCCTGGTGGACGTGCTCCTGCTCGCCGTGGCGGGCGCCGCCATCCTGCAGGCCCGGTCGGCCGGCCCGGCGGACGGGCTGGGCCCGGCCGCGCCCGCGCTGGTCGCCCTCGCCGTCGGCCTGCTGACCGCCCGCCTGCTCAGCCGGGCGGCCGACCGGGCCGGCGGCGCTGCCCTGCGGGCCGGCCGGTTGCGCACCGGCCTGACCGTCCTGCGGTTCTCCCGCTCACCCGGCACCGACCGGGTGTTCGCCCTGCTCGTGGTGGCGGTCGCGTTGTTCATCACGGCGGCCGGCGGCTGGACGGCGGAACGCGGCGGGCGAGCCGAGCGCAGTCTGGCGGACCTCGGCGCCGAGCGGGTGCTGAACGTCGTGGCGATCAACCGCACGGTGCTGCTGCACGCCGTCCGCGGCGCCGATCCGGAAGGCCGCGAGGCGATGGCCGTCGTCCGGAACCGCGGCGGCGACCAGGAGACCCTCGAGGTGGACACCACCCGGCTCGCCGCGGTTGCCGCCTGGCGCGGGGAGTACGGCCCGGAGGCCGGCCTGCCGGACGCGGTGGCCGCGGTGACCCGCCCGGCGTTGCCGATGGTCACCGGCGACCGGCTCACCCTGGACGCCCGGCGTGACGGCCCGGCGCCGGTGGCGCTCAGGCTGCGGTTGCAGCACGAGGCCACCGGGGCGCCGGTGTCCGTCGCGTTCGGCACGCTGCGGCCCGGTGAGCAGACCGTCACCGTGCCGCTCACCGGCTGCACCGCCGCGCCGGGATGCCGGATCGTGCGCTGGGAGCTGACCACGCCGCCGGACGAGAACGGCCGGGCCGATCCGCCGCCGTCCGGCGCCTCGGTCACCGTGCGCGAGCTGAACCAGGGCGATGCGGAGACCGTGGTGCTGGACGCCGCGACGCTCGGCGACATCAGCCGGTGGCGCGCCGGCACCACCGGCGCGGCCCTGGACCTGACCGCCACGGACGGCGCGCTCCGGCTGGCCGCCGACCCCAACAGCACCAGAGAACGGGACCAGGGGACCGAGGCGTGGGCGGCCGAGGCGCTGCCCCTGCCCGCGCTGCTGGCCGGCCCGGTCCCGGAGGACTGGGCGAGCGGTGAGCCGGCCCTCGCCGCGCTCGGTGACCCGGCACCGGTGCGGGTGCTCGGCATCGTGACCGCGCTGCCGGCGCTGGGCCGCAACGGCCTGCTCCTCGACCTCGACACGACCCGCCGGTTCGCCGCCGAGGTGGATCCCGGCGGCGACTATCAGGTGTGGCTGGCGCCCGGTGCCCGGCCCGGCATCGTCGCCGACCTGACCGCCGCCGGGCTGACCGTGACCGGGGACGCCACCGCGGAGCGCTACGCGAGCCGGCTCGGCATCCAGGGCCCGGCGGTCGTGGTCGGGTTCGCGCTGGTGGCCGGCATCGCGGCGCTGCTGATCGCGGCGGCCACCCTCGCGGTCGCCATCGCCGTGGACCGGCGCTCGCTCGGTGAACACCTTGCGGCGCTGCGTGCCCAGGGCCTGTCCCGGCGGGTCGCGGTGAGCACCGGCTACGCGGGCACCGCGGCGCTGATCGTGTCCGGCCTGATCGGCGGAGTCCTGGCCGGGCTGCTGGCGATGGTGGTCACCGGCCGCACCGCGCCCGCGTTCGCCGACGGCTGGGCGGTGCTGGCACCGCCCGCCCCGCTGCACGCCGGCACCGTGGCGCTGGCGTCGGTCGCCGCGCTGGTGCTGCTGGGGCTGGTCGGCCGGCTGTCGCTGCTGCCGCTGATCCGGGCGCTGCGTGCCGACCGGGTGCCGGGCGCACGGGAGCGTGACCGATGATCTCCCTGGTCCTCGCCATGGTCTGGACCCGCCGGGGACAGGCGCTCACGCTCGCGCTGCTGGCCCTGCTGGCGGTCTCGTCCGCGGTCGCGGCGCCGGCCTACCTGATCGCCGCCGAGCGGGCCATCGCCGACGGGCAGATCGCCACCGCGTCCTACTACGAACTCAGCCTGGTGGCCCGGCAGACCACCGACGTCCGCGGGGAAGAGGGCACCAACGGCGACGTCCGGTTCCCGGAACTGGCCCGGGTCCTGCTCGACCTCGACGGGTTCACCTATCACCACTCCGCCGAGGTGCCCACGGTCGGCCTGGAGAAGACCACGGCGTACCCGTCCCGGCTCGTCTTCCGGCAGGAGATCTGCGCCCACGTACGACTGGTCAGCGGTCGATGTCTCGCCGGCGAGGGCGACGTGCTGCTCGGCGCCACCACGGCGCAACGGCTCGGGCTGACCGCCGGAGACCCGATCGTGCTCGAGGCGGCCCGGCAGAACACCGCCACCCAGCCGATCACCTGGGTGCCCGACGCCCAGCCGAAAACGCTCACGGTGGCCGGCACCTACCAGCCGGTGGACGCCGCCGAGCCGTACTGGGGGCTGCACGGATATTTCCTCGCCGGACCGGGCGTCGGATCCGGCGAGCCGGTGTTCACCAGCCTGGTCACGCTCAACACGATGAACCGCACCACCACGTCGATGGCGATCGACGGCGTCGCCCGGCCCGGCACCATCGACGTCGACCGGCTCCCCGGGCTGCGGAACGACCTGGACGCGATCAACCGCGCCTCGGCCGAGCTGGAGGGCTCCCTGCTGATCGACAGCGGGATCCCGCGCCTGCTGGACCGCATCGACGAGGGGCGCGCGGCGGCCCGCCTGCTGGTGCCGGTGCTCGCCGTGCCGCTGGTGCTGCTCGCGTGTTTCACCATCTACCTGACCGTGGGATACGGCGCTCAGGGCCGGCAGAGCGAGCTGGCCGTGGTCGCGTTGCGGGGCGCGCGCTGGTGGACCCGCTGGTGGCTGGCGACCGGCGAGAGCCTCACCGCGGTCCTGGCCGGCGCCGTCGTGGGTTGCCTGGCCGGGCAGCTGCTGGTCAACGCGGTGGCCGCCGCCCTGTTCCCCGGCGTGGGCGCCGAGCCGGCCCTCTCCTCGCTGCGGTACGCGCCGCTCGCCGCGCTGGCTGCCCTGACCGCCGCGGTCGCGGCCCAGCGCCGGCAGCTGCTCAGCCCGGTGGCCGGCCTGCTGCGCCGCACCCCGGCCGCGGACCGGCGCCGGCTCGCCGTCACCGAGGCCGTGGTGGCGGTGCTCGCCGTCGTGACCGGCCTTCAGTTCGTCCTCGCGGACGACCCGCTCACCGGCGTCGGCCTCTACGCGCCCGCGCTGATGATCCTCGCCTTCGCCCTGCTCGCGGCCCGGGCTCTGCTCCCGCTGGTCAACCGCTACGCGATCCGGGCGCTGCGCCGCGGCCGGCTCGGCGTGGCGCTGGCCGGCGTCCAGCTCTCCCGCCGGCCCGGCGCCGGGCAGCTCTTCGCGCTGCTGGTCGCCGCGGCCGCCGTCGCGGGATATGCGGCGGCCGCCGTGGACACCGCCGCCCGTGGCCGCGGCGTCGAGTCACACCTGGGCACCGGCGCCGACCGGGTCCTCACCATGGAGGCCACCACCCGGCAACAGCTTCTCGCCGCGGTCCGGGCCGTCGACCCGCAGGGCTCGTACGCGATGGCCGTCATCCGGCTGTCCGGCGGCACCGACTCGGCCTCCGGACTCGCCGTGGACAGCGACCGGCTGGCCAAGGTCGCCGCCTGGCCGGACGGCGCCGACAATCCCGCCGAGGTCGCCGAACGGCTGCACCCGGCGGCGCCCGAGCCGCTGATCCTGCCGGGCGAGGAGATCGCCCTCGACGTCACCACCTCCGGCCCGAACCTGCGGCTCGCCGTCTCGGTGTCGTCGCTGAGCGGACTCGGCGCCGGCATCGTCGAACTCGGCGACCTGCGGCCGGGCACGCACCCCTACACCGCACGCGAGTCGATCTGCCGGGACAAGTGCCGGATCAACGGGATCCGGATCTCCGGGTCCGGCACGGCGTCCGGCATCACCGGCCAGGTGGTGTTCCGCGGACTGAACACCGGCACGCCGGCCCCGCTCACCGACCCGGCCAGGTGGCGGTCGAACGACAAGATCCGGCTCTCGGCGGGGCCGGACGGGCTGCGCGCCGACGTCACGGTCTCCGCCAGCCTGGCCGACACCGGCTGGATCCAGCCGGTCAGCACACCGGTGCCGATGCCGGTGGCCTACGCCGGCGACGACCCGGCCGGGCGGGTGATCGGCGGCCTGAGCTTCGACGGCATCCCGGTCGCGCCCATCGCCTCGCTCCCGGCGGTGCCCGGCCTCGGCCGGCAGGCGGTGATGTACGACCTGGAGTACGTCGACCGGCTCGCCGTCGAGGTGAAACCGGTCGCGGACCCCCAGGTGTGGCTCAACTCCGCCGCACCCGGCGACATCGTGGAACGGCTGCAACAGCAAGGGCTCCGGGTCGTCGCCGACACCTCGGCCGCCCAGGTCCGAGCCGTGCTGGACACCCAGGGCCCGGCCGTCGCCCTCTGGTTCTATCTGCTGGCCGCGGTCCTCGCCGGCCTGCTCGGCGCGGGTGCGCTGGCCCTGACCGTCGCGGTGGACCGGCTGCGCCGCACCGAAGACCTCACCGCCCTGCGCGATCAGGGCCTGCGCGCCCGCCCGGCCGGCCAGGCGACCCTGTGGACCTATCCGGTGCTGGTGGTCATCGCCACCACGGTCGGCCTGGCGGTGGCGATGGCGGCCTGGCGACTGACCGGCGAGGCGCTGCCGCTGGCCGGCATCGACCCGCCGGACCTGCCGCTGCCGCAGTGGCCCCGGCCCACCGCGCTGCTGGCCGCCGGCGGCGCGGTCCTCGCCGTCCAGTTCCTCGTCGCCGTCCTCGGCGGCCGCGACCTGCGCCGCCGGATCGAAGCCGGGCGGAACCCGCGCCGCCCACCCGGGACCGGGCCGGGACGGCCGGAAGCCGGCCGCCCGCTGGAAAGCACCCGGAGCGGCAGTTGATGACCGCTCGGAAGCACGGCGGCCGGGGATCGCCGCCGGACCTCGTCGCGACCGGCGGCGGCATGTATTCGTCGGCGGCATGATGATCGGGAGAGGCAGGATGCGATGGCGACGCTGACGGTGGAGGCGGCGGAACTCGCCTACGGTGCCGCCGCGCCGGTGCTGAGCGGGGTCGACGTGACTGTGCGGGCGGGCGAGCTGCTCGCCGTGACCGGCACGTCCGGAGCGGGCAAGACCACGCTGCTCAGCGCCATGGCCGGCCTGCTGCCCCCGCGCACCGGCAAGGTCACCCTGGACGGCGTGCCGCTGACCGGGCGCGACCACGCGGTCTCCCTCGGCGTGGTGCTGGTCCCGCAGGAGAACGGCCTGGCCGCGATACTCACCGCGGCCGAGAACATCTCCGTCGCGGTGATCGCCACCGGTGGCTCGCCCGCCGACGCGCGGCGGCGGACAGCCGAGTCCCTCGACGCGCTCGGGCTCTCCGGCCAGGCGAACCAGTTGATCGACGAACTCTCCGGCGGCCAGCAACAGCGCACGGCCCTGGCGCGGGGGCTCGCGCTCGGCGGCCACGTGGTGCTCGCCGACGAGGTCACCAGCGAACTCGACGCCGCCAACCGGCAGCGTGTCCTCGAGCTGCTGCGCGCGGAGGCGGCGCGCGGGGCAGCGGTCGTCTTCGCCACGCACGACCCGGAGGCGGCCGCCGCCTGCGACCGCGAGCTGCACCTGGCCGACGGCGCCGCCCTCTGGACCCGCCACTCGTCCTGAACCACCACTCCCAACGTGTCGACTTGGGGCGCACCGCACCCAAAATCCCCACGCCGGGGTGAGCGCGACGGCTTGCGCGCGTCGCCGGGCGGGGTGGGCGTGCGTGTGAACTTCGGGTGCGGAGCGCACCTAAAGTCCCCACACTGAGCCCACGCGGGGCGTGTGTGGGGAGTTGGGGTGCGGAGCGCACCCGAGGTTCACACGCTGAACCCCCGCACGGCGAGGGAGGGGAGTGGGGGCGGGACGTCTGGGGCGGGACCACTGATTCGCGCCGGTGGCCGCGCTGCGGCCGGGACCAGGCAGCCGGCCGCGTGGAGCCCGGGACGGCCCAGATCTGGCGGGACGGTCTGACGCGTACCCCCTAGATCGGCGTCTCGCTTCCGCCCGGCACCAGGGTGACCTCGCCGTCCAGATGTTGCACCGTGAAGAGCGTGCCCGGCGGATAGGAACCCAGCACCTCCGGCGGCAACTGCACGGTGCCGTCCCCGGCGACCACCGCGAAGTCCTGGCCGTCGCGGCCCTCGGCGCCGACCCGGCCGTCGCGGATGGTGACCGCGCGGCCCAGCCGGGCGCCCACCTCGTTGTCGTGGGTGACCACCACGATGGTGGTCCGGCGTTCCTGGTTCACGGTTTCGAGGGCATCGAGCACCTCGTCGCGGCCCGCCGTGTCGAGCCGGCTGGTCGGCTCGTCGACGAGCAGCAGGCCCGGCCCGGCGGCGATGCCGACCGCCAGGGCCGCGCGCTGGCGGCCGCCGGGGGTGAGGTCGGCGAGTTTGCGGCGGCCCTGGCCGGGGAGGCCGACCAGGTCGAGGATGCGGTCCGGGTCGTCGAGTTCGATGCCGCGGGTGTGCGCGGCGCGGCGCTGGGCGAGCCAGATGTTGCGGTGCAGCGACGCGTAGGGCAGCAGGTTGCGCGCCGCGCCCTGCAGGACGACGCCGATCTCGGTGCCGCGCAGCCGGGAGATCTCCGAGTCGGAGAGCTTGCCCATGTCGTAGGTGCCCAGGTTGATCCGGCCCGCGGAGGGCCGCATCAGGCCTGCGAGCAGGGCGATCAGCGTGGATTTGCCGGAGCCGGAGGGCCCGACGAGGGCGAGCGTCTCACCCGGTGCGATCGACAGATCGACACCGGCCAGTGCGACCACGTCACCCGCCTCGGCGCGGTAGATGTGGACCACTCGGCGGCACGCCACGGCAAGCCCGTTCATGTCTGACAAGCTAGCGAAGCCGGGACCGTCCTGACGACCCGGCGATCGGGCCTTCTAGGGTGGTGCCCGTGCGTGACATCGCCGTTTTCACCGGATCTGCCCATCCTGAGCTGGCCGCCGAGATCTGCGAGCACCTTGCGGTGCCTCTGCTGCCCACCCGGACGTCCCGGTTCGCCAACGACTGCATCGAGGTGCAGTTGCAGGGGAACTGCCGGGAGCGGGACGTGTTCCTGATCCAGCCGCTCGTCCCCCCGACCCAGGAGCACCTCGCTGAGCTGCTCTTCATGCTCGACGCCGCCCGTGGCGCGTCGGCCGGCCGGATCACCGTGGTCCTGCCGCACTACGCCTATGCCCGGTCCGACAAGAAGGACGCCCCGCGCATCTCGATCGGCGGGCGTCTCGTCGCCGACCTGCTGACCACCGCCGGCGCCGACCGGGTGCTGGCGATGACGCTGCACTCCCCGCAGGTGCACGGTTTCTTCAACATCCCGGTCGATCATCTGCATGCGCTGCGCGAGCTGGCCCATCACTTCCGGGGGTACGACCTGAGCAACACCGTGGTCGTCTCACCGGACCTGGGTAACGCGAAGGAGGCGGCGGCGTTCGCCCGGATGCTCGGGGTGGAGGTGGCCGCCGGCGCGAAGCAGCGGTTCGCGGACGACAAGGTGGTGATCAGCTCGGTGATCGGCGAGGTGGCCGACCGGGACGTGATCGTGCTGGACGACGAGATCGCGAAGGGCAGCACCGTCTTCGAGCTGCTGGCCCGGCTGCGGGAGCGCAACGTGCGCAGCGTGCGGGTGGCGTGTACGCACGGGTTGTTCAGCAACGACGCGGTGCAGCGGCTCTCCGCGGAGAAGGAGATCGAGGAGATCGTCTGCACCAACACGGTGCCGATCCCGCCGAGCAAGCGGACCGAGAAGCTGACGATCCTGTCGGTCGCGGCGCCGCTGGCCGAGGCGATGCGGCGGATCCACAACGGCGAGTCGGTAAGCGCCCTTTTTTCTTAATAAAACTCGATTCAGGCAACACAGGCCTCACCAAACGCGAAAAATGCGTTCATGGGTGTCATGGCTTACCCCCTCCGGTTCGCACTTGCCGACCTCGCCCTCGCGCTCAGCAGAGCAGTGGGCGACACGGCCGAGGTGTGCTCGACGGCCGCCCGCGCCGCTGCCGACATGATCGGCGACGGCGCGGGCGTCCAACTGCTGCGCGACGACGGCCGGTACGAGGCTCTCGCGTACCACCATGTCGACAACGAACGCTCGGGCACGCTGGCCCGGGTCCTGGACCGCGCCGGCCAGATGCCGGACAACGAGTACTCGACCACGCTGGCCGCCAGCCGCCGCCCGATCGTGCTGGCCGGCGACGCGGCGGCCGCTCTCGGCGCCCCGGAGCTGGGGATCCAGGCGGCCGTGCTGTGCCCGGTGATCGTGGACAACACGTACGCCGGCTATCTGATCCTGACCCGGCACACCCAGGGCGCCCTCTATTCGACCCCCGAGGTCGAGCTGGCCCGCGACATCGCCGGCGAGCTGTCGCTGGCGGTCTCGTCGGCCCGGGCGCAGGAACGTCTGCGCAATGCCGAGGAGCGGTACCGGCGGGTGCTCGAGACAATCCCGGAGGGCGTGCTCCAGCTCGACCCCGAGGGTGTCGCGACCTACGCCAACGAGCCGATCGGCGTGGTGCTGGGTATGCCCCGGGCCGAGCTGCTGGGGGTGTCGCTGCGCGGCTTCCTGGACAACGTCGGGCAGAAGGAGCTGGACCGGCGGATCGCCGAGTGCCGGACCGGCCGCTCCACGGTCGGCGCCACCCGGCTGATGCGGGCCGACGGGTCGCGGCGCAGCGTGCGGATCAGCATGATGCCGGTGTACGACGAGAACGGCCAGTTCGGCGGCGTGCTCTGCATGATCACCGACACCACCGACCACATCGACGCGCGGGGGCTGAAGCGGCAGCTCGACCATCTGCGCCGGCTGGACAGCCTGGGCCAGCTGATCGGTGGCCTGTCGCACGACTTCAACAACCTGATGACCGTGGTGGCCGGTTCCGCCGACATGATCCTGTCCAGCTCCGAGGACGGGTCGACGCACCAGCAGCTCGCGCAGGACATCCTGGACGCGGTGGGCGCCGGGCGTACGCTCACCCACCAGCTCCTGGCGTTCGGCCGCAGCGAGGGCAACCGGCCCGAGGTCATCCCGATCCCGGACCTGCTCACCGACGTGCAGGCCCTGTTCAGCCGGACGCTCGGCGAGCGGATCGGGCTGGACCTGGCGTTCGGGCCGGACGTGTGGCCGGTCAAGGCCGAGCGCGGCCCCCTGGAGCAGGCTCTGGTCAATCTCGCCGCGAACGCCCGGGACGCGATGCTGCACGGCGGCATGGTCCGGGTGGCCGCCACCAACGAGGTGATCGAGCCCGGCCAGCTGGCCGAGGGTGCGCCCACCGGCAAGCTGGTGCACCTGGTGGTCACCGACACCGGCGCCGGGATGGATGACGAGACCCGGCGGCGGGCGCTGGAGCCGTTCTTCACCACCCGCCCCACGGCCGCCGGTCTGGGGCTGGCCACCACCGCCGGTATCGTGCACAACCTGGGCGGGCACATCGAGCTGGAGTCGAAGCCGCGGATCGGCACGACGGTGCACATCTATCTGCCGGCCGCCGAGCAGCAGAAGACGCCGTCGGGGGAGCGCAAGGAGAAGAACGCGGTGATCGGCCGGGTCCTCATCGTCGAGGACCAGCCGGACGTGGCGCAGCTGGTGCAGCGGCTGATCGCGCCGGCCGGGTACGAGATCACGGTGGCCACCGACGCGCTGACGGCGGTCACCCAGGTCGCCTCCGGGGCGCGGCCGGACCTGCTGATCACCGACGTGGTGATGCCGACGATGACCGGGCCGGAGCTGGCCGGTGCGTTGCGGACGCATCAGCCTGACCTGCCGGTGCTGTACATGTCGGGATACACCGCGGCGTCGCTCGGGCCGCAGCTGCATCTGGACGAGAACAGCATGCTGCTGGAGAAGCCGTTCACCCGGTCCACGCTGCTCGGCGCGATCCGGTCGCTGTGCGGGCCGCAGCCGCCGCGCCCGCCGGTCGACTCCTCGAACGACGGGGGACCGACGGCGGTGACGGGGAAGGGCTGAGTCCTACCGAAGGGTGCGAAACCGGGCCGCAACGCTTGCCAGTCGATCCGGACAAACCGCAGTATTCCGTGGCATTGCCGTCATCGGAAGGACCGCGGAGTTGAACCAGGATCCCACGGATAGCGGCTCGGATGCGCGACTGGCCGGGCGGTGTGTCGGGAATTCGTACCTTTTGGTCCGACCAATCGGGCAGGGGGCGACCGGCACCGTCTGGCGAGGCGAGGAGCGCGCCGGCGGCAAGCCGGTGGCCATCAAGCTGCTGCACGAGAGCCTGCTGCGGCAGCCCCGGCTGGTCACCCGCTTCGTGCAGGAGCGGACCATCCTGCTGATGCTGCGGCACCGGCACGTGGTGCGGGTGCACGACCTGTTCAGCGTCGGGGAGACCCTCGGACTGGTGATGGACCTGGTGGACGGCGGCAGCCTGCGCGACCACCTGAACTCGCACGGGACGGTGCCGCCCGGCGAGGCGGTCCGGCTGGCCGGGCAGGTCGCGTCGGCGCTGGCCCAGGCGCACGAGCTGGGCATCATCCACCGCGACCTGAAACCGGACAACATCCTGCTCTGCCGGCAGGACGGGCAGCTGCAGACCCGGCTGACCGACTTCGGCATCGCCCGGATCCTCAACCTGCCGAGCATGACCACGCCGAACGCGGTCGTCGGGACGCCGCACTACATGGCGCCCGAGGCGTTCCACGGGGTCACCCCGAGCCCGGCCACCGACGTGTACGCGCTCGGGGTGCTGCTCTACGAGCTGGTCTCCGGGCGCCCGCCGTACCGCAGCGACGCCATCGAGGAGCTGATGCGGATGCACGCCGACGGCGACCCGGTGCGCCGTCCCGGCATCCCCGATCCGCTCTGGCGGATCATCATGCTGTGCCTGGCCGGCAAGCCGCGCCTACGGCCAAGCGCCGCCGAGCTCGTCGCCGACCTGAAGAACCTTGCCGAGCTGCTGGTCGACGTGCCCGCGCTCGCCGCCCCCAGCCTGGTCCCCGCGGAGGCGCCGGCCTCCCTGCCGAGCCGGGTGCCGGCCCAGGTGCCGGGCCCGCGCCGGTCCGGGTCGCGTCGCCGCCGGCTGCGCAACGACGTGCCGCCGAGCCGGTGGGCCCGCCCGGGCGCGACGGCCGCGCTGGTCGCCGGCACCATGCTCGCCTCCGGCATCGCCACCACGGCCTGGCATCTGGGCCGTTCGCGCGGTGAACCGGCCGAGCAGACCACGGTGATCACCGCGCCGAGCGCACCGGGGGTGGCCTTCGGCGGACCCGCTGTCTCTCGCGGCGCGCCGGCCCAGCGAGCTGCCACCCGGCCTCCGAAGAGCCGCAAGACAGCTCGGGGCGTCGCGCTTCCGGCTCCCAAGACCCATGCGGAGGTACGCCCTACGCCCCCCGCTCCCAGAAGGACGGCCAAGAGGTCCCCTGTTCCGGAACGGAAACCGTACGGCCCGTGGCAGTGCTCGCAGAACTTCGTCTACGACCTGCCCAGCCGCACCCCGCTCGGCCCGCGCTCCTGCCACTCCGTCGGCCGCGACGTGCAGTTCCAGGCGTCGCTGACCGCGCCCGCGGGAGGCCGCGGCCGCCTGGAGGTGAGCCTGCAGGACGCCGGCAGCGGCCGGATGGTCGCCGGCCCGATGGCGTGCGACGGCCTGATCTTCACGAGGGACTCGTTCACCAAGGAGTGCGGCCCGTCCGGGGCCACGCCGCAGCGCGGGCGCACCTACGCGGTGGTGCTGTCGTACCGCTACGTCCGGGAGGGCCGGATGGCCTCGAGCACCACCCGGGGCGCCCCGTTCACCTGGTGACCGTTGCTCAGATCCCGCGGATCGACTCGGCGAGCATCCGGACGAACTCCGGGTCGTCCTCCGGGCCGATCGGGCCGCGCGGCGCCGGCACGCAGGCTTCCGCGGCCGACGTGGCGCGACCGCTCCGGAACCAGGCGATCGCCCCGGCCACCGGGCAGAGCAGGATCAGCACGATCCAGGCGGCCCGCGGAAACGACCGCGTCCGCGACCGCTCCGTGAGCAGGCAGTCGATCAGCGCCACCACACTGAAAGCGACGACAGCGAAGAAGAGCAGCATGTTCACTCGAGCCATGCGGAGCATCCTGGTCCGCCCCGACAGCCGTTCCGTTCCCCTCCCGGTGCAACCCGGTTGTGTGTGAATGCAGGGCTCGAATCGAGCCCTGCATTCACACAGGTCGGGCGTCAGGCGGCTGAGCCGCTGAAGGCCGGCAGGTATCCGCTGGTGTAGCCGCTCGTGTTCGGGTGGTACGAGTTCTGCGGCGGCACGATGGTCAGCCCGTTGATGAAGGGCCGGGACGAGCACACCCCGCGCCCCGAGAACTCGTCGCGGACCTCGGAGTACACGAACCCGGCGGCCTCCGCGCGCTGTTTGATCATCGCGTCGAGGGCCTCCGCCCCGCTGTTGATCGACCGCCGCTTGGCGAGGCTCATCTCGCAGAGCAGCCGCGACGTGTCGAAGATCAGCGGGTACGACAGCACGACCACCCGGGCGCCCGGAGCCTTGGCCCGGATCGCCTGATAGGTCGCGTCCAGCTTGCCGGGAAGCGTGCTGCTGACGTACGCCTTCCCTTCCGCCACCTTCGCCGCGCAGGCCGAGTCGCTCGAGGTCAGACAGGTGACGATGGTGGGTGCGAAGCCGGCGTCGTTGCCGCCGATCGTGATGCTGACCAGGTCGGCGCCGCTCCGCATGGCGGGCACCTGGGTGTTGACGACGTCGTCGGTCTTGGCGCCGCCGCAGGCGAGGAACTGGAACGAGGCCGGATCGTTCCGGCTCGCCCACTGTGCGGCGTAACTGGAGTTGCTGCGCAGGCAGGTCCCGGACTGCCCGGGCGCGCCGACGCCGCTGGAGTAGGAGTCGCCGAGGGCTACGTAGTCGATGCTCGCCGCCTGGGCGGGTGCGGCGATGGCGAGGCTGAGGACGGTCGAGGTGACGAGAGTGGCTAGGACGTTGGCCGTTCTCATCGATGGCCTCCGGTATCCGCGTGGGGATCTGGGGCCGAAGCGCTTCGGTTACCGCACAGTAAGCCGCGCTTCCGAGAAATGGAATCCGGTGACTTTCTTATTACGTTGTAGTAACATCCATCGATGTGACCTGGGATTATCACACCGGGTGATGTTACGTGTGCGGTGCTCGACGGCCCCCGAGCGGATCTTCAGCGTGTTTCCAGATCAGCGGATTACGGTCATGTCATGGACGAGAAACGAGCCCGCCGGGTCGTCGACAGCCTGCGCACCCGCAACGTGTTCGCTCATCTGAAGCTGCCGCGCGCCGGCGTCACGCAGTACGGGATCCGTGTCGTCCTGCCCGACGGTCGCGAGGCGGTCTGGGACAACGACGGCACCGCCGGGCTCGAGGCGCAGGTCATGCGCAACGGTGTCCTGGTCGGCTTCGTCCCGTCCATCCCCGGCTCGGAGGGCTTCGACGAGCAGGAGATCATCGAGGCGATCGCCACGGCCGACTACGACAAGCCGATCGGCAGGTCCGCCCCGTCGCCCGGCCGGCGCCCGGTGCCGCCACCGCCGCCGCCCACGCTGGCCCAGCGCCTGCGCAGCTTCCGCGGCGCCTGACAAGCGTGTGAAGTTCGGGTGCGATTCGCACCCGAACTTCACACAGTCAGGCTGACTCGCGCCAGACGATCGGGGTGGGGAGGAGCTGCCCGCCCGGCTCCACGTGCTCGCCGTCGAGTTGGCGCAGCACGAGCTGAGCCGCGTACGACCCCAGCTCCTTGGCCGGCTGATGCACGGTGGACAGCGGCGGCTGGCACCGGACCGCCCACGTGCTGTCGTCGAAGCCGACCACGCCCACGTCGCCCGGCACGCTCCGCCCGGCTTCGCGCAGCGCCTCCAGCGCCCCGGCCGCGACAGCGTCCGACGCGGCGAACACCCCGTCGATCGCCGGGTCGCGTTCCAGCAGCGCCCGCATCCCCTTGATGCCGGAGTTGTAGTCGTAGAGCGGCACCTCCACGACCCGGTCGGCGGAGAACCGGTCGCCCAGGGCCGTACGGAATCCGGTCAGCCGGTCTATCCCGGAGTCCCGGTCGAGCGCCGCCGCGATCATGCCGATCCGCTGCCGCCCGCCGTCCCGCAGCCGAGTGGTGATCGCCCGGGCCGAGCCGACGTTGTCTATCCCGACGAAGGGGAGGCTGAGGTCGGGCGGGTGGCCGACGAAGGCGGCCGGCAGGGACAGGTCCGAGAGCACCCGGATGATCGGGTCCCGGGTCCGGGCCGACACCACGATCGCCCCGTCCACGAAGCCGCCGCTCAGGTAGCGGGCGACCCGGGCGGTGTCGCGGGCCGACTCGACGACGAGGCTGACCATCTGGTGGTCGGCCAGCGAGAGCGCCGCGTTCGCCCCCAGCATGATCGAGCCGATGTTGGGGTCGTCGAGGAAGAGTGAGTGCGGTTCGAGCGCCACGAACGCCACCGCCTGCGATCGGCGCATCTTCAGCGCGCGTGCGGCGTTGTTCGGTACGTACCCGACTTCTTCGATGGCGGCCTCGATCGCGGCACGGGCCTCGGCGGAGACGTATCCGCCGTTCAGCACGCGACTGACGGTGCCGCGGGAGACGCCCGCGGCGGCCGCGATGTCGTGCACCGTGGCGCGCTTCTGCGGTTTCGGCCGGGGCATGCGATCACGATAACGCCGCGACTATTGACGGCGTGCCAGGCCAGTCCTACTGTGTGCACGTTCACACATTCGTAACCGGCATCACAGCCGGACGAAATGTGTGCACGTGCACACACTCGTGACCAGGAGTTTTATGAGCACGTTCCCTCTTGCTGGCATCAGCCTCGGCTGTGACTACAACCCGGAGCAGTGGTCGCCGGACGTCTGGCGTGAGGACGTGGCGCTGATGCGCCGGGCCGGCGTCGACCTGGTGGCCGTCAACATCTTCGGCTGGTCGAACCTCGAACCGCGCCCGGGCGACTACCACTTCACCGACCTGGACGAGGTCGTCGAGCTGCTGCACGCCAACGGGATCCGGGTGAACCTGGGCACCGGCACCTCCTCGCCGCCGCCCTGGCTCAGCACGCTGTACCCGGAGATCCTCCCGGTCGCGGCGGACGGCACGGCCCGGTTCCCGGGCGGCCGGCAGGCCTGGTGCCCCAGCTCGCCGGTGTTCCGGGACCGGGCACTGGACCTGGTGGCGCGGGTGGCCCACCGGTACGGCAACCACCCGGCGGTCGCCCTCTGGCACGTCTCCAACGAGCTGGGCTGCCACAACGCGCTCTGCTACTGCGACGTGAGCGCCGAGGCGTTCCGCGAGTGGCTGCGCAGCCGGTACCGGAAGATCGAGACTCTGAACGAGGCCTGGGGCACATCGTTCTGGAGCCAGCGGTACGGCGACTGGTCCGAGATCCAGACGCCGCGCGAAGCCCTCTCGCTGCGCAACCCGGCCCAGATCGTCGACTTCCACCGGTTCAGCTCCGACGAGCTGCTCGGCCACTACCGCGCCGAGGCCGACGTGCTGCGCCTGCACTCGCGGATACCGGTCACCACGAACTTCATGGTCACCGCCCACATCCGCAACCTGGACTACTGGTCCTGGGCGCCGGAGATGGACGTGATCGCCAACGACCACTACCTGGACCACCGCCTCGGTGACCCGGTCGCGGAGCTCTCCTTCGCCGCCGACCTGACCCGTGGCCTGGCCGGTGGCGCGCCCTGGATGCTCATGGAACAGTCGGCCGGCGCGGTCAACTGGCAGCCGCACAACCTGACCAAGGCGCCCGGCGAGATGCTGCGCAACTCGCTGACGCACGTGGCCCGCGGCGCCGACTCGATCTGCTTCTTCCAGTGGCGGGCCTCGGCGCAGGGTGCCGAGAAGTTCCACTCGGCGCTGCTGCCGCACGCCGGCACCGACACCGTCGCCTGGCGCGAGGTGCTGCGGCTCTCCGCGACCCTGGACCGGATCGAGGAGGTGGCCGGCACCCGGGTGGACGCCGACGTCGCGCTGCTCTTCAGCTGGGAATCGTGGTGGTCGGCCGAGGGCGAGGCCCGCCCGTCGCAGGCGGTGCGATATCTCGACCAGGTGCACGCCGCCCACCGGGCGCTGCGCGCACTGGGCGTGACCTGCGACGTGGTCTCCCCGGAGGCCGATCTCAGCGGGTACAAGCTGGTCGTCGTCCCGTGCCTCTACATGGTGCCGGACCCGGCCGCCGAGCGGATCACCGAGTTCGTGCGGGACGGCGGCACCCTGCTGGTCACGTTCTTCAGCGGGATCGTCGACGAGCGGGACCGGATCCGGCTGGGCGGTTACCCGGGCGCGTTCCGTGAGGTGCTGGGCGTGCTGGCCGAGGAATTCGCGCCGCTGCTGCCCGATCACGAGGTCGGGCTCAGCAACGGCGCCCGCGCGCGGCTCTGGACCGAGCGGCTGCGGACCACGACGGCGGAGACGGTGGCGACCTACACCGACGGCCCACTGCCCGGGGTTCCGGCGATCACCCGCAACCGCCACGGCGACGGCACCGCCTGGTACGTGGCCACCGAACTGGACCCGATCGGCCTGCGCGAGCTGGTCGCGGAGGCAGCCGGGACGGCCGGCGTCCGGCCGGCGGGTCCCGCGAACGACGGGTCGGTCGAGGTGGTCCGCCGCCGCGGCGACGACCGCAGCTACCTGTTCGTCGTCAATCACGGGGCCGAACCCGTCGAGATCCCCACCAGCGGGTACGACCTCGTCACCAGCGAGCGGGTGGACGGGTTGCTCCGCGTCGAGGGCGGCGGTGTGGGCGTCGTCCGGGAGGAGACACCGTGAGCACCAGCACCGTCAGCAGAAAGCCGGGCAGCAAGAAGAGGGTGCCGGTCGGCGCGCTGCTCTTCTTCATCCTGCCCTTCGCCCTGCTGTTCGCCGCCTTCTATCTGGCGCCGATCGGGTACGCGATCAAGCAGTCCCTGTACAAGGTGGAGCGCTCCGGCACGTTCGGCCCGGCCCAGGAGGTCTTCGGCGGGCTGGCCCAATATCAGCGCGTCTTCACCGACGGCCCGTTCTGGGAGTCGATCGGCCGGGTGCTGCTGTTCGGCATCGTGCAGGTGCCGGTGATGCTCGGCATCGCGCTGGTCCTGGCGCTGCTGCTCGACTCCGGCCTGGTCCGCGGCCGCCGCTTCTTCCGGCTCGCGTTCTTCGTGCCGTACGCGGTGCCCGGTGTGGTCGCGGCAATCATGTGGGGCTTCCTCTACTCGCCGAACCTGTCGCCGTTCACCGCGCTCACCAGCAACTGGGACCTGCTCTCCGCGGACCTGGTGCTGTGGGCCATGGCGAACGTGGTGACCTGGGTCTACGTCGGCTACAACATGCTGATCATCTACTCCTCGCTGCTGGCCATCCCGCAGGAGGTCTACGAGGCGGCCCGGATGGACGGCGCCGGGGCGATCCGCACGGCCTGGTCCATCAAGATCCCGCTGGTGATGCCGGCGATCGTGCTGACCACCGTCTTCTCGATCATCGGCACGCTGCAGCTGCTGGCCGAGCCGCAGGTCTTCCGGACCTTCAGCTCCGCGGTCTCCAGCACGTACACGCCGAACCTGACCGTGTACTCCACCTCGTCGATCCCCAACTTCAACCTGGCCGCGGCGTTCTCGGTGGTGCTGGCCCTGGCCACGTGCGCCCTGTCCTTCGCGTTCCTCAAGTTGACCCAGCGGCGGGGAGGCGACCAGTGAGGAACCGCATCCTGCCCATGGTGGTGATGGGCGCCGGCACGCTGTATTTCCTGGTGCCGATCTGGTGGCTGGTCGTCGCGTCGTCGAAGACCCGGTCCGAGTTCTCCAGCACCGACCCGCTCTGGTTCGCCGACTTCGCGCTGCTGGACAACCTGGGCGAGCTGTTCGCGTACCGCGACGGCGTCTTCCTGCGCTGGCTGGGCAACAGCCTCGTCTACACCGGCGGGGCCGCGCTGCTCGGCACCGTGCTGGCCGCCATGTGCGGATACGCGCTGGCCAAGTACCGGTTCCCCGGCCGCGAGGCGATCTTCAACGTGGTGCTCAGCGGGGTCCTCGTGCCGGCCACCGCGCTCGCCCTCCCGCTCTTCCTGATCTTCAGCCAGTTCGAGGCGACGAACACCTTCTGGTCGGTCTTCCTGCCCAGCCTGGTGAATCCGTTCGGCGTCTACCTGGCCCGGATCTACGCCACCGCGAGCGTTCCCGACGAGCTGCTCGAGGCGGCCCGGCTGGACGGCTCCGGCGAGGTCCGCACGTTCTTCAAGGTCTCCACGCGACTGATGTTCCCGGCCCTCGTGACGATCTTCCTGTTCCATTTCGTGGCCGTCTGGAACAACTTCCTGCTGCCGCTGATCATGCTCGGCAACGAGCGGCTCTTCCCGGTCACCCTCGGCCTCTACACCTGGAACACCCAGGTCAACCAGATCCCCGAGCTCCGCATGCTGGTGCTCGTCGGCGCGCTCGTCTCGATCGTGCCCCTGGTCGTCGCCTTCCTGCTCCTGCAGCGCTTCTGGCGCAACGGCCTCGGCGCCGGCGCCGTCAAGTAACCCCCTTAATTCCGAAGAAGTGAGGATGAAATGCGTCTTCCGATGCGCTCCTTGAGCATCGCGCTGGTTTCCGCGCTTGCTCTGACCGCCTGTTCCTCGGGCGGCGACGACGAGGCCGGCACCACGGCCGGCGCGGCGAGCTGTGCCCCGTCCTCGGGCCCGGTCACGCTGAACTACACCACCTGGATTCCCGGTATCGAGAACGTGGTGAAGGTCTGGAACGACAAGAACCCGAACATCCAGGTCAAGGTGCAGACCGGCCCGAACGGCAACGGCGGCACCTACCAGAACTTCTTCAACCAGCTGAAGGCCGGCAACGCCCCGGACCTGGGCCACATCGAGTACGACGCGCTGCCCAGCTTCCGCGTCCAGGACGGCCTGACGAACCTGGCCGACTGCTCCGAGGTCACCGCGGCGAAGGACCAGTTCGTCGACTGGACCTGGGGTCAGGTCACCTTCGGCGAGGAGAACTCGGTCTTCGGCGTCCCGCAGGACGCCGGCCCGATGGCGATGTTCTACCGCAAGGACCTGTTCGAGAAGAACAACATCCCGCTGCCCACCACCTGGGAGGAGTACGCCGCGGCCGCGGAGAAGGTGAAGGCCGCCGGCGGCTTCATCACCAACTTCTCGCAGAGCGACATCAACCAGTTCGCCGGGCTCGCCTGGCAGGCCGGCGGCCGCTGGTTCGCCAACGACGGCAGCAAGTGGTCGGTGACCATGGCCGACGACAACACCAAGAAGGTCGCCGACTACTGGCAGGGACTGCTCGACTCCAAGCTGGTCTCCACGGTGCCGCCGTGGACCACCGAGTGGGACAACGCGTACAACACCAGCAAGGCGTGGACCTGGGTGTCCGCGGTGTGGGGCGCCAACTCGATCATGTCCGGCGCGCCGTCGACCTCGGGCAAGTGGGCGGTCGCCCCGATGCCGCAGTGGACCTCCGGCGGCACCGTCGCCGGCAACTGGGGCGGCTCGGCCACCGCGGTCTTCAAGGGCTCGAAGCACCCGTACGAGGCGGCCAAGTTCGCGCTCTGGCTGAACACCTCCGAGGAGGCGCTCACCCTGCTGAACAAGGAGGCGCAGCTCTACCCGGCGACCAAGGCCGGCGCCTCGCTGCCCGCCCTCAAAGAGGGTGTGGACTTCTACGGCGGCCAGGCGATCTACGATGTCTTCGCGCAGGCTTCCACCCAGGTCGCGGCCGACTTCGTCTGGGGACCGACGATGACCTCCACGTACGCCACCGCTTCGGACGGCTTCAAGGCCGCCGTCTCCGGTAACGGCACGCTGACCGACGCGCTGACCAAGGCGCAGACGTCGACGATCGAGAACCTGAAGTCGCAGTCCATCCCGGTGGCCGAGTGACCGTGCTCCACCTGCGCGCCGCGGGCACCAGCCTCGTGCTGGACGCCCGCGGCGCTGCCGTGCCGGCCGTCGTCCACTGGGGCCCGGACCTGGGCGACCTCGACGAGCGCGGGCTCGAGGCGCTGGCCGGCGCCGTGGTGCCCGCCGTGCCGCCGAGCTCCATCGACGTACCGCTGCGATTCTCGCTCCTGCCGTCGCCGGCAGAAGGATGGAGCGGCAGGCCGGCGCTGCGGGGTCACCCGGCCGGGTCGTTCCGGCTGGCCGGTGCGCAGGCTCAGGACAACACGGCGTGGGTACGCTGCGCGAGCACCGACGACACGCTGGCGATCACGACGGAGCTGGAGTTGTCCCCGGAGGGTGTGCTGCGGGTGCGGCACGTCCTGGAGAACTGCGGTGACGCCGGCTTCGACCTGGCCGGGCTCGACGTGGTGCTGCCCGTCCCGGAGCACGCCGCCGAACTGCTCGACTTCACCGGGCTCTGGGCACACGAGCGGGAACCGCAGCGCGCGCCGCTGCGGCACGGGGTGTGGAGCCGGGAGAGCCGGCACGGTCGCCCCGGCCACGACGACGCCTTCCTGATGATGGCCGGTGAGCCGGGCTTCGGCTTCCGGCGCGGCCGGGTCTGGGCCGTACACCTGGCCTGGAGCGGCGACAAACGGGTCTGGGCGGAACGCAACGCGCTCGGTCCCGGCGCGCTCGGCGCCGGCGAACTGCTCGCACCGGGCGAGATCCGGCTGGCGCCCGGCGGCTCGTACCGCACGCCGTGGCTCGTCGCGGTCTTCTCCGACGACGGCATCGACGGGCTCTCCGACCGGCTGCACCCGTGGATCCGCTCCCGTTCCGCGCCGCGGCTGCCCCGGCCGGTCGTGCTGAACACCTGGGAGGCGGTCTACTTCGACCAGAACCTCGAGGTGCTCGGCGCGCTGGCCGACGCGGCCGCTGACGTCGGGGTCGAGCGGTTCGTGCTGGACGACGGCTGGTTCACCGGCCGCCGCGACGACAAGCGGGCCCTCGGCGACTGGACCGTGGACACCTCGGTCTGGCCGTCCGGGCTGCACCCGCTGATCGCCCGCGTGCGCGAGCGCGGGATGGACTTCGGGCTCTGGGTGGAACCGGAGATGATCAGCCCGGATTCGGACCTGGCCCGCGCCCACCCGGACTGGATGCTGAGCGGCGGCCTCACCTGGCGGTGGCAGCACGTCCTCGACCTGGGCAACCCACAGGCGTACGCCCATCTGCTCGACCGCCTGTCGGCGCTGCTCACCGAATATCCGATCGCGTTCCTCAAGTGGGATCACAACCGGGACCTGCTCGTCCCCGGCTCGCACCGGCAGACCACCGCGCTGTACCGGCTGCTCGCCGAGCTGCGGGCGGCATTCCCGCACGTGGAGATCGAGAGCTGCGCCTCCGGCGGCGCCCGGATCGACCTCGGCATCCTCGAACTGGTCGACCGGTTCTGGACCTCGGACACGAACGACCCGCTGGACCGGCAGCGGATCCAGCGGTGGACCGGGGTGCTGATCCCGCCGGAATATCTCGGCGGGCACCTCGGCGACGGGACGGCGCATGTCACCGGTCGTACCTCGGCGCTGGGCTTCCGGCTGGCCACCGCCCTGTTCGGCAGCGCCGGCATCGAATGGAACCTGACCGCGGCCTCGCCCACCGAACGCGCCGAGATCGCCGCGTGGATCGCCGAGTACAAGCGGCTGCGCCCGCTGCTGCACACCGGCGTGGTGGTCCGCGCCGACGCGGCGGACGCGGCACACCAGCTGCACGGGGTGGTCGGCCGCGACCGTTCTGAGGCGCTGTTCGCCCTGGTGGCGATGGGGTCCCCGCGGTCCGCCCTGCCGCCGCCGGTGCGATTCCCCGGGCTGGACCCGGACCGTCTCTACACGGTCCGCCCGCTGGGCACGCCGCCCCGCGTCATGCAGGACGCGCCGCCGGCCTGGCTCGCCGCCGGCTCTGTCACGTTGCCCGGCCGCGTCCTCGCGGAGGTCGGCCTCCCGGCGCCGCTGCTGACCCCCGAACAGGCCCTCCTGCTAACCGTCACCGCCTGAGCCCGCGTGTGAACTTCGGGTGCGTATCGAGCCGGAAGTTCACACGCTGGCTTGCCGCTCGGGGGTGTGTGAAGTTGGGGTGCGTATCGAGCCGGAAGTTCACACGCTGGCTTGCCGCTCGGGGGTGTGTGAAGTTGGGGTGCGTATCGAGCCGGAAGTTCACACGCTGGCTTGCCGGTCGGGGGTGTGTGAAGTTGAGGTGCGGAGCGAACCGCAGGTTCACACGCTGAATTCGAGGCGGGTGGTGCCGGGCAGGCTGAGGAGGACGCGGTCGGGGGTGCGGACCAGGAGCAGGATCACGTCGGCGCAGCCGGGGCAGCGGCCGACCAGTCCCGGCGCCGGCTCCCATACCCGAAGGGTGGCCACGGCACCGGCGTGACCGCAGCCCGCGCAGGTGAAGGTCGCGCTGGTCACGTCGGCGGCGAAGACCTCGCGCAGGTCACCGGCGAGCGCGTTGCCGTCCAGTTCCATGGGCCGCTCCTTCGTCAGGCTCCGCCGAACCTCTCGGTGCGGATGCGCTTGGGGTCGTGCCCGAGAGCGACCAGGATGTCCGCGGCCGTCTCGACGAACGAGGTGGGCCCGCAGACGAAGCAGTCCGGCTGGAAGTCCGGCGGCCAGCCGTGCGTGTTGAGGGTCGCCACGTCGATCCGTTTCGGCGGCGCCGGCCAGCCCGCGGGCGTCTTGCGGGTGTAGACGAGGTGCACGTCCAGGCCGGGGTCGTCGCGGACCCGCCGGCGCAGCTCCTCGGCGTAACAGGCGTCCTCGGGCGTACGCACCGAATAGATCAGCCGGAACGGCTGCCGCCCGCGGGCCAGGCCCCGGGCCCGGATCATCGACATCAGCGGCACCACCCCGGAGCCGCCGGCGACCAGCAGCACCGGCGCCGGCTGCGCCTGACGCCAGACGAACCAGCCGCCGACCGGGCCGCGCAGCTCGATCCGGTCACCCTTCTCCACCACGTCCGTGAGGTACGGCGACACCTCGCCGTCGTCCAGCCGCTGCACCGTCAGCTCGACCGGGCCGGACGGCTCCCACGCCGAGGCGATCGAGTAGCTGCGCTGGGCGGTGTAGCCGTCCTCGGCCGTGAGCCGGATGTCGACGTGCTGGCCGGGGAGGTGGCCCGGCCACTCCGGCACGTCCAGCACGAGCGTGCGCGCCGACGGTGTCTCCTGGCGCACGCCGGTGACGGTGGCCACCCGCCAGGTGATCCGGCCGCGCATCAGTCGCCGTGGTAACGCTGCTCGGACCAGGGGTCGCCGTACATGTGGTAGCCGGCGGCCTCCCAGAAGCCGGGTTCGTCCTCGGGCATCATCCGCAGCCCGTTGACCCATTTCGCCGACTTCCAGAAGTACAGGTGGGGGATCAGCAGCCGGGCCGGTCCGCCGTGCTCCGGGTGCAGCGGCTCGCCGTCGTACTCGTACGCGATCCACGCCTTGCCGTCCAGCAGGTCCTCGACCGGGACGTTGGTGGTGTAGCCGCCGAAGCTGTGGGCCATCGCGTAGTCGGCGGCCGACTCGACGTCCGCCAGCAGGGTGTCCAGCGAGACGCCCTTCCAGCCGGTGCCGAACTTCGACCACTTCGTCACGCAGTGGATGTCGACCGTGATCTCCTCGGCCGGCAGCGCGGTGAACTCGTCCCAGTTCCAGGTGTGCTTCTCGCCGGTCTCGGTGACGATCGAGAAACTCCACCGGTCCAGCGGGATCCGCGGGGTCGGCCCGGCGGAGAGCACCGGGAAGTCGTGCGTCTGGTACTGGCCGGGCGGCAGGTCGGGCGACGGGTCACGCCGCCGCCCGCCGAAGCCACGGGAGATGATGCCCATGGGGTATGAGTAAACCTCACCCACGTCACCTTGGGGACCATGCTGTCACGGTGCCGCTGGTCACCCGCTGGACCGCAGCACCCGGGAGACGCCGATCCGCTCTATGCTCGGGATCATGCCGCTGACTGGTGAGTACGCACCGAGCACGTCCGCCTGGGCCCGCGACCAGGCCGAGAAGTACGAGTCCACCGACGGTGCCGAGGCCAACACCATCGTGGGCAAGCCGATCATCGTGATGACGAGTGTCGGCGCGAAGACCGGCCTGCTGCGCAAGACCGCGCTGATGCGCGTCGAGCACGACGGGGAGTACGCGGTGGTCGGCTCCCTCGGGGGCGCGCCGAAGCACCCGGTCTGGGTCCACAACATCCGCAAGTACCCGCACGTCGAGCTGCAGGACGGCCCGGACAAGCGGGACTACGACGTGCGCGAGCTCTCCGGCGACGAGCGGGAGCTGTGGTGGGAGCGTTCGGTCGAGGCCTACCCGCCGTACGCGGAGTACCAGACCAAGACCGACCGGCTCATCCCGGTGTTCCTGCTCACGCCCCGGTGAACCACAGCACTCGACCGTGGGAAAACGAGATGCCGAAGGAGCCCCGCCCTCGGATCATGGGGTGATGCGCGTACCGCATCAGCCTGTGGACCGGACCGCGGCAGCCCGCCCGACCGGGCCGGGCGGTCTCAGCCTGCCGCTCGCCGGGTCGGTCGACGACGACGACCGGCTCGTCGACGTCGTGGACCTGATGGCGCTCGACGCCTTCGTGACCGGCCGCGAACCGTTCGGCCGCACGAAATATCTGGAGAACCTGCGTGCCGAGGCGCCGCTGTCGCTCGAAGGCGCGCGGCTGGTCCGTGACGCCAAGGACGACGACGGGCACGGCTGGCTGAGCGTCGGCGACGGCTGGTCGCTGCACGTGACCCGCTGGAAGCAGAGCCGCCGGGCCCGGGTCGCGGTCACCGCGGTCAGCGCCGAGCTGGCCGAGAAGGTGCTCGCCGAGGCCGTCGACGGCGCCTGCGAGGAGCCGGCCCCGAGCCCGGACAGCGTGCCGATCGGCTTCTGGCATCACAGCCAGCACGGCCCGCGCCGGACCGAGCGGGAGATCGGCGCCACCGGCTGGGAGCAGATCCGGGTGAACTACGCCCGGCCGGTCGCCGAGACCCTGGAACGGCTGATGGCGGTGGACGCCACCGCGGTCACCGGCCGTCTCCTGCTGCTGCACGGCGAGCCCGGCACCGGCAAGACCACCGCGTTGCGCGCCCTCGCCCAGCAGTGGCGGTCCTGGTGCCAGGTGGACTGCGTCCTCGACCCGGAACGCCTGTTCGCCGACCCGTCCTATCTGATGAACGTGGCGCTGGGCAGCGACGACGGCGAGCAGAAGTGGCGGCTGCTGATGCTGGAGGACTGCGACGAGCTGATCCGCGGCGAGGCCAAGGCGAGCGCCGGGCAGGCCTTGTCCCGGCTGCTCAACCTGACCGACGGGCTGCTCGGTCAGGGCCGCAACGCGCTGATCGCGATCACCACGAACGAGGACCTCTCGGCGCTGCACCCCGCGGTGGTCCGGCCGGGGCGGTGCCTGGCCAGCATCGAGGTCGGGCGCCTGCCGTACGCCGAGGCGGTCGCGTGGCTCGGCCGGTCCGCCGGGATCGGCCCGGACGGCGCGACGCTCGCCGAGCTCTACGCGCTGAAGACGGGCGCCGCCCCGGTGACCGTCCCGCAGCAGGAGCCGCAGATCGGTGGGATGTACCTCTAGGTCTGTCCCGCCGCTCACTCCGGGACGTTGCCCGCGTCGCCGCCGACCCGGAACGGCGTGCTGATCCCCTCGTAGGCGAGGTGGGCGACCAGCCCCTCGGGGACGTGTTCGAGGTTGTGGCAGTGGTCCGCCCAGATGCCCGGGTTGTCGGCCACGAAGGCGATCTCGTAACTGTCCCCGTCGGCGACGTCGAGCGAGTCGACCCACCACGGGCTGCCGGTGGCCGGGGTCCCGTTGCGGCTGAGCACCACCGCGTGGTGGCCGTGCAGGTGCATCGGGTGCACCTCGCCGCTGGAGTTGCGCACCGTCATGCGGACCACGTCGCCGGTGCGCACCATGAACATCGGGACGTCCGGGAACAGCCGGCCGTTGACCGTCCACCACAGACCCGGCACGCCGTCGAGGAACCCGGGCCGCCGGCCGATGCGGTAGTCGAACACCCGGGACGCGCTGCCCGGGTCCAGTCCCAACGGCGCCGGACGTCCGTACGACAGAAGGTCGACAAGCTCGCGCGGCTCCGCCGAGGCCTCGCCCGATCCGATGGCGGCGCCGCCGCCGACGTCCAGCCGGCCCGGCGCGGTGAACGCCAGATCGACCCGCCCGCCGGCCGTGACCAGCACCGCCTTCCCGCTGATCTCGGCCGGCTGGTGCACGTCGCGGCCGTCGACGGCGACCACCCGGTACCCGGTCCCGCTGACCCGGACCCGGATCGGGCCGGCATCCGTGTTGATCACCCGGGCCCGCACCGGCTCGCCCGGCGCGGCGTCGAGCGCGGAGAGGCCGGGTGTCCCGTTGATCGTCCGCCGGCCGGCGTAGGTGTGCACCGCGACCACCGGGTCCCGGGCGGTGAGCTTCCGGGCAGGCGTCACGACCAGCGCGCCGAACAGGCCACCTCGCACCTGCTCGTGCGAGACCTGGTGCGAGTGGTACCAGTAGGTGCCGGCGTCCTCGGCGACGAACCGGTAGACGTGCCGCCCGCCGATGCCGACCGCGTCCTGGGTGAGCCCGGCGACCCCGTCCTCCCCGTTCGGCACGTCGACGCCGTGCCAGTGCAGGGTCACGCCGTCCGGTATCGACTCGTTGATCAGGGTCACCTCCACGAGCTGACCCTGGCCCGCGCGGATCTCCGGGCCGGGCGAGGTGCCGTTCAGCGTGTAGCTGTCGCCGTCCCGGCGTGCGGTGAGGGTGACGGCCACCTCCGGTGTGCCGGACGGGCCGCGCAGGCCGGCGACGCTGAGGGCGCCGGTGTGGTGATGAGCTGTGACCGGGCCGCCGCCGTGGTCGGCGTGGCCCATCGCGGCCATGTCGTAGGTGCCGGGGACCAGGCTGTCGTACCAGAACCAGCCCAGCGGCCCGAGCACCGTGAGGGCCGCCACCGAGGCGATGGCGGCCCGGGCACCGGTGCGCACGGCGGGTCAGACGGCGGCCGGCTGGGCCGGCGCCGTGGTGGTGACCTTGGCCTTGCGGGCGGCGATCTCGGCGACCATGGCGACGGCGGCCGCGTTGAGTCCGTGCAGCAGGCCCAGCATCGGGGCGGCGAAGCCGGCGAACGCCAGGAAGACCTGCAGGACGACCACGCCCAGCACGATCAGCGCCCAGGTGATGCCGCCGGGGATCCGGGCGAAGAACGACACGATCAGCAGGCTGAGCGCGAGCAGCGGGATCACGGCCATGCCGACCTGGCGGTGCACGACGTGCGCCCAGTTGTCCACAGTGTTCTTGTCCAGGACCGTCCCGGCGTCGAGGTCGTTCAGGACGATGAACCAGGCGCCGGCGATCACCGCGAGCTGCAGAAGCACCAGGAACGGTATGGATGACGCGATGATTCGATATGTCGTACGCATCGGATTATCCCCCTTCGAGCCGACCTTCTCAGCATCGAGGTGGGTCGACGAAGGAGCAATACGCCGGGGGGCGTATCCCCTGGTAGGGCCAGGGGCGTACGGATACGGAAAGGGCCCGCCGGCACGGCGGGCCCTGCGAGGTCGGGTCGATCAGGCGTGCTCGTAGGTCAGGCAGTCGGCCCGGTCGGTGGAGGCGCCCACGGTGATCGCCGGGGCCCGGCACTCCAGGTTCGCGTTGTACTTGCAGTCGGCCCGCTTGCAGGCGCCGACCTGAGCGGTCGCCACACCCATGCCGCCCTGGTCGCCGGTGTCGATGAAGGTGTCGCACTCGGCGCTGCTCAGGCTTCCGATCGTGATCGCGAAGGCGGTGCAGCCGTCGTGGTTGTAGCCGCATTCGGCGACCGTACAGGTCTGCACCCGCGGCATGTTCATCATCTGCGTCATGGTTACCAGCTCCCTGTTGGTCAATGGCCTCTCGACGACACTAACCCGCATCGGGGACTGTTTCCACTTATCCCATTGATGTTGTCATAAAGATTCGCAGCCTTAGGTAAGGCAAGCCTACGAGCCATGAGGTAAGCCTTCCCTCAGCCCTTGTTAGGCAAGTCTTTCCTGTTCCGGGCGCTTCTGGTTTGGGGTCCCGGTCACCGGGTAATTGTCACACGCTTATCCGAGGACCGGGGCCCGTGAGATTCCAGAAATACCGGTGAACCCAGCAGATCGGCGATCTCGGCGGCCCAGTCGTCAGGTCGGTAAAGCGAATCCGGGCGGGCCCGCAGCAATTTTTCCGCCATTTTCTCCTGATGACGCAGGTCGCGGTGCGGCCCTGGCGTGATCCGGTCCCAGCGCTCGCCGTCGACCCGGTAGGAGCCGCAGATCCGCAGCCCCGGACAGCGCTCCGGCACGTCGAGGTGCGTGACGGCGAGCCCGTCGACACCGCCGGCCACCTCCACCGCGTACCGGTGGGCGACCGCGTCGAAGTGCCCGGTCCGGAACGTGCCCTGCCACTCGTCCCGGCCGTTGTGCGCCTCCGGCAGATCCAGCTCCGGCGCCTCGGAGACGAACGGCCCGGCGCCGTGCCGGGTGGTGTAGGTGCGCACCACGCCCAGCCGGCGGAACGAACCGCAGAGCGCGGCCACGTTGTCGAAAGTGGTGGTCGACCAGGTGGTGTGCGGGTGCCAGCCGCGCCACTCGTCCAGCAGCACGCCCTGCGCGCCCTCGAAGACGCAGGGACCCTCGGCCAGCAGACGGCCGGTGTGATCCGGGCCGACGACACGGACGGTGGCGGCGAAAGCGGTGAAGGCGTCCACCACGGCCTCGACCGGCACGTCGTGGTCGGCGCCGAGCGCGTCCCGGACCGCGGTCAGGCGGCGGCGCAGGCGGGTGGGGGAGAGGGTGTCGGCGACCCGGGGAGCATCGGAGTGCTCCAGCGCGTACGCCATCGTCTCGCCGATGCCCATGCCGCACGAACCGTGCCGCCGACCGCCCCGCGCAAGCTCCCGGCGCCGATTCGCGGCGCGATGCCACGGAGTGGCGAGCAGTGCGTCCCCATCGATGGTCAGCAGGTGGAACGGGTTCCCGAGGGCCCGTGCCTCGGCAGCCAGCGCCGTCGGATCGACCACCGTGAAGCGGGTCAGGTGAGTCGGCACGCCCCGCAGCGTCCCCGACCCGAACTGGGCGAACGTGTGGTGCCTGCCGTCCTCGGTGACCACGTTGTGGGCGGCCTGCGCGCCCCCGTTGAACCTCAGGACGGCCCGGGTCCTGCCGGCGGCGCAGATCGCGTCCACGACGGTGCCCTTGCCGGCGTCCCCGTAACCCAGATCGACGACGGCGAGGTGCTCGTCGATCACAGCCGCTTGTTCCCGCTCGGCCCCGAGGTGATCTCGAACGGCGCGTCCCGGACCACGACGGCGCGTTGCAACGGCGCCAGCGCCCGGCCGACCGAGCTGCTCGCCGTCGAACCGACGTCGGCCAGGTCGGTGAGGCCCTCGTCCAGCTCGATGGCGTCCTCGCCGAGGCCCACGGTCAGCGCGATGGTCTCGCACACCGCGTCCAGGTCGTCGAGCTCCAGCACGTTCTGCCCGAGCAGCCCGCGCCAGCGGTCCAGGACCTCCTTGTCGCCGCCCCAGCCGGCCGCGGTGGGCAGGATGAAGTAGACGTCGTACTTGCGCTGGAGCTCCTTGATGATCTCCTCGGTCTTCAGCGGCCGGGGGAGCTCGTCGCCGATCACCGCCTTGACCTCGGCGGGCTTGACCTGCGGGTACGGCATCTCGTCGCCGATGATGAACAGGTAGCCCCGCCGGCCGCGATTGATCATCGAGTCCAGGATCGTGTGCCGGGCCAGGAAGTACAGGGCCAGCTCGTAGGACTCCCGCTTCTGACCGCCGCCGCCGCCCTCCAGCACGATCTTCGCCAGGTCCTCGTCCATCCGGTTGTCCGACTCGAACTGCCCGACCTGCAGCGGCGCCCGGTCACAGGTCGCGTCCCCGACCGCGCCGAACATGATCTGCGGGTCGATCGCGTAGCCCCGCCTGGTCAGCAGGCCGAGCAGCTGCGGCAGCTTGGTCTGCAGGGCCCGCGGGACGGTGCCCATCGAGCCGGTCACATCGAACAGGACCGCGATCGGCGTGCTGAACGGGTGCTCGTCGCTGTCCCGGCTCTCCCGCATGAACACCCCGTGCGGGTCCAGATCCGGGTGCACCCGGCGGGCGCCGCTGTCGCTGTACGCGAAGGCGCTCTGCCCGGAGGCGGCGCGGTAGTCGGCCGCCGCGGTGTAGACGTCAGTGGACCATCGTCCGCTTCCCATGTCTTCCTCCTCAGTTCCGGTACCGCTGGGGGATGATCGCGTCGAGCTCGGCCAGCAGCGCCCAGGCGTCCTGCGGGCGCATCCGTTCGTTCTGATAGGCACAGCCGGCCGCGAAACGCTGCAACGTCCGCGGCATCTGCTCGCCGATCAGCCGGGTCATCAATCCGGTAGCCATGTAGATGTCGGTGGCCGGTCCGGCGGTCTTCGCCAGCAGCACCTCCGGGGGATAGGCAGACTCCTCTGCTTTCACTATCGCTCCAGGTCGATGTCCCGCATAGCACCAATCCACCAGAACCAGTCCGCGATCCCGCCGGTTGATCAGCACATGCGACCCCAGAACGGCGCCGTGCACCACACCGGCGCGGTGCGCCCACCCGAGCGCCACCAGCAGTCTTCGCCAGATCCAGATCCCGGTTTCCAGCGTCACGCGGGTTTCGCCGACCGGCTCGGTGTACTTCTGCCGCTTGACCACATTGACGTGCCGTCTTCGCCGCGCGTCATCCTCATGGACGAAACTGTCGATCAGTTTCGGCGCGTAGGCGCGGAACCGCGGGTCACCCTTGGAGTGCAGCCGGCGCAGAGAATCGGCCTCGGCCCGCATGAGATCGTTGTCGGCCGGATCGCGAGGGACCTTGAGCAGGACGTCGCCGTCGCTGGTGAAAAGGTCGGCGATGTCGCCCCTCCGGAAGACCCCGGCGCGGTGACTCCGGTAAAGATCGGACAGCTTCGCGCAGGCCTGCGTCGCGGTCGCGCGCCGCGGCGCGGCGACGGTGTCCGGATGGACCAGCTTGACCCATCTGCGGTACGCCTTCGTCAGGTCGCTCTCGCCCGCACTGAGATCCTGGAAGGTGCTCGCCGCCATGATCCGCGGAACCGCCTCGTCGAAGGTGATCACCTGATCCACCTCCGTCGCTGCCGGCGGTGCCGTCCGCGGTAACGGGCCGGCCTGGGCGGACGCTCCTTCTTCGTCATCGCACCCGGTCCTCTCTGGTCGGCCGCAACAGCGCGGGGTGCAGCAGTTTGGCGTCGCCGGCCCGGTAGAGCTTGGCCCGCGGCCCGCCGCGCTCCCCGCCGCGCGCCGTGGTCCCGCCGGTGCCCTCCACGAAGCCCGGCACCGAGAGCACCTTGCGGTGGAAGTTGCCGGCGTGCAGCTCCTCGCCCCAGACGGCGGCGTAGACCTGCCGGAGCTCGCTGATCGTGAACTCGGGGTTGGTGAAGGCGGTCGCGAGAGGGGTGTACTCCAGCTTGGCGCGAGCCCGTTCCAGGCCGTCGGCGAGGATCTCGTCGTGGTCGAAGGCCAGGTCCTTGGCCTCGTCGACCGGCACCCAGTAGGCGCGGGCGGCGTCGGAGCCGGCAGTGGGCTCGGGCAGCTCGGGGGCGAAGGCCAGGTAGGCGACGGAGATGACGCGCATCCGGGGGTCACGGTCGGGGGTGCCGTAGGACTTGAGCTGCTCCAGGTGGACGCGGTCGAGGTCGCCGGTGCCGGGGTTGAGGCCGGTTTCCTCGGCGAACTCCCGCCTCGCGGCCTCGTCGAGGGTCTCCGCCTTGACGAAGCCGCCGGGGAGGGCGCGGTGGCCGGCGTAGGGCGGGGCGCCGCGCTCGACGAGCAGGACGCAGAGCTTGGCGTCCCGGATCGTCAGAGCCACGACGTCCACGGTGACCGCGACGGATGGGTATCTCGCAGGGTCGTAGCCGGCGAGGAAGCTCGTTTCGTCCATGGTGGCTGCCTTCGCTTCATTCTCTCCATGAGTATTACTCGATATGAGAAGAACTTAGCGTGCATTGGCGAGCTTCGTCAAGCTCGGAGACGGCAGTTGTAGATCCGCCTGATCTGGAATCACACCGGCTTTTGATGCCGGTCCCCAAGGTGTTGGCTCGTGAGGCTGGTCGGGGTGCCTGGGAGGCTGGAGACCGGTCAATATCCTCCATGGCATAGGTCCGACATATGAGGATCTTTCCTGCTCTGGGGGTCCGAAACGCTACGAATAGTTACGCTTCCCGCGAGACGGCCCGCGACGGTGCACCCGTACGGCTGGGCCCAGCAATCCAGCGACGTGG
>NZ_JBVYOQ010000043.1:0-58903 GCF_056134165.1 Actinoplanes sp. 13 | reverse complement strand
TAGTAGCCGTTGTGGGTGCCGGTGGTGTTCGAGCTGACCGTGCGGTCGGCCTCGGCGAACGCGCTGGGCGCCAGCGCCGTGCCCGTGACCGCGAGCACCGCGGCGAACGCGGCACCGAGCAGCACACGCAGGCGGCCACGTCTCCTCGGCATCGTGGGGATGTCGTTCATCTCTTGCTTCCTCTCGTCACGACTGGCGCGCCGGCAGCGCACCGGGACCCGGCGGACTGCCTGACGGCCGGGTGACGGCTCGCGCCCAGCGGCGCCGGGCCCTGCGGTGGGGGTCGCGGGGACAACGGCCGCAGGATCGAGTCCCGTCGATGGCGACGGTAGGACTCCACGAGATGGCGTGTCAACAACTTTCAGAAACCTACCGGTAACTTGGTACGGCACTGACATGCCTGTAAGCGGGGAAAACGGCAGGGTGACATGCGCATGGAAGACACTTTCGCGCTGAGAGTTACGAAACCTGGCCCCGGAAGTTTCGGCTCTCGGTGGTCGGCCGGACCCGGACGCGCAGCGGCGATTCAGGAACGAGAGCCGCGGCGACCCGGTCGAGGGCCTCGGCGAAGTCCGCCACCGGCAGATGCCCGAAGCCGAGCCGGAACACCCGGTCGTCCTCGCCGAACCACGAGCCCGGCGCGACCCGGGTGTCCCGCCGCGCCAGCCCGGCGTAGAAACCGTCGACGTCCACCTCCGCCCGCAACCGCAGGCAGCACAGCGGCCCGCCGTCCGGCACCAGCAGATTCACCGGCTGGTCCGCGGCCCACCGGCGCAGCTGGTCCAGCCGCTCCCCCAGGAAGACGGCACGCTCGGCGAGGATCGCGGGGCCGCGCTCCAGCGCCCGCCGGGCGAGGAACTCGTCCACCCCGGAGCACGCGATCGTGGTGGCGAACTTGGCGTGGCGCAGCCGGGCGTACAGATCAGGATCGGTCACCGTGAGCCAGCCGAGACGCAGCCCGGGAGCACCGTGCGCCTTGGAGACGGACGCACAGGTGACCACGCCCGGCGACAGGGACGCGGCGGAGGGCGGGACGGTGCTTCGCGCGTACGTCGAATGCCGGTAGGTCTCGTCCACCAGGACCACCGCCTGCGGTGCGCGGACGCGCACCTCGGCGAGCAGTTCCCGCAGCTCGCTCTCGGCGAGGCGGACGCCGGAGGGATTCTGCGGCGAGGCGAGGGACACCAGGCGGGTACGCGGTCCGAGCGCCGCCACCACGCGGTCCACCGGCAGGCGGTACCCGTCGTCGAACGACGCCCGCACCACGTCGATCCGGGCGCCGAGCCCTTCCGGAACGGTCCGCGCCGGCGGGAAGCAGGGGGTCACCAGCAGCACCCGGTCGCCGGGCCCGCAGGTGGCCTGGGCGAGCAGGAACATCCCCTCGATCGCGCCGACCGTGACGAGGACCTGGTCGCCGGTGACACCGGTCTCCGCCGCGATCCGTTCGCGCAGGCCGGCGTCGCCGCGGGTGGTGCCGTACCCGAGCGGGACCGCCGCCAGCTCGGCCGGCTCGGCGAGGTCACCGAGGGACAGCGGCGGGCAGGTGCTCTCCGCCAGGTCGAAGCGCACATGGTGGTCGATGAGCGCGGTCATGGCACTCGGCGCGAAATCGGTCATGGAGTCATCCTGCGAGCGCGGGACGGTGCGCGGCAGGGCCAATGCCGCTAGATTGGTCTGCTGATGGAGCCAATCACTCTGGTTGAGCGCCTCGGCCGCTGGTCGTCCGGGCGCGGGGCGCTCTATGTGCTGCTCGCGGCACGGATCCGCACCTTGATCGACGACGGCGAGCTGCCGCCGGGCGCGCCTCTGCCGCCGGACCGGGCGCTCGCGTCCGCCCTGGCCGTCGGCCGCAGCACCGTGGTGACGGCCTACGACCTGCTCTGCGGCGAGGGCCGGATCGTGCGGCGGCAGGGCAGCGGCACCCGGGTCGCCGGCCCGCCCGCGGCCACCGCCCGGCCGACGACCGGCGCGCCGGCCTTCCTGCACCTGCTCGAACCCCGCGACGGCGTGATCATGCTGGCCTGCGCGGCGCCGGACGCGCCGCCGCCGGAGCTGGTGGAGGCGTACGCGCGCACGGTGCCGCGGCTGGCCGGGATCACCGGGGACATCGGCTATCACCCGACAGGCCTGCTGACGCTGCGTGCGGCCATCGCGCAGCGGTACACCGCTCGCGGGCTGCCCACCACGGCCGGCCAGGTGCTGATCACCACCGGCGGGCAGCAGGCGCTCACCTTGCTGGCCAGGGCCTTGATCAAGCCTGGTGACCGGGTGCTGGTGCAGACGCCGACGTACTTCGGGGCCCTCGAGGCGTTCCGCGAGGAGGGCGCCGTCCTGCGCACCGCACCGGTCACGGCGGGTGACTTCGCCGCGGCTTTCGTCGAGGAAAGACCACTTCTGGCGTACGCCATCAGCACTTTCCACAATCCGACCGGCACCGTGCTCCCTCCCCCGGCCCGGCAGCGCATCGTGGCCGCGGCCGTCGCGGCCGGCGTGCCGCTGATCGACGACGAGGCCCTCGCCGAGCTGGGCTTTCCCGGCGAACCGCTGCCGCCGCCGCTCGCCGTCCACGACGACCGGGTGATCACCGTCGGCTCGCTCAGCAAGGTGGCGTGGGGCGGGCTGCGGGTCGGCTGGGTCCGCGCGCCGGCGGCGCTGATCGGCCGGCTGGCGCGGATGCGGACCGTGCTCGACCTCGGTGGCAACGTGCCCGCGCAACTGGCCGCCGCCGAACTGCTGCCCGAGCTGGGGACGCTGGTGCGGCGGACCGCTGTGGCACGCCGGGCGGCGCATGACCACTTACGGTCGGAGTTGGCGCGGCATCTGCCGTCGTGGGAGGCGCCGGCGGTCTCCGGCGGGCAGACGTTGTGGGTGCGGTTGCCGCACGGCGACGGGCAGTCGTACGCGCAGCAGGCGCTCCGGCACGGGGTCGCGGTGCTGCCCGGCTCGGGGCTCGACCCCGCCGGTGGCCATGCCGATCACCTGCGGATGCACTTCCTGGCGACGCCGGAGATGCTCTCGGAGGCGGTGCGGCGGCTGGCGGCGGCGTGGGAGGAATACACCGCGCGGCCCAGCCGGGTGCGGTACCCACCGGCGATGGCGGTCTAGCGATGCACACCGTGGAGCTGTTGCTGGACCCCGCACTCGACGCGGGGATCCGGGCGCTGTGGCAGCGCCTGCACGCCGCCGGGCTGAAGAGCCTGGCCACGCACCGGCATCCGACGAACCGCCCGCATCTCACCCTCGCGGTGACCGAGTCGGTGGCCGCGCTCCCCGGCCTGCGGTTGCCGGTGCCGATCCGGCTGGGCCCGGTCCGGTCGCTGGGCCGCGCCCTGGTCCGCCCCGCCGACGGCCCGGAGTTGCGCACGTTGCACGCCGAGGTGTGCGCGGCGGTGCATCCGCTGTACGGCCCGGCGGACTGGGTGCCGCACGTGAGCCTGGCGCTCAACATGCCGGTGGCGCAGCACCCGGCCGCGCTGGCTCTGCTCGCCGACGTGGCGCCGGAGACCGGGGAGTGTGTGGCGGCGCGCAGCTACGACACGGAGACCCGGGAGGTCACCGAGCTGATCACCCTTCGCTGACCGGCTCCTGCTTCGGCGGGCTCAGCCGCCTCCGGCCAGCGGCGAGAACCAGAAAGCAGCCCGCCGTCCCGGCCGTCACCAGCGCCACTCCGCTGATGACGCCGGCCACCCGGACCGGCCAGGGCAGGATCTCGGGGAGGATGAACCGGCCGACGACGAATGGTTCGAGCAGGGCGCCGACCGGGACGACAAGCCGTGCCGCCACCCCCCACGGATCCGACCGGCGAGCGACCGCGCCCACCAGGCCGAGCGGTCCGCCCACGACCATCGCCGCCAGGAACCAGACCAGGTTGGACGTCCAGACGTCCGCATCGAACACTCCGAGAGCCAGCCCCACGCCGTAGTGCACGACGCAAGCGGTGAGCAGGGCCCCAACACCGGCGGCGACAGCCGGAGCGGGGCGGCGGACGAGCCACCCGGACACCACTGCCAGCCCGGCCCAGACCGTCCCTGCGTTGACCAGTTGGCTGAGGGTCAACCGCACGGCAAGCAGCGTGTTCGCCCTGCCCTCCAGTTGGCTCACGGTTGTCACGTTCGAGGCAAGCGACACGAGAGCCAGCACACCGGCGACGGCAATGACCAGCGCCCATCCCCGTCGATTCATAGCCAGAGATTACAAACTTGCCGCTCAGCGCCGGCTGAAGTGCATCGTTCCGGATCATTGCCCGTCTCTCGGTGGCGAGAGGCGTAGCTCGCCCAGGTCACTCCAGCCAGGACAGCATGGTGTTCGGCACTCAGGGATGTGGCGCAGGGCAGCGCGGACGGCGCCCGGAAGGAGCGCAGACTCGGTTCCAGCTGCCTCAGCTTGCCGGAGCGTCACTTACCCAGGCAACGGAAACGCTCAGTCACCGCACGGCGCATCGGAGACGAGCACCCGAGTACGGATCTGCCGATGAGAGGGTGTCCGACTCGGCTACTTCACCATGCGGAAATTCGGATGCTGAAGCCATGAGGTAAGCAGGTCGGCATCGACGACGTGGTAGGTGGCGACCTCACCGCTCGCCGTGCGGTACGGGATCTCGTGCCATCGCCCGTGGAGCGTCGTGATTATTGCCCGGGAGCATTTTGCCCGCTTCTGAGGGCTGGCACCGGAGTCGCCAGCCGCCGGCTTCGCGCTGTCCGGTGAAGGCGGCACGGGCAGCAGTCCGTCCAGGCTGATCAGACCCCCGTATCGACGGGCTGTCGCCACTGCGAGTTCAGCGAGAAAGCGATGGTCGTCCTTGCCGTTGACTGCCGCGGCCAGGACGATCTCGGAGCCTGGCGGGAATCCTGCAGCGTGCGTCAAGCACGCTGCCTCCTCCGCGTCGCCTTCCTCGTATTCGACCATCTCGATCAGCATCGGCCCGGTCCGCAGCAGTTCTGACAGGCCGAGGTGGCGTGGCTCCCGCAGGACCCACCAGTCGTTGTCGGTGTCCGTGCTGAGCGACCTGGCCAGCCATGCCCGGAACTCTTTGACGTCATCTGGCGTCCATGCACCCGGAAGCAGAACTACAGCGGAGGGTCCAGTCACAGGGAAGATCGTATGGCGCCCGGCCGGCCATGCCGGGCATCCGCTCATGCCGCGAGCCGCGTGCTACCAACCGTTGCGGTGCGCTTGTTGCTCGGTGCGTGCGCTGATACTGCCGTACGGAACGTCCGCTCATGCGTGAGCATCAGATCTTCAACCGCAGTCCGGCCCAGCGGTTGAGCCATCCCTTTGCCTCCACGCGGCGCTGTACCGTCGCCCGGCCCGCCGCGTTGTCAAAGGCCGGAGACGGGCGGACAACCATTCCGACAAGATCATCCAGCCCATGGCAGCAGACCAGGTGGACAGAGCCGCCCCGTAGCGTCACCGCGATGCACGTTGCCGTCTCTGGCCAGCGTGATATCGCGTCCAGGGCGGACTTGTAGGGCTCAACGCCATTGCGCAGATGCATCCGTGCTTGATTACGAATTTCCCACGGCACCTCAGGCAGGATCACTGCGGCTCGGGCTTCGGCGCGTGCGTCCTCGCGAGGGTCCGGCTTCTCGGGGTCGAAGTAGACGACATCAACGTCGCGCTCCGGCGAGACGAGAAGACTGCTGATCGCGTCCCAGACACGGTTGCGCACGAAGCCGGCACCGATCCACCAGTCCGGTAGCCCTAGGCCGGCCGCGGCTCTGAGGACTTTCATCGCACCCGGGTCCGACTCGATCACGCCCACGATGTCCAGCGCGCTCATCACCACCCCCGGACCCTAGACGGCCGGGACACACCATCGCGGCCTGGCGGCTCCATCAGGGATTGACGCCGCCTGAGCCTGATCACAGCAGTGTTGCAACGACCGGCCTGGCCTAGCACTTCTGGTCGAATGTGGCCCTCGGCGGCACGCTGAGCTTGACGCGAGCAGGGCGCGCCGACAGCCTCGATGTGTCCCGTGAGGAGGTCGCCGCGTGCTGAGCCGACTTGGCCATGTCATCCCTGCCTGGCGGGCAGACCGGCAGGGCCGCTGATGGCCGGCGGGGCGGGCGGGGGCCGTGGCCGGGTGCCGGCCGCGATCGCGGCCGTGGTGGTTCTGCTCACCGCGGCATTGGGTACGGCGACCAACATCGGCACCGGGATTCTGCCCGGCTGGGGCTGGTTGAAGGATCCGGTCGTGATGTGGTCGGTGGTGGCCGGGGCAACGGCGCTGTTGATGGTGCTGGCGGTGTTGCAGCACCGGCTGTCGGGCCAGACCGCGGGCGCCGGGGCGGGTACGGCGATCTTGTCGGTGTGGCCGCGCCGGCCGGGCCGGGCTCAGGCGGGTATGGGATCACTGCGGCCACCGGAGTTGACCGACGCCGTTATCCGCGGCCGTGACCTGCTGGTGGAGCAGTTGGCTGGTCTGCACCGGTGGCGGTCCCGGCATCGGCCGCGGGTGCATGTCCTGCACGGGATGGGCGGTGCCGGCAAGACCACCGTGGCGCAACTGCTCGCCCAGCGCCTGTTCCGGGCGGGTGTGCGCGTGTGGTGGGTGTCGGCGGCCACCGCGACCCAGCTACAGGACGGGATGCGGCTGCTGGCCGCCGATCTCGGCGCCTCCGACACCGACATCCATTACGCCTGGTCCGAGACCGGCAGTGGCCCCGATCTGGTGTGGCGGCTGTTGGAGCAGCTACCGCAGCGGTGGCTGCTGGTCGTCGACAACGCCGACGACACCCGGCTGTTGGCCGCGGCCGGCGAGCCGGTGGCAGCCGGGCGCGGCTGGATCCGGCCGGTAGCGCACCGGCACGGCACACTGATCGTCACCACCCGCGACGCCGATCCCGGCACCTGGCCCTCCCAGCAGCACGGCGGCCCGCTCGAGCACGACTGGTACCAGCTGCATCCGGTCGGCATGCTCACCCCCGCCGACGGCGCGAAAGTCCTGCTCAGTCACGCCGGCACCGCTGGTACCGCAGATGAGGCCACCGCCCTGGCCGAGCGCCTCGGCGGCTTACCGCTGGCCCTGCACCTTGCCGGGCAGAGCATTGGCCAGGCCCGGCGCACCGGCATCACCGGGCCGCGATCCACCTTCACCGGCTACCACGCCGCGTTGGAAACCGGCCAAGCCCTCCCCCAGCAGCCGGCCGGTCACACGCCCAGCGAGGCGCAGGCCCGCCGCACCATCGACCGGACGTGGGAACTATCGCTGGACCTGCTAGACAGTCGGGGCCTGCCCCAAGCCCGCACGCTGTTGCGGCTGCTGGCCACCTTCGCCGACGCACCGATCCCCAGTACCGTGCTCGACCCGGACGCCTTGGCCGCCTCCGCGCTGCTGCGCGGCCTCACCCGCGAGGGCCTCGCCGTGCTGCTGCAGGCACTGGCCGGCGCCGGCCTGCTCACCCTCGACCACACCGACCCCTCTGCCGCGGTGACCCTGATCCGGCTACATCCACTCATCCGCGACACCAGCCGCCGCCATGTGAACACCACCCGCCACTACGCCGACTACCTCGCGCTGGCCATCACCCTGCTGAACGTGAGGATCGTCGGCGCACCCGAGGATCCCGCGAACTGGCCCACCTGGCAGACACTCGCCCCGCACACCACCGACCTGTTCAGCCAAGCCACCACGCAACCCGATACCAGCGACGAAACACTTGTCGACGTCTGCGGCCTGACACAGAAAATCGCCCGCTATCTCGGCGAAGCCGGCCTCCACCAGAGCGCCCGAGACCTGTTCGCCGAGCTGCTCCCCATCCACGAGCGGGTGCGGGGTGTCGAGCACCCCGAAATCCTGGCCACCCGCCACAACCTCGCGCGCTGGATCGGGGCGGCGGGTGATCCGGCCGGCGCCTGTGACCTGTTCGCCGAGCTGCTCCCCATCCGTGAGCGGGTCCTGGGTGTCGAGCACCCCGACACCCTGGACACCCGCAACCACCATGCGTACTGGATCGGGAAGGCGGGTGATCCGGCCGGCGCCCGCGACTTGCTCGCCGAGCTGCTCCCCATCTACGAGCGGGTCCAGGGTGTCGAGCACCCGGACACCCTGGCCACCCGCCACAACGTCGCGCACTGGATCGGGGTTGCCGGTGATCCGGCCGGCGCCCGCGACCTGTTCGCCGAGCTGCTCCCCATCCGTGAGCGGGTCCTGGGTGTCGAGCACCCCGATACCGTGACCACCCGCTACGACCATGCGTACTGGATCGGGGTTGCCGGTGATCCGGCCGGCGCCCGAGACCTGCTCGCCGAGCTGCTCCCCATCCGTGAGCGGGTCCAGGGTGTCGAGCACCCCGAAATCCTGGCCACCCGCCACAACCTCGCGCGCTGGATCGGGAAGGCGGGTGATCCGGCCGGCGCCCGCGACCTGCTCGCCGAGCTGCTCCCCATTCGTGAGCGGGTCCAGGGCGCCGAACACCCGGACACCCTGGACACCCGGCACAACCTCGCGTACTGGACCGGGAAGGCAGGTGACCCGGGCGGGCGCCCGAGACCTGCTCGCCGAGCTGCTCCCCATCCGTGAGCGGGTCCAGGGCGCCGAACACCCCGAAACCCTGACCGCCCGGCACACCATGCGTACTGGAATGTAAGAGCGAAATATGACGATGCCATCACCAACGCAATCGACATGGGGCATGAATCACCTCGGTTACGTCCTGCCCGCATCCCCGGCCTTCGTCCAGTCGCCGCCGCCGATGAGGCCGAGGACTGAGTCACTCTCCGTAGACCCCGACCGGTCGAGGGTGTGCAGAACCGATGCGCGCTCCTGCCGAGAAGCGGATGTTCGAGCGGAGCGGCGCTGCCGTATCGGAACGGCTCAAGGAATCCGTACGGCCACACCTGCCCGACAGGCAGGGGCCGTCGTACGGCACTCGCGCGTAGCCGCTCGCCAGGATCACCTTCTGGGCGTCGGCAGGACAGCCAGTTCGGGGACGTACGCGTCGCCGCGCATGTCCAAAACGGTCATCACCACTGAGGCCAGCGTCTCAGGCTGGATGCATTGGTCCGGGTCGAAGGGGCGGCCGAACGCGGTACGGACTTCGCGAAGCAGATCCGTAGCGGTTCCCCCGGGGTAGATGGTCGTGACGCGTATCCCGTTGCCGGCCTCTTCCTCTCGGAGCGCATCAGCCAGCTCTCGCAGGGCCGACTTACTTGCCGTGTAGGCAGACCATCGGGGCACGGCATGCAATCCGGGCGCCGCGTTGATGAAGACGACATGGCCTGCCGCCGCACGCAGCGGTGGCAGGAGTGCTCGGGTTACCTCCGCAGCGGCAGCAACATTGACAGTCAATGTCTCCAGCCACAGCGCGTACGAGGTCGCATCGACGGTAGCGACCTCGGCGATGCCGGCGCAGTGAATGATGGCGTCCAAGCGGTTGAGCGCGAGCAGCGGAGCCGGTAGATCGGTGGGATTTCGGAGGTCGAGCACCAGAGGTCTGGTGCCGGGCACACGGTCGCACAGCGCCCTGAGCCGTACAGAATCCCGGGCGGCGGCGATGACGTCGTAGCCACGTTCGGCGGCCGCCTGTACCAGCGCGGCGCCGATGCCACCGGTCGAGCCGGTGATGACGATTGTCCTTGCCATCGATTGATCCTGGCATGATGACGTGGCCGGCCCAGCTACCGGTAGGGCAAGTGGGCACCTTTCGGTAGCCGGCATACCGCGGAAGGCCCAAGGTCTTCTTGCTCAGCACCGCTCGCGGCTCTTCCAAACGCCCGCATCTGCCGCAGACAACGAGCGCCTGGTCCCGTACCCGCCCATGCCCGGCGTGCCAGCCGGGACTCGCTGTAGTCGCTGCCGATGACGCAGCGGCTGATCGGTGGCAGCACCGGGCCGGAGCCGGAAGGTCAACGCCGAAGCTCAGCCGACCGGCTGCGCCACCCGCCGTACCGTCGGGGCCAGGGCCGCCGCGATCACGGCGTACCCGGCGCTCGACGGATGGAACCGGTCGGCGCTGAACAGGCTGCCGTCGACGGCGAACCCGGCGGCGGAGGTCATCCCGATGTCGGCCACGTGCGCGCCAGCCGCCACCGCCGCCGCGGCCTGTGCGTCGTGCAGGAACCGGCTGCCGGCCCGCACCGTCGCGCGCATCTCGGCCGGCACCCACGGCACCACACTCAGGTCGGGCGCGGGGGCCACCACCACTTCGGCGGAGGCCGCCCGCAGTGCCCGGACCGCGTCGCCGAGCTGGGCGGCCGCCCGTTGCGGTGCGATCATGCGGGTGAGGTCGTTCGCCCCGATGATGATCAGGGCGAGGCCGGGCCGCCAGGCCACCGCCCGCTGCACCTGCGGGGCGAGGTCCCGGCTGCAGGCGCCGGGCACGGCGAAGACCCGGGGTTCGTTGGGGGTTCCGTGGCCGGTCAGGTCCGCCGAGAGCCGGGCCGCGATCGTGTCGGCGGACCGGGAGGCGCCCTGCCCATAGGCGATCGAGTCGCCGAGGACTGCGAATCTCATCGTCACACGAACGTCAACAACGGCGGTATAGGCCGTATGCCCGGATAGTGACGTCGAGCACTCCCCTCATCGCGGGGCGTACTTGGCGACGTGCACCGCGAACGGGTCCAGCCCCACCCCGGCGCGGCGCTCGTCCATGCCGGCGGGATCCTCGCAGGGCCACGGCACCGGAGCGCCGTCGGCCACCGTGGCGATCTGGGTGCCGTACCGCTGTGGATGTCCCTCGTTGACCAGCAGCCGGTCGCGGAGCATCGCGAGCTGGGCGGGGTCGGCCTGGCCGGCTTCGACCGCGGCGGACATCAGCGTGACGGCGCGGCGCTGGAGGTCGATCTGGCGGTCGGCGTGCTGGGCGATCAGCCAGGCGCGGCGGGCGGCTTCCGCGCCGACGAGGGCGGCGGTCGGCCAGCCGTGGCGGTCGAGGATCTCGCCGAGCCGGTCGGCGTTGCGCACGGTCACCCGCCGGTGCGCGAGCTGGGCGGTGAGGTCGGTGCCGAGGGCGCCGGGCTGGAGGTGGCGGTCCTCCTCAGTCATGGCGATGAGTTCTTCAGCGAGGGTGTCGTCGGTCATGGAACCTCACGCTAGGCGGCTGCTTCCCAGTGCCCGGCAGCCACGGAACCGGCATCGATATATGTGAATGTTAGAGACTTGGAGTCACGCGCAACGTCAGCCACTGCGAGGCGGTGGCCGGGTCGTCCGCGTCGACGACGGCCAGCAGGCGCAACCCGTCCGGCGTCACCTCACGGATCGCCAGCCCCTCGACCTTGTACGGGCCGTCGGCGGCGGACGGCAGCTCGGCGACCGCCCGCACGCTCTCGCCGTCGAGCAGGGCCAGCGTCGCCGCGATCACCGGCCCGTCGTCCACCGCGTTCGGCGTGTCCTCGGCGGCGGCGCTCACCAGGATCTGCCCGCCGGCCAGGGTCACCGCGTCGGTGACGGCCAGCGCGACGCCGTCGACCGACCCCAGCTCATACTGCCGCGGGTCGCCGACGGGAACGTCGCCGATGTCGCCGGCGCCGGTGACCGCGCGCAGCAGCTCGGCGAGGCCGACGTCGACGGAGGCGTTCGGCACCCCGGCGACGAGGTTGCCCCGCTGGAACCAGCGCAGCCGGTCCCCGATCACGCAGGCGCCCTCCAGGTTGAGCTGCGCGCCGGAGATGCCGAGGGCCGCGGCGACCCGGGCGTACACCGGATCCAGCGCAGCGACCGCCGCGGCGCCCTGCGCGGTGACCAGCGAGGCCCGCATGCGCGCCCCGGTCGAGCCGGAGCCGAGCAGCAGCACCGCTTCCGTACCGTCCACGGTGACCGGGCACGCGGCCTCGAAGTCGGGCTTAAGGTGTTTGGTGCCGGCGGCGGAGCTGAACACCTCGAAGCCGTCGACCGGGTCGACGACGCGGACGGCGGTGATCGAGCCGGGCCGCCACCAGGCGGCGTGCGTGGCGTCGTCCTGCACCACGAGCCAGCCGTCGCCGAGCTTGGCGACGGCGGACGCGGCACGCACGGGCGAGCCGTCGTCGAAGAGCAGCGGTGACATGTCGTCCACGGTGATGCGCATCGGATGCCTTTCGCGGTGTCAGCCGGACGTGGGCCGGGCGCCGTAGCGCAGGCCGTCGAGGAGCAGGGAGACCATGCGGTGCACGTGCCCGGGGTTGTCGTCCGCGGGCAGGCAGAGGTTGGCGACGGCCTGGAGCAGGTCGCCCGGGTCCACGTCGGCACGGACCTCGCCGGCGGCGGCCGCGGCGTCCAGCAGTCCGGTCAGGGCCGGTCGCAGGTGCTGGTCGAAGTAGGCGGGCAGGGTCTCGAAGGCGGGGTCGCCGGAGTGCAGGGCGGCGGCGAGGCCACGCTTGGCGGCGAGGAAGTCGGTGTAGCGCAGCAGCCACAGCGCCAGTGCCTCGCCGGGCGGGTGCTCGGCGGCCAGCACCGGGGCGGCCTCGGCACAGCCGTCGACCTCGTGCCGGAAGACCGCGGTGACCAGGTCGGAACGCTGCGGGAAGTGCCGGTAGACGGTGCCCAGTCCGACCCCCGCGCGCCGCGCGATGTCGCGGATCGGGGCGTGCACGCCGGACTCGGCGAAGACCGCCCGGGCCGCCTCCCGGAGCGCGTCGCTGTTGCGCTGCGCGTCCGCGCGCACGCGTCGGCCGGTGTCGCCGGTCACACTGCCCCCCGCTTGCTTAAACGGAACATTGTTCCGTATCGTCGTCCGAGTTAGCGGAACGTGGTTCCGCTTCCTCGATGATAGGAGCTGCCATGAAGTACCGCACGCTCGGCCGCACCGGCATCCAGGTCAGCCCGTACTGCCTGGGCGCCATGATGTTCGGTGCTGTCGGCAACCCCGACCACGACGCCTCCATCCGAATGATCCACAAGGCGCTGGACGCCGGGATCAACTTCATCGACACCGCGGACTTCTACTCGGCGGGCGAGTCCGAGAAGATCGTCGGCAAGGCGCTGCGCGGCCGGCGCGACGATGTCGTGCTGGCCACCAAGGCCCACCTGCCGATGGGCGACGACCCCAACCGGCGGGGCAACTCGCGGCGCTGGCTGGTCACCGCGGTGGAGGACTCGCTGCGCCGGCTGGGAACGGACCACCTCGACCTCTACCAGATCCACCGGCCGGACCCGTCCACCGACATCGAGGAGACGCTGTCCGCGCTCTCCGACCTGATCCACAGCGGCAAGGTACGAGCCATCGGCTCCTCCTGCATGCCGGCGTCCGACCTGGTGGAGGCGCACTGGGTCGCCGAACGGCGCGGCCTGCAGCGGCTCCGGGCCGAGCAGCCGCACTACTCGATCGTGCACCGGGGCATCGAGCGGGAGGTGCTGCCGGTGTGCGAGCGCTACGGGATGGGCACGCTGGTGTGGAGCCCGCTCGGCGGCGGCCTGCTGACCGGGCGGTACCGCAAGGGGCAGCCGGCCACGAGCGCCCGGGCGGCCTTCGCCCCGAAGCACTTCGGCGACGAACGCAAGCTCGACGTGGTGGAGCAGCTGATCCCGCTCGCGGAGAAGGCCGGGATGTCGCTGACCCACCTGGCGATGGCCTTCGTGATCGCCCACCCGGGCGTGACGTCGGCGATCCTCGGGCCGCGCACCATGGCCCAGCTGGACGACCTGCTGGCCGGCGCCGAGGTGACGCTGACCGACGAGATCCTGGACCGGATCGACGAGATCGTCCCGCCGGGCGTGGACGTCGGGTCGCTGGACATGGCCTACGACCCGCCCGCCGTCCAGCAGGCGGGGTTGCGGCGCCGCCCGGCCGCCGAGCGTGTCGCCGCCTGACGGTCGCGGCCGGCACCGGGCGTCAGCGGTCGCGGTGCCAGCGCAGGGGACCGGGCCGCACGCTCCACCACAAGCGCGTCAACCGGGGCTGCCGTTGTTTGAGGGCCGCGGAGAAGGCGACCACCTCGCTCGCCGCCTGGTGCGCCTGGTCGTCGCTGACCACCTCCGGGGCGAACCCCGCCGTGTTGATCGCGGCCACCAGGCCGTCCAGCGAGGGCAACGGAGCTGGGCCGGAGCCAGTCGTTCCGGACCGGTCCCCTGGCGGGGGATCACCTTCGGGCGCCTCGGGCGGGGCCGCCCGGCGCAGGCGCAGCAGACCGGAACGTGACGCTTCGGCCGGGGGCGCGGTGGTGGCGAAGGTCGCGGCCTCGGTGGCGGACAGATGGGCCGGCAGCGGCCGCCCGGCCAGGCGCAGGGCGTCGGTGAGCTCGAGCCACGCCCCGGCCACCCGCTCCCCCGGACCACCGCCGAACAACCTTCGCCGACGCTGCGACCGCCGCAACTGCACCACGGCGAACCCGCCGATCACCCCGGCGAGCAGCAGCGATCCGGACGCGCCGGACGCCACCACGAGCCGCGACGGCCCCTGGGCCGGGGCGACGGCCACGGCGGCGCCGGAGGGAGCGGCGGCGGAGGTCTCGGCGGTGGCCGGCGGCTCCGACGGCGCCGGTGGCGGGGTGGTGGGCTTCGGGGCGAAGTCCTCCTCGACCGGCCGCGGGTCGTCGCTCTTGGGCATCGGGTCGAAGGCCACCCAGCCGAGCCCGTCGAACAGCACCTCCGGCCAGGCCAGCGCGTCGCCGCCGGTGACCGCGCCGCCCCCGGCCGGCGCGGTGAAGCCGACCACGACCCGGCTGGGCAGGCCGGTCAGGCGGGCGAGCAGGGCGTACGCGGCCGCGAACTGCTCCGACGTGCCGACCCGGCCGCCCTGCTCGGTGCGGCCGAACAGAAAGTGGGCGATGTTGGGGTACGCGTGACCGCTCGGCGCGTCGGCGACCACCTTGTAGTGCTCGGCCAGGAACTCCTCGATGGCGATCGCCCGGTCGTACGCCCCGCCGTTGCCGTCGGCCAGGTGTTCGGCGAGCCGTTGCACCTGCTGGGGAACCGCGTCGCCGACCTTGAGGTACCGCACCACCGGGTCGCCGGTGGGTGCCTCGGCGGTCGGCAGCAGGTTGAAGTCGGGCCGCTGGACGAGGGAGGTGGCCGTGTAACGCAGGCCCTGGGTGAGCCCTTCGGGGCGGATCAGCGTGCCGGTGTCCGGGTCGTACGCGACCCGCGCCCCGGACACCGCGGTCGGCGCCGGGATCGCCGGCAGCAGTCGCCCGGTCAGCCCGGTGATCGTGACGTCCTGGGACGCCTCGACGATCTCGGCGCCGGGCAGCGGCTCCTGCGCGGGGAGGACCCGGCCGGCGTTGCGGTAGACCGCGCCGACCCGCCACGTCACCCCGTCGTAGTCGGAGAGCACCGCCAGCCGCAGCCGCACCGCCGCGGACCCGGTGGACTCCTGGTCCTGCGTGGCCGCGGGCAGGCCGGTGCCCGGGCCCGGGCGGAGCTCCAGCAGCGGCTGCGCCGGCGACAGCGCCCATCCGGAGATCCGGTTCAGCGGGCTCTCGTCCAGGCTGTCCACGCGCGGCGGTTCCACGTACCGCCGGGGGTCGACCGGGGTGGCAGTCACCCGGCCGCCGACCCACGGCCCGGCGAGAGCGACCACCCCGAGAAGGACCACCAGGCCGGCGGCCGAGGCACCCAGCGCCTGGGCCCGCGCCCGGGCCGGCAGCGCCGAGGCCGCGGGCGAGGCCGGGGAGCCCGCCACCAGCGCGGCCGTCACCAGGGCCGCGAAGGCGAGGGTCGGGCCGGTCGCGGCGGAGGCGTTCGGGCCCACCACATAGAGCGCGCCGGCGTAGAGCAGGACCGGCGGAAGGCAGCCGAACAGCACGCGGCGGCTGCGGACGCCGACCTCGGTGGCGGCCAGGCCGGTCAGCCAGGTGGCGACCACCGCAACGACCACGGTGTCGGGGGTGGATTCGACCGGGATCATCGCGGTGAGCAGGCGCGGGATGCCGTTGGTGAGGGCGTCGCGCAGCACGTCGGCGGTGAGTCCGGCGGGAGCGGCCAGGTGCAGCGCGAGCACGGTGTAGCCGGCCAGCAGGACCGCGGACAGCGGCGCCGCGGTCCAGGACGGCAGGCGGCGGGTGGCCACGCCGGCGGCGACGGAGCCGGCCGCAGCGCCCGCGACGAGCCGCACGAGCAGGTCGTCGGAGTAGATCCGGCCGAGCGCGACACCGGCCAGGACCAGCAGGCCGACCAGGCACAGCGGGACCACCGCGGACCGCAGCCCGGCAACCGTCCGCGTCACCACCCGCGGACCCCGTCCCAGGCGGCGGCGAACTCGCCGCCGTCGGCCGCCTCGATCACGATCATCCCGTCGGCGCCGGATTCCGGCGCCGCGTCCCGGTCACCGAACACCCCGGCGATCACGATGGGGTACGACCCACGCAACCCGCTGACCCGGCCGAGGTCGTCCCGGCCGCCCGGCCCGGTCAGGAAGATCAGCGTGTCCCCCAGCCGCTGCGACCGCAACCGCCGCAGGGTGGCCTCGACGTCGCCGTCGCTGAGGGTCACCTCGGTGAGGACGTCCAGGAACGACCCTTCAGCGGCGGCCGACACCAGGTGCAGGCTCACCGGCAGCGACTCCCGCACCGCGGCCGTGACCACCGACGCCGCCGCCTCGCACGCGTGCTCGAACGTCTCGCCGTCCCCCGGGTGCGCCGCCGCACGGTCGTCGAGCAGCAGCACGAGCGTCGGTTCCGCGGTGTCCAGCTGCTCGCGCACCATCAGCTCGCCGACCTTCGCGCTGCTGCGCCAGTGGATGCGGCGGAGCTCGTCGCCGGGCACGTACTCCCGCAGCGAGTCGAACGTGATCGTCCCGTGCGGCACCTTGTCCGCGCCGCCGTCCAGGCTGCGGGTCAGGCCGGCCGGGACCGCACGCAGCAGGTGGATGCGCGGGTGCACCCGCACGATCGTGGTCCCGCCGTAGGTGCGGGTCAGCGTGAGCAGCCCCAGCGGATCACGCCGGGTCACGCCGAGCGGCCCGATCGGCACCAGGCCGCGCCGGTGGGTGGGCACCGGGTACTGCGTCGTGGTGTCCCGGCCCGGCCGCAGCCGCAGCAGCGGCACGTCGACCGTGGAGGGCCCGCAGCGGTCCACGGCGATCAGCGCGGCCGCCCGGAACCGGCTGCTGTTGCGGATGGTGAGCCGGACACTCGCGGGCTCGCCGCGGGCCACCCGGTCGGGCTCGGCGACCCGCTCGACTCCGAGGCGCGGGCGCCAGGCGGCGAATCCGGCGGCGGCCAGCACCGCGAGCCCGCCCGCCGCGCCGAGCAGGGCCAGGTCCGGATAGCCGAACCGGAACCCGGCGGCGAGCAGCAGCACGGCGGCGACGAGCAGGGCGATGCCGCGAGCGGTCACGGTGCGGAGGAGACGCGCTGGTCAGGAATGCGGTGCTCGGGCATCCCGTGCCCGGACCCGTTCTGACCAGGCATGCTCGGGCCGGGCGCGCTCTGAGCAAGCATGGCGTGGCCGGGCATAGCTTGAGCGGGCATAGCTTGAGCGGGCACGCCGGCGGCCGCGCGGTGGTCGGGCAGCGGGACCGGCACCGCGCGGACCGCGTCGGCCAGCACGTCGGTGGCGGTCACCCCGCGCAGCTGGGTGTCGGCCGACAGCAGCAACCGGTGCGCGAAGACCGGGGTGATCAGGTCCTTGAAGTCCTCCGGCAGCACGTATCCCCGGCCGTGGATCAGGGCGTAGGCACTCGCCGCACGGGTCAGCGCGATCACCCCACGGGGGCTGACGCCGACCCGGACCTGCGGGTGGGTGCGGGTGGCGGCGGCGAGCCGGACCGCGTACGCGTACAGCGGGTCGGCCACGTGCACCGCCTGCGCCATCCGCACCATCTCGCCGATCGTGGCGGTGTCGGTGACCGGCTCCAGGGTGTCCGGCGACCGTCCCGCGGCGCCCCGCAGCACCTGGATCTCGGCCTCCTCGTCCGGGTAGCCGACGGAGAGTTTCACCAGGAACCGGTCGAGCTGCGCCTCGGGAAGGCGGTAGGTGCCGTCCATCTCGACCGGGTTCTGCGTGGCGACCACCAGGAACGGCTGCGGCACCGGGTGCGGCACGCCGTCGACGGTGACCCGCCGCTCCTCCATCACCTCGAGCAGCGCCGACTGGGTCTTCGGCGACGCCCGGTTGATCTCGTCGGCGATCACGATGTTCGCGAAGACCGGCCCGGGGTGGAACTCGAAGCCGCGGCTGGCCTGGTTGAAGATGGTCACGCCGGAGACGTCGGAGGGCAGCAGGTCCGGGGTGAACTGGATGCGCCGCCACACTCCGTGGATGGAGGCGGCCAGCGCCCGGGCCAGGGTGGTCTTGCCGACGCCGGGCACGTCCTCCAGCAGCACGTGCCCCTCGGCGAACATCGCGGTGAGCGCGAGCCGGATCACCTCGGGTTTGCCGAGCACCACCGAGCCGATCCGGTCGGCGAGCTGCGCGGTGACCTGGGCGAAGCCCTGGACGTGTGCGGGGTTCAGCACGTCGGCAGGTCTCCCAGGTCGTCGCCGCCGTCGAGGTTGAACCAGGCCCACGGGATGTACGTCTTGCCTTCGTACTCCACCTGGATCCACCACGTGCTGCGCTTGTCGTTGTTGTAGACGAACGCGTAGACCTCGGCGCCGCTCTTCTTGCAGAACGCCTTCAGCTTCGTGCCGTTCTTCACCCAGCCGGCCTGCTGGTCGTCGTCCTGCCGGGTGACCTTGAAGATCTCGTTGCCGTTGCGCCCGGCGACGTCCTTGTCGCAGTAGGTCTTCTGGTCACCGGTGCCGTTGATGCAGGTGGCCGTGCCGAACAGCGCGTCGGTGGTCTTGGTGGACTCCTTCGTGGTGGTGCCCGCCGCGTTCTTGGCGCTGACCGTGAACGTGTAGCTGGTGCTCGGCTTCAGCCCGGTGGCGTTCAGGCTGTTGCAACTGCCGGAGGACCCCTTGCCGCCGCCCGAGACGGCCAGCGAGCAGGTGGTGGTGCCCCCGCCGCCGTCCACGCTGAACGTCACCGCCGCCGAGTTGAAGGTCGGGCTCACCCCGGTGACCGTGACCGCCGGCGCCGACACGGTCCGGGCGGTCGCGGTCGCCGCCTCCCCGGCGCCCGCCTCGTTGGCCGCCGCCACCTGCACCGCGATGGTCTCGCCGTTGCCCAGGCCGGTCAGCGTGGTCGCCGTCCCGTCGGTGACGTCGGTGCTCTTACCACCCGCCGTCACCACGTATTTCGTGATCGGCCGGCCGTTGTCGGCGGCCGCGGCCCAGCTGACCCGGATCGCGCCGGCCTGGTCGCCCACGGTCGCCGCCTCGGCGCCGTCCGGGCGGCCCGGCTTGCTGAACGGCACCACGCTGTTGCTGACCGGCGAGGCCGGTGAACCCGCGCCGATGTCGTTGACCGCGACCACGGTGAACGCGTACTGCTTGCCGAATTCCAGCTTGCCGGCGGCGATGGTCAGCGACGTCCCGGTGGCGTCCCCGACCGGCGCGGCCCCGCCCTCGGCGACCGCGGTCACCGTGTACCGCGCGATGCCGCGGCCCTGCCCGTTCGCCTCCGGCCAGCTGACCGTGACCGTGCCGTCGGGTTTCGCCTCGGCGGTCGGCGCGCCCGGCGCGTCCGGCACCTCGGAGGTGGGCCGGACCGCGTTGCTCGTCTTCGCCGGCCCGTCGCCCTTGCGGTTCACCGCGTGCACCTGGAACCGGTAGGTCTCGCCGTTGGTCAGCCCGGTGACCACCACGGACCGCTGGTCGGCGCCGACCTGGAAGGTGCGCCCCGCGCCGGAGACCACGTACTTGCTGATCGCGGCGCCGTTGTCGGCGGCCGCCTGCCAGGTGACCCGGGCCTCCGCGTTGCCGGCGGCGGCGCGCACGTTGCGCGGCGCGCCCGGCTCCTTCACCTGCGGCTTCTGCGGCTTGCGCTTCGGCGGCGGGGGCGGCGGGTTGTCGGGCACCGGCGGCGGGTCGCCACCGAGCACGTCGTTCGCGTACTTGTCGACCACGCGTACGCCGTGCGTGTTGTCGACCACCCGCGCGGTGGAGGTGCCCGGCGCGTTGATGAACAGGTAGTTCTCCCGGATCTCCAGCTCCAGGCCACCGCCCGGGCGCGGCACGCTGATCTGCTTGCGCGCCTTGCCGGACTGGTCGAAGACGTGCACGGTGCCGCCGTCAGCGACGTAGAGGAAGCCCTCCCACGCCACCGCGGGCTGCAGGTCGGCGCCGTCGCCGGGGACGGTGACGCCGGTGCGCACCCCGGCCGGGTCGACCGCGTAGACCTTGCGGTCGGCGGGGACGGTGACCGCCACGGTGGTGCCCTCGGTGCGCGGCGGCACCAGGCCGGGCCCGGAAAGCGGCAGCTCGATCGTGGACTTCGCGGCGCCCAGGCGGGTGAACATGTTGGTGGTCCGGTCCAGCACGGCGGCGCCGTCGTCCAGCGTCGTCAGCGCCAGGTCGTGGCTGGGGTCGGCGACGGACTCGGTGCGCTCCCGCTGCGGCCCGGCCGGGGTGCCCCCCTCGGTGACGGGCGGCGCCGGCGCGATCGCGGTCACCGTGCCCTCGCTCGGCGAGGCGACCCAGAGCCTCCCCTTGCCGTCGAACGTGCCGCCGGTGAGGCCCGGCGGGAACACCAGCGGGTCGCCGAGCGACGCCAGCGTGGCCGGGTCGACCTGCTGCACCTTGCCCTGCACCGCGTCGACCACGAACGCCGACGACTCGTGCAGTGCCACGCTGATGCCGCGCCCCGGAGCCGACTGCTGGGGCCAGAACGCCTTCAGCGCGGTCAGGTCCATCGTGCCGATCGCACCGGTGTGCACGTCACGCAGCAGCACGAACCGGTCGCTCTGCACGACCTCCAGCTCGTGGCCGCCGGCCTGCCCCACGTCGACACGGGTGTCCACCTTGGCGGTGACGCCGTTGAGCCGGGCGATCTCACCCTTGTTGCGGCTCCACACCCACGAAGCGGCGTCGAAACTGGCCAGTGCCTCGTCGGCGTCGCCGAGCCCCCGCACGGTCAGGCCGAGCCCCGCTGCCAACACCAGCACGACGCCGAGCGTGACCAGGTGACCACGGCGCGTCTTGGTGCTGTCTGAGCTGCTCACTACCGTGATCCCCTCGTCACACCCCGCCAGGACCGAGCCATCATAGGGAAAGGGGGGCGTACGTCGATACCCGGCTTCCACGCTTGTGGATGCCGTTACCGCCGCTGGGTGCAGACCTGATCGGACGATGCGAACCGGTCGGTCTCGTAGACCGCGACCACCGCGAAACAGTAGTCCAGCTTCCGGTTCAGCCCACCCATCCGGAACGACGTCTCCCCAGGTCCGACCGAGGACACCGGACGCAGCGTCTCCCCCGGCCGGGCCATCGTGACCATGAACGGCACCCGCCCGCCGGCCGGGTCGCTCCACCGCACCTCGATCGCCGAACCCCGGTCGTCCAGACTGATCTCACCGGGCGGCGCGTTCTCCGGAGTTGGCACATCCGGCCCGCCCGGCTCACCCGTAGGGACCACGGTCTCGCCCGCGTCCGGCCCACCCACCCGATCGGCGAGCACGAACACCAGCGCCGCCACCGCCACCACCGCCGACAACGTCGCCGCGATCACCGCGAACACCGCCATCCCCCGGCGGCGCCCGCTCTCCGGCGCGACTTGCGCCGGTTGCATCGGACTTATCTGGTACGCCCCACCCATGCCCGTGGCAGGAAGGACCGGATGCGCCGGCACCGGAGGCGGGGCCGGCTCCCCCCGCCAGGCCGTCACCCCACCGGGCACTGCGCGGCCATGGGCTTCGTCGCCCACCCATGGCGCAAGGTGCTGCTCATACCGCGGCTGTTGCTGTTGCGGCAGCTCGTACTGGGGCTGCGGCTGCTCGTAGTGGGGCTGCACCTGCTGTTGCTGCTGCGGCGGCTGCTGTAGCTGCTGTCGCGGTGGCGGCTGCGGTTGCTCGTAGTTCGGCGCACCGATCCACGGGGAACCCGCCGGTGGAGTCTGCGGCGGCACCGTGCGCCGGGCGGGTGGCGCCGGCGGGAGTGGTGGCTCCGGGAAGTGTGCGGTCTCCCGTACCTCAGCCTGCTCCTGATCCTGCCCGAAATGAGCCCGCGCCCGGGCGACCAGAGGATGCCGCTCCCCCAGCGCCCCCGGCCCGTGCTCCGCAACCCGCCCGAACGCCTTGCGTGCCTCGTGCCGGTTGCCCAGCTCCTCGGCCACCACGCCCAGATCGTGCGAGATCTGCAGCATCAGCGGATCGCGATCACCCAACCGGAAGTGCCCCGCGGCATACGCCTCCTCCAGCGTCCGCCGCGCCTGCACCGGCTCATCCACCTGCAGCAACACGCCGGCCAACTCCCGCTGCGCCGCCAGCACATCACTGTGGTCCTCGCCGAGGTTCTCCCGCCCCAACTCCACGGCGCGCTCCAACAGCACGAGCGCACCACCCAGATTGCCCGAGGCGACCAGCGCTTGCGCCCGCTGCAGGGCCCGGATGAGCGGGGAGGATTCCGACACGCCCGCCATGCTGCCCGGTTCCTCTGTCACCCGCCAGTTCCCGGGGGTCTTTCGTCCCGCAATGTCCGGTGGGTGGCCCCTGCTTCGGGGGCCGTTCCGGGCCGTGTACAGTCTTCCCCTGTACGGCTCACGGGGCTGGTTCGCCGCTCCGCTAAGCTGTGTGAGCAGGTCCGGGTGGCGGAATGGCAGACGCGCTAGCTTGAGGTGCTAGTGCCCTTTATCGGGCGTGGGGGTTCAAGTCCCCCCTCGGACACCAATCAAAGACACGAGAACTCGCCGGGGTGACAACCTCGGCGATCAGTGTTTCTGGGCCTGGTTGGTAGGTCATCCGCAGGCCGATCCGGCTGTACAGCTCAGCCTTGTCGCGTGGGTCGGCGTCGCGGAGCAGCCGGAGCAGGTCGTTGAAGGCGTCCGCGATGGCGTCGAGTTGATCGCTGGTCATTCGCTGCGGCGGCGCTTCGGTGAGGCCGAGTCGTGCCTGAGCGGCCTTCTTAATCGCGCTGGTCTCACTGATCCACTCGGCGATGAGTGCCGGGTCGCCTCCGGCGTCGAGCGTGGCCCGATAGCGATTGATCTTCGCGTCCGCGTCAGCGATGGCCTGGCGGAGTTCGTCGACCTCACCGGCCGAGTCGTAGGCGACGAGTGCCGCACGGTACTGCGCCTCGGCGACACGGTTGAGATTGTCGGCGAGGCTGGGACCGGTGAGTTCGTCGCGCAGGAACCGCTCGACGGGGTTGGTAATCGCATCCTCGCGGAGATACAACGCCGGCGGATGGCTGATCCTGTGCTGGCGAACGAAGTCGCGGCTCGCGGTGCACCGGTAGTAGAGCCGGCCGTGGTTGGGGTTGCCCACCATCTTCCGGTCACAGATCCCGCAGGTGATCAGCCCTCGGAACAGATACGGGTGGCCGGTGTGGCGCGGAGCCTTTCCGGCGTCGCCGCTCGTTCCCCTCTTCTTGATCGTCCGTTGAGCGCTCTCATACAGGTCGGTGCTGATCAGCGGCTCGTGCGCCTCGGTCCGCGACCACACCCATTGGCTCGGGTCGTTCCAGCGGTGCCGGCTCTCGTGGCCGAGCGCGACGTCCTCGACGTCAAGGAGAACTTCGTCCGTGCGCGCCCGGTTCCACACCTGGCGGCCGGTGTATCGCGGGTTCTGCAAGATCGCGCGGACCGCGGTGGTTTCCCAGACCTCAGTGCTGCGGTGGGGGTTACGCGGCCGGTCATAGGCGGACGGGCACGGGATACCGTCCTGGGTCAGGCCACGCGCGATCGATGTCATGCCACGCCCGGCGACGTACTCGGCGAAGATTCGCTTCACGACCGATTCGGTGACCGGGTCGGGGTCGAGTTTGCGGAGCCGTTTGCCTTCGGCGGCCTTGCCGGGGTTGGGGTGCGGGCCCGCGTCAGCGAGTCGGTAGCCGTAGGGCGGTCGTCCGCCGAGAAACCGGCCCTCCAGTTCCGTCTGTGATCGCATTGCTGAGCGGACGCGGATTTTGATGCGGGTGCGTTCGCCTTTGCTCATGCCGCCGTAGAGGGCCATGACGAGGTCGTGGGCGTCGGAGCCGGGGTCGATGGCGCCGCCGACTTCGGGAACCCACAGGCCGACGCCGTAGTGGACGAAGATGGGAAAGGTCATGCCGAACTGGCTGCCGTAGAAGGCGCGCTGTGGCTCGCCGATGACTACGGCATCGAAGCCGCGACCGGAGCTCTTGATCGCATCCAGCAGGCGTGTTGCTTCTGGCCGCCGCTTCCAGGGCAGTGAGCGGGAGAGCCCGATGTCGAAGAACTCGGCGACGACTTCTCCGCCGGCCGGCTCGATCAGGCTGCGGGCACGGGACAGCTGCCAAGCTTTCGATGCCTGCGGGTCCTGTTGGTCTTCGGTCGACACGCGTCCGTAGAAGGCGAACCTCATGCCTGGCGAGTCTTCCGGGCTTGGTCGATGATGCGCCACAGCGCGTCTGCGGCGGCGTCTGAGGGCGGGACGTCTAGGGACGTCTTGAGCTGGCCATTTTCGATTTTCAGTGTCTGGCACGTGCGTATGCTGCGATTTCTCCCCTCTGCGGATTGTTCGTTCGTGGTGATCGCAAGGCCTCCTCTCTCGTCATTGGGTGTGTCCGCGCGGTCGTCCGTCCGTTGTCCGTCCGCGCGCTGATCGGCGCAGACGCGCGCGAGCGGACGGACGTCCGCGCGGACGATCGGGTCAGGCGCGCCAGCGTCCGCGCGTGACTTGCCGGGCTCGGCCGGCAGTGGCGTGGGCTTGGAGCCGGTCGTAGACCCAGGTGCGTCGCATGCCGGTCAGCTCGATCAGCTCCGGCACGGTCAGGCCACCGTCGGGTGCTTGAGCGAGCGCCATGAGAAGCGTTTGTTCCGGGTCGTCAGGGGCGGGCTGGGGCGGATCGAGAGCCTTGGGTTGTCGATCGAGGGCGGCGCGGGACAGCGGGTCGAGGTCTGGCCGCTGGTCGGCGTAGCGGGCGGCGGTCTCCCGCACGAGGTCGTCGGTGACCAGGTAGGCGCGAGCGCGGCGCGGTTGGTTGTGGCCGTCTGCGAGGACGTAGAACTTGCCGGGTGCGTCGAGGGTGTGGGCGTGCCAGCCGGTGGTGAGCATGCCCTTGTCGAGGATGAGGTCGACGTCGCGGCGTTCGCGGACGCGTAGGCAGACCCGCACGCTCATCTGGGAACGCAACGCTCCTCCGCCCATGGCCTTCTGCGTGGGACGTTGCGTGGCAGCGAGGAGGTCGACGGCGACTGCCCGGCCACGGCGGGCGACCGATTCGGCGTGCGTGACAGCCGCTGGGGCGGTATCGGCGAGTTCGGCGTACTCGTCGATCACGATGACCAGGGCAGGAGCGCTCGGTGTGGGTTCCCAGACGCGGGTGTTGTCGCGGCTGGCGGCGTGTGCACGGGCGTCGAGTACGGCGACGGCATCGGCGAGGAGCTGGGTAGCGTCTTCCGGGGTGGTGGCGAGTCTGGCGAGGCAGGGCGCCCAGGGCCGTAGTTCCATGCCGCCTTTGAGGTCGATACCCCACAGCACGACGTCAGAGCAGGCGGCAAGGGTGCCGAGGACGACGTTGAGCACGCCGCTCTTGCCCGAGTCGGTGGTGCCGCCGATGAGTGCGTGCCGGCGCAGGAGCGGCACCCGGACCGTGGTGGCGTCTTCGAAGACGCCGAGTTCGATCGGGTCGGTCAGTGAGCGGGCGGTCGGGCCGGGCCATGGGATGGCGCCGGCGTGCGGGTCTACGGCAACGACGCGCATGGTGCAGCGGCCGGCGTGCGCGGGGTCCTGCTCGACGCGGACCGCACCGGGTCGCGTTCCCAAGGCGGATTCGATCGCCGGGACACGGGCCATGACGTCGGCGACGCTTTGTCCGGCGCGGAGCTTGAGCCGGGCTCGCCATCCCCAGGTGTCGACCACGGCCGACATGACGCGTGATCCGTCGAGTCCGATTGCTTCCGCGAGATCGGGCCATGCGTGGATGACCCGGTCCACCCGGACTCGGGCTCGTCGGCGCCGGTGCGCCCACCACGGCATGCCGAGCAGGAGCATGGCGATCAGCAGGATGGTTGGTAGCGGAGTCCGAACCGGTCCGAGTGCCGTCGCGGCAGCGAGCCAGCCGCCTGCAGCGGCGGTCGCTGTCGCGGCGTAGGCGCGTTCCGCGGTGCGCGAGAGGCCCCACGGCATGCCGCGGAGTCCGGCCGTCAGTGCCGCGACGGCGGTCAGGACGGCGACCAGTGGCCAGGTGTCGGGATGCGTGCTGTGCAGTCCAAGTCCGGTACAGAAGAGTGCGAGGCCGGCGATTGCTGGTGCGAGTTCCGAGCGGTAGCGGAACAGGGCGCGTCCGATCGCGGAGAGGCCGACGATGAGTAGCGGCTCAGCGGGAACGAACAGCAGTGGTTGTGGGTTGCGGCGTCCCCATCGGCGGTGGCGGCGTCCGTAAGCCCTCATTGAGCGAGTTCGCCGTGGTCGGGTGGGGTCCATGCCTGGTGTTCGGCGACCTGGTCGCGGAGGTAGGTCAACGGGTCAAGCTCGCCGTCATGATGGGCGTTGAGTGTGGCGCGAGCTGCGGCGAGAAGGTCGGCGAAGTCCCACCGGGTGCGGCTCAGAAGCCGCGTGAGCCGGTCGATCTCGGCAAGTAGTACGGGGATGTCGCCGATGGCGGTCCAGATGGTGACCGGTGTGGGCCGGCGGCGCGCGGCGTTGAGGTGGGTGTGTACGGCCTCCTGGTCGAGGGTCGGGCGCGGGGTGTGTGATTCGTTGGTCATGGGTGGGATGAAGCCTCCTTCCGATCGGTGTTGGTGCTGGTCTCGGCGGCGAGTAGTCGCCGCAATTCGGTCGCCTTGGGTCCGGCGATACGAAGCGCCGAACGCAGTCCGTCTCGGCTGATGGGTCGCCCGTTGTTTGCGGCGCGGTGCCGGGTGTCAACCTCGCGGGCGGCGTTGAGCAGAGCGGTATCGGTGCGGCGCTTCGTGCGCCGGGTCCGGACTCGGGTACGGGACTCGGGACGGTCCTCGCCTGCGGGCACGGCAGCGGTGTCCGCCGCTGCGACGGTGGTTAGCGCGTGCAGGTGTGCGGTCAATCCGAGGACGGCGGCCGGTACGGCGCCCACCAGCACGACGATCGGCCAGGACACCTCGACCAGGCCGACGGCAATGACGTGGTAGCCGGCGTTTCCGACGATGCTCGTAGCGATGGCACCGGTGGCGTTCGCTCGGGCGAAGCTCCGGCCTCGGCTGTCGCTGAGCGATGCGGCGAGCCAGACCCGGGCGGAGGTCATCGCGTACGCGTCGATGGTGACCGGCAGCAGCCAGGCGAGCCGGTCGGGCCATCCGGCGATCTGCGCCAAGCCTCGGAGACCGGAGAAGCTCGCCGCAGCCGCGGAGATCGCGGCAACGGCCATCCCCGCGATCGCCCACCAGTCGCGTCGGTTCTTGGGTGCGACGCCGCCCATGTCAGAGATCGAGTCCGGCGATGAACCGGGCCAGAGCGCGGAGCCCGTTGCCAATCTCCGGGCCGATCGACGATGAGGCGAGGAAGTAACCGAACGCCGCGCAGATCGCGGCCTGCCACATCGGCAACCGGGCATAGCGCCACAGCAGATAGACGAAGACGCCGAGCAACAGGACGGCGGAAACCGCGATCGTCATGCGTCACCACCGCGGCGGTCGCGCCGGTGCCGGCGGGTTCGGATGGCCCGGTCCGCGCCGGCGTGGCTGCCGCGCGGCTGGTGCCGCCGGTTCCAACGGGTCCGGGCGGTGCACTTGCGGCACAGGCTGGGGTGTCCTGCGCCGAGCTGTGCGCCGCACGGGCAGGTCGGTGCCTCGTGTGTGAAGTGTTGGGTGTCCATTGCTGATCTCCTCTCGGTTGGTCGGTGCGCGGTCCGCATCGACGCCATTGAGATTGCGACCAGGCGACGGGACGTGATCAGGTCGTGGCTGGACGTGTCCGAGACGTCTCCCTTAGGGTGGTCAAGCTGCCGGGACGTCTTGACGGGATGACGATGCCGAACGAGCGACTACGCACCGCCATGTTGGAACGTGGAACGACTCCGGCCGGACTGGCGGAAGCGCTCAACGTCGATCCGAAAAGCGTCGAACGCTGGATCAGCGGCCGGACGCCGTACCGACGCCACCGCTACGCGGTCGCCGCGCAACTCGGAGTCGACGAGGTGTACCTGTGGCCCGACGCGCTCAGCGCCGACCAGGTCGCCAGCGCCAGCGAGAGCGAGATCATCAACATCTACCCACACCGCTGGACCGTGCCGTCCGAGGTGTGGCGCAACATGTTCGACCGTGCTGAAGAGGAGATCGGAGTCCTCGTCTACAGCGGCCTGTTCCTGTCCGAGGACGCCGGCATCCACCGGATCTTCCGCGCGAAGGCCGACGCGGGAACGCGCGTCCGCATCCTGCTCGGCGATCCCAACGCCGAGTCAGTTACGCAGCGAGACAGCGACGAGGGCATCGACGGAGGCCTCACCGCAAAGATCAAGAACGCGCTCGTCATGTACCGGCCGCTTCTCGACGTCGATGGCATCGAGTTCCGGCTGCATCAGACCGTGCTGTACAACTCGATCTACCGCGCCGATGACCAAGTACTGGTCAACACCCACATCTACAGCTTCGCGGCCTCGCAGGCACCGGTGCTGCACCTGCGGCGAGTAGCCGGCGGCGGCATGGTCACCACATACCTGGACAGCTTCGAGCGCGTATGGAACAGCGCAACACCCCTGGAGTGAGGCGAACGTGGGACGACGCATCGACTACTACAACGACCCCCAGGCGCCGAAGGCGAACAGCGTCGTGCCCTCGGCCAACGTCATCGTGGTCAACGACGAAGGCGAAATCCTACTTATCCGCCGCTCCGACAACGACAACTGGGCCCTACCGGGCGGCGGCATGGACCTCGGCGAATCACTGCCAGACACCGCAGTCCGCGAGACGGCCGAGGAGACCGGGATCGAGGTCGAGGTTACTGGCCTCGTCGGTATCTATACCGACCCTCGCCACGTCATCCTTTACACCAGCAACAACGAAGCACGGCAAGAGTTCTCGGTCGTCTTCACGGCCCGCCCGATCGGCGGGACACCCACCCCGAGCTCGGAGTCCACCGAGGTCCGCTGGGTACCCTCGGCACAGATTCCGTCTTTGCCGATGGACCGCTCCATGCGCATGCGGGTCGACCAGTACCTGACCGCCCCGCAAAGCATTCACCTTGGATAGCGACTGGGTCGGCGCCGGAGCGGACACCTTCGCAGCGGTCGGAACGGTCGGCGCCTTCATCGTCGGATTCGTGCTCCTGCGCCGCGAACACCGACGCGAAGCCGACCGCGCCGACGACCAGCAGCGCGCCCAAGCTGAGCGAATCAGCGCGTGGGTCGAGCTGACACGAAAAGTCGACGGCAACCGCGAACTCGCGTTCCACGTCCACAACGCCAGCGACATGCCGATCTACGAGGTAGAGCTGCCACTGCCGGCCCGCGGCGACGAAGAAGCCGGCTCCGAGTTCGTCGGTCTTGTTCCACCAGGACGGACCGTCCAGCGCCCAGCCCCGGCAGAGTGGCTACGGACGTACGTCGAACCCGAACCCGTACAGATCGAATTCCTGGACAGCGCCGGCCGACGCTGGACCCGCGACGAGCAAGGATCGTTGACCCGCGCTGAGGCTTAGCCGCTCGTCAACAGTGCCGTCACGCGGCGGACGGAGGCGATGATCAAAGGGCTCGCCTCGCGGATCGACTCCGCGACGAGGTCACCGTCGCCATACCGGGACAAGATTTCCGCCAGGCGCTGCTCAACTTCAACCGGCTCACCGTCCGGCGCGGTCGTCATGTCGGCGTACGTCATGGCGTCGGACGCCAGTCCTTCGACCAGCGGGAACTCGTCCGAAAGCTGGTCCGAGAGACCTCGATTTCGGCCCTCGATGACTGCGCAGGAGTGGTGAGCAACCAGCCGGCACACCAGCTCGTCGGCCTTGGCGACGTCTCGCAGGTAGCGGGCACCGTCGAGCTGATGCATCCCGGTCACGACAAGATCGGGGGCATACCCGATGTCGTGGAGCCAGGCCGCGGAGACCAGCGCCGAGGCTCGCCCTCCCACTAGGTGAGCGATCGATTCGGCCTTACCTCCGACACCCTGACTGTGCGCCCAACGCCGTGGGATCGACTCGGCCAGCAACAGACGCGCGAGGTCACGGGCTCGTTCGATCTGATCCACATGGGCAGATTAACGAACGTCCCACCGAACACTGCGCATGTCGCTACCTGTCGTCGCCCTCCTCGGACCCGGATTTCTCATCGGCCGGAGCACCCGCCAGGGCAACGGCGAGCCGGTCCGCGACACAAGGCAGAACATCACCGATGCGAATCACGGGAGTGCCATGGCGGCCGGTCGCGACGTACAACGCAGGGAAGTCCTGACCCACGTCGAAACCAGCATCTTCGAGCGCTAGCGCCAGACGATCGGCAGATGCGCGAGCAGCCGCCTCACCACCAGGCTCATCCGTCGTCATCGTCGCCCTTCCGCAGACATCCACCGGCTTTCCAATCGGTTCAGTCTTGACGGTGAGTGAGCAACAAGGAACCACGCGCAGGGACGTCTTGGGACTTCTTAGCTACGATGGTCCTCTCGCCAGCGATGGGAGTCGTTGCGTGAACCATCCCCTATCTCGTGCGCTGCGCGGCGTCGGGCTCAGCGCAGTAGACGTCGCCGCACGGCTCGGCGTCGATCCAAAGACCGTGCACCGCTGGATGACCGGCCGCATGCCATACCCGCGGCATCGTGATGCACTCGCCGGCTTGACAGGGTGGGCACCCAACGACCTGTGGCCCGAACTTCCTCGCCCCGCCGAAACAACCATGCCAGCCGACGAGGTCCGAATCGTCTATCCCCATCGCTCCGCGGTACCAGCGGACACGTGGTCACGCCTCTTCGCTAACGCCGAAGCCGAGATCAGCATCAGCGCCTACAGCGCGCTCTTCCTCGCAGAGAACATCGCCGTGACAAACGCCCTACGCCGCAAGGCCAAAGCCGGCATGCGGATACGCATCGCCCTCGGTAAGCCGAACGGCAAATACATCACCGGGCGGGGCAGCGACGAGGGCATCGGAGACGGGATGAGTGCACGCATCCGAACCGCCCTCGTCGGCTTCGAACCGATCGTCGATGCCGGCGCCGAACTGCGGCTCCACGACACCGTGCTCTACAACTCGATCTACCGAGCCGACGACCAAATGCTGATCAACGCCCACGTGTACGGCCACCCGGGCGCCCACGCACCGGTCCTCCACCTGAGCCAGCGAAGCGACGACGGCATGGCAGCGACCTACATCAACTCGTTCGAGCGAGTTTGGGCAACGAGCGAAGAGATCAGTGCAGCCTCTCCCACTGGGCAGCCCGGCCGCACACGGCTCTGACAACGCGTGCGACCGGGGCCTCGGGCAGCCGGTGTCCCAATGCTTACGCGATCTAGATACCGGCTACCAGAAGAAGCCTGCCAACCCTGTAGGCATGGGAGTACCGCACACACAGAGACGTCCTGTGACACCTTGACGTCCCACCATGGTCCCATCGCGACATAGTGGCCGGCCGGTTGATCGTCACCGTTGACCGGAGAGCCTGTAGCCCGTTTCGATACACAGTTGCTTCTTATTCGGCGTTCGCCGTCTCGGTTCCCAGCGGAGGGGATCGTGGTGGCGGTGCTCTGGTGGACACGATCTAGCTTGAGTAGCCCTCACGGCGTGACCCACGGCCCGGCCTCGCGGCCGATACTGGAGGTGCTCCTCGGACGGATGGGCCGGCAAGGTCTCACGCGCGGAGAAGCGCATCATCTGAATGCGCGACGTCGATAAGAGTTGACAACCCTTGCTAACAACCGCGACCGTGCCGAGATTGTCATCGGTTGCGGCGTCGTGGCGATGAGCTGCACAAAGGCGGCGCATCGGTGATCACCGCTTAACACTGTTTGTGGACCGCAGGCGGGGTTTCATGGGTGAGCGGGGGCCGCTGCCGCCCCGAGGCGCCCGCATGGCTGTCGATAGGCAGACACTTACTGTAAGCGCGTGACTTTCGGCCGATCTCGCCCGAGCTTTCGCTACCGCGCCGCCCGCTGTCGACCCCGTATCGGCGGCGGCCTTGGTTCGCGAAGCCTCAGGCAAGTCCCGGCGGCCTTCGCACACTGCTCCGGGATGGGAGCAGCACAGTCGCCCATCTACAGCGGGCAGCTGCACTCGCGTCCACCTAAGGGCGTCCAACGGCCGCGCGGCAGCGGTCCTTCAGAGCCGTACCCCCGGAAGCCCGGTAGATCCAAGTCCCGCAGATCGTCCACCCTCCGGAAGATTCTGGGTGAACTTAGAGGAAACCGCGCAGCCGTAGGTTGCGCTGTGGTTCCCGCAACTTGGTCATGACCTTGCTCTCGATCTGGCGAATTCGCTCTCGTGTCACGCCGTAGTCCCGACCGATCTCGTCCAGAGTCCACTCCTCACCGTCGTGAAATCCGAAGCGCCGGCGGATCACCCCAACCTCCCTATCGCTGAGTGTCTTCAGCACCTCGTGCACCGCTTCACGCCTCGCGAGTACCTCGTACCGGTCGGCTCCGCTGAAGTTCTCGGTTCGTTGGGCCATGAAGTCCCGCAGCGTGTACTCCTTGTCGTCCCCCATGGGAACGTCGTAGGAGAACACGCCCCTCATGTACTCGAAGTGCTGACTGACCTCCTCTTCGGTGTAGCCGGTCTCCGCGGCGATCCTGCTCAGGGTCGGCCGGATGCCTCGCCCTTCCAGCCTGGAATGCACAGCCTTAGTGCGCTGCATCTTCTCGTACATGTGCACAGGGATGCGGATCAGTCGTCCGTCGTCGGCGAGACCGCGGTTGATGCTCTGCCGGATCCACCAGGTGGCATAGGTGGAGAACTTGTACCCACGGTCGGGGCCGAACTTCTGCACGGCCCGGATCAGGCCCACGTTGCCGTAGCCGACGATGTCCTCGTCGTCGAACGTCGGCTGGCCGAAGTAGCTCTTGGCGATGGACCACACCAGGCGGGTGTTGTGCACGACCAGTGCGTCGAAAGCCTGAGCCGCCTCGGAGTCGTCGGGCAGGCTCGGGCGGAAGTCCCTGGGAAGATCCTCGGTCTGCGACCTGCCGACGCGCATGAGCGCGGCCAGACCAACCTCCAGCTCAGCGCCCAGGATCCTGGTCGCAGGGTTGCGCAAGTGACGCCGTTCACGAAGGAAGCGGCGCGCTGCCGCCAAGGCCTTCGCCCGATCGACGTCGACACCGTCGCGGGCCGCCGTGAACTTCTCGTCCTCGTCGGCGGGCGTGGCACCCACCGCGCCCGTCGTCTGCGCGCCGCCGGACAGCGACCCGCTCACGCGCGTCGAAACACCCCCATGACTCGATGGGACGTGCGTCGCCGTCCGGCTCTGGGCACGAGCCGCAGTAACGGGCGGCACGACTGGAGACGGCTGTGGACCGGTCTCGGCCGAGTCGTCGATCAGAACAATCCCGGCGGGCCGCAGGGCCGCCACCAGACGCATCTCCAGACTCGCCCGCTGTCGTGGATCCTTGGTGATCCTGCCCAGCACACGGTCGATGCGACTTCGCGCAAGACGGTTGTTCTTGACGTACGGGTGGATTCGCCCGATGAGTCGGGTGAGCAGCTCCTGGTCTGCGGCGTCTGTTGTGCTCATGTCACCTAACTGCGGTCAGGGGTCCGCTAAGCTTTTCGTCCCGGGCGGGCTAAACATAAGCGAGGGGTACGACAAAATTGCGGATGATCCCTCGTGAATTGCCTTCGGATCTGAACACGACCGCCGAACTGCGGGTCCACGCGGCGTTGGCAGCGCTGGATATGCCAGGTGTGGGACTGCACTCACTGCTGCTGCCCGAGCACGACTACAAGCTGACAGCCGAGATCGACTTCCTGTTGATCATGGAAACGGTGGTTCTGGTCGTCGAGGTCAAAGGCGCCCGCGTCGCACGCCGACACGGTATCTGGAGCTACTCCGACCGGGCCGGTCACTACCGGGAGTCCCGCGAGGGCCCCTTCGGGCAGGCGGGCAGCGCGATGTACGCACTGCGCACCCGATTGGAGGAGCGCCTGCCGCCGCACCTTCTGACGGACGTGCCGTTCGGCTTCGTGGTGATCACCCCGGACGTCGACCTGCCGGTCAGCGCCGAGTGGTCGGAGGAGACCTACATCGGTCGCGGCCCGCTCTCCCGAGCCAACGGGCTGCGCGACGGCTTGCGCCGCGCGGCGCAGTACTGGGTCGCCAAGCATCATGGAGCTGCCCCGATGCGCAAGGACGTCCGAGAACAACTGCTCGGCGTACTGCGTCCCGACTTCGATCGCAGTCCGGGACTGGCCGCCCGCGCCTCTCTGCTCGACGCGTCGTTCGACCGACTTACCGCCGAACAGTTCGCCCGCCTCGACCTGATCATCGACAACCCGCGAGTGCTGTGCGCCGGCGGCGCCGGCACCGGGAAAACGTATCTCGCCGCAGAGGTGGCACGTCGATTCCGCCGCACTGGCCAGGAGATCCTGTTCACCTGCCGCAGCCCGATCCTCGCCGCATACCTGCAAGGTCGGCTGACCGGCAGCGGGGTGCACGTGGTCGCCTACGACGACCTGGGCAGCTTTCGGGGCAGAGCCGACCACCTCATCGTCGACGAGGCACAGGACCTGATGTCGTTCGAGCATCTCGACGTCCTCGACGGCGTACTCGACGGCGGTCTGGAGCGCGGCCGCTGGGTGATGTTCTTCGACCCCAACGGGCAGGCCCACGTGTACGACGAGTACGACCAGGACGCGCTGGCGATGTTGCGAGGCACCGGCGCGGTGCCGGCCACGCTGCGCCACAACTGCCGAAACACGCCCCAGATCGCGTTCCAGACTCGTGCACTGACCGGAGCGGACATCGGGGTTTCGGTGGCGGGATCGGGACCCGAGGTCGAATTCCGGCCGTGCGCCGACCAGGGCGAGGAGATCGCCCGTCTTGAAGCCCACCTGCGCCTACTCTACGAGCAGGACGTGCCGGGACGTGACGTCACACTGCTGTCGCTGCGCGGTGACTGGGAGACCAGCAGCGCGCGTCGGCTCCGCGACGCACGGCGCGGCAGGATCCGGGTACTGGACGTCGACTGGGCCGCGGCCTGGCCGGGCAAGGACCTGACCTGGGCCTCCGTCAAAGACATCAAGGGCTTGGAGAACCGGTTCATCTGCGTCATCGACGTGGACGGTCTAGCCGGACAACACCTCGACGAGTTGTACGTGGCCCTCAGTCGCGCCCGCGCCGGGCTCTGGGTCGCAGTGGACCCGGCCGCCTCCGACCGGGTCCGTGAACTGTTCGCCGAACACTCACCGGCAGCCATGCAAGCCTTGGGGAAGGCCCCTCGATGAGCGAGACGTACACCGAAGTCCGCAAGCAGTTTCTCGCATACGTCCGGCGCCAACTCGTCGGACCGTTCGCCGACCCAGGCGAAACGATCACCGATCCACCGAACCGGCGCTACCTCATGGGGATCCTGTTCCCCCGCAGCGTTGCCGCCGAGAGCTACATCGAGGAGGAGGGCGAGCAGCGCGAGCTGGCCGCCAGTGACTCAGGCGACGAGGAGAGTCGCTTCAGCGACAGCTCGGTGATCGCCGCCAACGACTTCCTCCCGGCGAGCCAGGGCCTGTCCTTCTACACCTCGGCCAGCAGCCTGCGGGTGCGTGTCGACGCGGCCTGGTACGAGACCCTGCAGGGACCCGCGGCCGACGTGGCCGCAGCGGCGTCACAGAACCCACTGCCTGAACCGACCGAGCGGCCTGAACAGGATCCCCGACGCCCGAAGCACCGATTGTGGCGGCGTCACAGCCTGCCAACCGCTGACGAGACCATCACGGGCAGCGTGCCGGGCGCCTCGATCCTCAACGATCGCGCCAAACTGCACGTGCGCTGGCGCCACGTCGCCGGCGGCGCGCTGATAACCGTGACGGTGGTGAACGCTGCCGAGGCACCCGGCGACACCCGCATCGACCGGCTTTGGGACAAGATGCTTCTGCAGGTCGCCATCCAGGTGGAGGTCAACGGCGACGGCGAGATCCTCGAATACCCGTCGGTCTCCACGCTCAGCCACGACCTCGAGGAGGACGAGCTCCGGCTGCAGCACCGCGACGCCCGCACCTACGCCATTGGTCACGGCTGCGCTGCGGTCTGGCCCGAGCAGACACCGGTGCGCTGCATCACCTCCGACGTCATGCCGGCCCACGAGGTCGCGAAGGTCAGCGCCAAACCCAAACCCGAGCCGGACGGGACCATTCGAGCACGTCGGACACTGGACGTCGCATGGCTCGCCGACCGCGACGGCGACAAGCAGGACTTGCACACCGAACTGACCGCGTTCATCGACGAGTACCGCGAGTTCGCCCGCGAACAGCGCTCAGCGGCCGAGAAGCTCTATACCCCCCGCCAGCGCAGTGCGGCGCAACGCATCCTGGAGCGCATCGACACCGCAGTGCAGCGGATGACCCGCGGTGCCGACCTGCTGGTCGGCGATGACCAGGTGCTGCTTGCCTTCCGGCTGGCCAACGAGGCGATGCTGCGTCAGATGCGCCACTCCCGCCGCGATCTGGCCGGATCCCGTCGCAGCCGGTCGGCCTCGAACACCCTGCCGGACTCCTACGAGCCCGGCGCCCAGTGGCGGCCCTTCCAACTCGGGTTCGCCCTGCTGACACTCACCGGGCTGGCGGACGAGCAGGACCCGGACAATGAACGCGACATCGTCGACCTCATCTGGTTCCCCACCGGTGGTGGCAAGACCGAGGCCTACCTGCTGATGGCCGCGTTCGAGATCTTCCACCGGCGGCTGCGACACGGCGACCGGGGAGCCGGCACCACCGTCATCAGCCGCTACACCTTGACCCTGCTCAGCACCCAGCAGTTCCAGCGCGCCGCCACCACAATCTGTGCCTGCGAACGCATCCGCACAGAGAACCCCGAGCTGCTCGGCGACAGCCCCATCTCCATCGGCCTTTGGGTCGGTGGAGACATGACACCCAACCACTACCCGCAGGCCCGCGAGGCCGTCGAGGAACTCAGAGATCTCGAACGCCCCGACGACCGCCTGGTACTGGAACGCTGCCCGTGGTGCGGCACCGAGATCCTGCCGCGCACCAGGAGCGAGGACCTCGACGACTACGGCGTGCAGGCAACCGATACCAGTTTCCGGTTCTGGTGCACCAACGCCTCCTGCGACTTCCGCACCGGACTGCCGGTGCACGTCGTCGACGACGACCTGTACGAACACCCACCCACCTTCGTTCTCGGCACCGTGGACAAGTTCGCCGCACTGGCCTGGGAACCACGCTCGGGTGCACTGTTCGGCAGACCCAACAGCACCCTGCCGCCCAGCCTCATCATCCAGGACGAACTCCACCTGCTCACCGGGCCGTTGGGCACGACGGTCGGACTGTACGAGTCAGCGATCGAACTGCTCTGCGAACGCGACGGCCAGCTGCCGAAGGTCATCTCGAGCACCGCGACGATTCGACGCGCCTCCGACCAGGTCCGAGGTCTGTTCAGCCGGCCAGTGCAGTTGTTCCCACCGTCGGGGCTGTCGGCCGACGACTCGCACTTCGCCCGCGCCGACACCAGCGAACCCGGCCGCCTGTACGTCGGACTCATGGCGCAGGGACACACCTCCGACACGGCTACCGTGCACACGGTCAGCGCGCTGATGCAGGCGCCGATGGACCTCGAACTGTCCGACGAGGTCCGAGACGCCTACTGGACGCTAATCGCCTACCACAGCTCACTGCGCGAGCTTGGCCGAACCGTGACGATGGCACGCGACGACGTCCCATCCCGCCTGACCGCACTGGTTAAGGACCGCCCGGTACGCGTGTTCGGCGTGGAAGAGATCACCTCCAACGTCGACGCCACCCAACGCCCCGAGCTGTTGGAACGGCTCAACCGCAGCTTCCGCGAACGCAACCATCTGGAGTTCGTGGCGAGCACCAACATGCTCAGCGTCGGTGTGGACGTGCCCCGTCTCGGGCTGATGATGGTCAACGGCCAGCCGAAGGCCACGGCCGAGTACATCCAGGCCACCAGCCGGGTCGGGCGCGACAGGCACCCAGGTTTGGTCTTTAGCCTCTTCCGCTCGACCCGCCCGCGCGACCGTTCCCACTACGAGAACTTCTTGCCGTACCACTCGGCGCTGTACCGGTTCGTGGAACCGACCAGTGTCACCCCCTGGTCCCCGCCTTCGCGGGACCGGGCTCTCCACGCCCTGCTGGTGATACTGGTGCGCCACCATCTCGGACTCGCCGCCGACGGCAAGGCTGGCGACGTCGTCCATCACCGCGCCGCCGTCGACGAGTACATCGAACAGATCGTCGCCGTGGCGCAACGCGTGGAAGCACGCGAAGCCGCCCGTGCCCGCACCGAACTCCAACGCTTCCGCGACGACTGGCTGCAGCGCGCTGCGGAGGCCACCCGCGAGAACAAGCTGCTCTACTACTCCGATAACGGCAAGGGACAGATCAACCTGATCTGTGACTTCCACCAGAGCAGCGGCTGGAAGACCCTGAGATCGATGCGCAACGTCGACCGGCAATCCGCTATCGACGTACTCAAGGGCGGGGCAGCCAGCACCAAGCCGAGGAGGTCGTGATGCCTAAGATCCGTCAATCACAGACACTGGTGCCGTTCGGTGTCGGCGCGATCTTCGACTACCGCGGCGAGTCCTTCGTCGCCTGCGACATCTGGCGTTGGGGCAGCCGCGGCTACAACATCAGATCACCCCGCCTCAGCGCCGCGCTGAAGGTGGACTCGCTACGAGCGGCCCCCGTCACCGAATCGCGAAAGTGGGCGCCACCGTCTGCCGGTGTTCCGTACCTGCGCTTCCCGACGTGGATGTTCTGCCAGAAGTGCAGGAACATGATCCGGTGGAAAAGATCGCAGGAGCAGGAAGGCAAGGTGCCGGTGTGCCCCTCCTGCGACGGCAAGAGACAACTTGTGCCCATGCGCTGGATCCTCATCTGCGAGAACGGCCATCTCGGCGACGTGGACTGGAAACGGTGGGCGCACTCCAGCGCACCGACCGACGCAACCCAAGGACGTTGCGAACAGGACCGTCTAGTCTTCAAGACGCTTTCCGGACAGGGCGCAGGCGGCCTGGAGACACTACGCGTCGAATGCCGCACCTGCACCCGCGGACGCAACCTACTGGGCATCGGATCACCCGAGGCTGCCAAGGCACTCGGCCCCTGCCCCGGCAGGCAGCCCTGGCAGCGGTTCGAAGACGCCCAGGAGTGCGACCGGGTTCCGGTGGCAGTGCAACGCGGCGCCAGCAATGTCTACTACCCCACCGTGCACAGCAGCATCGAAGTGCCCGACACCTCGCTCGCCGCGGCGGGCGAAGAGAAGGGCCTTGAGATCAAGAACAGCGACTGGTATCGGCCGTTGCTCAGCGTCAACGAGGAGTCGCCCCAGTTTGATTTCATCGTGCAGACGCTGGTGGATAGCCACGGTGTCACAGCGGAGTTCGTCCGAGCCCTGGTCCGAGACGAGAAGGCGCAGGAGGCCGGCCGCGGCACGGCCGTCTCCGCTGAACCCGGCGACCTGCTCGGCGAGGAATGGGCGGCCTTCGTCACCCCATTCGCCGACGACGCCGAGCAGGACGAGGACTTCAAGACCCGCCACGTCGGCCTAGGCACCGGTGACTCCGGGACCGTCTTCAACACCCTCGCCGACCGGATCGACAAGGTGGTCGTGGCCGACCGCCTGCGCGAGGTGCGCGCACTGCAGGGATTCCACCGGGTCAAACCCGAGCCGAAGGGCTTCATCCGAGTCGACCTCGGCAAGGGCCTCAAGTGGCTGCCCGCCGTCGAGGCGCGGGGCGAAGGGATCTTCGTCAGCCTGGAGGAGCAGCGCCTCGCCGTATGGGAGGAGGACGAGCAGGTCATCGAACGGGTGCAGGAGTTGGATCAGCGCATCGACTCCTCCTTTATGGCCGCGCGCTTCAGGGACAAGACCGGCCCGCGCCTGACACCCCGATACCTGGTCCTGCACTCGCTGGCGCACCAGCTCATCCGCAGACTCGCCTTCGAATCGGGATACTCCGCAGCGTCTCTGCGTGAACGCGTCTATGCCCGCACTGCCGCTCAGGACGGAAACCAGCAGCAGGCGGGCATTCTGATCTACACCGCTGCCGGCGACTCCGAGGGGACACTGGGCGGCCTGGTCCGACAAGGCGAGCCGCCACGACTGGCCAGGACCATGCTGGAGGCCTTGCAGGACGCCACCTGGTGTTCTGCGGATCCGTTGTGCGGCGAGAACCGCGCCACCTCGTTGAACAGCTTGAACTACGCCGCCTGCCACGCCTGCTCGCTCATCTCCGAGACAAGCTGCGAGTGCGGCAACTTCCTGCTTGACCGCATAGTGCTAGTCGGGTCCGATACGTTCCCGGGCTTCTTCAAGCCTGTCGTTGACGCGGCGCTCAGTGCCGCCAGCAGTGAGGTCAGCGGACACCTGTGACCGACACGAACGACGAACTGCCCAGCTACGAGGACCTCTCCGAGGAGCAGGACGAGATCTACAATCTGCCGCTCGACGGAAACTTCCTGGTCAGCGGGCCGCCGGGAAGCGGCAAGTCGGTGATGGCGCTCTACCGGGCAGAGGCGCTGACCATCGACGACCGGTCCCCGTCCATCCTCATGTTCAACAACGTGTTGAAGCAGTACACACAGCGGCACGCCGCAGAGTTGGGTATCGAAGATAACGTCGAAACGTTCCACCGCTGGCTTGGTGCTCTCTGGAGACAGCACTACCACTCCCGACCTCCTAAACTCGGCGATGACGAGTGGAGTTACGACTGGGCGGCGATGATCTCGCAGTTCGTCACCGCCCCACCCGAGCGGGGAGCGCTCAACGACCTCCTCGTCGACGAGGGCCAGGACATGCCCCTGAGCTTCTACCAACTCACCCGTTGGATCTGCGCGAACATCACCGTGTTCGCCGACGAGAACCAGCAGTTACGCGACGAGAACACGACGCTCAAAGACATCGAGACCGCGATCGGAGCGATCCGGCACGTCACCCTGCGCCGCAACTACCGCAACAGCGTCGAGATAGCCAAACTGGCTCGGCACTTCTACGCCGGCACACCCACCGGGATACCCGGTCTGCCCACCCGCAGCTGGCGCCCCGGTCCCGTACTGACCCAATACCAAACGGATCATGGCTTCGTCGAAGACGTCGCTAACTACGTGAGAACACACAGCAACCGCCGCATCGGCATCGCGGTTCCGACCAAGCGACTGCAGATCAAGTTGCTCAACCAGCTCACACATCGCAAGGTGCCCGTCGAGACGTACGTCTCCGGCGATTCCAGACACAGTCTCCTCGACTTTTCCACAACCGGCGTAAAGATCATCAACTTCGCGAGCCTGAAAGGGCTACAGTTCGACACGCTGTTCGTGCCGGAGCTGCAGACGGCCTCACACGACGTCACCAGCGCAGCGATCCGCATGCGCTTCTACGTCGTGACGTCACGGGCCCGCAACGAGCTTTACCTGTCCTACACCGGCGACACCGAGCCGCCCTTGGTTCGCGACATCCCTAAGACGATTCTGACGCGAAGGTGAATCCACTGTCGTGAACCCGCCCGACACCGACGCCGGTCCGCTCCACAGCCGATACGTGCTGACCAACCGTATGAACCTCAACGCAATACTCAGCAGCCGCATCATCGGCTCACGAGACTTCTTCCCGAAGTACTACCCTGACCTGTTGGAACTCTGCCCGGGCCGTGTCCCCGTCCTGAGCGAACCGCCCGCCCCCGAGCTGATCGACCTCGTGTCGGCCCGGGTCCGTTCAGGTCCGGCCCTGCTGGAGTTCTCAACCGTAGTCACAGCGATGCCGCAAGCCCGTGTCGACTTCGCGGACGCCATCCCGATGTCTGCGGTCAGCGCAATTCATATGCCCAGCGACACCAGCCTACGAGAACATCGAGCACGCAGATACCGCAACATCTACCCTCATGAGCATCTACTCAAGGTCACGCCACATCTATTCACCGGATCGGTGACCCGCGACGACGTGACCCGAGCAGTCACGTCATCCGACGACAGTGAGTCGCTGACGCCACGTGACGCTTCGACATGGAATCTGATCGACCGGAGGCGAGGAGCGCTGTCGGCTGCCGTCGCGTCTGCGGGCGATCCGCAGACGCTGAGAAAGGCCGCCGGCACCCTACAGGCCAGCGCACTCGACTCCAACGAACGAATAATGTCGCTACTCCCCTCAGGAGACACCGGCATGCAGGACGCCGAGCGGAACCTTGCAGCGGCGATCCTCGAAACGCTCATGGCGGCCGACGTACAAAAGGCCTGGGACCCCTCAACGGTAATCCACCGCGTCCATGGCCTTATCCAAGCGGATGAGGTGACTGCAAGCGTCATCACGGCAAATCTGGACCGCGTGACAGCAATCGTCTCAGGTGAGGAAACCTTCACACCGTTCAAGTCCGGAGGGCGCGGGCTGACGAGCGCGAAGGCCTTACTCCTGGTGCTACTACGTCAAGGCCTCACGGAGCTTCTGGACTGGCCCCGCACCGAGACCGGAGCCGACCAACACACCCACCAGCTCGCTGCCGTGTTCGCGGGAGCACTGCGAGGGCTGGCTCGCGAAGCGATCGCCGCGCGGAGCGCGCTCCTGGACGACCTCACCGCAGAGTGGGCGTGCGCGAACACAGGCGAGCCGGACACGACGCCACATCCGCGCATCGAGTCCGACAGGGACGACGTCTATCTACTCCTCGGCGAAGAACGCATCCGCACGGTCAGGAACGCAGATCCTTGGGCGCTGTGAACGCCGTCGGACTCGGGAACGGTTCCGTCGCACCGCCAAGCGCCCGCGAACTGCACGAGTAGAGTGACCTGTCACCGCGGTCATATCACGCGATGACGGTGGCAACGTCGATCCGCCACCGTAATCGTTGATCACTTGTCGCCGACGGCGGGCGCCTGGAAAAGGACGTCGTCAGCGCGCATGTCCGTGGCCATGGGAAGATCCATGATGTGCAGAATCCAGTTGATGCGCCAGTTGCCGGCCCGCGACAGACCGGCCTTCAGAGAACGGCGTTCGCACTGGTCGACTACCGTGATGGTGGCGGAGCGTTTGCACGGGTCTGCGCAACTATCTTCCTCGACAACCAACGCGCGACCTTCACCTGGCAGAACGAATCCCGAACGGCCCGGCGACCATGAAGATCCGCGCGAAAGACCTGCTCGGCAACGTCAGCGAGCACACCGTCGACAACGACAAGCCCGTTGTCGCTGCCCGGCCAGCGTGACGTTCAAGGCCTGGCGCCACAGGACAACTCCACCCGCCACCGCAACGACCGACACAACGTGGTCTGGCACGTCATCGACAAGAGCCAACAATCGCACCGTGGTCCACCGCGCCGTCACCATCGACAACACCGCGCCAGCGGCAACATTCACGAAACACTAACAAGGGGCACGAAACTGACCGTGGCAGCCCGCACACCGCCGCAGCCAGCGACCCTAACGGTATCGCGTGGGTGCAGTTCCTGGTCAACGGCAAGGTGGTCGCCACCTATACGAAAGCTGTCTACAGCTTCGTCGGTCGGATCCGCGTGAGGGCAATTGTCAAAATCAAGGACATGTTGCAGATAGTTCCTTTGAACTAACGAGTCGTTGGTAAATGCTCGTGCTGCCGATCCAGTGGGGTCCGCGCGACACCAACGCAGACCCCTTCAAAGTCATCCGAACTTACAGACCGGTGTGTGCCCGCAGCGCAGACCCAACCACCTCGGCAACCTTGACCGCTACGGCATTGCCAATTACTCCCATGACCCGACTTCGAGGTCCTGGGAATTCGTAATCTCGAGGAAATCCCTGAACTAGAGCAGCTTCTCGTACCGACAGGTAGCGAACCGAACCATCAAGTTTACGAAGCATTGCCTCGCCGCCACTAACGCCATGCACTCCTGCCTTGATGGTCTTACTCGGCAGGTCTAGCGGGCTTCCGGTGTGCTTGGCATACACACGCGCTCCGGGAATAGCAACGTGATTCGGCCAGTCACTTTCCTCAGGCTGCTTAACGAAAGGTTCAGGAACCTCTAGTAGTGCGTCTCGCAGAGTAACCCAAGGCTGCAGGTCAGGTATTCCCACGCGTTTGATTCGCTCGACGTGCCCGGCCAATTGCCTTGGGGGTCCTTGGGGCGCAGCAATATTGTGACGCTTCCAATACTCCCCCGTCACCCACTGATCGTGCAACAGGACGTCACGGGCATAGCCACGCTCAATTCCTCCCCAAGTATCCGCGCCGGCGACGTCCGCCCGTATAGCGACCAGAAAAATCCTACGTCGGGTCTGCGGCACTCCGATGTCGGCCGCATTAATCTCGTCTTGATAGACGCGGTATGTCTCGTCACATTTGTTGGCCCGGATACGCTGATGGTGGTCGCTCCAGAGTTCATCATCGTTTCTAGGGGCAATCTCTGGATGCCTGAGCTGATCTTTGACGTAGTCCAAGTAAGGCGCGAAAGAGGGCCTCGTGAGACCAGGAACGTTCTCGAAAACAACGAGCTTCGGATGGAGCCGGCGTACTACCTCCAGCGCAGCAGGGAACATGTTGCGAACATCGCTATCGCCAGCATGTGCGCCCGCAAACGAGAACGGTTGACATGGAGGACCACCAGCGACAAGCTGAATGGGGCCGCACTGGGCTAGCCGCTCAAAGGTCTGGCGTACGTCCTGCTCGATTACCTGGTCGGGCTTCCACAGCTCCGGCTTTAGTTCGGCGTTGTGACGCAGAACGCGCGCTGCAGGCGCCCACCACTCAACGAGCGCTCGATGCTCAAAGCCTGCGTTCGTAAAGCCGATGGCCATGCCGCCGCCGCCAGCGAAAAGCTCAACTGATTGCAGGTGAGGTTTTGACGTCATTATGCCGGACTCGCCTTCGTCACTCGAGGCTGGCGATTTCTGACTGATCCTTCGACAAAGTCGGCTGCCGCTTGCAATGACGATTGGATATCCGATTCCCAGATGCGCAGCACCTGCCAGCCTTCGGCGGTCAATTCTTCGTTTACCTTTAGGTCGCGTGAAATGTTCTTTGAAATTTTTTCGTACCAGAACTCTCCGTTAGAGACGGTGGAGAGGTAGGCTTCCAAGCTCGGGTATCCGCGCAAACGCCAGGTGTTTCCGTGCCAGTAGTCACCGTCAACGAACACTGCGACACGCGCGGTCGGGAAGACGATGTCTGGCTTCCCGAGGAGGGCTGATCGTAGCCTGTATCGAAGCCCTCGCCGATGAAGTTCATGCCGAAGTAGAATTTCGACACGGGTGTTCCGGTTGGGAACTGCCGACATAATCCGGGAGGTGATGGATGGGTCGCGGCTCATGACCTCGCCTGCCGAGGTACACGCGGCGTTAGACGCTCCCGCATATGATGCACCTGCACCCGACACCGGTCCGAGAGCATCATATGGAGTTCCTTCTCCTCCGCAGACAAGACCTTGCCAGCGGGCTCCATTACAACGATGTGGGCTTCCACCCCGTCCACGGCGTTACGCAACGCCGCCCATAGCAGATTCCGGAAATTCCGGGGCGCGCCCCACGTTACATACACCTCTCGCCCTTGAATTTCTGCGCGGCAATGTGATGGCTTGACGCCCTCACTTCCAGCCACGACAGTGGACTTAGACCCAAGGGCCGCATTCACGATGTCTTTCGTTGTTACCGCGGGACCAGTTCCGAAACGCGCGTATCGCCCGGTACCTCGAAGGTAGCGAGAGTACTCCTTCATGGGTCCGTCTTTGATCCAAGATCTTGCTGCGTCAGCTGACATATATCTGCACAGCACCCCGCCGATTGCAGGATCCTCAATCCACTGTCCGTAGACCTGGCTTCGTTCATGCAGTGGAATGCTTTCCCAGCCACGTTCATTTGCGTCGGCGTATAAGGCCTCGACTACGCTGTCGTGCTGCTGGGCAGGAAGAAGCGTCTCTCGTCTCATGAGGGCAACACGTCCGGATCGAGGAACTGAAGTCGAGCTTCATCATTGCTGGTTTCAAGATCTGCCGCGTCAAGTATCCACTGTTCAAGCAAGCTTTCAGCCTTGACGTCGCTGAAGGAAATATGTGTTTGCGCAACTTTGGGAAGAACTTCAATATCTTCGGCGTCAAGCTGGCGGCGTAGATTGAGTAGGGCGGCAACACGTCGGATGTCGCTGACGAAGTCCAAAGCTAAGACGGAATTCTTGCCGGCACGAAGACGGAGGCCGCGGCCCAGCTGCTGGACGAAGATTCGGCGACTGTGTGTCACGCGTGCAAAGCATAATATGTTTACATCTGGGACATCCACACCCTCATTGAGAATGTCGACGGCAGCGAGAATAGGGACGCGGCCTGCTCGGAAATCCAGCAGACGCTGTTGGGCTTCCCGTTTAGGCATGTTGGTGTGAAGCGCTGCCGCAGTACGCCACTCAGGGATCTGGCGAAGAAGGTGCTGCATGCGCTCGGCGTGCTCGATTGTTTGACAGAATACGATTCCTCGCGGCTGTACGACGTTATGCCACGCAGTCATCAACGCGTCGATGACTGCTTCATCTCGTTGCGTGAGAAAGAGTCGGCTATTGAGTTCCCGGATTGAGTACCGATGTCGGCTCACATCTCGAACGACGTCCCAGTCGATGTTGTCGACGAAGAGGCGGTAGTCAACAGTGGCCAAGTACCCACGGCGCATTCCTTCTTCAATGCCAAGCTTGTAGCTGGCAGGCCCGAATCGGGTCTCAATGTCGTATTTGTCGCCACGCCACGGAGTGGCAGTCACTCCAAACTGGTATGTATCACGTAACTCTTCGAGGAGAGTGTCATACGTGCCGTCCTCGCCGACGTGATGAGTTTCATCGACCATTACAATTCCGGGCGTCCACCCCTTTAGTACGGCTGTAAGGGCGCTTGCCGTGGTAGCGAATGTTACCCCGCTCAAGTCGTCCGGCTTCTCGTCTCCGGTCAGGACCTGAGTCTTTGTCTCCTTGGGCAGGTGGCGCCACATTGCTCGTTCGAGCTGACCCACGAGGTCTTTGGTGTGCGCGACTACCAAGACGTCTTTGCCGGGATTCTCGGCGATGAAGCGGCGGATGACTTCTCCGCCCACGACCGTCTTACCCAGTCCCGTGGCGAGAACGAGCAGTGCCCGCCTCCGGACCTGGAGATCGGCCCATAGCGCCGATACCGCAGCATCCTGGTAGTCCCGCAGAACCAGTTCGGGGCATTCGCCGGCGCTGGCGAGCAAGGACTGCAGGTCGTTGCCGGACCAAAAGTCAATTCGGCGGCCGATGCGTTGGAGCACGTGGGCTCGTTGCTCAGCGTCGGAACTGGGACGGGTATTGGTAACCACAACAGCTCGGCGCGCGCCATAATGATCTTGTGCAGCGCTCACCTCGTCGACGCCTGCGCGTGGGACCGGCCCTCGACTGCGCCACTTGCACTGGAAAACCCACAGCTGGCCATGGAGTTCCCCAAGAAGATCTCCACCTCTATCACCCGAGCCATCGATGTTGACGACGTTCTGGAAACCAAGCTGCATAAGCAGCCGCTCGACCTGACGAGTGAAACGGTGAGGCCCATTGATTTGCAGGTTGCGCGGCGACATGAAGGATGTCGTCATTCGGGCACCTCCGTTGGCAAGGACAGCTCCTGCTCCAGGAGTAGACAGGACAAGCGGCCGCGCTGTAGCTCCTCCGTGCTGCGTCGAGTACCGCGTTCGGCCAAGACAGCTACATCGGCGACAAGATCGCTGATTCGCTCGGCTGCGAATCTGCGTGCTACCTGATCGGTGAGACCGGCAAATTCGGATCGGAACACCGTTCCATCCATGAACGCCTCCGGCTTGTGCTGCAGCAGGCGTGCCAGCGCTGACGCTGGCACGTAGCTGATCCACTCGCCGGTGGCGAGAATGTCCTTCCAACTGTCCGTTCCGCCTTCTACGGCGAACGTTCGCTGAGCTGCGTCTTGGCTCTCCCGGTCTATGTGAGACCAATAGCCTGTGGCGTTGCCAGCAATCACAGGGAGCATGGCGTCGCGAACCCGGCTGAGCAGGCGAGAGGCGTTCTCGCGGATGAAGGGGCCGGTTGTCTTGTGGTCGGGCAGACAACGCTGCTTGATCTCGTAGAAGAGTACGGACAGATTCTGGTCGCTGTTGTCACGTACGCGGAGAAACTCAGCTAGCTCCATCACTATGAGGTCTCGGGTGTCGACGGCGAAGTCAACGAAAACCGGATGGTCGCCGTCGACAAACACCTCCACCTGCGCCCCCCGGCCGGCACCAACATAGACGGGCAGTCGCTCGGTGGAATTCGGCTTTGATAGCTGCTCGCCGCGGGTGATCCAAACCGTTACGTCAAGAGCCGCGCCGTGGCCAGGAAGGCCGTACTTGGCCTCCATATCCGGCATACGGATCCCGGCGGCCCGCCATCTGGCGCGGCGCTCATCCTCGGTTTCAAGCCGCGGCGGTTTGGGCCGAGGCGGGTTACTGGGTCTGCCTTCCGGCTCGGCGGGGGGGAGCAGTCCCTTGTCGCTGAGAATGTCGCGAGGATCGCTCTCAGGTCCGGGAGAGACGGCAGGGGGCGGCTTGGGCTGGTCGAACTGCTTGGCAGCCTCGTACCATTTTTCGTCTGTTTGGTATTCCGGAACACCTTTCCGGAAGAGATCAGCCCATTCCTTGGCCTTTTCGTGGATGGCACGCCTGTCGTCAGCCGGAATGAGGTAGTTTAGACCAGGGTCATTCCGGCGATAACCATTAAACAGACGGGCCAGTGGGCTAGTGTTCGTGGGGTAGTTCAAGTCCTTGGCGATCTTTGGGCGAAGTGGTCCCTTACCACGCAGGACGTGAACGACTTTCTTCCATTCCGGCGTGTCGTACTCGAAGGCATTCTTCTGGTAGTTGACGCGGACATGGTCAATGTGAATCTCGCCGACGATGCGGCCCGTGCCGGGCACCTCGATCGGGTACTCCTGTTCACCGCGACCAGACGGGTCGTCTGGGTCCACCCAACGGAACATCTGCACGTCCCTGAGTAGGATCTTGCGGCCATTGCGCAGGAAGTCGATGCCATAGTCACTTTTGTGCAGGTAACGCTGGATACCCAGCCAGCCCCAGATGCGGCGTTCTCTCACCTCCAGGCGCTGGCTACCGCACTGTTCACAGCCCTCCGCGCCAGAGTCCTGCCACAAGCCGCAATCCTGGCAAGCAGCCCGGTCCGTGAGCTTTTCATCTACATGGATGATCGCCGGGATGCGTTCGTTGCTTCTCACGACGAAGCGATCTTCGCCCCAAACACACGCCCGCCGGGCCTTGATCGCCTCACCGTCAACCAAAATCTGGATGTTGCGCTCTTGGAGGACGTAGCTATACACGTCACCCAACGTTGCCTTGATCTTGCTCTGCTGACGACTGAGCGTGTCGTGGTGCTCAGGTTTGAGGTCCCTGATCACCACCTCGGTACCATGGTCATCCGGAGCCTCTTTAGGCTCCTCCGATACCGGAAGGTCAAAATGCCCGCCAGCCTCCATGGCCCTGAGGTCGATTAAAACGCTGGTCCAATAAGGATCTTCACGGCGAGCTGTCCGAACTTGGGCTACTCGGCCAAGGCGGGCTGTAGCGATATTGAAGCCCACACCGAACAGGCCAAGACGTCCGTATCGGGCATTACTTGTCCAACCCGCACGTAGGGCGTTGTTAAGTTGTTCCAGCGTCATACCCGGTCCGTTATCCTGGACCCAGACTTCGCCGGTTCTCGACGTGCTCTTCCTACTGGGAAGGGAGATGGCGATCCTCGGCGGCTCCTCGCTCGTCCCGACCGGATGCCGAAGGAACTCGTCGAGCGCGTTGTCGATCAACTCGGCCAAGCATTGCCACGGTTGGAACTCGATGTCGCCAAGGATGCCGAGCAGGCGTGGGTGAGGTTGGACGTTGATCACACGGTTGTCAGAGACCGTCATGGCTCGCTCTCGGGTCGGGGTGGTCGCGGCAGTGTGCCACCGAGGTACGACATTTTCGTGGATCCCCAGGTCTAGGCCCTCATCGCTCTGAGCAGGGCCCTAGCCCAGGTCTTCCTGACAGGTGATTCGTCAGTTGGCGAGCCTAGAACACCGCTCTATCCACCGCCGGCTCGCCGGCGCGCTTTTCGAGGGACGGGTGCCGTACTCGCGGGCTGCCAGGATCAGGTCGGTTTCACATTCTGGCCGAGGTTTTCCACCGACGATGCGGCTGGAGAGCACGTCGCGGACGGCTACCAGCCAGAACACGCCCTCACCGCACGGGATCCGGGGTGGCGTCGGCACCCACGGCCAGTTCGGGCCCGCCGTAGTGAACTCGGGTTTACCAGATCCGGTGCGGGCGTGTGCTGCGAGTCCTGCTTTGTTGAGCCGTCGCGCCAGCCATGGCGCAGGAGCGCTCCGTGCTAGCCCTGAGCCGCCATCAGCCGCTCGACCCGTTTGCGGCTGACGCGGATCCCGTCGCGGCGTAACTGCCGGTGGACGCGGTCGGCGCAGTAGGTGAACCCGGACGCCTCCCAAATCTCATAGATTTTGGAGATCAGCCGGAGGTCGACCAGGTCCCGGTCCGAAGGGCTGCTCAGCCTGCTTGACCCACTGGTAGTAGGTCGACTCGGCGATGTTCAGGACCCTTAGTAGGAGCGCGACCGCGAAGCGGTCACGGTCTTCGTCGACAAACCTCATGACCGTCGCCGGTCGAGCCGAGCTCCGACGCAGCCCTTCGACCTTGAGGTAGTCATGGCAGCGTTCTTGCGGCCCCAGGTGCACAACAAAATCCGCGATGATGTGCTGGCGCACCCGCAGTGGTCGAGGCGGTCAGCGCCGAACGCGTCCGTGCCGAACTTATGCCGCTGTTTCTTCGGCGTGAACTGGGCGCATGGGCTCAGCGGCTCACGACTTAAGGACTCGGTGAGATCGGCGGCGTGCCGATACCGTCCGATCCGCCCGAATTTACCGCAGCACCCGAGCAGGTCCGTGGACTCGTCCGCTCAGGCGATACTGACGAAGCCTGGTCAGTCGTGGGTGCTGCGGTGCCACGGTGGCGCAGCGACGACCCCGTGCGTGTCGCGCCGACGACGCTGCTCACCGATCCGGTGCTCAGCCTACTCGTCACACCGCAGCGGGCTGCCTGGATCGTCACCACTCCGAGAAGCCGTGATCTCTAACTGATCCGTACGACAGTCGGTGCTGATCAGCGGCGTGTGTGACGGCTCTCGGGACCACACCCACTGGCTGGGGTCGTTCCATCGATGGCGGTTCTCGTGGCCCAAGGCGACGTCGTCCACGTCGAGGAGGACTTCGTCAGTACGGGCGAGGTGTCGCACTTGGTGGCCGGTGTAGCGCGGGTTCTTAAGAATCGCGCGGATCGCGGTTTGTAGAACAAAATCTCATCTCCATATAGAGTAGCGGCGCAGCTGTCGAACAAGTCTGGAGAAGCAGTGCAGGGCGATGATCGGGTACTCGAGAAGTTCAAGAAAGCACAGCAAAGTCTAGTTCTTCAGATGTCGGACCTTCCTCTACAAGCGATAGCCGGCATGGTTGAAGCAGGCGCTATCGACATCCAGCCGAAGTACCAGCGCCGAGAACGATGGAGCGTCGACAAGCAATCCGCGTTGATTGAGTCATTTCTAATCAACATCCCCGTACCTCCGGTCTATTTGTCCGAGGATGAATATGGACAATATAGCGTCATTGACGGCAAGCAGCGTATAACTGCTATCTACCGATTCCTTTCAGGAGGATTCTCTCTTGCATCATTAGAGGAGCTAAAAGAACTAACTGGCCGGTCTTTCAAACAACTCCCTCAAGAGCTACAGCAGACGCTGACCGTGCGGCCATACCTGCGGGTCGTCACTTTGCTCAAGCAGAGCGACAATGAACTTAAATATGAGGTTTTCCGCCGCCTGAACACTGGCGGAGAACGCCTCGAACCCCAGGAGGTAAGGAATGTAATCTTCAGGGGCGCCCTCAACGACCTCATTTATGAACTTGCTGAGCAGCCGTTCCTGAAGGCCCAGCTCAAGATCGTAAACGTAAAGTCGGCAGCTTATGCATCGATGACTGACGCTGAGTATGTGCTTCGATTTTTCGCCTTGCGTGAAAGTTGGAGTCGATTCTCTGGAAGTCTGGCCAAAACCATGGACGGTTTCATGGAGAAAAATGAAAATGCTAGCAACGATGAAATGCGGGACCTCGACCGGCGATTTAAGCGCGCACTTCTTGGATGTGAAGCGGTATGGGGCACCCTGGCGTTCAAGCGGCCGACAGGAGAAGACAGCTGGAGGGATCAGACCTTAGCGGGCATGTACGACGCCCAAATGGTGGCTGTTGATACCCTCGATGATTCAGAGCTTAGTCGCGCTATCAATGCCGCAGATGAAACGGTCGAAAGAACGAAGCGTGCTTTCTTGGATGACGCAGAACTCGAAAAATCTGTTCGCAGCGGAACCAATACACCAAGTAGTGTAAAGTATCGCATCAAAAGGCTCCAAGAAGTCCTCCGGGGTGCGAGCTAGAAAATGGTTCCGAACCGATCGCGGCAGGTCTTTGTTGACCGCATGGCGGCTCTGCTCGAGGCCACCGATTCCCAAGATCTTGTTTCGACAAGTCCGGTCACGACTGAGCGAGATCCTGCTCGTCTACTGCGGAACGGCTTAGCCGCCGTATCCTACTCTGCGTTCGAGGATTTTTTCGTCACGCGCACAGCCGAGGCACTTGCGTTTCTCGACGGAACGAAGATTTCGTTCAGGATGCTTCCCGATAAGCTGAAGGAAGCCGCGACCCTTGGGGCCGTCCGTGCAATGAACTTCAGGGCAGGCTTCGAAGATCCGCCCTTACGCATGAAGTTTGTCCAAGAGCACGCAGATTTTGTCCACTCAACATCTACCAGCACATATAGATTCTCGCCTCTTACGTTCACGCCGGAAAGAACGAACCTAACCGGTGAAGATTTGGAGCGGGCACTGAAGGCTGTTGTCGTGGATGCTCCGTGGGTCCAACTTTCAGAAATTGCCAGGAGAGTTGGCTATGGCGCGTTGGGCTTACGTGAAAGAATCTCCCAACTGCTCGCGCAGCGAAATGAAGCCGCACATTCCCCCGCCGCAGACGTCAGTATCGCAGACCTTAAGCAACTCCCACATGATCTACTCTCGGCCGCCTTGGCCTTCGATGCGATATTCTGCCGCGCAGTTTCTCTTATTTGTGGACGCAATGCAGCCTCAGACCCTAACAGTAAACTCGTTAATGTCGCTCGCGACGTAAGAATTACCTTTTTGGATCACGACGGTGTTCGATTTCGTGAGATTGGCGAGGGAAAGCCGAAGGCAACTAAGCTTCACGCATCCGCGCAGGAAGGAATCAGCTCAGCAGTTTCTCGTGTCGCCAAGGTGAAGTCTTTGGTAGTGCTACGCGATCTGCAAGGGCGACCGGTCGATTGGAGGGTGACAGACTTCTAAGTAGGGCATCTGCTGAGGCGAGGACGGCCTGCCCTAGATGCGCCGTCACCTCGCTACCAGAACCAGCTCCCGAGCTGCGATCTTTGTGTGCGCATCTCGAGTGTTGGGCCTCGGACACACGTTATACACACGGCCGAAGTCGTCGGAGACGACCTCGGCCTTCAGTGTTTTCTGGCCTGGTAGGTAGGTCATTCGCAGGCCGATGCGGCTGTACAGCTCGGCTCGGTCGCGGGGGGTCTGCCCCTTGGATCAGCCTGAGCAGGTCTTTGAAGGCTGCGGCAATGGCGTCGAGTTGGTCTTGCGTCATCCGCTCGGGATCGCGGTGGTCTCCCACACCTCGGCCCTGCGGTGTGAGTTGCGCGCGCGGTCGTAGGCGGACGGGCACGCGATGCCGTCCTGAGTGAGACCGCGAGCGATCGAGGTCATGCCCCGCCCGGCGACGTATTCGGTGAAGATGCGCTTCACGACCGGTGCGGTGACCGGGTTGCGGTCGAGGCGGTGCAGTTGTTTGCCTTGGGCCGCCTTGGCGGGGTTGGGATGCGGGCCGGCGTCGGTGAGACGGTAGCCGTAGGGCGGGTGTCCGCCGAGATAGCGGCCTTCCAGCTCGGTTTGCGCCCGCATCGCTGAGCGGACGCGGATCTTGATGCGGTTGCGTTCGCCTTTGCTCATGCCGCCGTAGAGGGCCATGACGAGGTCGTGGGCGTCGGAGCCGGGGTCGACGGCGCCGCCGACCTCGGGCACCCACAGGCCGACGCCGTAGTGCACGAAGACCGGGAACGTCATGCTGAACTGGCTGCCGTAGAACGCGCGTTGCGGCTCGCCGATCACTACAGCGTTGAAGTCGCGCCCCGCGCTCTTTATCTCGTCGAGCAGGCGGGACGCCTCGGGGCGCCGTTTCCATGGCAGTGACCGGGAGAGCCCGATGTCGAAGAACTCGGCGACGATCTCGCCGCCTGCCGGGTCGATCAGGCTGCGGGCGTGGGAGAGCTGCCAGGCTTTCGATGCCTGCGGGTCCTGCTGGTCCTCGGTCGACACGCGTCCGTAGAAGGCGAACCTCATGCTTGCCGAGTCTTCCGGGCTTGGTCGATGATGCGCCACAGCACATCTGCGGCGGCATCCGAGCGTGGAACGTCTAGGGACGTCTTGAGCTGGCCATTCTCAATTTCCGGTGTCTGGCACGTGCGTATGCTGCGGTGTCTCTTCTCGTCATTGGGCTCCTGCATCGTGATGGCTGTACCTCCTTTCCCTCTGCTTCGGTAATCCAGGTGCCTGCTCCTATCGTTGATCGTCAGAATCTGGATCATGACTCGCTTCGGCATCCAGGACTACGAACCGCACTGGCTCAATGGCCGGGACAGCGTCGCCGCCGTCCACGGTGAACGCCTCGCACGGCTGGCAGGTCGCACGCTGCGCCACGTTTGGGTGGTCTGGGACCGCAACGCCGATGAGTGGTTCTCCGACGCTCCCGTGCTGCTGGACTTCGGTGACGAGATCGTCAGCATTGACCACCAGAAGTTCGACGATCTTTGCATCACCTGGAACACGGTCGACCCCGCCCGAGCGATCGAGGAGGACAGCGAGGATTCGCTCTTCGATCTGGTGTGGCGCCCGGATGCCATGCCTCAGCTCGCCGCGTTGGCGGGGCAAATGCTGAAGCGTGTGGTGTTGCTGCAGTGGGCTGGTGGAGCGGGCGACATGGCGAGCGGCAGCATCGCCATCGGTCTGGACATGCCGCCGACGTGGCTCACGATCTACAACGCGATGGACGAGAACGGGTTCGAGTTCGGTGATCCCGACGACCGCTACCGCCACCACTCTCTCGCCTCTTGATAGTCCGTCCGCCCGTCCGTCCGCGCGCTGATCGGCGCAGACGCGCGCGAGCGGACGGACGTCCGCGCGGACGATCGGGTCAGGCGCGCCAGCGTCCGCGAGTGACTTGCCGGGCTCGGCCGGCAGCGGCGTGGGCTTGGAGCCGGTCGTAGACCCAGGTGCGTCGCATGCCGGTCAGCTCGATCAGTTCCGGCACGGTCAGACCGTCGTCGGGTGCTTGAGCAAGCGCTGTGAGCAGCGTCTGTTCCGGGTCGTCAGGGGCGGGCTGGGGCGGGTCGAGAGCCTTGGGTTGCCGATCGAGTGCGGCACGAGACAGCGAGTCGAGGTCTGGCCGCTGGTCACAGTTGTCGGCGCCCTCGAAGAAAGGCTGCCGGCCTCGCCATACTGCCGAACTGAATGGGACGCCTTGGGCGCGGGAAAAGATCAATCCAAGTACTGACCACTAACGCACCTTGGCAATGGATACCCGTCTTCTTCGCCACTGCGTACGTTACAGGTTTCGGTCTTGTTCTACCATCGCGCATGCTCGATTGACCGATTTAGAAGCCGGTCCCCCGTAATCCCCCAGACGAGTTGATCAATCGGGTTTGGATCAGCTACACGCATGTCGACTGCGTACCACAAGCCGAGAAAGGCCGGCAGCCTTGGATTCCCTTTTCGGCCTTGAAGAACAACGGGGATAACCGGGCGATTCCGTTTCGTAAATTCTTGAAGGAGGGTCTCAACCTCAATATCCTGCCAAGGCCCACTTCGACCTGGGCCTACAAAGACAGCGGCCGATTTTATCGACTTCAGGCGCTGCAATAAGCCCGGCTGCCAGCGCGTACCGGGCTTCGTTTCACGCTGAAAAGTCCATGGCAAGATACCTCGTTCTCTTAGCGCTTGGTCAACCTGCATAACCTGTTCGGCATCCCTCGAATTGTGACACAGAAAGACGTCGTAGTCACCCGTTTCGATCTTGCCTTTCAGTCGCGTCGAAGCAACATCTCGGTCTCTGCTATGGTCAGCACTTCTATTCATACTGGCGATGACACCAGCCGGTACGTCATCCCCGATTGAATGTGCTGCTCCCAGCGCGATGCCGCTTCGGTCACACATGGGGCATGTCACCGTCAAGAGCCCACGGCTAAGCCGATGCTGGACTACCTCATCCGGTAGCGCGTACCCGCATGCGGGGCAAGCATGAACTCGACGCACGATTACGCTATTGGGGATGGCGCGCAGCTGAAGGTGCCCGTCTACATACGCTTCAAAATGCCGCCGTACGGCAGGCGTAGCTTGGTCGTCGTAAGATAGAGTGAGCTCGCCGCGCCCCTCCTCGACCTCGCGTAACAGGATCCGACATTCACCGCCACCCGTCGCTGAATAAGATGCCGCATTTTGCCACATCGCCCGGCGGGTGAATATCGTTGAGTGGGACAATCGAACAGCCAGCGTCGCATACACGTTTTGTAATGGGCCGTCGAACTCGAAGGTGACTTCCTTGCCAGGGATGTCGGGCGCGTCCGGTCGCTCGCGAGTGAACTGCGACGGGAATACTATGTCAACGCCATCGTCAGTCACAACCTTCAAAGCAATTTCGTAACGTAGGAGTTCTTCGACTGTGGCAATGAGCAGCAACTTCTCAACAACTGGGTCGCCGACACGTTCATCTTGCGAAAGCCGAAAGTTACCCGCCAAGGCGTCCCGTTCTGCGATGAATCCCAGACCATCTGGCTCGTCTTTTGCGGCCTGCACCATTGCGCTGGCGTATGCATCTAACAGCTCTGGCTGAAGTAAAACATAGTCCCCGAACTGTAGCCGACGAATGAGCCCACGACTTTCCACTCTCCCGATACATGTCTCGAAGTTTGGTCGAATGCCTCCATCGTTGGCACTTCCGGCGACGGCCAGTTGATACGAACGGAATAAATCGTTACCTGTTGACAGGACTCGCCCCTGTTGCTTCTCATCTAGTAGGAAGCTTTTGATTGAGTCAAATAGCTGGCTAGAGCTAACCATGGGTAGGTAATCCCACTCGATCCTACCGCGGATCGCCTCAATCAATTCGGTAACAAGCCAACCTTCCTTAGCGCTCGTTTCGAAAAAGCCGTCGAGACCTAGATCGTCAACCATCGCTTGTACGCGGTGCTTAGTGACCGATACGCCGCCACGGTCAGCCCGAGCGGCAACGAGATAGCCCCGTATGGGCGTGTTTTCGTATCCTTCCAGCCGGCGTGCTTGCGTCAACGCGCGCACCCAATGCCTCACGCCTGCGAATGGATCAGTTTCACTTCGAGAGTCGAATACAAAAAGCGCAACGGCTACCTCATTGAGGTGGAGCTGATGGACAATACGATATCCGGGCTGGCCAGCCAAATCCCATAACAATGCCTCCCGAGTCTGACGACCCGTGTCTGATGTTTCTACCTGTTGCACATCGAAGGTCCATACGTTCCGGCCGTGGGTCGAGTCGGTCTTTCGGTACTCCTGGCCGCTTAGTACAAGTCCAAGCCCAGACTTACCGACCCCCGTATCTCCAAGGAGCATCACTTTAGCATTCACATAGCGGCTCGACCCGTTTTGCACGCCGACCGTCGACAATGCCTCGAAATCCACTTCGAAAATGTCTAGCCGATCCCTGCCGATATCCTTTGATGCTAACAGCCGACCTCCAGGATGGAAATCGAGTCCACCGATGCCATGAATGGCCACCCGAGTAAACCAGGATACGCACTCCCAGTCGCTGCAGCGCCAGATTCGGACGGTGTTGTCGTTTGAGGCTGAGGCTAGAAACCTGCTGTCACGCGAGAATCGGACCGCATGTGCAACATCCGTATGGCCCTCCAAGACAAATCGCGTAGCACCCGATACGGCGTTCAATATGTGGATCGCTCCACTCGCGTCAGTGCAGGCTATCCATCTCCCGTCATTAGACGCATCAACGGCGAAGACAGAGTCCGATGAGACTCGGAGACGCCGAGGCCTATTGAGAGCCGCGTCCGAGATAGCTACTACGCCGTCACTACTGGACGTGACAATTCTCGTTCCGTCGGGAAGCCAGCAACAACTATGGATCGGGGCCGTATGGACGCCATGTCGAGCAACTTCTTTTCGGGTTTCAGCGTCCCAAACACTGACAACGCCGCTCTCGGTTCCCACAGCGATCCAACGGCCATCGGCTGAGAAACGTGCAACCCGCGCATCAAGGTCAAGTTCCCAGATTAGTTTGGGTTCGCTAGCATCTACGTCCCATAGGCGGACGGGCATGTCTGCTGCGGCTGTTAAAAGCGAGGGACGCGTTGAATGCCACGACAAGGAAAGTGGCGGTTGGGTGTCGTCCAGTAAAAGTTGCACTGGCTTACGGCGACCTCGCCAAATGAAGATAGGTACGCCGGCCGCCGCCATGACGGAGCCGTCCGCAGACCATGCGACGGCGTGGTCGAGCGGTCCTTTCAAGCTCCGCACCAACGAGAGTCCACGCATCTCGCGGGGAAGTTCATCGGACTGTCCAGACGGTACGCTGTTCGTCATCCCTACGCTCCCATGCGGCCGAGGCCAGACTGGTTAGCCCAGACCGTTGATGCTATCGGCTGTGGGCACTTAGGCGTCCAACAAGTACATGGTCAATCCGTCCTGACCCCTCGATGCATTAGCAAGCCAACCACCGCCCTAGACTTCAACTAAGATCATCGGACACTAAGAGCTCCTAACACGATCTGCTGAATCGATGTTGATCAGCGTCACGACGCGAAGATCGGTCTCGTTCGCTGGTCG
>NZ_JBVYOQ010000042.1:0-59113 GCF_056134165.1 Actinoplanes sp. 13 | reverse complement strand
CGGCCCGGCCGATCTCCGCTGTTCCCGGCCCCGGCGCGGCTCGCGCGTCGGTTCCGGCCTCTTCTCCGGCCAAGCCCACCACCGGTGACAACGGCGGCTCGGCCCGGCCGATCTCCGCTGTTCCCGGCCCCGGCGCGGCTCGCGCGTCGGTTCCGGCCTCTTCTCCGGCCAAGCCCGCCTCCGGCGACAACGGCGGCTCCGCCCGGCCGATCTCAGCTGTTCCCGGTGCGGGTGCGGCCCGCGCCTCGGTGCCGAGCGCGATCCGCCCCGGCGCCGGTGAGATTCATGTCACCGGTAAGCCCACCGTGTACGGTGTCTCGGCCGCCGACGGGAGCCCGGCATCCCGGGGGAACGAACCGGCCGACGGCAATCCCGCGAAGGTCGAGGCCCCGGAAGCGGAGACCGCGAAAGCCGAACAGGCGACTCCCGAGCGCACAAAGCCGGAGCCCGCGGAGCCCGCAGGGCCGGAGCGCATCGAGCCCGGTGAGCCGCAGCCGGCCGAGCCCCGGCCCACAGACCCCAGGCCGGCCCAGCCGGAGCCCGCACCCCGACCGGTGCCGCCCGCACCCGGCCCGAGCCCCACACCGCCCGGCCCCGGCCCGAGTCCCACACCGCCAGGTCCTGGGCCGAGCCCCACGCCACCCGGACCGGATCCCAGCCCGGCGCCGCCCGGACCCGTGCCGCCGGCGCCCGGGCCCAACCCGGTCCCGCCCGGACCGGGTCCCAGCCCCGTGCCTCCCGGTCCGGGACCCAGCCCGGTGCCGCCCGCCCCCGGACCCAACCCGGTCCCGCCGGGCCCGGGGCCGAGCCCGGTCCCCGGCCCGCCGCATCCCGGCCCGGCGCCGGCACCGTTCGGGCCGCCCCCGGTGATCGGTGGCGGGAGCGGTCTACCCTCGTACACCCTGCCGCCGAGTTCCGGACCGGCCGGACTGCCACCCATGTCGTACGGCAAGACGCCGGCGGCACCTCCCACTGCGCCGGAGAACATCGACATGACACAGCCGGTCCCCTCGGGGCGACTCGGTCAGCCCGCCACCTATGGCGCACCGACCACGCCGGTGAACCCGGTGCCGGAGCAGCGCGGGCAGGGGACGGTCTACAGCACCGGCGGTTATCCGTCGATCGACATGACCATGCCGGTGTCCGACCCGCTGGAGAACTCGGGCTCGCTGACCGGCCACATCCTGGCTCAGGGGTGGTACGACGCACCCGTCGAGCAGCGCCGCAGCAACTTCAAGGTCGTCGTGGCGATGCTCGCCGTCCTGGGGCTGCTGGTCACGGTGAGCTTGGTTTTCGTCTTCACCGCGGGTGACGCCGTGACCAATATGATCAAGAATCTGACGAGCTGACCGGACGGCTGACCCCGTACCGATGACCGCGTGGTTTTGCTGTCCGGCTGGATGGGCCGTAAGCTTGCAGGGTTGTACTCAGGGGTGAGCCTGCCCACTACCCGCCGGGAATGCGGTCGGTGGTTCAGACGTTCACCCGTACACTGATGGTAGTTATTGACGCGGCGCGCCCACCCGGTGTGCGCCACGGGCGTTCTTGCGGGCATTTCAGCGAGCGGTCCATTGCGGCCGCGGCGGGCCAATTCGCGAGCTTGCGCCCCCGTAGAGAGGTTCTCTTGACCACTTTCGCTGATCCCAGCACGTTCCCGTCCGTACTCGAGACCCCCGCTGTCGAAACCCCCGAGCCGGAGATCGTGGCTGTTCCCGCCGCCGCGCCGGCCCCCACCTTCGCCGACCTCGGCGTTCCCGCCGAGATCGTGCGGGTCCTCACCCGTGAGGGCATCACCACCCCGTTCGAGATCCAGGCCGCCACCGTGCCGGACGCCATGGCCGGCCGGGACGTGCTCGGCCGTGGCCAGACCGGCTCCGGCAAGACGCTGGCCTTCGGCCTGCCCGTGCTGGCCCGGACCGCGCTCAGCGGCAAGGCCCGCCCGCACTACCCCAAGGCCCTGATCCTGGTGCCGACCCGCGAGCTGGCGATGCAGGTCGCCGACGCGCTGATGCCGATCGGCCGGTCGGTCGGCGTGTTCCTGAAGACCGCTGTCGGCGGCGTGCCGTACGACCGGCAGATGGACGCCCTGCGCCGCGGCGTCGAGGTGATCGTCGCCACTCCGGGCCGGCTCGCCGACCTGATCGAGCGTGGCGCCTGCCGGCTCGACGACGTCGAGGTCACCGTGCTCGACGAGGCCGACCAGATGGCCGACATGGGCTTCCTGCCCGAGGTTACCGAGCTGCTGGCCAAGACGCCCGAGCATGCCCAGCGCCTGCTCTTCTCGGCCACCCTGGACGGTGACGTCGACACGCTGGTCAAGCGCTTCATGCACGACCCGGTCACGCACTCCACGGCCCCGGCCGAGGCGAGCGTGTCCACGATGGACCACCACCTGCTGCTGATCCCGCCGGCGGAGAAGTTCCCGATCACGTCGTGGATCGCCAACCGGGAGGGCAAGACCATCGTCTTCGCCCGCACCCAGATGGGCGTGGACCGGCTGGCCGAGCAGCTCGCGGCGGTCGGTGTGCGTGCCGGCGCGCTGCACGGCGGCAAGACCCAGCGGGTCCGCACCCGGACGCTCGCCGAGTTCAAGGAAGGCCGGACGAACGTCCTGGTCGCCACCGACGTCGCCGCCCGCGGCATCCACGTCGACGGCATCTCGCTGGTCGTTCACGTCGACCCGCCGAAGGACCCGAAGGACTACCTGCACCGGGCCGGTCGTACGGCTCGGGCCGGCGAGTCCGGTGCGGTCGTCACGCTGGTCCTGCCGAAGCAGCGGCGCAGCACGCAGGCGATGATGGCCAAGGCCGGGGTGCACCCGGGCGAGGTCCGCGTCCGTGTGGGCGACGAGAAGCTGGCCGAGGTCACCGGCGCCCGTGAGCCCAGTGGCATCCCGGTCGTCGAAGAGCCGGAGCCGCGCCGTGAGCGCGGGGACCGGTCGCGCCGGTTCGGTGACCGTCCGCAGCGTTCCTACGGTGACCGTCCGCAGCGTTCCTACGGCGACCGCAACAGCAGCGACCGCACCGGTGGCGGCGAGCGCGGCAGCTTCGGCGACCGCCCGCGCCGTCCGTACGGCGACCGGCCGACGGGTGACCGTCAGTTCGGGGACCGGCAGACCGGCGACCGGCCGCGCGGCAGCTTCGGTGACCGTCCGGCCCGGCCCGCCGCCGAGCGGACCGGCGGGGACCGGCACTTCGGTGACCGTCCGGCCGGTGGCGACCGCCACTTCGCCGACCGGCACGTCGGTGACCGCCCGGTGCGCAACGGCGACCGGCCGACCGGTCAGCGCCGGGACAGCCACCGCACGGACCGCCGCGAGGGCCCGTCGGGCCGTTTCGGCGCGGCCCGCCCGGCTCGCACCTACTGATCGAACAGTTCGGTGAAGGTCCCGGCACGTATCGCGTGCCGGGACCTTTCCGTCGGGTGACCACCCACTTCAGCCCGGCGGCCGCGCTGCGGCCGCGAGGTAGCCGACGGGACCGGTCGCCGATCGTACGAAACAAGGATGAAAGGCCGACCCGCGCCGGGGCGGGAGAAAGCCGCTCGCAGCGGGTAGGTTGACGGCATGCCGCTGCCTGACGCGCTGTTCTGGGAGCGCCGTGACGTCCCCGGCGCCGAACACGTCCTGCTGGAGTCCCGCACGGGGCTGTACGCGCAGGGCACCGCCGTGGCCGTCGACCCGGTCGCCTACACGTGTCACTACGAGCTGCAGACCGGGCCGGACTGGGTGACCAGCCGGTTCGACGTGCGGGCCGAGGGTGCAGGCTGGGCGCGGACCGTGCGGCTGGAGCTGGCGGCCGGGCGCTGGCGGATCACGACTTCCGAGCAGGGCGATCTGGACGCGGCGCTGGTGGCCGCCGGTCATGCCCGCGCCGGGCTGCCCGGCAGCGAGGACCCCGACCTGCTGTACGGGGCTTTCGACGTCGACCTGGGCGGCTCCCCGCTGACCAACACGCTGCCGGTCCGCCGGCTGGATCTGCTGAAGGCGGAGACCGGGGTCGCGCACCGCCTGAGCGTCGCGTGGGTGCTGCTGCCGAGCCTTGAGGTGATCCAGGCCGACCAGATCTACACATCGCTGGGCGACAACCAGGTGCGGTTCGCGAGCGAGACGTTCAGCACCGACATGACGCTCGACGACGAGGGTTTCGTGGTGGACTATCCCGGTCTGGCCCGGCGGGTCAGACCCGGCTCCTGATCCAGCTCAAGCACGCCTTGTCGACGGTCTTGAACGGCTTGCCGTAAGCGGCTCGCGAAGCCTCGTCCGGCTTCTTGCCCTGGCGCAGCACCAGGTCGGCGAACTTCATCAGGCCGGATTCGCCGAACTTCGTGGCCATGCAGGCCGAGGCGTAATGGCCCATGGCGTACAGGGTGCTGACCGTGAGGTCGTCGGACTTGGCGGTCAGTGAGGGCACCGCGATGCTCCTGGGCGTGCCGCGCTCACGGTAACGCTCGGCCAGCGCGTACCGGCTGTAGGTGTCCTGCGGCTTCTTCGGGTAGGCGCCGATGTACTCGGCGATGCCCTCCAGCAGCCACTGGTCGTCGTCGGTGTCCCGGTTGCTGATGCCGGCCAGGGTGACCACGTGCGCCAGCTCGTGCTGCACGATGGTCGAGACGTCCTGTTCCTCGAGGACCTTGCTCATCCGCAGCACCACATCGGTCCCAGCGGTGTTGAGCGGCAGCGCGTAACCGATCACCCAGTTCTGGGTGCCGCCGCCGTACCAGGACTTCCAGGCCTTGTCGTCGGCCAGGTAGATCCGGTAACGGGCACCCTGCTTGTTGCCGATCAGGGCGGCGTAACGGTCGACCACCCGGGCGGCCTTCTCGGCGACCGGGAGAAACCGTTTGAGGTGCTTCTTCTGGCTGCCCGAGGCGGCCAGCACGACCCGTTTGCCACGGGCGAAGGAGAGCTGCTGCTTCTCCCACGGCGGCTCGGAGAGGAAGCCGCGCCGGTCGGCCTTCAGCTTGGTGATGAGGTACTCACCGTCGCGCAGCGTGAAGGTGAGTTCCTGATCGAGTTTGGGCGGCCCGGCGTCGGCGGCGTTGCGCCAGGCCGGGCAGGTGCCGCCGGTGAAGCAGTAGCCGAGCGAGGCGTCGACCCGGACGGTCCCGTCGGGGGCTTTCTCGACGTGCGGGGTGGCGTGGTATTCCACGTGGCCGACGTCCAGGGCGCGAAGGTTGCGGTAGATCGTGCGGAAGGCGGCGACGAGCTTGGGCTGCTTCGGGTCCACCGCCGCCAGCCAGCCCTTCTCGTCGCCCTCGGTGAGCGCGGCCGCCTGCGCCTCCAGCCGGGCGAGGGAGGCCTCGAACGGGGTCGGCGGGCGGCTCGGTGCCGGTGCGGAGGTGGCCTCGGCGGCCTCCTCCGGGGCCGGCCAGAAGACGACTGCGCCCGCGCCGCCCGCGGCCAGGACGGCGGTCAGGGCGGCCGCGACGATGCCGGCCCTCGACCTGCGCGGCGCCTCGGCCGGCACACCGGCCCGCACCGCTTCGGCGGCGGCGAGCCGGTCCGCGCCCGAAGGCGAAGGATCTTCCACGATCGTGGATCTAATCACGCGCCGCCGACGGCGGCTATCCCGGCCAGCTCCCGTCGTGCAGGAACTGCTGAACCACCGCCGCGTGCGGCCTCAGGTCGAGTTTCTGGGCCGTCACCCAGTCGTCGGAGTAGTAGGTGTTCACGTAGCGCTCGCCACCGTCACAGATCAGCGTGACCACGGAGCCGGTCCGCCCGGCCGCCAGCATCTCGGCGATCACCCGGAACGCTCCCCACAGGTTCGTGCCGGTCGACCCGCCGAGCCGCCGGCCGAGCACCTCCGAGCCGGCCCGCATGGCGGCCAGCGAGGCGGCGTCCGGCACGTGCATCATCCGGTCCACCACCGAGGGCTGGAACGACGGCTCCACCCGCGGCCGGCCGATCCCTTCGATGCGCGAACCCGTGCCGGTCACGACGTTCCAGTCGCCGGCCAGGTAAGCCTGCCAGAACGCGGACCCCTCGGGGTCGACAACGCAGAGCTTGGTGGGGAAGCGGCAATACCTCGCGTACCGTCCGATGGTGGCGCTGGTGCCACCGGTGCCGGCGCCGACCACGATCCAGGCCGGTACGGGGTGCCGCTCCAGCTCCAGCTGGCTGTAGATCGACTCCGCGATGTTGTTGTTGCCCCGCCAGTCGGTGGCCCGCTCGGCGTACGTGAACTGGTCCATGAAGTGCCCGTCGAGCTCGGTGGCGAGCCGCTGCGCCTCGGCGACCACCTGCGTCGCGTCGGCCACCAGGTGGCACTTGCCGCCCTGGAACTCGATCAGCGAGATCTTCTCCGGGGACGTAGCGGCGGGCATCACCGCGATGAACGGCAGACCGAGCATTCGGGCGAAATAGGCCTCGCTGACCGCTGTCGATCCGGACGAGGCTTCCACGATCGTCGTTCGTGGACCGATCCAGCCATTGCAGAGCCCGTACAGGAATAGCGAACGTGCCAGGCGATGCTTGAGTGAACCGGTGGGGTGTGACGACTCGTCCTTGAGGTACAGATCGATGCCCCAGGACCGCGGCAGCGGGAACGGCAGCAGGTGGGTGTCGGCGGACCGGTTGGCGTCCGCCTCGACCATGCCGATGGCGTCGCGGGCCCAGTCGCGGGCGACGCTGTCGGAGCGGTCGAGCTTGGTGGACTCCATCTCAGCCCAGACCGGGCTGCGGCCGGTGCTCCCACTTCGTGGAGAGGGCGATCGCGGTCCTGGTCGATGCCACCCCGGGCGTCCGATTGATCCGCACGATCAGCTGCTCCAGTTCCGCGATCGTGCCGACCCGCACGATGAGCTGGTAAGACTCGACACCGGCCATGAAATAGCAGCTCTCCACCTCGGGCATGGCGCGCACCGCGGCGAGCACGTCGTCGGTGTCCGCGCCGGAGTCCTCGATGATGCCGATCAACGCGGTGACGCCGAGTCCGATCGCCTCGTGGTCGATGTCGGCCCGGTATCCCCGGATGGTCCCGGCGGTCTCGAGCTTACCGACTCGTTCGTGCACCGCGGGGGCGGAGAGCCCGACCTTGCGGGCAAGTTCGGCGTACGACGAGCGAGCGTTCTCTCGTAGCAGGTCGATCAGCCGGAGGTCGATGGAGTCCATGGTTCAAACCCTAATCGGGTGGCCCTCACCCCTTCACGCCCGGTAGCGGCGAATGGGCGGCAGGATAATGACCACTGTCGCAATCGGGGCTTTTTCCGCATTTCACGGACTTGCTTCAGGGGCGGTGCTCTAATGGCTTTACGTCCCGATCGAGCACGCCGACACTCACCGTGACCACGGCCGCTCCAGAACCAAAACCGAGGAGGGGGTTGTGGACACTGGAGATCGTCTGCTGACGCCGGGTGAGGTGGCCGCGTTGTTCCGCGTCGATCCCAAGACGGTGACGCGTTGGGCGGCCGCCGGGCGCATCGGCAGTATCCGTACTCCCGGTGGACACCGCCGATTCCGCGAATCCGAAGTACGCGCCCTTCTCGAGGGTGACGGCGTGATCGAGGAAATGCGCGAGGACGACGCCGCCAACAAGCCGCGAAACAACGGCCCCTCCAATCCGGGCGCGGGCTACGGTCCGCCGAACGGCCTGCGCTAGGCAAGTCATGAACCGGTGAGGGTCGCGCTAGGCGCGGCCCTCACCGAGTTCGCCGGTCCACCTGCGGAAAAGGCTGTGGGGTACGCCCAGAGCGTCCAGCACCTTGCCGGCCACGAAATCGATCAGCTGCTGCGCGCTCGCGTCCGCCCCGGATCCGTAGAAGCCGGGGCTGGCAGGCAGGACCACCGCCCCGGCGTCGTGCAGGGCGATCAGGTGCTCCAGGTGGCTGCGGGTCACCGGGGTCTCCCGGGGCACGACGACGGTGCGCCGGCGTTCCTTGAGGTTCACCTCGGCCGCCCGCTGCAACAGGTCCTTGGACAGCCCGATGGCGATGCCCGCACACGCCGCCGTGCTCGCCGGCACCACCGCCATGCCGCGCGCCGGGTAGGACCCGCTGCTCGGCCCGGCGGCCAGGTCACCGGCCGGCCAGTACGCCAGGTCCCCCAGGTCGCGGCCGAGCCAGGCCGCCACGTCGTCCTTCCAGTGCGCGTCGCGGATCGTCGCGCCCGTCTCGTCCAGCAGTGTCAGCCGGGCGGCCCGGGAGACGACCAGATCCACCGACTCACCGGCGTCCAGGAGGGTGGTGAGGACCGCCTTGGCGTACGGGGTGCCCGAGGCGCCCGAGACGCCGATGATCCAGGGTTCACGCATGCCTTCCAGTGTGCCCGCACGGTCGCCCGGACATCGCTCGGCCGGGCGTGCCCGCCCCCGTTGTGATCGGACACGACCGGCCGAGGTTCATCGGGTGAACCGCACCGACGGCGGCAGGGCCTGATCCACCGGGAACCAGGTGGCCGGGTCACGCGGGTCGGCCAGGGTGATCGACTCGAAGACCTTCCGGACCTCGGGCGCCGCCGCACCCTGGCTGTGCACCTCCAGCCGGTAGCCGTCCACGACCGCGGACTCACAGGCTGACCCGTCCTCGTCGGCGCACCGCGGCTCCTCGCCCTCCGGCGCGACCCGGATGCTGATCATCTCGACCGGGCCGGGGGCCGGTTGCCCGGCCGGGTCGGCCATCACCGTCGCCGCCGCCGCGACCGGCAGCAGGAGCGCGAGGCTCTCCGCCGGCGTGGCCGGTGCGCTCCGCACGCTGGTCAGGCGGTAGCCGTCCGGCACGTGACCGGCCCGGAAGGCGAGCCGCGCGGGCTGCCCGCCACCGAGGACGAACCGGCCGGCGATCAGGCGTGCGTCGCTCGCACCGGCGGCGGCGTCGAGGACGGCGATCCGGTTCCCGCCGGTCTCCCAGGCCAGTGTGCCGGAGCCGAAATCCCCGTCCACCAGGAAGGCCGGCCGCCCGTTGATCCGCTCGGTCGCGGTGGACCGATCGTAGAGGTCGCCGATCTCGACACCCGGCGGGTACAAGCTCAAGGTCCCCACCTGCCGGCCGTCCCGGGTGACGGCGGCCGTGCTCCGGTCCAGGCGCACCAATGTGTCCGGGTCCGCCACCCGGAAGTCACCGACGGTGTAGCCGCGGAACAGGAAGTCGAGCGGGCGCGGGGTAGGGCTTGCGGACGGCGGGGCCACCGGCAGCACCGGGCGGCCCGCGCCCGGCCGGGCCAGCACCTGCGGGGCCCCGATCACGAGAGCGACCGCTGCCGCGGCGGCGACAGCCCAGCCGGTGGTACGGCGGCGCACCCGGCGGCGGCCCGCGGCGACCATGTCGTCCACGCCGTACCGTGCCGGTGGCGCCCCGCCCTGGGCCTCCCGCAGCAGCTCAGACAGGTGCTTCATCGCGCGCCTCCAGTTCGGTGCCGAGAGTCCGGCGGAGCGCCTCGAGGCCGCGCGAGGTGTAGGCCTTCACCGTGCCCTCGGGGTAGCGCAGCGCGTCCGCGGTCTGCCGCACGCTGAGCCCCTCCAGGAAGCGCAGCACCACCACGGCACGCTGCGGGGCGGGCAGACCGGCCAGCGCCTGCCGGATCCGCAGCCGCTCGTCCACGGCCGGGGTGGCATCGGGCAGCGCCGGCTCCGGCATGGCGTGGCTGTGCGACTGCTCACGGCGCCACCACGGGCGCCGGGTCTCGTCGATCGCCGCCCGGACCACCGCGGTACGCGCGTACGCGTCATGGTTGTCGATGCGGTTCCATCGCGCGTAAAGCCTGGACAGGGCGGCAAGCACCGCGTCCTCGGCCAGCTGCCAGTCGCCGCAGGTGAGGTACGCCAGCCCGCGCAGCGAATCCATCCGGGCGCCGACGAACTCCCGGAACTGGGCCTCTCTGTCGCTCACGCGGGTTGGACGGACGTCGACCGGCGATCGGTTACAGGAGCATGAGATCGGAGAGCGCGAAGAGGAAGAGCGCGATCGCGATGAAACCGTTCGCGGTGAAGAACGCCCGGTTGACCTTGGACAGGTCGTCGGCGGTCACCACGACGTGCTGATAGACCAGCCCGGCCGCGGTGACCAGCAGGCCCAGCCACCACAGCCAGGCGAGACCGGCCAGTTCGCCGAACCAGACGAACAGCGCGAAGGCGGCGACGTGGGTGACGGTCGAGATGTGCAGGGCAGTGCGCACCCCGAAGCGGGCCGGCGTCGAATGCACCCCGATCCGGCGGTCCACCTCCACGTCCTGACAGGCGTAGATGATGTCGAAGCCGCCGATCCAGAGGCCGACCGCGACGCCGAGCACCCAGGCCGGCCCGGAGCCGGCGAAGGTGCCGGTGATGCCGAGCCAGGCGCCGACCGGGGCGACCGCCTGGGCCAGCGCGAGCACGTAGTGCGGGAAGTTGGTGAACCGCTTCGCGTACGGGTAGACCACCAGCGGGATCACCGCGAGCGGCGAGAGCAGCAGGCAGAGCGGGTTGAGCAGGCCGGCCGCCACCACCAGGACGACCAGCGAGACGAGTGCGCCGGTCCAGGCCGTACGCACGCTGACCGCTCCGGTGACCAGCTCCCGGTTCTGGGTGCGCGGGTTCAGCGCGTCTATCCGGCGGTCCAGGATCCGGTTGGCCGCCATCGCGAACGTCCGCCCGGAGACCATCGCGATCGTGATCAGCACCAGGTCGCCCCAGTGCCGGCCGGTCCCGTCCCGGTCGATCGCCACCAGCGCGGAGAGGTACGCGAACGGCAGCGCGAAGATCGAGTGCTCGATCATGACCAGCCGGAGGAAGGACTTGACCTTCCCCGGGCTCTCGGACACCGCTGTCACAGCCCGTATTCCTTCCACCGCTTGTCGACCAGCGACACCACCTCGGGCGACATGGCCATCGCCTCCGGCCAGCCCCGGGTGTAGCCCTCGGTCGGCAGCTTACGGGTGGCGTCGACACCCGCCTTGCCGCCCCAGAACTGCTGGTAGGAGGAGTGGTCGAGGTGATCCACCGGGCCCTCGGTGAGCAGCAGGTCCCGGCCGTAGTCGACGTTGCCGAAGGCCCGGAACGCGACCTCGGAGTAGTCGTGCACGTTGCAGTCCTCGTCGACCACCACGATGAGCTTCACCAGTGACATCAGGTGGGCGCCCCAGAGGGCGCTCATCACCTTCTGCGCGTGCTTCGGGTACCGCTTGCGGATCGACACGATCAGGCAGTTGTGGAAGACGCCCTCGGCCGGCATGTCGTAGTCGACGATGTCCGGGATCAGCATCTTCGCCAGCGGCAGGAAGATCCGCTCGGTGGCCTTGCCCAGGCCGTGATCCTCCTGCGGCGGCTGAGAGGTGATGATCGAGTGGTAGATCGGCTTCTTCCGCATCGTGATGCACTCGATGTGCAGCACCGGGAACGGCTCGACCGGGGTGTAATAGCCGGTGTGGTCGCCGAACGGCCCCTCCGGGTGCCGCTCGCCGGGCTCGAGGTACCCCTCCAGAATGATCTGCGACTCGGCAGGCACCTGCAGCGGCACGGTCAGGCAGTCGACCATTTCGACCCGCTCGCCCCGCAGATAGCCGGCGAACAGGTATTCGTCGATGTCGCCGGGCAGCGGCGCGCTGGCCGCGTAACAGACGACCGGGTCGGCACCGATCGCGATGGCGACCGGTAGCCGCTGGCCGAGCCGCTCGGCGACCGCGTGGTGCGCGGTGGAGTCCTTGTGGATCTGCCAGTGCATGCCGAGCGTGTTCTTCGAGTGCTGCTGCAACCTGTACAACCCGAGGTTGCGCTTGCCTGTCTCGGGGTGTTTGGTGTGGGTCAGCCCGAAGTTGTGGAAGATGCCGCCGTCGCCCGGCCAGACCTGCAGGCCGGGCAGCCGGTTCAGGTCCACCTCGTCGCCCTTCAGCACGACCTCCTGGCAGGGCGCGGTCTTCACCTTCCTCGGCGGCATCGACTTGAGCTGCAGCACCTTGCCGAGACCCTCCCGGATGCCGGACCAGCCGACCGGCAACTCCGGCTTGATCATCGCGCCGATCCGGTCACCGACCTCGTCCAGCGTCTCGACACCGAGCGCCATCGCCATCCGCTTCTCGGTGCCGAACAGGTTGATCGCCACGGGCATCTCGCCGCGGGTCGGGTTCTCGAAGAGCAGCGCCGGGCCACCGGCCCGCACGGTCCGGGTGACCACCTCGCTCATCTCCAGCGTCGGGTCCACCGGCACGGTGATGCGCCGCAGCTCGCCGGCCTTCTCCAAGGCGGCGATGAAGCTCTGCAGATCGGCATAGGGGAATCCACGAGGCGGCATGCCACCCAGTCTGGCACCGGAACGCCGTCCTGCCCCGCGCAGGCCCGTCACTCGTGATCGGTTTCTCGCGTTGGACTGGGATGTGAGACTCCGTAACGTGGCCCGATGGTTCGCCGCGACCGGACTCGCCGCCGGCCTCGCCATCGCCGCGCCCGCGAGCCCGGCCGCCCACGCCGCGCCCACGGGTCCGGCCGCCCACGCCGCGCCCACGGGTCCGGCCGCCCACGCCGCGCCCACGGGTCCGGCCGCCCACGCCGCGCCTGCGGGTCCGGCCGGGGCCGCGCCAGTGAGCGCTGGGACGTCGCGCCTGCCGGAGTGTGCGCCGGGGCCGAAATCCACACGGCCGCCGTCCCGGCCGGCCGGGACGAAGACCCCGGGAGCGTGCCGGGCCGCCGGGCGCATCCTGGAATCGGCCGTACGCGTGAAGCGTCCCGGCGCCTTCACCCCCAGCGGATACCACCACCTCGGTGCCGGCACCAGCGACGAGTGGTCCGGGGTGTCCGGCCGCTTCTCGATCGTGGACGGGTCGGTCCGCCCGCACACCTACGACTTCGTGGCCGGCCGGTTCATGGCCAAACGGGACATGGGCCGCGGGCGGATCTCCTGGCTGGAGGCCGGCTGGGCGGAGACGGGCTGGGCCACGCCGGGCCGGCAGCACATCTACACGTTCAACACCAACACCAACGTCTGGCAGTTCCACGACCAGTACACGATCCGCCCCGGCGACCAGATCTGGCTGGACCTCAACTCGGACGCCGAAGGCTTCTGGCGGGCCTGGCTGTGGTGGAACAACCGGTGGAACCTGCTGACCACGCAGCGCCTGCCGATCGGCGCCAGCGCGCACATCGAGCAGTACGTCGAGGTGCACGTCGACGCGAGCCGGCCGACCCAGATCGGCGTGCCGAAAGTGACCGTGGACAACGTGCGGCTGCGGCCGCCGGGCGGTGGGGCGCCCCGGTTCTGGCGTGAGGACGTGGCCACGCTGACCGGGATGGAGGCCGGCCAGCAGCAGCGCCGGGGCGGGTTCTGCCTGGACTGGGTGACGCGTTACGACACCTGGACGGCCGGCGACTGCTCCGACGGCCGTTAGGCCGGTGACCACCCGCTTCAGCCCGGCGGCCGCGCTGCGGCCCGGAGTTGCAGGTGGTCGCGGGGTAGCCCCGGGACTTTCGTAGGCGTACCAAAAGGGTTCGAGATCAGCCGGGCAGAAAGAGTGCCCTCAGCCGGCGTCGGCGTAGGAGTGCAGGCCCTCGAAGAACAGGTTCACGCCGAACAGGTTCATCAGCATCGTGACGAATCCGATCAGCGCGATCCACGTCGCGGTCGTCCGCTTGACGCTCGGCGTGGCCCGGGCGTGCAGATAGGCGGCGTAGACGATCCAGGAGATGAACGCCCAGACCTCCTTGGGGTCCCACCCCCAGTACCGTCCCCAGGACGCCTCGGCCCACAGCGGGCCGGCGATCAGCGCGCCGAAGGTGAACAGCGGGAAGGCGAAGGCGTGCAGGCGGAAGGTGAGCCGCTCCAGCGTCCCGGCGTCGCCGACCCGCTTGCCCAGCGTGTACGGGAAGGTGCGCCTGCCCTCGGCGTAACCGTTTTTGATCAGGAACATCGCGGCCGGGACCGCGCCGATCAGGAAGATGCCCGACGAGATGATGATCGTCGACACGTGGAAGATGAACCAGTACGAGTTGAGCGCCGGGACCAGCGGGCCGACCGGGGTGTACGCGATCAGGCTGGCCGCGCCGAGCAGCACCACCAGGCTCAGCGAGGCGAACAGGCCCAGGTGCCGGACGGCCGGCATGCGCAGCAGCACACCCACCCAGACCGCGGCGCCGATCAGCGTCGCGGAGAGGATGTACTCGTACATGTTGCCCCAGGGCATCCGGTCGGCGGCGATGCCGCGGGTGACCGTCGCGCCCAGGTGCAGGGCCAGGCCGAGGACCGTGAGCACCACCGCGATGCGGCCGGACAACTCGCCCTTGCCGGGTCTCGGCGGGCCCGGGACCTTGACGACCTGGTCGACCGGGGCGCCCGCTCCCACCAGCTGGCGGGACGCCGCCTTGCCGACGCGGCTGCGCTGACCGAACGCGTACTCCCCGGCGTAGCAGACCATGGCGGCCAGGTAGGCCAGCACGGTCAGCGCCATCAGCTGGTTCGACAACTCCGCCATCAGGGCGTCCCTTCCTCAACGGCTCGGGTCAGCGCCGCGAACTCGTCGCTGAAACCGGGGTAGTCGGTGCGGGGCAGGCCACCGGCTTCGATCACGCTACTCCCCGCGTCCGGGAGCACGCGGAACCACACCCTTCTCCGGTGCACGGAGAGCGACGACATCAGGCCGAGCAGGCCCAGCACCGAGCCGGCCAGCAGCACGCCCTGCGTCGGGTCGTACCGGATCGAGAGGGTGGCGAACTGCCGGGCGCCGACGAACTCCAGCTTGCTGCCGTCGTCCAGGGTCCACGTCTCGCCGGGGCGCAGCACGTACGGCCGCTCGCCGCCGATCTTCTTCAGCGCGCCGGTGGCGATCTGCCCGCGGTCGAGCGCGTAGACCGAACCCGGCAGACCCACGTCGAGCCCCAGGTCACCACGGTAGGCGGCCAGGTAGAGCACCGGGTTGTCGGCGGCCGGGAACGTCGACCGGGCGCTGCCGTCGGTCCCCCCGGTCGGCAGGAAGACGCCCTCGAACCCCATCTGCAGGCTGTTGTCCCGCTCATTGGTCTTCGGATCGATGTTGACGTCCGGGAACTGGACCACGCCCTCGCTGGTCAGCATCCCGTCAGTGGGCAGGAACGGCACCACCTTGGTCTGCTGGACGCCGTACCGGTCGGTGAAGCGCAGTACCGGCGCGTACCCCTGGCCGAGCAGATAGACGTTCGCCCCGTCCAGGCGCAGCGGGTCGTTGACCGTGAACGATCGGATCTGCTCGGGCCCGCCGTCCTCGCTGACCGACACCGTCGCCAGGAACGACTTCGGCTGCCCGGTGCTCTGGTAGGTCGTCTCGAACTCGGTGAGCTTGAAGCAGATGTTCGGCAGGTCGCTGGGCGCCACCCGGGGGCCGAGCGAGGAATCGTCGAACTGCGGGAGCGTGTTGCAGAAACCCTGGTCCTGACCGGTCACCAGCAGGCGGTTCGCGTGCCAGCCGTACCAGTGGCCGAAGCCGACCGCGATCAGCACCGCCAGCATGGCGAAGTGGAAGAGCAGGTTGCCGGTCTCCTTCAGGAAGCCCTTCTCCGCCGAGATGCTCCAGCCGCCGCCGTCGAGTTCCCGTCGCCGGGTCCGGAAACGCCGGCTGCGCAGCATCCGCGCGATGCGATCGGCCGCCACGGCCGGATCTTCGGAACTCGCGGTCGCCGGGGAATGCTGCGGCAGGCGGTCCATCCGCTTGGGTGCTTCCGGGGGTACGGTCCTGAGCGCCCGGACGTGGTCACGGAGCCGGGGCAGCACGCAGCCGACCAGTGATGTGAAGAGCAGCAGATAGATGGCGGCGAACCAGGGTGACGCGTACACGTCGAAGGCACCGAACCGGTCGATCACCGGGGCCAGGTCGGGATGCTCGGCGAAGTACTCCTGCACGTTCTCCCGGTTCACCGACCGCTGCGGGAACACCGAGCCGGGCACCGCGGCCACCGCGAGCAGGAAGAGCAGCACCAGCGCGGTCCGCATGCTGGTGAGCTGTCGCCAGGAGTTGCGCAGCAGCGCCAGCACCGGGTTGGGGCGCCGCGGCGGCGGCGCTGCCGGGGCGGCCGGCCGGTCCTCGACCACGGTCACAGCAGCAGCTCCCCACCGAAGTTGAAGGTGGTCATCAGCCACGCCAGGAAGTAGTTCCACTGCCCGGTGATCAGCGCCAGCCCGATGATGATCAGCAGGGCGCCGCCGGTCCGGGTCACCCACCGGCTGTTCCGGCGGATCGCCTTGATCACGCCGAGCATCCGGCGGAAGAAGAGGCCGAAGATGATGAACGGGACACCGAGCCCGAGACTGAACGCGAGCGCCAGGATCACCGCCCGGTCGGTGCGCCCGCTCGTGGTCGCCAGGGCGGTCACCGCGGCCAGCGTCGGGCCCACGCACGGGATCCAGGAGACCGCGAAGATCGCCCCGAAGACCGGCGCGCCGAGCAGGCCTGCGGCCGGCAGCTTGCTGATCCGGGCCTCCTGCTGGAAGCCCGGGATCCAGCCCAGGTAACCCAGACCGAGCACGATGATCAGGACGCCGAGGACGATGTTGAGGGTGTCCCGGTGGGTCAGCAGGGTGAAGCCGATGTTCGCGACCAGCGTGGTGAGCAGGGTGAAGACGACCGCGAAGCCGAGCACGAACAGGCTGCTGCCGAGCAGCACCCGGCCCTTGAGGGCCAGCGTCCGGGAGCGGGTCATGGTCGCGACCCCGCCGGTGGTCTCGGTGTCCCTACCCATGACGGCTTCCATGTCGGAGCCGGCCAGACCGGTGACGTACGACAGATAGCCGGGCACCAGCGGCAGCACGCACGGCGACAGGATGCTGACCAGGCCGGCGATCACCGCGGCGCCGATCGCCAGCAGCAGCGGCCCGTTCAGTGCGGTGTCCTGAAAGGCGTCGCCCATCAGCTGTTCTCCCTTGCCACCCGTTCCACCAGGGGTTGGAGCTCGCCGGCTGTGGTGGCGCGGCGCAGGGCGTACGCGATCCGGCTCTCCCGGTCCAGGATCAGCGTCGCCGGGGTGCTGGTCTGTGTCACATCGAACTGCAGCGCGACCTTGGCGTCGAAGTCGAAGATGCTCGGGTAGGTGACCCTGCCCCGCTCGAAGTTCTTCGCCGCGTCCCGATCGTCCCTCGAGTTGACCCCGATGAACGAGACGCCCTGCTCCTTGGTGGCCTGATAGGTCTTCTCCAGGTCGTCGGCCTCCGCCCGGCACGGCGCGCACCAGGAGCCCCAGAAGTTGACCACCACCACCTTGCCCTTGTCGGCGGCGAGGTCGTAGCTGCCACCGTCGAGCAGCTCCCCGGTCACGCCGGAGACCTGCGACCGAACCTCGGGCGCGCACTCCACCACCAGGTCCTTGGTGGTCTCGCACTTCTTCGCCCAGTTCTCCTCGCCGTCGGTGCACCCGGTCAGCACACCGGCGGCGGCGACCGCGGCGACGACGATGACCAGGCGGCGCACGGTCAGGCCCCCTTGGCGGTCTTGGCCGTCGCGGAGAGGGCGACCAGGTGCGCGGCGGGCTCGGAGTAGTCGATGCCGACCACCTTGGAGCCCTCGAAGCGGAACGAGGTGAGGCTGGCCAGCCCGCACTCACGGCGCCGCGGGTCGTGCCAGAGGCGCTTGCCCTCCACGTACCGGCGCAGTGTCCAGATCGGAAGCTGGTGCGAGACGCAGACCGCCTCGTGCCCCTCGGCGGCGACCCGGGCGGCCTGCACCGCGGCGAACATCCGCTGGGCGATCACCAGGTAGGCCTCGCCCCAGGACGGGGTGATCGGGTCGCGCAGCACCCACCAGTGGCGCGGGTTGCTGAACGCGCCGTCGCCGACCGAGACCTTCTTGCCCTCGAAGTAGTTCGCGCTCTCGATCAGCCGGACGTCGGTGGCGGTCTCCAGCTTGAACTCCGCGGAGATCGGTGCGGCCGTCTCCTGGGCACGCTCCAGCGGGCTCGCCACCACGTGCGTGATGTCGCGTCCCGCCAGCGTCTCGGCCGCGGCCTTGGCCATCTGGTGGCCCAGCTCGGAGAGGTGGAAGTCGGGCAACCGCCCGTAGAGGATCTGGTCCGGGTTGTAGACCTCACCGTGCCGGAACACGTGCACCGTGGTCTTGGTCGGCTCAGACAATTGTCACTCCCCCGCTGCGGCCCGAGCGGCGTGCGGCGCCGCTGCGGCGATCTGCTCCAGCGCCGCGTCGTCCAACGCGGTCGACACGAACCACGACTCGAAGGCGCTCGGCGGCAGGTACACCCCGTGCGACAGCATCGCGTGGAAGAAGGCCTTGAACGCCGCGGCGTCCTGCCCCTTGGCGGAGTCGTAGTCGACGACCTCCGCATCGGTGAAGAAGATCGAGAACATGTTGCCCGCGGACGACAGCCGATGCGGCACGCCGGCGCCCTTCAGCGCCTCCACGACGATCGAGCTCACTGTGCCGGCCATCTCGTCGAGCCGCTTGTAGACCGCGTCGTCGGCCAGCCGCAGCGAGGCCAGCCCGGCCGCGCAGGCCAGCGGGTTGCCGGAGAGGGTGCCGGCTTGATAGACCGGGCCGGCCGGGGCGAGCCGCGACATGATCTCGCGACGGCCGCCGAACGCCGCCGCGGGCAGGCCGCCGCCCATCACCTTGCCGAAGGTGAACAGGTCCGCGTCGACCGGGTCGAGCCCGGCCCAGCCACCGGCCGAAACCCGGAAACCGGTCATCACCTCGTCGACGATCAGCAGCGCGCCGTGCGCATGGGCGATCTCGGCGAGCTGCTGGTTGAACCCTTCCCGCGGCGCGATCACGCCCATGTTGCCGGGTGCGGCCTCGGTGATGATCGCCGCGATCTCGCCGCCGGCCTCGGCGAAGGCCTGCGCCACCGCGGCCACGTCGTTGTACGGCAGGACGATCGTGTCGGACGCGGCCGCACCCGTCACGCCGGGCGAGTCGGGCAGCCCGAGCGTGGCCACCCCGGACCCGGCCGCGACGAGCAGCGCGTCCACGTGACCGTGGTAACAGCCGGCGAACTTCACCACTTTCGAACGGCCGGTGTAGCCGCGGGCCAGCCGGATCGCCGTCATGGTCGCCTCGGTGCCCGAGTTGACCAGGCGGACCTCGTCGATCGGCGCCCGCCGGACGATCTCTTCGGCCAGGTCCACCTCGCCGGCCGTCGGCGTGCCGAAGCTGGTGCCGAGCGCCGCCGCCCGCTGCACCGCATCGACGATCTCCGGGTGGGCGTGGCCGTGGATCAGCGGGCCCCAGGAGCAGACCAGGTCGACGTAACGCCGCCCGTCCGCGTCGGTCAGCCACGGTCCGCTGCCGGAGGTCATGAATCGCGGCGTGCCGCCGACCGCGCGAAACGCACGCACAGGTGAATTGACCCCGCCGGGAACGATGGCCCGGGCGCGGTCGAACAGAGTCTGGGAGACCGGGGCGTCCTCCGGGTAAGGAAGATGCGCGGTGCGATATGTCGTGGTCACAGCGGTTCCCATTCTGTCAGCGGCCTATGACGAGTATTGCCGGAGGGTTCTTCACATCACCTTCGAGCGTCCGGCGTGACCGCGCCTGACAGGCCGATTCGTCCTGAAGAGGATAGGCTGAGCCGCGTGGAACGACCGGAGCTGTCCATAGCGGTTCAGCGCGCCCCCGACGAGGTCGTGATTCAGCTCGCCGGGGAGATCGACGTGCTCACGGTCACCGAGTTGTCCACGATCGTCAACGAGCTGCTGCCCGAGCCGCCGGCCCGGATCGTGCTGGACATGGCCGGTGTGACCTTCTGCGACTCGCAGGGCCTCGGCACCCTGGTGGTGCTCAGCCGCAAGGCACAGCACGCACAGTCCGTGCTGTCCCTGACCAACGTCGGCGATTTCCTGATGCGGGTGCTGGACATCACCGGCCTGCGCAGCGCGCTGATGATCAGCAGCACCGCCTGAGCGACCTGGCATAGCGCGATGCTGTCACACGCCGGCTGTCGAGTTCCTGTGAGCGGCGTCGGCTGTGGATCCGCACCCGTCCTAGCGGAAACCGCCGCTCGCGGTGAGCGACGCCGCACCGGCTGAGGTCCCCACGACGCGGTAACTGTCGGCGCCCGCGTCGCGCCCGCCCTCGGCGAAGAGGTACCGGGCGGAGAACGTGTAGGTCCCCGGTTCCACGGTGTCGCCCGACGAGAGCACGAACCGGTGGACCAGCGCGTCCGGCTCCTCGGTGACCGTGCTGGTCACGCTCGCGCCGGGTACCTGCTCACTGCCGCCGCGCGAGACCAGCCCGGGCGTGCGCGCGACCCGGATCGTCACTTCGAGCGCGGTCAGTCGCTCGGTGGTCCGGACGGTCACCACACTGCTGCCCTGAGTCCTGCCGTCCGGCACGACGGAGCCGTCCGACCAGATCGGCCCCTGCGCCGTGGCCGTGGGATCCGTGCTCCGCTGCGACCCGGACGCCGATGCCGGGGACGGCGGCACAGCCTTCGACGAGCGCCTGGTGGGTGAAGCCGAGGTGGTGGCCGGGCTCGACGACGGGGTGGTGGGGGTGGCGGACGGCGACGGGGTGGCCGGCGCGGTCACCGTCGGCGCGGGGGGTGCCGGCGGTGCGGGCCGGGGGTCGCCGTCACCGGCCAGCGCCCATTGGGCGAACCCGCCGCCTCCCAGCACCGCGGCCACGGTCACCGCCGCGCCGGCGATCCGGACGCGCGGCGCGGACCGGCCGGGGGCGAACCGGCTGCGCCCCGCGGTGCCGGTGATCCGGTCGAGCATGGCCTCCCGGTCCGGCACGTGCGCCGCTGCCTCCGCACGCAGTGCCGCGCGCAGCTCCGAGCCGAAGAGCGTCATCGCGCCGCCTCCCCACAGTTGACGCGTGCCACCGGGCGGCGTCGCGCAGGCACTTCGTCTTGCTTCGAGAACCGGGGCCGCCGGGTCCCGTCCCGGCGGCCCCGGTCGATCACTTGAAGGTGATGTCCGACTCGGTGTACTTGCAGTACGTGCCGTCCGGGCCGGAACCGACCTTGGTCGGCTCCTTGCCGCTGCTGTTGCCGGTGAACCGGACGCAGACGTCCAGGCTCCTCTTGCCCACCACGGTGATCTTGGACAGCGTGGCGGTGTCGCCGTAGTTCTGGTTGATGCCGACCAGGCTGCCGGCCGGGGCGGTGGCGACCACGTTCTGCACCACGACGGTGCGCTTGTGCTGCGTCGAGCAGTTGCCGCACGAGCGGTAGAGCTTGCCGAAGTCCTGGACCTGGAAGTTCTTGATGGTCAGCGTGCCGCCGCCGTTGTGCTGGAACACCTTGTCGTCCGCGCCCTTGGCACCGCCGCCGTCGACGGTGTAGGTCGCCGAGGCGCCGCCCTTGAAGGTGGCAGCGTCCTCACCGACGTTCTCCCACCACACGTTGATCAGGGTGCAGGAGCCGGAGCAGTGGATGCCGTCCGCGGCCGGGGCGCCGAGGATGACGTTCTTGAGCACCGCACCGTCGGCGAGCTTGAACAGCGGGTCCTGGCCCTCGTCCTGGCCGTCGCCGCCCAGGGCGCCGCTGCCGACGTAGCGGGCGTTGCCACCGTCCAGGGTGCCGGTGACCGGAATGGTCGCGCTGACCGGCTTGGTGCTGGTGGCGGCCGGCCAGGCAGCAGCCGGGGTGGTGGCGGTCGGCGCCGGCGAAGCGGTAGCGGTCTTCGTCGGGGAAGCGGTCGGCGAAGCGGTCGAGGTCTTCGTCGGGGAAGCCGTGGCCGTCTTCGTCGGGGCGGTGGTGGCGGTCGGTGCCGCCGTCGCGGTCTTCGAGACGGTCGGGGACACGGTCGGCGTGGAACCCGCGCCCAGCGCGGCCACCGAGACGTCGTCGAACGCGGCCGACGCATAGCTGGTGACGAGCCCGATCCGCCCGGTGCCGGCCAGCGTCCCGGTCCCGGAGGCGACCTTGGCCCCGTCGACGTAGCCGGTCACCGTGCTGCCGGAGACGTCGACCTTCAGCGTGTGCCACGCGGTGAGGTTGCTCACCGCGACCGACCCGAGCGCCGTGACCGCGCTGCCCTTGACCGTCTGCAGCTCGGCCTTGCCGCCCGCGACCAGGGCGAGCCGGTACATCGTGGAGGAGCCGCCGGCCCGGGCGGCGATCCCGGCCAGACCCGTGCCGAGGCTGAGCGGCTTGACCTTCGCCTCGACCGAGTAGTTCGTCCAGGACGTCTCGCCGGCGAAGACCCGGGCGAGCTCGCTGTCGGCCTTGGACTGCTGAAAGACCTTCGAGCCGTCGGAGACCACGGCCCAGTTCCCACCGGACTTGGACCAGCTGCCCGCGCCGCCCTCGAAGTCGTCGCTGAACAGGGTGCTCGCCGAGGCGGAGGGGACGAGGACGGCGACCAGCGCGGTGACGGCGCCGGCCGCGCCGGCCGCGCCGAAGCCGGTGACCAGGCGACGCCGCCGCCGGTTGGGGGCCGCGTCAGGCATTGCGTGCCGCATGTTGCTCCTACTCAGGGGATGAAGATCGCATGATCAAGCGATCACGCCCCGGTAGTGGCGTAGCTGCACGGCAAGGTTGTTCAGCGTGACCCACGTCACACTGACGGTCTCAGCTCCCCCAGCGGGCTTTCTCCAGCAGGTCCAGCGCCTCGGTGGCGGCGTTCTCGCCACCGGCCCGCAGCACGCGCGCCGCCTCGTCCACCGTCTCGGTGAGCCGCTGCCACTGCGCCTCGCGCTCACGGGACGCCTCGGCCTGCGCCCGCACCTGCTGGTTCTTCGTCCACAACTCGACGAAGATCGACACCTTGGCGCGCAGCACCCAGGGGTCGAACGGCTTGGTCAGGTAATCGACGGCGCCCACCGCGTAGCCCCGCAGGGCCAGCTGAGCATCACGATCGGCCGCGGTGAGGAACAGGATCGGCACGTGCCGGGTCCGTTCCCGCCGCTTGATGTGGCTGGCCGTCTCGAAGCCGTCCATGTTGGGCATGTGCGCGTCCAGCAGGATCACCGCGAAATCGTCGGTCAGCAGCTGCTTGAGCGCCGCCTCCCCGCTCTCCACGGCCACGGCGGTCACCGGCAGGCCCTGGAGGATCGCCTCCAGGGCCAGCAGATTGTCCCGCCGATCGTCGACCAGCAGCGCCTTGGCGCGCTCACCCACGCGTAGTCACCTCACTCACCGGCAGCTCCCTCCGCGTTCACCCAGCGCGCCATGAGCTCGATCAGCTCATCCAGATCGACCGGCTTCGTGATGTAGTCACTCGCACCGGCGGCGAGAGCCGACTCCCGGTCACCGGGCATCGCCTTCGCCGTCAGGAACACTACCGGTAGGTCTTGGAAACGCTGATTGCGACGGATTCCTCGGGTGGTCTCGTACCCGTCCTGGTCCGGCATCATCGCGTCCATCAGCACGATGTCCACCTCCGGATGCTCGGCCAGGATCCGCACGCCGTCCACCCCGTTGTCGGAATAGAGGACGTGCAGCCCGTGCATCTCCAGGGCGCTGGTCAGCGCGAAGACGTTCCGGACGTCGTCATCGATGATCAACACCGTGACGCCTTCCAGCTTCCGGCCGGCCGGTGTGACCGCGGGCTCCTCCGGTCGCGGCGTGACCAGCGGTGACATCTCCATCAACGGCATGTCGAGCGAGGCCGTCGGCCGCACCGACACCGCCTTGGCCGAGCCCGGCGGCAGCACCGGCATCGGGATCGCGTCCGGCGCCAGGGCCTCCGGCATGTAGAGCGTGAAGGTCGAGCCGCCGCCCGGCACCGACGCCACGGTGATCGTGCCGCCGAGCAGCGCGGCGAACTCCCGGCTGATCGACAGGCCCAGGCCGGTGCCGCCGTACTTACGGGTGGTGGTGCCGTCGGCCTGCTGGAACGGCTCGAAGATGATCGCGAGTTTCTCGTCCGAGATGCCGATGCCGGTGTCGGTCACCGCGAACCCGATCACCCGGCGGGCCGTGACCGGCGCCGGCATCTCCAGGTCCGGGTCGGGTGCGGCCGGGAAGATGCTCAGCGTCACCGACCCGCTGTCGGTGAACTTCACCGCGTTCGACAGCAGGTTGCGCAGGATCTGCTGGAGCCGCTGCGGGTCGGTGACGATCGAGTCCGGCAACTCGGGCGCCACGTCCACCCGGAACTCCAGGCCCTTGTCCTCGGCCTGCGGCGCGAACGCCTGCTCGACGTAACTGCGGATCCCGTCGAAGTCGACCACGTCCACCTCGACGTCCATCCGCCCGGCCTCGATCTTCGAAAGGTCCAGGATGTCGTCGATCAGCGAGAGCAGGTCCGAGCCGGCGCTGTGGATCGTACGAGCGAACTCGATCTGTTTTCCGGTCAGGTTCTGCTCGGTGTTGTCCGCCAGCAGCCGCGCCAGCAGAAGCAGCGAGTTGAGCGGGGTCCGCAGCTCGTGGCTCATGTTCGCGAGGAACTCGGACTTGTACGTGTTCGCCCGCGACAGCTGCTGCGCCTTCTCCTCCAGCCCCAGCCGGGCCAGCTCGATCTCCCGGTTCTTCAGCTCGATGTTGGCCTTCTGATCGCTCAGCAGCTTGGCCTTGTCCTCCAGCTCGGCGTTGGTGCGCTGCAGCTCCGCCGACTGGTCCTGCATCTCCCGGGCCAGCCGTTGCGACTGTGCCAGCAGTTCCTCGGTGCGCCGGTTCGCCTGGATGGTGTTGAGCGCGACCCCGATCGTGGCGACCAGCCGCTCCAGGAACGTCAGATGCAGCCCGGAGAAGGCCGCCACCGACGCGAACTCGATCACGCCGAGCATCTCGCCCTCGAACAACACGGGCAGCACGACCAGGTCGTTCGGCGGCATCGCGAGCATGCCGGAACGCATGGTCAGTATCCCGTCGTGGGTGGCCCGGACACGGATCGTCCGGCGCGACACCGCCGCCTGCCCGACCAGGCCCTCGCCCGGGCCGAAGGTGACCTCGAAGTCGCGGGCCACGTACCCGTACGCCGCGGCCAGCCGCAGCCGGGTGACCGCCTCCTCGTTGTCGACCAGGAAGAACGCGCCGAGCTGCGCGTCCACCAGCGGCGTCACCTCGGTCATGATCATGCGGCAGACCTCGCCGACGTCCCGCTGGCCCTGCAGCAGGCCACCGATGCGGGCCAGGTTGGAGTCCAGCCAGCCCTGCTCCGCGTTCGCCTTCGTGGTGTCGCGGAGCGTGACGATCATCCGGTTGATGTTGTCCTTGAGCTCCGCCACCTCGCCCATCGCCTCGACAGCGACGCTCTGCGTCAGGTCACCGCGGGTCACGGCGGTGGACACCTCGGCGATGGCGCGCAGCTGGATGGTCAGCGTCGAGGCGAGCTGGTTCACGTTGTCGGTGAGGTCCCGCCACGTTCCGGACACGCCCTTGACCTGGGCCTGACCGCCCAGCTTGCCTTCCCGGCCCACCTCGCGGGCGACCCGGGTCACCTCGTCGGCGAACGACGACAGCTGGTCGACCATGGTGTTGACGGTGTTCTTCAGCTCCAGGATCTCGCCGCGGGCGTCAACCGTGATCTTCTGCCCCAGATCGCCCTTGGCCACGGCCGTGGTGACCGAGGCGATGTTGCGCACCTGGGCGGTGAGGTTCGACGCCATGTAGTTCACGTTGTCGGTCAGGTCGCGCCAGGTGCCGGCCACCCCGCGCACCTGCGCCTGGCCGCCGAGCTTGCCTTCCGAGCCCACCTCGCGGGCGACCCGGGTCACCTCGTCGGCGAACGACGACAGCTGATCCACCATCGTGTTCACGGTGTTCTTCAGCTCCAGGATCTCGCCCTGCGCGTCAACCGTGATCTTCTGCGACAGGTCACCCTTGGCCACCGCCGTCGAGACCTGGGCGATGTTGCGGACCTGGCTGGTCAGGTTCGACGCCATCGAGTTGACGTTGTCGGTCAGGTCGCGCCAGGTGCCCGCGACACCGCGGACCTGGGCCTGACCGCCGAGCTTGCCCTCGGTGCCCACCTCACGGGCCACCCGGGTCACCTCGTCGGCGAACGACGACAGCTGATCCACCATCGTGTTCACGGTCGACTTCAGCTCCAGGATCTCGCCCCGGGCGTCGACCGTGATCTTCTGCGACAGGTCACCCTTCGCCACCGCGGTCGTGACCGAGGCGATGTTGCGCACCTGACTCGTCAGGTTGGAGGCCATGTAGTTCACGTTGTCGGTGAGGTCCCGCCACGTACCAGAAACGCCCTTGACCTGCGCCTGACCGCCCAGCTTGCCCTCCGAGCCGACCTCGCGGGCCACCCGGGTCACCTCGTCGGCGAACGACGACAGCTGATCCACCATCGTGTTCACGGTGTTCTTCAGCTCCAGGATCTCGCCCCGGGCGTCGACCGTGATCTTCTGCGACAGGTCACCCTTCGCCACTGCCGTCGAGACCTGGGAGATGTTGCGTACCTGGGCGGTGAGGTTCGCGGCGAGCTGGTTCACGTTCTCGGTGAGGTCCCGCCACGTGCCCGACACCCCGCGAACCTGGGCCTGGCCGCCCAGCCGGCCCTCGGTGCCCACTTCACGGGCCACCCGGGTCACCTCGTCGGCGAACGACGACAGCTGATCCACCATCGTGTTCACGGTGTCCTTGAGCTCCAGGATCTCACCCTGCGCGGCCACCGTGATCTTCTGCGACAGGTCACCCTTCGCCACCGCGGTGGAGACCTGGGCGATGTTGCGGACCTGACTGGTCAGGTTCGACGCCATCGAGTTCACCGAGTCGGTGAGGTCCTTCCAGGTGCCGGCCACGTTCGGCACCTCGGCCTGACCGCCCAGCTTGCCCTCGGTGCCCACCTCACGGGCCACCCGGGTCACCTGCTCGGCGAAGAGCCGCAGCGTGTCGGTGAGGCCGTTCATGGTGTCCGCCAGCTCGGCGACCTCGCCGCGTGCCGAGACGGTGATCTTCTGGGACAGGTCGCCGCGGGCCATCGCGGTCGCCACCTGCGAGATCGAGCGAACCTGATGCGTCAGGTTCGACGCCATCGTGTTAACCGAGTCGGTGAGGTCCTTCCAGGTGCCGGCGACGCCCCGCACGTCGGCCTGGCCGCCCAGCTCACCCTCGGTGCCCACCTCACGGGCCACCCGGGTCACCTCGTCGGCGAACGACGACAGCTGATCCACCATCGTGTTCACGGTCCGGCCGATCCGCAGGAATTCACCTCGCAGTGGCCGGCCGTCCATCTCCAGCGCCATGTGCTGCGAAAGATCACCCTCGGCGACCGCATCGAGCACCCGGGAGATCTCCGTGGTCGGCCGGGCCAGGTCGTCGATCAGCGAGTTCACCGATCGGACGCTGTCCGCCCAGGCGCCGTCCAGGCCCTCCTCGTCGAGCCGCTCGGTGAGCCGGCCGTCGCGGCCCACGATCCGGCTGATCCGGCGCAGGTCCAGGTTCTGCCGCTCCTGCAGGGAGATGACCTCGTTGAACGCCTCCGCCACCGCCCCGGCCGTACCGCTCCGCCGAGGCAGCCGGACCTTGAGGTCGCCACGCCGCACACGCCGCAGTGCGTCGGCGAGCTCACCGAGCAGAACCGTCTCGTCGGGCACGCCGACGCTGGCCTCTTTAGCCACTGTCATGCTGTCCTCACTCGCTGTCCAACTGCCGGGGGTTCCCTATCCTCTCTCGCCCGACCGGGTCAATGCGAGAGACGACTTTGTGCATACACCCGTCCACGGGAGAGGATGCATGGGTGCCAGCCGAGGTCGGAACGAGGACGAGCATCCCCAGCGGGGCGCCGTCCGAAGCTCTGGTGCGCCGGACCAGGCTCCCCAACGACCGGCGGACCCCGGCAGCCGCCCGCGCCCTGGTCCGCTCCGTGCTCGAGGAGACCGGCCTGGTCGGCCTGCTCAACGAGGCTCTGCTGCTCACCACCGAGCTCTCCACGAACGCCGTGGTGCACGCCAACACCGACCTGGAGATCGAGGTCACCGCCGACCCCGGCGGGCTCACCGTCACCGTCACCGACTTCGCCCCCGGCCCGGTCGAACAACTCGCCGTCGGGCCGCGCAACGAGAGCGCGGACCTCGGTGAGGTCGCCGAACGCGGCCGCGGCCTGCTGCTGGTCGACCATTTCGCCAGCCGGTGGGGCACCGTGCACGAGGGCGACGGCAAAGGCGTGTGGTTCCGCCTCGACCAGCGCGAGGCCGGGCCCGACGGCACCCCGGTCCGGATGCCCTCACAGGCCGAGACGCCCAGCCTCGGCGCGCTCACCGGCCTGCTGCGCAGCGGCTCCGACCGGCACACCGACGAGGGGCTGGCCGAACTCGCCACCGACCTGCTGTCCCGGCTCGCCCGGCTGACCGGCGCGGCCGGCGGCGTGATCCGGGTCGACCGCGGCGACGGCACGGGCCGGCAACTGCTGGCCCGGTACGGCCGGGCGCCCCGGGACAACGCGGACACCATCCGGGTCCCCCTGACCACCCAGCGCCCCTACGCGGGCGAACTCGAGCTGGACGCGTCCCCCGTCGGTTACGCCCAGGCCCTCGCCACCATGGTCGCCGAACGGTTCTCGCTGCACCTGGAGAACGACCGTCTGCGCCGCGCCGACATCCGCCGGCAGACCTGGATCACCTTCCTCGCCGAAGCCAGCGAACTGCTCGCCCAGTCCCTCGACGTCAACCTGACGATGGCGCTGATCCCGCAGCTGGTGGTGCCCCGGCTCGGCCAGTGGTGCGCGGTGCACACCACCGACGCGTGGGGCCGGCTCCAACTGGCCGCCGCCACCCACGCCGAGGAGTCCTCGCTGGCCCAGCTGCACGGCGCCCTCGCCGAGTCCGGGCCGGAATCGGTCCTGGCCCGGCTGGAGGAGGCGTCCCGGCTCGGCACCCAGGTGATGTTCGGCGCGCCGCTGGAAGGCTATGCGGTGCCGCTGGTCGCCCGCGGCGCCCGGCTCGGCACGCTCGCGGTCGGCCGGCACGCCACACACCGGCACGACGCCGACGAGGTGGCCGTGCTGGAGGACGTCGCCCGCCGGGCCGCGCTCGCCATCGACAACGCCCGCATCCACGACGAGCGGCACCGGGTCGCACGCACCCTCCAGGCCTCCCTGCTCCCGCCGGCCCTGCCGCACGTCGACGGCATCGGCTTCGCCGCCGAATACGTCCCGACCGGTTCCGAGGTGGGCGGCGACTTCTACGACGTCGTCCCGTTCGGCGAGGACCAGTGGCTCGTCGTGGTCGGCGACGTCTCCGGCAAAGGCGTCCAGGCCGCCACCGTGACCGGCCTGGTCCGCGACGTGATCCGCATCCTCGTCGACGACGGCAAGGCGCTCAGCGAGATCCTCTGGCGGGTCAACCGCACACTCGTCCAGCGCGGCGGCGGCAGGTACTGCACGCTCGCCATGGCCTCGGTCACCCGCAAGGGCAACAACCAGCTCAGCGTCTGCCTGCACCTGGCCGGCCACGACCGCGCCGTCCTGGTCCGCGGCGACGGCAAGACCGGCTTCGTCGGCGAGGGCGGCACCGCACTCGGCCTGCTCGAGACGATCAGCTCCCCGGACGTCGTGATCACCCTCGGCCCCGGCGACTCGCTCATCTTCTACACCGACGGGGTCACCGAACGCCGGCGCGGCCGCGAGCTCTTCGGCTCCAGCCGGCTCCGCGACGCCGCAGCTCCGCTGGCCGGCTATCCGGCGGACGTCATGGCGGCCCGCCTGCGGTCCACCACCATCAACTTCTCGGTCGAGGAACCCCGCGACGACATCGCCATCCTGGTCCTGCGCAACGACGCTTGAGAACCCTTCCCGGGTACGACCTCTTGCGGCCCTCCCGCGCTGCTCCGGGGGAGTTGATCGATCCGCCCTTTTTGTCGCCTCTCGCATGGCATCGTATTGGTCATGGCGAAGACGCAGTACTACACCGCCACCAGCATCGACGGCTTCACCGCCGACCGGAACAACTCGCTGGACTGGCTCTTCGAGGTCGACGAGGGCACCGAGAACCCTTTCGGTGAGTTCTTCGAGGGTGTCGGCGCGTTCGCCATGGGCGCGAGGACCTACGAGTGGGTTCTGGAGAACGACAACCTCCTCGAGGAACCCCAGAACTGGCACGACATGTACGGCGACGTGCCCTGCTGGGTCTTCACCCACCGCGACCTGCCCCCGGTCGAGGACGCCAACGTCTTCATGATCAGTGGCGACGTCCGCCGGGTGCACGAGGCCATGATGGTCGCCGCCCAGGGCAAGAACGTCTGGCTGGCCGGCGGAGGCGAGCTGGTCAGCCAGTTCGTGGCCCACGGCCTCCTCGACGAGATCATCCTCGGCATCGCGCCGGCCATCCTGGGCGACGGCATCCCGCTGCTCCGCCGCCGCGTCCCGGTCGACGACCTGATCCTCACCGGCGTGCGCGAGGTGGGCCAGTTCGCATACCTCACCTACGCGGTCGGCGACGTAGCACGCCTCGGCCGCCACCTGGCCGCCGAATCCGTAACCCGGATCCCGTCGCTGCGCTGAGCCCGCACCCGCGAAGCCCGGCTGGCGCCCACGCACCTTTCCGAGCCAAGGATCATGCGCCACCGCCAGCCACCCGCCCCAGCCGGCAGCCACCCGGGGCCGGGCCGGAGCCGGGGCCGGCCGAGCCGGGGCCGGGCGGAGCCGGGGCCGGGCGGAGCCGGGGCCGGGCGGAGCCGGGGCCGGGCGGAGCCGGGGCCGGACTGTGCCCGGAGGCCGGGCCGAGCCGAAGTGAGCCGGGGCCGGCCGCAGGCCGGTTGGCCGTCAGAACAAGTCGCGGCGCTCCGCCATCTCGATCTCCGCAGCCAGCGGCGCCGGCGCCGAAACCACCGCCAACCTCCCCCGCCGCGCCAGCAGGACCTGCCGCACGGCCTCGACGATCTCGGTCACCCGGCCGGCGGACAGCCCGCGCGGCAGCACCGCGTGCACCGTGCCCACTCCCGCCGAGCCCCGCAGCGGCACCACCGTCCCCGCGCTGTCGCTCAGCGCATAGCCCACCGCCTGCAGGTCACGCGGCCGCACCGCGATCCGCAGGACCACGTCTTCCCGCCCGAACGCATATCGCCCCCACCACGGCGGCGCGACCGGCGCGATGACCGCCGAGTCGCCCCACGCCCGGGCGATCTTCTCGGCGCTGTCGCTGGCCGAGCCGGGTGAGCCTTCCACGAGCAGCGCCACCATCCCGCCGCCGGTCGCCGGCAGGTCCACCTCGATCGCGCTCGGCTCCTGCTCCTGGAGGACCACCTGGGCGACCAGCTCGCTGACGTCGGCCGGCGTGGTGACCGCCCGGCCGACCCACAGGCGCGCCGACGGCAGCGGTTCCAGCCGCAGCACCGCCGAGGTGATCACCCCGTCGATCTCGGCGAGGCCGGGCCGGCCGTCTTCCCCGTCCGACTCCGCGGGCTCTCCGGCCGGTGAGACGTAGGAGACGCTCACCGTCTGGGCGGCCGGACTCCCGAACCGGTGCCGCAGCGGACCTGACTCGTTGACCGCGAGCATCCCGCCGATCGTGGCGGACGGTGACGGCGGATCGACGGCGAGGCGCCGGCCGCGCAGGGCGAGGGCGGCCCGCACCGCGGAGACCGGGGTCCCGGCGGCGACGACAGCGGTCGTGCCGTGGTGGTCCCACATCCCGTTCAGCCGGCCGGTGTCCACGATGAGGTCGAGGCTTTCGGGCGGCGTACCCCAATCGATTTTGCTTCCGGAGCCTCGTGGCCGGAATCGGAGGCCGCGCTCCGCCGCGAGTCGCAGGCTCTCGGCCACTGCGCCGGTGGTCGCCGGGACCGCGACCAGGCCGGCTCGCCGGCCGGCCACCTGGTCCGTCGTGCGGCCGGGACGCGCGAGTCCGGGACCACAGATGTCCACGAACGCGTCGAGAAGGGATTCACCCACGCCCGAAGCCTCCCCACAGATCGGAGCCGAATCACTGAATCGGAGCGAGTCACTTTGACAGGAGGGAGTCACCCGGATCGGAGATCGAGACCCCTGAAGATCGTCCACTCTGGCACATCGTACACATGTTCGAATGACCGAGGTGGACCGTGTAAGGAACTCTTCGTGGACCGATCGGCCGGTAACGTGTTCCCGGTGACGATCGACGGCCCACCCACCGCGCGCCAGACGCCCTCCGAGCGCACCTTCCACGGCGACACGGTCACCGATGAGTACGCCTGGCTGATGAACAAGGACGACCCGGCGACAATCGCCCATCTCGAGGCGGAGAACGCCTGGACCGAGCAGGCGACCGCCCACCTGGAGAGCCTGCGGGAGACCGCGTTCCAGGAGATCAAACGCCGGACTCAGGAGACCGACCTGTCGGTGCCGAGCCGCAAGGGTGGGTATTGGTATTACACGCGCACCGTCGAGGGCAAGCAGTACGGCATTCATTGCCGGGTTCCGGTGCGCCCGGGTGAGACCACCCCGCCGATGGCCGACGACAAGCCGGGTGAGCAGGTGCTGCTCGACGGCAACGAGCTGGCCGAGGGCAAGGACTTCTTCGCGCTGGGCACGTTCGACGTGAGCCCGGACGGCAACTGGCTCGCCTACTCGACCGATTTCGACGGCGACGAGCGCTTCACGCTGCGGGTGAAGGATCTGCGCACCGGCGAGGTGCTTCCCGACGAGGTGACCGACACCTTCTACGGCAGCGCCTGGTCGGCCGACGGCACTGCGCTCTTCTACATCACCGTGGACGAGGCCTGGCGGCCGTACCGGGTGTGGCGGCACACGATCGGGACGACCGAGGACACTCTGGTCTACGAGGAGCTGGACGAGCGCTTCTGGGTGGGCGTCGAGCTGACCCGCAGCGAGAAGTTCATCGTGATCGACGCCCAGAGCAAGATCACCTCCGAGGTGCGGATCGTCCCGGCCGATCAGCCGACCGCCGAGCCGCTCGTGCTCGCCGAGCGCCGCCAGGGCGTGGAGTACTCGATCGAGCATCACGGCCACCGGTTCCTGATCCTGCACAACCACGAGGCCGAGGATTTCGCGCTGGCCTGCACCTCGGTGGACGCCCCGGGCGAGTGGGTGGAGCTGATCCCGCATCAGCCGGGCGTCCGGCTGGAGTCGGTCGACGCGTTCGCCCGGCACATCGTGGTGTCGCTGCGGCAGAACGGGCTGACCGGCCTGCGGGTGATGACCGACGGCAGCACCGACGCGTACGACATGGACTTCCCCGAGCCGATCTACAGCGTGGGGCTGGCCGGCAACCCGGAGTACGACACCGCCTCGGTCCGGATCGCCTACACGTCGCTGGTCACGCCCGATTCGATCTACGACGTGGACCTGGTCAGCCGGGTCATGACGCTGCGCAAGCAGAAGCCGGTGCTGGGTGGTTACGACCCGGCCGACTACGAGCAGTTCCGCGAGTGGGCGACCGCCGCCGACGGGACGAAGGTGCCGATCTCGATCGTGGCCCGCAAGGGCGTCACGCGGGACGGTTCGGCTCCGGCGCTCCTCTACGGCTACGGGTCCTACGAGCACTCGATCGACCCGTACTTCTCGATCGCCCGTCTCACCCTGCTGGACCGCGGTGTGGTCTTCGCGATCGCGCATGTCCGCGGCGGCGGCGAACTCGGCCGCGGGTGGTACGAGAACGGCAAGATGCTGGCCAAGAAGAACACCTTCACCGATTTCGTGGCGTGCGCCGAGGCGCTGGTCCGCAACCGGTGGACCACGCCGTCGCGGCTGGTCGCGCGGGGCGGTTCGGCCGGTGGCCTGTTGATGGGCGCGGTCGCCAACCTGGCGCCGCAGGCGTTCGCCGGGATCGTCGCCGAGGTGCCGTTCGTGGACCCGCTCACCTCGATCCTCGACCCGAGCCTGCCGCTCACGGTCACCGAGTGGGAGGAGTGGGGCAACCCGCTCGAATCCGCTGAGGTCTACGCGTACATGAAGTCCTACAGCCCGTACGAGAACGTCGCGAACCTGCCGTACCCCAAGATTCTCGCGGTGACCAGCCTGAACGACACCCGCGTGCTCTATCACGAGCCGACCAAGTGGGTGGCTCGCCTGCGTGCCACCGCGCCGCAGGGCGAGTTCCTGCTGAAGACCGAGATGGGGGCCGGCCACGGCGGCCCGAGCGGCCGCTACGACTCCTGGAAGGAAGAGGCCTTCGTGCTGGCCTGGATCCTGGACGTGGTCAAGGCCGCCTGAAGATCCAACAGCGGTTGTACGAGTGATCGCACGGCTCCCAGGAGTCGAGGCGACCCAGCTGCCGCACCGGGCCGTTGCGCCCGCATCCGGCCGGATGCGGGCGCCGGCCGCGGCGCCCCTGACACCCGGCGCGCTCAGCCCACCCGGATCTCCTCGAGGTCGGTGCTGGACCGCAGCACCAGCAGCCCGATGCCGGCCACCCCGAGCATGAGCAGCACAGCACCGCCGCCGAGCAGGGCCAGCTCGCCCACCGGCACCGGGATCGGCAGCACCACCAGCGGATCCGTCACCGTCGCCTTGACGCAGGTCGCGAAGTCGGTGGCCTGCGGGTCGGCGCAGCCCTCCGAGGTCCCGCCGCCCGCCCGCGACTCGGTGCTCACCGACCGGACCAGCGCGACACCGGCGCCGATCGCGAGCAGCAGAGCCGGGATGAGCGGTGCGAGCGTCTGGGTCAGCACCGCCGCGGACAGCGTGCGGCGCGGGACACCGGCCGCGGTCAGCGCGGCGTAGGTGCGCCGGCGCGCGACGATGCCCTCGACCAGCGCCACCAGCATGCCGGCCGCCGCGATGACCACCGCCACGGCGACCGCCACCATGATCAGATCGATCGTGCCGAGGTAGAAGTCCGGTTCTTCGGCAATGCCGTAGCCCGGCCGCCCGACCAGCTCGTTGTACCGCCGGCTCACCTCGAAGTCCGTCACGAACATCGCGCGTACGCCCAGGGCCAGCGTCCCGGCGATCACCGCGGCCAGCAACGCGCCCAACGTTCGGCTGCCGTTCCACGGGTCGGCCATCAGCCGCCGGCCGGCCAGCAGCACCGACGGGTGCCGGCCGGCCCGCACCAGGGCACGGCCCGCCGTGTGCGAGATCCAGCCGGTCCCGAGCACGACGCCGGCCATGGTCAGCAGCACCCCACCGATCAGGCACGGGAAGACCACTGCCGCCGGCGGCTCGACGTTGTCCGGCAGCAGCCAGGGCAGCGCGAACAGCAGCAGCCCGGCCGCGATCGCCAGACCAGGCCATGGCCGGGGTCCGTGCTCGCGGAGCCGCCGGACCACTCCGAGCGGGGTGACCACGACCTGGCGCATCAGCAGCGCCCCGATCGCCCCGGCCAGGGCAGGCACGAGCGCCAGCAGGACCACGATGGTGACCGGGTGCGGCAGCACGTCGGTGGGGAGGAGCAGCAGGCCACCCACGTCGCGGATCTCCAGCAGGGGACGGAGCAGCAGATAGATCCCGAATCCGGCCAGCGAGCCCAGCACGCTCGCCACCGCGGTCTCCGCACCGGCGATCAGGATCGCCTGCCGCGGGGTGGCGCCGTTGAGGCGCAGCGCGGCCAGCCGCCGGTCCCGTGCCGGGGCGCCGAGCCGGATGCACTGCCCGGTCAGGGCGAGCACCGGCAGGGCCAGGACCGCCAGGGCGAACACCACGCCCGGCCGCAGGCCCGCCTCGACGAGGAGCGGACTCGCGTACCGCTGGGTGCTCGCGTCGCGGAGGAGCCCGCCGTCCGGCATGATGATCATGTCCCCGCCGTGGATCGCGGCCACCGTGGCCGCCGCGAGCAGCGCCAGCGAGGCCAGGGCCGCGCTGATCGCGGTGAGCACTGTCCGCAGCCGGTCGGTCCGGTTCCCGGCCAGGCTGAGCCGCAGCAGCGTCCCCGGTCTCACGGCGTCACCCCGAGCCCGGTCGGGTCCACGACGCCGTCCCGGAGCACGATCTCGCGGTCCGCGTACGCCGCGATCGGCGCCTCGTGGGTGACCAGCACGACCGCCGTGCCGTGCTCCCGCACCGCCTGGACCATCACGCTCAGCACCTGTTCCCCGTTGATCTGGTCCAGCGCGCCGGTCGGCTCGTCGGCGAAGACCACCTGCGGCTCGGTGACCAGGGCCCGGGCCACCGCGCAGCGCTGCTGCTGCCCGCCGGACATCGCACCCGGCCGTTTGTCGGCCAGGTCCGCCACCCCGAAACGGTCCAGCCAGGCCAGCGCCGCCGTCCGTGCTTCTCGCCGCCCCGAACCGGCGAGAAGCAACGGAAGACCGACGTTCTCGGCCACGGTCAGCTCGGGCACCAACTGGCCGAACTGGAACAGCACCCCGAAGTCGGTGCGCCGCAACCGGGACCGGGCCGCCTCGGACCACAGCCCGATGTCCTGGTCCCGGAAGCGGATCTCGCCGGAGTCGGCCCGCAGGATGCCGGCCAGGCAGTGCAGCAGCGTGGACTTGCCGCAGCCGCTGGGCCCGGTGACGGCGACGATCTCCCCCGCGCCGACGGTGAGGTCGATGCCGCGCAGGGCGGGGGTGACCCCGTAGCTCTTGGTGATGCCCCTGGCGGTCAGAACCGGAGCGCTCATGGAGTCACTTCCTTCTGTAGCTCGGCGACCCGGGCCAGGGTGGTCTGCAGCCAGCGCAGGTCGGCGTCGAGGTGCGCGATGGACCAGTCGGCGGCGATCACGTCCGCCGCCGTCGCCCCGGGCCGGGACTTGACCGCGGTGAGCTCCCGCAGCCGGGCCATGTGCGCGGCCCGCTGGGCGGTGAGGTAGTCGCGGGCGCGGTCCGCGTCGGCGGCGAGCAGCGCCACCACGACGCGGGCGAAGAGGGCGCTGCTGACGAACGGCGCCGGTGGTTCGATCTCGGACAGCCAGGCGTTGAGCCGGGCCCGGCCGGTGTCGGTCAGCGCGAACGACGTCCGTTCCGGGCCGCCCTGCTGGTCCTGGCCGACCTGCTCGACGAGCCCGTCTCGCTCCAGCCGGCCCAGCGTGGCGTAGACCTGCCCGTACGCCAGCGGTTTCGCCTGTGGCAGGCGCTCGTCGTGCGCTCGTTTGAGGTCGTATCCATGCCGTGGCCCGCCGGCGAGGAGACCGAGCAGCACGTGCGGTGTGGACATGCCGCCACTATTCACTCAGTTAATAGCTGCCGTCAAGTGCGGCTCAGGATCCCTCGAACGACTGATACGAACCGGTCGCAGCGGTGTGGCTGTGGTCCGTCAGGAACCGATGTAGCGAGGGCCGGTCTCTGACGAGGACTTCCGTGAGGAGCAGCGCGGTGACGCCAACAGCTGAGGGCTTCGACGAATTCGGCAACCCGGAGGGCCGGGCATTCGATCTCGGCGGTGGGGACGAGGACCGCATCCGGGGCGAGCGGATCCTCCTCTACCACTGCCCGATCGTCGACGGACCGGTCGCCGAGAAGCAGCTCCGGCGGCTGCTCGCCGACCGTGGCCTGACGTGCGACGTGCGGCATGCGCCGCGGCACGGTGGCTGTGACCTGACCGAGGAGCTGCTGTCCCGGTACACCCAGCTCTGGTACCTCTCGGGCTCGCAGCCGACGCTGCACGGCCGGCAGGTCCAGATGATCAGCGAGTACGTCGCCGCGGGCAACGGGCTGGCGATCTGGGCCGACAACGAGCCGTTCTACGCGGACGCGAACCTGCTCACCGAGGCGTTGATCGGGACGAGGTTCAGCGGCAACAGAACCGCTGACCGGATCATGGTGCCGGGCCCGGAGCACTCGCGCGGATGCTTCGTCGAGCACCCGCTGACCCAGGGGGTGAACACCCTCTACGAGGGGATCACCATCTGCACGATCCACCCCGCTCCCGGGGTGACGATCCTGGGTCGAAGTCACGACGGCCAGCTGTGCCTGGGCTGTTACGAGGACGAGAACCGGCGGATCGTGCTCGACACCGGTTTCACGAAGCTCTACCCCGATCGGGTCAACCGCAGCGCCGGACTGGGCCGATACCTGTCCAACATCGCGTTCTGGCTCGCCAGGGGCAGCCGGGACGTCGAGTACCTCCTGCTGACCACCGGTCGTACGGAGATCGCGGCGATCCGGCAGGGTGAGACCTCCGCGCCGTACCCGTTCGACGCGGACGAACCCGCCGCGACGATGTGCGTCCTGCAGTGGGACGGGCCCGGCACGATGGAGCTGACGCTGCGCGCGCCGGACGGGACCAGGGCGGGTCACCGGTCGGCACAGAGCCCTATCCGGGTGGGCGTGCAGGCATATGTGCCGGGCACCTGGTCGGCCGAGGTCACCGGGGTGGAGGTGCGTACCGCTCCGGAGCGGTACGTCCTCACCGCGAACTTCGCGAAGAACGTGCGCGCGGCCGAGACGGTCCACCGCCCGGTGCTGCCGGCCGGCGAGGCGGGGCAGATCGTCATGCCTTTCTACATCCTCTGCGACGTCTCCGGGTCGATGGCCGCGGACCTGCCCGAGTTGACCGCCGGCCTGGGCGCGCTGCACCGCGGCCTGCTGGCCGAACCCGTCATCAATGACCTGGTGATGATGAGTGTGATCACCTTCAACGACAGCGCGCGCACCGTCGTGCCGCTGGCCGCACCGGAGGACCTGACGCTGCCGGAGTTGCCGGCGCCGGCCGGCCTGACCAATTACAGCGCCGCGTTCCGCGAGTACCACCAGGCGTTCGAGGCCGACCGGGCCCGGCTCAAGAGCGAGGGCAAACGGGTCTACCGGCCCTGCGTGTACTTCCTCACCGACGGCGAGCCGACCGACCAGAACTTCCTTCAGACGTACCAGGCGCTGCTGACGCACACCGCCAACGCCGCGTACCCGTACCTCTGCGCCTTCGGCTTCCGCGACGCCCGGCCGGCCACCCTGGAGGCGATGGCCCACGCCGACGCCGGCGGACCGCACAAGCGGGGCCGCTGGTTCGTCGCCGAACGTGGCCAATCGGTGAGCCAGACCCTCACCGCGCTGGTCGGGGTGATCGGGAAGTCGATTCTTCAGTCCGCCCAGAGCGCCTCGAACGGCGTACCGGAAGTGGCCTTACCGCTGAACGTGCCGGGCATGACCGGCGAACGATCGATGTGGATTCAGGAGCTGAAATGACGGAATACAGCGAGGAGCGGCAGAGCGGCGGCGAGGGCCAGATCATCATGCCCTTCTACATCCTCTGTGACGTGTCGTGGTCGATGACGCCCGACGCCGGCGAGCTGAACAGGGCGCTGAAGGAGCTGCACCAGCAGCTGCTCAACGAACCGATCATCAACGACCTGGTCATGCTGAGCGTGATCACCTTCAACCACCAGGCGCAGACGGTCGTACCGCTGGCCGCACCGGAGGAGTTGACGCTGCCGACGCTGTCGGCCTCCGGCGGCACCGACTACAGCCCGCCGCTGCGCGAGTTCCACGACCGGTTCACCGCGGACCGGGCCCGGCTCAAGAGTGAGGGCAAGCGGGTCTACCGGCCGTGTGTCTACTTCCTTACCGACGGTGAGCCGAACAACACCAGTTACCAGCAGACCAAGGCGTCGTTGATCGCCAAGGAGAACAACCCGGCGTACCCGTACGTCTGCGCGTTCGGCTTCCGGGACGCGACCGCGGCCACGCTGCAGACGCTGGCCTACCCGGATTTCGGCGCGGAGGACAAGCGCGGCCGGTACTTCATCGCGAAGGACGGTGCCTCGATCACCCAGGTGCTCTCGGCGATGGTCGGCGTGCTGGCCCGGTCGATCCTCCAGTCCGCCAACAGCGCCTCGGCGGGCACCCCGATGGTCGCCATGCCGGCGCCGGACGCCGTGCCCGGGATGGGTGGCAGCTTTGTCTGAGACCGACCTGGTCGTGATCGGCGACCCGGGCCGGACGGCCGCCGCGATCGGACCGTGCGCCCCGACGTACCACCCGGACTCGGCCGACCACGAGCTGAGCGAGTGCGCGGTCCCCGGCGCGGAGATCCGCGCGGCCAGCGTCCGCGGGCTCATGCACCGCTACAAGCGGGAGCCGCGGCAGGACCGCTTCTCGGTCGTCTACGACGACGCCACCGCGATCCTGGTGATCGTCGTGTGTGACGGGGTGGGCCAGTTCGCCCTCTCCCACGAGGCGGCGGCGTTCGTCGCGGCGGACGCACCCCGCGCCTATCTGGTGCACCGCGATTGGCAGACGGCCGTCGACGAGGTCAACCAGCGGCTCACCGACCTGGTCGAGGGCGCGCCCCAGCACACCCGCCTGATCTCCCCGGCCGATCACGGGATGGCGACCACCCTCGCCGCCGTGGCGATCCGGTTCGAGGAGACCGGCCGGCGGACCGCCTCGATCGCCTGGGCCGGTGACACCTCGGTGTGGTTCCTCGACGCCGGCGTGTGGGAGGCCCTGACGAACGAAGGTCCCGAGACCAACCAAACCGCGCCCGACTCGGGCCGGGTGCACGCCCTGCCCCGCGCCGATCTGAAGCTGACGGTCACCGACCTGGAACTGCCGGACGGGGCGCTGTTCGTCACCACGGACGGCGTCGGCAATCCGCTGCGGGACGCGGAGCAGGTGCAGAAGACGCTGGCCGGCTGGTGGGCGGCGCCGCCGGACGTGTTCACCTTCGCCCGGCAGGTGGGTTTCGCGCGCAAGAGCCATCTCGACGACCGCACCGCGGTCGGCGTCTGGCTGGACCGGCCGTGATCGTCGTCGACCTCGCCTCGCTGGGGATCCCCGCGGGGACGAAGCCGTTCGCCGAGGGCGCGGTCGGCGCGCTGTTCCGGGTCCCGAACCCGGTGCCGGGCCTGGACGGCCGGACGCTGGTCTTCAAGAAGGCCAAGTCGCAGGCCGAGCTCCCGCCGGGGTTCGACCGGAAACTGGTGCTGTCGCAGATGCGCGCCGTGGTCGCGATGCGCGACGCGATGCCGGCCGCGGACGCGGCCGATCTGGACGACGTCGCGGTGTGGCCGCTGGCGATGGTGCAGGACGGCGGTGGCGACGACGGCATCCTGATCGACCTCATCGCGCCGGAGTTCTTCGTCGACACCCGGCCGGCCGGGGGCACGGCCGGCAAGGCCCTCTTCGAACTGCAATTCCTCTGTACGACCGGCGGCTACCTCGACAGGATGGGCATCGACCGGTCGGTGACCGGCGACGACGTCATGCGGCTGGCGCTGGCCGCCCGGCTGGCCTACGCGATCGAGATCGTGCACCGGCACCCGGTGGTCTTCGGCGACCTGCACGCGAAGAACGCGGTCGCCGCCACGAAGCCGTTCGCCCGGGTCCTGCTGATGGACTGCGACAGCGTCGCCGAGCTCAGTGACACCGGGCGGGTCCAGCTGCACGGTCCTTCCTTCATGCCGCCGGAGATCGCCGGCAAGCAGCAGAGACTCCAGGACCAGAAGACCGACGTCTACAAGCTGGGCCTGTGCGTCATCCGGATCCTGTCCCCGGGCAAGGGCGCCACCCAGCAGACCGATCCGGTCAACGCCACGGCCATCCCCGGACTGTTGGATGCCGAGGGCATCGCGCTGCTCCGGCGGGCGGTGGGCCGGGACCGGGCGGCCCGGCCCACCGCGGAGGCGCTCCGGGAATACCTCGTGCGCCGGGTGACCAGCCTGGTCCAGTTGCCGGAGCTGACCGCCGCCGAGCTCAGCCACCGGGTCGCGTTGCGGGGCTCGGACGTCTTCGTCCGCTGGGACCAGCGGCACGGCACCGAGGTGCGGATCTTCGGAGCCGGCGGCTTCGTGCTGGACGGGATCGACCCGGTCCGGCACGCCGGCGGCTGTCCCATCCGGCCGCCGACCTCGGGCCCGATCGACGTCGAGGTGTGGAACAAGCACGGTCCCTCGGTCCGGCTGCGAGCCGGCTACCTGGACTACTACGAGTTGCCGGCCCTGGACCTCGCCGGGCAACTGAGCGGCGTCATCCCCCGCCCCGAGATCCGTGACCTGCCGGCTCTCGACGCCACCGTGTTCCAGGCGCTGCGGCCCTACCCGGTCGCGACCGGACCGGACCTGCACCTCGCTTCCCCCGGGCCGGCCGTCGCTTCCGGCGCCGGCGGCCCGGCGGCGGACCTCGACCGCGTCCGGCGGACCGGGACCGAGGCCGTCGACCACACCGTCAGCGCCGCGATGAGACGCCTGACCAGGGTGCTCCGCGGACGCCTCGACAAGGCCTGAACAGAGGAATCCGACATGCCTGATCTCGACCGACACGCCACCGGCACGCTGCTGTGCCGGCTCGGCGGCGCGGATACCGAAGTGCTGCGCCTGGCGCCCAAAGCGCGCCGTGAATACATCGCGATGGCGCTCGTCCTGCTCGCCACCGCCTCCCTCGCGGTGGCCTCGATGACGTTCGCCATGACCGACGGGCTGAAGGCGCATCCCGCGATCGCGTTGCTCGTCGGCCTGTTCTGGGGCATCGTCATCATCACCATCGACCGGGCGCTCATCATCAACCTGAAGCCCAAGGGCAGCAGGTGGCGGATGTTCCTGATGATCGTGCCCCGGCTCCTGATGGCGGCGCTGCTCGGCGCGGTGATCTCCACCCCACTCACCCTGCGGATCTTCAGTGACGAGATCGCGACGCAGATGACCCAGGACCAGATCGTGGCCGCCAACGCCGCCGCGCAGGAGCTGGCGTCCGGCGACCTCAAGGGCCTGCTCGACAGCAAAGAGGCCGAGGTCAAGCGGTACGAGGAGATCGTCGCGGGCAACTACTCGTACACCGCGCCGGCCCTCACGCAGACACAGCAGGAGCACGCCACGGCCAAGGCCGCGTACGACGCCAAGCAGAAGGAGACCGAAACCGCGTACCGCAAGTGGCAGTGCGAGCTCTACGGCGTCGGCTGCGAGGGCACCAGCAAGAAGAACGGCAACGGGCCGCTCGCCCAGGCCCTGCAGAAGGAGTACCAGACCCGCAAGGCCGAGGCGCAGCGAGCGCTGCGGCTGGTCAACTCCAAGCAGCGGGCGCTGTCCGGGGCCGAACGGCAGAACACCGAGGACGCCGAGGAGGCGCTGGCTACCGCGCAGACCGACGCCGAGAAGCAACTCGCCCTCCTGCGGCCGCAGCGGGACGCGCTGCAGCAGCAGTTGCAGGCGCTCAACGACGCGGCGCAGGCGAAGCGCTCGGACGGCCTGCTGGCCCAGCTCGTGGCCCTCGGCCACCTGGGTGACCAGAGCGAGATGGCGCGGTTGGCGCACCTGCTCCTGGCGGCGCTGTTGTTCATGGTCGAGCTGCTGCCGGTCGCGATCAAGACGCTCAGCGCCGCCGGTCCCACCACGGTGTACGAACGGGCCGAGAAACTCGACGACGATCGTGTGCTGAAGCTGGCCGCGGCGAAGGCCGGCCGGGAACAGGCCAAACAGGCGGAGCTCGACCAGCAGGCGATCGACTCCGAGATGAGGGTGGCGAAAAAGGTCCAGGCAAGGGTGGAGGAGGTGGTCACCGAGATCGCCATGGTGGCGGTCGACCAGTGGGGCGCGGAGGTACGGCGATCCACGGCCGCCTTCGCCCAGCAGCAGCAACCGCTGCCGGGCCGGCCGGTCGGGACCCCGCACCCGCCGCAGGTCACCGGGCAGCCCGGTCCCTACAACCTGCCGCAGGCCAGAAGCCCGCAGAATCCGCCCGGTGTCGGCCATCCCCAGGTCGGCGGCAACGTCCAGCCCGGTGGGGGTTCGCAGCCATGAGCGCGGCACCCGACTTCGCGCCCTCCTGGGGCGACGACGCCGACTGGGCCGGGCTGCTGCTTCTCATCGTGCCCGCCGCACCGCTGCCGGCACCGGCCGAGGACCTGGCCCGGTCGGTCCGCGACCGGATCGAGAGCGACGCGGCACTCTACGACGTGGTGACGGTCGCCCACGGCCCGTCGCCCGTCCGGTTCCCGTCCGTGGCCGACTGGCGGCGCGCCCTGCTGACCTCGCTGATCCGGGCCGCCACGCCGGACGGGCATTTCCTCGCGCCGCGCGGCATCCTCGTCACGGTCACCGTCGGGGAGGCCGAGGAGGACGTCCGGTGGGTGCTGGACCGGCTGAGCGCCGATGAGGCGCTGGGCCGCTTCAACTCGCTGAACTACGGCCGCCGGGTCCGCCGGGACCCGCGCCACGGCGGCATCGACCTGGTCACCGTCGAGGCGATCGCCGACGTAGCGGCGAAGGGCATGGCCTATCACGAGCAGCGCCCGGACCGGGCCGTCGGTGAGTCGGTCTTCCACGCCGAGGTCGACCGGCTCGTCCGGGAGGGTCTGATCAGCAGGGAAGAAATCACTGTCGTACGGCCGGAACCGCCGGCCGCGGCTCAGCCAAGTCCGCCTGCTCCACCGACTCCGCCTGCTCCGCAGCCCTCGCCGCCGCAGGGCCGGGCGACCGCGCCGGCACCACCGCCGACTTCCGCGCTCCCGGTGGCACCGCCCCCTCCGCGGCCGCGGACACCCGTCTTCCACCCGGGGGACGACATGGTCCTGGTCGACAGCCGGCCGGCGCTGACTCGCCTCCGCGGTCCGGCGCCCACGGACGCCGACGCGGTCGACCGGCTCAGCAGGAGCACCGATGCGGTGGCGCTGGTGTACTTCGTGGTGGTTCCCGACGAGGAGCCCGGCGCCCGCAAGGTCGGCCGGGACCATCGGGCACTGGCCTCGAGCCTGGACCGGCTGCTGGCCACGGTCTCCGCCGACGCCCTGACCGGGCGGCCGGTGCGTGCGGTCGTCGAGGTGGTCACGGCGACCGATCCGTTGCACCGGCACGGCGTGCTGCGGCCCGCCGGCGAGCTGGCCGAGAACCACCTGCCCAAGATCCCCGCCGAACTCTTCGATCACGCCCGGACGGTCGAGGGACTGCTGAACGCGGGCGAGCGCACGGCAATCGCGCTCCAGGCCCGGGGCGTCGACGTCCTCAGCCTGCACTGCATATTTCTGTCGAGCGTCGCACTGCACGAGGCGACCACCTCCGGCGCCGAGTGGGAGAGGCTCCTCGACCGGGCCCGGGTCACCTGGATCGAATGCGGCCCGCACCGGCCGGCCGGCGATCAGGAACCGCTCCAGATCCCGGCCTCGCCGTACGGCTTCCATCTCGTGTCCGATCGGCACGACGTCGCCACCCTGGTCCGCGAGGAGTCGGCGGTCCTCTACCGGTACCGGCTGCCGGCGCATCCGGTCGACGCCGCCGTGGCGCGCGGCGGGACGGCAGCCGAACCGGCAGGCCGCCGCCCGGGGTGGCTGAAGGGCTGGCGCAAGCGTGCCGATTGACCCGGGACGCGTGAGCGGTCAGGCGGTGCGGCGCAGGGCGACCACGGCGATGTCGTCGGCCTGCTCGCCCGGGCCGGCCAGCTGGGTGAGCAGGCGGCGGCAGAACACGTCGAGGTCCGCCTCGACCTCGCCGGCGCAGACCGCGAGCGCGGCCAGACCCTCGTCGATGTCCGCGTCGCGGCGCTCGATCAGGCCGTCGGTGTAGAGCACCAGCGTGGCGCCCGGGGGCAGGGTGTACTCCAGCTCCTTGCGGCGCGGCGCGTCGATGCCGAGCAGCGGGCCGCGCGGATCCAGGAAATGCACCTCGCCGTCGATGTGCACCAGCGGCGGCAGGTGCCCGGCGCCGGCCATCCGGATGTGCCCGGTGGCCGGGTCGAGGGTGAGCAGGCAGAGGGTGGCGGAGTCGGCCGGCAGGACGGTCCGCATGAAGCGGTTGACCAGCTCCAGCACGGCGCCGGGCGGGTGGCCCTCGACCGCGTACGCCCGGACCGCGTGCCGCAGCTCGGCCATCACCGTGGCGGCGTGCAGGGAGTGCCCCGCCACGTCCCCGATGGCCACCAGCAGCTGCCCGTCGAGCACGGTCAACTCGTAGAAGTCGCCGCCCACCTCGGTCTGCGAGCCGGCCGGCTCGTACAGCACGGCCCGCTCGACGCCGGGCACGTCGGGCAGCCGGGACTGCAGCAGGCTGCGCTGGAGCGTGACCGCGATCCGGTGCTCCTCGTCGAACGACCGCTGCGCCTCCACCGCGGCGGCGACCGCCTGGGAGAGCTGTCGCAGCACCGGGAACCCGGGGGTCTGGGAGCTGCCGGGCACGGCCACATAAACCGGGGGCCGGTCGGCCCGGAGCCGGGCAGCCGCGACCGCGGCCGTCTCGCCCTCCGGCCACTCGACGACGTCCCAGTCCGCGGCGTCGTCGGTGCGCACCAGGGAGCCGACCGCCACCCGGTGGCTCGGGACCGCCCATCGGCGTACCGAAGCGGGTTTGCCGACCGCGGCCAGGCTCTCCCCCTCGGAGGTCTCCGCCACCACCACGACTGGACCGCCGAAGATGTCCTGAGCGCCTTCGGCGGCCACACCGAGCAGCGCGGGCAGGGTGGACGCCGAGTTGATCGCCAGCGTGGTCTCGGCCAGCCGGATCATCCGCTCGGCGAACAGCTCGGCCCGCTGCCGGGCCCGGTAATAACGCAGCACCGCCTGGGCGGTCGCGATCAGCTCGTCCGGCTCGATCGGCTCGACCAGATAGGCGTCGGCGCCGCGGTTCAGTCCCTGGGCCCGGTCGTTCACGTCCACGGCGTGCGCGGAGACGTGGATGACCGGTAGCACGCCGTACCGCGGATCGGTCTTGATCCGTTCGCAGACCTCGAAGCCGCTCATGTCCGGCAGCTTCACGTCCAGCACGACCAGGTCGGCGTCGGCCTCCAGCAGGCGGCTCAGCGCCTCGCCGCCGGTCTCCGCCTCCAGGACCGTGAAACCGGCCCGGGTCAGCCAGCTGACCAGCAGGTAACGTTTGGTGGCGCTGTCGTCGACGATCAGGATGGTGGCTTTCGCCGGCGCTTCGACGAGCTTCCCGCTCCGGGAAGGCTCGGTCATGACGCTGAGACCGGGATCTGCACGGTGAAGGTACTGCCCACGCCCGGGGCGGAGTCGACCCGCAGGCCACCGCCGAGGATGCCGGCCAGACGACGCGCGTAGGGCAGGCCCAGGCCGGTGCCCTTGCCGCTCACCGGCTTGCTCCCGGGAACCTGGTAGAACTCCTCGAAGATCCGCTCGTGCAGCTCCGGCGGGATGCCCGTGCCGGTGTCGGTGACCACGAACGCCACCTCGTCGCCGATGGGGCGCGCGCTCAGGCGCACCGCTCCGGTCTCGGTGAACTTGAGCGCGTTGGTCAGCAGGTTGCGCAGCACCTGGGCGAGCAGCACCTCGTCGGACCGGATCACGGCGACGGCCGGCTCATCGATGATGAAGTCGACCTCCGGCCGGGTCGCCAGCGGCCGCAGCGTGCCGCGCAGCTGACCGAACATCGCCTTCAGGTCCACATCGGACCAGTTCGGCTCGATCCGTCCGGCCTCCGCCTTGGCCAGGTCGAGCAGGCCGTTCACCAGGGTCAGCAGGTCGGTCGCCGAGCTGCGGATCAGCTCCACCTGCCGGCTCTGCTCGTCGGTGAGCGCCTCCGAGCCGGGGTCGGTCAGCAACCGCCCCAACCCGATGATCGCGGTGACCGGCGCCCGCAGCTCGTGGCTGACGTTGGCCAGGAACCGGCTCTTCGCCTCGCTGGCGGCGCGCAGCTGCACCGACTTCTCGTCGAGCTCGGCGTAGAGCGCGACCACGCCGCGGTTGGTCTCCTCCAGCTCTTCGGAGAGCTGGTGGTAGAGCGCCATCACGCCGCGGTTGGTCTCCTCCAGCTCGGCGTTGAGCCGGGCGAGGTCGTCGCGCTGCGCACGCACCTCGTCGAGCGCCGCGATGAGCTGCTGGTTCTGCACTGCCAACTCGTCCAGGGGACTACCGGGCACATGGCCGGCCAGTCCGGCACGGATCTCGTCCATACGGCCCGGAGTCAGAGCGGGCGAGCCCGGCGGCAACCGCCGAGCAATCCGGACGACCGTTCCGGAACCACCATCGTCGACCTCCATCGTGTCGACCAGACGGCCGACCTGCTGCAACTGCTCAGCCAGCCGGGACGCCTCGCCGGGCGCGGGATGCGCCATCGCCACCTGCAGACTTGGTACCCCGTAGGACACGACGGTGAACGCTACGTCGGCATCCGGGCCCGCGGCGAGCAGCACGCGCCCCACCTCACTGAGCGCGGTGGCCATCCGGGTCTGATCCTGGATCTCCAGGCCGACGGCACGGGCCACCTCCCGGCCGAGCTGCCGGACCACGAAGATGTCCTGCTCCACGCGCAGGCGCATGCGCATCAGCGGCTCGGGCTTCGGCGTCATGACCACCGGGCCACCAGAACGCCGGCGTCGTCCCGGCGGGTACCCGCGTCCCGCAGAACTGTGGCCGCGATCACTTCGAGCGAGTGGCTGAACAGGCCGGGGTAGTCCGCCGGGCGCCAGCGGTCCACCACACCGTCGGTGTGCATCATCACGACCGAGTCGTGGGTGAGCGGGTAGTCGTACTCGCGGATCTGCCGTCGCTGGTGGCCGGCGATGCCGGGCATCGAGACCATGCCGCGCCGGTTGCCGTCCGGCCCGAACACCGTTCCGCTGATGTTGCCGAGGCCGGCGTAGCGGACCAGGCCGGCGGCCCGGTCCAGTTCGGCGACCGCGAGCGCGGCGCCACGGGTGTGCCCGAGCGCGCGGTGCAGCGCCTCCACCACCACGGCGGGTGGGGCGGCCGGTGTCTTCCGGAACGCGCGCACCGCCTCGATCGAGGCGGCGGCGGCCAGGCCGCCGTGCCCCAGGCCGTCACAGACCAGGACCTGCCGGCGGTCGTCGACGTCGCGGATCGCGTACGCGTCGCCGCTCGCGGTCTCACCGGGCATCGGCCGGGTCACTCCGGCCGCCCAGGAGCGCTCCGGTGCTTCCGACGGCCACATCTGCACGGCCAGGACGGTGCCCTTGCCCGGGATCGAGTGCAGGTCCCACCGGCTGGCCTGGCGCAGGATCGCGCCCAGGCCGATGCCCAGGGTCCCGGCGGTGGAGTGCCCGTCACCGATCGCCCGGGAGACGTCTTCCATGCCGGGCCCGCTGTCGATCGCGATCAGCTCGACCCCGGCCTGCTCCGCGGTGCGGACCGTGCGGACCAGCATGACGCCCTGCTCGGCGTGCTTGACGAGGTTCCCGGCCGCCTCGGCCGTCACTATCGACAGATCCGCGACGACCTTCTCCGGCATTCCGAGCTCGGTCGCGAGGCGCTCGGCGGCGCGGCGGACGGTGGCCGCCGTCCCGGCGGCCTCCACCCGGAACCAGGCCCCTCCGTCCAGGAGCCCTTCGGGTAGCGACGCCACCGTGCCTCCGCTCATCGGCACCACTTGACAACGGTAATCGTGGTGCCCTTACCGGACTCGGTCTCGATCTGGAACTCGTCGACCAGACGGCGTGCACCGCTGAGACCCAGACCGAGTCCGCCGCCGGTGGTATAGCCGTCGGTGAGAGCCAGTTCAAGATCGGCGATACCCGGACCCTGGTCGGCGAAAACGATCCGGATGCCGTTTCTGCGCTCGTTCTGCACCCGGGTCACCTCGACGGTGCCACCCCCGCCGTAGACCAGCGTGTTGCGAGCCAGCTCGCTCGCCGCGGTGACCAGCTTGGTCTGGTCGACCAGCGACAGCTTCACCGCCACCGAGACGGTACGCACCAGCTGCCGCACCCGGACGACGTCCTGGTCGGTGACCACCGGAATCTGCTGGCTCTCCCCGCTCACGGCGTGGTTACCGCTGCCGAGTCGGCATCGTCCTCGTCCTCGTCCAGCTCCAGGTCGTCCTCGCGGCTGCGGGCGAGCAGCTCGATGCCGAGCTCGACGTTGAGGGCCGTACGAATGCCGGGCAGGGACAGCCCCAGCTCGACCAGGGTGATCGCCACTGCCGGGCGCATCCCGACCACGACGGTCTCAGCGTCCAGCACCCGGGAGACCGAGGCGATGGTGGCCAGCGTGCGGCCGACGAACGAGTCGACGATGTCCAACGCGCTGATGTCGATGATCACACCGTGGCAGCCGGTCGCCACGATGCGGTCGGCCAGGTCCTCCTGCAGTTGGAGGGCGACCTGGTCCTCCATGTCGATCTGGATCGACACCAGGAGGATGCCACCGATCTTCAGGACCGGGACCCGCTCCACCTCAGCGCTCCGCGCGCTTCGTCGTGCCCGCCCGCTGCTGTTGCCGGGTCTTGCCGATGACGTGCCGCAGCGCGTCGGCCAGCGACGACTTCGTAGCGATGTCGCCGAACTCGATGCCGAGGGCGACGATGGTCTGCGCGATCTGCGGGCGGATGCCGGAGATGATGCAGTCGGCGCCCATCAGCCGGGCGGCCACCACGGTCTTCAGGATGTGCTGGGCCACCTGGGTGTCGACCGCCGGCACGCCGGTGATGTCGATGATCGCGTACGGCGAGCCGGTGTCCACCAGCGTCTGCAGGAGCCGCTCCATCACCACCTGGGCCCGGGCCGAGTCCAGCGTCCCCACCAGCGGCACGGCCACCACGCCGTCCCACAGCTTCACCACCGGGGTGGAGAGCTCGAGCAACTGCTCCGCCTGGTCGACGATGAGCGACTCGCGCACCTGCACATAGGCCTCGAAGGTGAACAGTGCCGCCCGGTCCACGAACGCCGAGAACGCCACGTAGTCCCGCAGGGCCGCGGCGTCGGTCTGGTCACCGACCAACTCCAGCATCGCGTCCTTGAGCGTGTAGACGCTGATCGCCGTCTCGGTCGCCGAGAAACCCTGCCGGGCCCGGTTGCTGGACAACTCGGTCAGCTGGGCGCGTAACTCGGCCGCCGACTCGTCGGTCAGCTCCACCGCACCGGCGGCGAGCGCCTGCTGGAAACTCTTCTGCAGGTCGGCCGTCTGCCGCTGAAGCTCGGCGCCGCTGAGCCGGCCCTTCAGGCCGCTCGCGACCAGCTCCGCCCACCGGGCCGTTAGTGGCTCCGCATGACGCTTCAACAGGTCGGCGAAGCGACTCGCCTCGTCCGAACTCAGCGCCATCGCTGCCTCCCCCACCACACGCTCCGTGCGCAACGGCCGGACTTTACCATCAGGGGGTTCGTTACTTGCTGTAGACCAACTAACGGACACAGGTCAAGCTTCGTCCTGTTCTGCGCATCCCCCGGTACTTGGAGTACCGTTCAGCAATAACTGGAGGTCGGTCGAATGTCCCTGACGGTACAAACGGAACAACGTGGCGACGTGGTGGTCGTGTCGGTCGCCGGCGAGCTCGACATGGCGACCGCACCTCAGCTGCAGGACCAGATCAGCGACCTGCTGGAGAAGGGTCGCACGCAGCTGGTCTTCGACCTCGCCGAGGTGTCGTTCTGCGACTCGACCGGCCTGTCGGTCTTCGTCCGCGCGAAGAACAGCACCGACGACGCCGGCGGGACCGTGCGGCTGGCCGCCCCACAGCGTGGCGTGCTCCGCATCCTCGAGGTGAGCGGTCTGGTCGAGGTGCTCCACACGTACCCGACGGTGGACGAGGCGGTCGCGGCCGACGAGCCCGCGCTCGACTGATCTTCCAACACGCCCAGTCTCGATATCTTTCGGTCCGACCGGTCGGCGTAGTTTGTCGCCGACCGGCGGCGGGCACCCGTTGCCGGACGACAATCGGCCCCCGGGAGTGCCCGTGAGCAAGATGCTCCAAGGATTCAAAGACTTCATCATGCGCGGCAACGTCGTCGACCTCGCGGTCGGCGTCGTCATCGGTGCCGCGTTCACCACCGTGGTGACCAGCTTCACCAACGCCTTCCTGAAGCCGCTGATCCAGCTGATCAGCGGCGGCACCGGCCTCAAGAAGGGCATCTTCACCGTCGACGGGGTGGAGTTCGACTACGCCTCGTTCATCAACGCGCTCATCACCTTCGCGTTGACCGCCGCGGTCCTCTACTTCCTGGTGGTCTTCCCGCTGAACAGGCTGGCCGAGCGCCGCCGCAGCGGCGAGGAGCCGCCGCCGAAGGCCCCCAGCGAGGAGGTCAAGCTGCTCACCGAGATCCGCGACGCGATGCTGCGCGGCCAGGGTCACCAGGTCTCCAACAGCGCCCTCGACGAGGTGCTCGGCCGCGACCCGCAGCAACCGCGCTGACACGTACCGAAAAAGATCCGCCCTCCCGGCGCTGTTCGAACATTTGTTCGATACAGTGCCGGGATGGAGCAGCGAAAGCACTGGTGGAACGGCAAGTGGGGACGCCTCGCCCGGAAGGATGTCTACCTTCGGACAAGCGGCGACCAGTGGTATGTGGAGCAGCGCGCCGGAGGCTCCGACGGCGTTTCGCACTTCTTCGAGTACGACAGTGAGGACGCCGCCCTCGACATGGTCCGCGCCCTGCTGGCCGGCTCCGACGAGTGGCGCGAGCTCTCGGTCCGACCACCGGCCCGCTGATCAGCCCGCCCTGCTTCGGTCCGCCCTGGTCCACCCGCTCGGGCCGCTGATCAAGCCGCTGCTCCTAGGCCGCGCGACGGCCGTCCTCCGAAGCGGTCAGCGCACCTGAAGCGGTCAGCGGTCCGGACGGCGGCGGCAGCAACCGCAGTCCCGGCCGGGGGGCAGCCGCCACCTCCTCCTCGGCTCCCTCGGGTGCCGTGTCGAAGCGGGCCCGCCATCCGGTCCCGATCCGGTCACCCGGTGGCCGGGCGGCTCCGCCGGCCCCCCGCGACAACGCCAGCACCAGCACGTACCCGGCGATCACGAAACCGTGGCCGACCAGCCGGGCGACATCCACCCGGCCCCCGGTGAGGTCGTTCACCGAGAGCAGCAGCAGCATCGCGACGAAAGCGGTGAGCATCGGCACCAGACCGGTCGGCCGGGTCCGGCGCAGCGCGATGAAGAGGTAACCGGCGCCCACCGCCACGTTCCAGGCGGCCGACTCGTGCCAGAGGTGCCCGGGCGTCGCGTTCAGCCCACCGTGCTCGTGCCCGGCGCTCACCCCGCCGCCCACCTGGGTCAGGCCCAGAATGAGCTGGACCGTGCCGACCACTGCCAGCGCGACGTACAGCACCGTCGCCACCGGGATCCGCCACCGCCGCGGCTGCCCCACCAGCGGTGTGACCGGGGCCGGCGGCACCTCCATCGGGGGCAGCGCGGCCAGGATCGCCGCGCTCAGGTCCGGCACCATCGCGGCCGGCCCGGTGCGCGTCAGCCGGTTGACCGTCGCCGCCCGGTCCAGCCAGTCCCGGCAGCCGGCGCACCCGGCCAGGTGCTCGTCGACCAACGGCCGCAAGCCCGGGTCGTCCTCGCCGTCCAACTGCGCGGAGAGCATCTCGCGCCACCGCTCACATGCCATGTCCCCATAGTCGTCCGGGGAGGCCGTCCAGTTCCAGCCGGGTGGCCATCCAACCAGGTGAACGCTCGGCAGAGCCGAAATCCGGCCGGATCAGCGCCGCTCGGGCGACGGAGCCGGTGCCGCCCCGCCGGCCTGCTGCTCGCCGGTGTGGCCGAGCAACCGCCGGCGCTCCCGGAACGCCCGCAGGTTCGCCGTGTTCCCGCAGGTGCTGACGTCGTGCCAGACACCGCTGTTGTTCCGCGAGGTGTCGAAGAAGGCCGCCCGGCAGGCGGTGTTGTGACACAGCTTGAGCCGCGGCCAGAGCCCCGCCTGCTGGGCGAGCAGCGCCTCGGCCCACAGCGCGGAGGCCAGCCAGCGGGTACCCCGCCCGGTCGGCACCACCCGGACCCAGCCGTCCGCGTCCGGCACCAGACTCACCTGCACGTCGGCGGGCGGCAGAGTGCCGTCCGGCTCCGGTCTCGCCCCGGCAAGCACCACGTTCTCGAAGGCGGCACGCAGCCGGCGCATCGAGCGCAGATCGGTCGCGGAGAGCAGCAGCGTCGGCCCGGGCAGCCCGGAGACCCGGGACCAGGTCCCGAGGGTCTCGGTCACCCACCACTGGGCGTCCTCGGCGGTGCCGAGCAGGTCCGGCCCGTACGACATCGTGGCGCGCGTGTTCAGCAGCTCCTGAACGAGCGCGAACCCGCCGGGCGCCTCCCGCACGCCGTGCCGTGCGCTGGCCCTCCATGACATAGCCAAAGGGTACTCGGCTCTTTATGCGCAATGGCCCCGGCAGGCCACCACCGGCGAGTGATTGATCAACAAAGGCGCCGGGGCCATTGTGAAGGGGTCTCTACAATGACCCGACCACCAGCGAGGGGAGGATCCGTGCGGAGAGTCGTGGCGATGACCGTCACCGCAGTGACGGCACTGACGCTGGCCGCCGGGTGCGACTCCGGTGAGCCGACTGCGAACGGCCCCGCGCCACCCGTACCCCCCTCGCCGTCGCCGAGCGCGCCCAGCGCACCGGCCGAACCGTCGTCGCCCGGCGCGACCCCCTCCGCGCCGCCCACCGCGACCGCCGCGCCGAGGCCGAAAAAGCTGAAGTCCGGCGCCAAGGGCGCCGCCGTCGTGGAGCTGCAGAACAGGCTCACCGAGCTCGGGTACTGGAACGGCAAGGCCGACGGCAAGTTCGGTTCGACCACGCAGCAGGCCGTGTTCGCCCTGCAGAAAGCCGCCGGTCTGGGCCGCGACGGCACGGTCGGGTCGAAGACGTGGAAAGCGCTGGACGCCGGCGTGCGCCCGAAAGCGAGATCCACCAGCGGCCGCATCGTCGAGATCGACCTGAAACGCCAGTTGCTGCTCCTGGTCGATGACGGCCGGATCAGTCAGATCTTCAACACGTCGACCGGCTCGATGGAGTACTACGAGCAGGAGGGCGAGACCTACCTGGCGGACACGCCCCGCGGCAAGTTCCGGGTGAGCCGCCAGATCGACGGCTGGCGCAACGCCCCGCTCGGCCTGCTCTGGCGCCCGAAATACTTCAACGGCGGCATCGCGGTGCACGGCGCGCCCAGCGTGCCGCCCTACCCGGCGTCGCACGGCTGCGCGCGGGTCTCGATCTCCGCGATGAATTGGATGTGGAAGAACGACGCGCTCCCGGTCAAGACCCGCGTCTGGGTCTACTGAAGCGTCAGTTCCCGGGTCCTCCGCCGCGGTGCCGGGATGGCGCCGGCAGTCATGCTCGACGGCCAGGCCGCGCCGTAAAGTTCCGCGCAGATCACCACACCGAGCCACGGCACCCACGGCCCGCGCATCGTCACCGACTCGGTGCCGTGCACGTCCAGGACCAGCGTCCACTCCTCCGGCCGGGGCCACAGCGCCACCACCGACCGCAGCGCGTACTCGGCGTCACCGAGGACCAGCCGCCGGCTGGTGATCACCGCAAGCCGCCGCCCGACCCCGGCCACGTACACCGGAAACCACCCGTACTGCCTCTCGCCGGCCTGCAGCGGAATCGTCGGGCTGACCGCCGCCGGCCGCCCACCGCGTTCCACCAGGCCCGCGAGCAAGCTCATCGAGCGGTATCCCGCCGCCAGCTGCTCAGGGTCGTAAACGGACACCAACAAACTCCGATCTGGACCGGCCGCCCCGTGCGACCCCTTAGACCCTGGCACGTCAGGCTGCCCATGACCAGCGAATACACCCGCCGGGTGAGTGATTCGCCTTCTGGTACGAGTAATCGCACGGCTCTCGAGAGTCACCGCGAGCCCCCGCCACGCCCGGGGCCGCAGCGCGCCCGCCGGGCGTGGCGATACCATCCGCCGATGCCCGAGTGGACGGACGACCTCGCCATCCCGCTGCCGCCGCCGGTCACCGTCGAGCAGCTGGTCGAAGCAGTGTTGCTAGCCACACTCGACGGCATGCCGGAACAACGGATCCTGGGCCGGCTGGCCCGCGATTTCGGCCTCTCCCGGGACGACGCCGCGCTGGCACACGATCGGGTGCACGGCGGGCTGGTCCGGGCCGCCACCGGCAACCCACGGAACCGGCCCGACCCGCTGAAGGATCCGGTGGCCGCCGAGGCCTTCGACCGCGGCACCCGGGACCCGGCGCTGATCACCCGGATCCACCCCGGCTTCAGCTCCGGCGACTGACCCGGCGCCGCCACCTGCCGCGTCTCCGGTCCGCCGGCATGACCTGCACGGACTCGGCCTGGGCAACCGCCTGGGACCACCGCGGCGACTGGCGCGCGCTTGACCCCACACCCGACCTGAGACAGAGTCGTCCGGTGCGGGACGGGTAATGATCTTTCCGAGTCTCTGTCCGATTGGCTGCGGGCCCACCTGAGCAGTCGAGTGGTGATCCATGCCGTCCGCGCTCTGCACGGCGGCGAAAGCCCGTGGTGGATCGATCTGACAACGCCCGGCGGATCGACGTTCGCCGTGATCCTCAGGTCGCCGAGCAGCCGGGTCTCAGCAGAACAGATCTCGACGAACGCGGCGGCGCTCACCGTCGCAGACAAGCACTGTCTGCCGGCCCCGCGCCTGCTCGCATCCGGCTTTCCTGCCGAGATGCCGGTAAGCCTGGAGACAGTCATACCCGGCACGAGCACCTGGCCGGCCGCACCGTCCTACGAGCTGCTGCTGGCGGCAGGTGCGGCGATCGCCAGGGTGCACACCGTCCGCCTCGAACCGCAGCGGCACCTCCCGATCCGCCCACGGCCCATTGCCGTCGACGACTTCGCCGGCGACCGCCGGGCCGGCCGGATGCCCACCACCGCCCTGCTGGAGCAGGCCGACGAACGCATCCAGGCGACGGAGGCGCCGAACACCCCGGCGATCTTCGTGCACGGTGACGTGTGGCCCGGCAACACGGTGGTCGCCGCCGGCCGGGTCCGCGCCCTGATCGACTGGAAGACCGCCGGTGTCGGCAATCCCGGGGTGGATCTGGGTGAGCTGCGCAAACAGGTGGCCATCTGTTACGGCGACGACGCACCGGCACACGTCCTGGACGGTTGGGAGCGTGCCGCCGGCACCCGAGCCGACGACGTCCCCTACTGGGATGCCGTGGCCGCGCTGAACACGCCGACCCAGTTGTACAGCGACCACGCGACACTTCGGCGTGACCGTTTCCTTCGAGCCGCGATGGGCCGGCTATGACCATTCATGTCGGGCGTGCGACAGGGATCTGCGCGCGCTATCGGCACATGTCGCCGAGGTGGCGGGTCACCCGGCCGGCACCGCGATCCACGCACAGCTCACTGGTCCCGCGATCGATCCAATACGTCTGGCCGGCCTCGATGAAGACGGGCTCCCGCAAATGGAACCAGCGGTCCACGACGTCCACCAGGAGGAGCCGGTCAGCGGTCACCAGCTTCGCCACGCCGCCTCCCGAGCGATTGCTGTGAGGAATCCTGGCCCGGACACAGAAAAGCGCCGGCGAACCGGCGCTGACCTGGAGGTTGAGTGGGCCGCCAGGGACTCGAACCCTGAACCTAAGGATTAAAAGTCCTCAGCTCTGCCATTGAGCTAGCAGCCCGCAACAGACAGAGTACCGGTGCGCGACCTTGGAGCCCACCGGGATACCTCAGCAGTGAGGTTTGTACAGCTCACGGGCAGTTCTGTGTGTTCCGGGCGGCGCCGGGTGCCTGGCCGTTCCAGCGTTCGGCAGACTCGCATCGGCATCCTCCCCCACCGACCGTGACCGAATGCGGGGGTAAGCCAAGCAGGCCGCAGCAGCGCGTAAAGGCGCGAGCTTCACAAATCGCACAGCGGGTCACGCCCGGTCGCACCCGCGCCTAGACTGCCGTTACATCGATGCCTTTGGTTCCGCGGGGGAAGCATGAAATGGCTCGCGTCAGTTGTGATCAGCTGCCTGATCGCGGTCGGGGTTGCGGTGGTCACGGGTGCCACGCCCGCTGCCGCGGCCGACCAGACCATCACGCCGATATCCGGGCGGGCGTACCTGATCTACAACGTGTTCACCCGGAAATGCCTGGACGTCGACGGCGCCGGCACGGCCAGCGGCACCTGGGTTCAGCAATGGACCTGTGACCTGGCCTGGAACAAACAATGGTTGATCGATCCGGCGACGGTCAACGGCAAGGCCGCGTACCGGATCCGGCCCCGGCATGCGGCAGGCCTGTGCCTTGCCACCAACGGTTCCCACGACAGCGGGACCGACTATCAGGTCCGGACATGCGGGCCGGGCTGGGACCAGTTCTACCTGATCTCCAAGGCGACGTTCACCAACAACCGGAACATCATGCCGTACTACACGAGCAAAGAGTTCAAGGGCGAGCTTGGATGGCTGGGCCTGTCCATCTGGCCCGGCCCCAACGAATTCAACCAGGGCGAACACGTCAAGAACGTGGCCCGCTTGCCGTACGGGTCGCAGCAGGGCCAGGAGTGGCGGTTCTACGAGGCTCGCGCCGGGAACGTGCCGTACACATCGTGAGTGGAGCGCCGGCGCGCGCGGTGTTAAAGCCTCGGCCACCCGGCTGTTCGCTATGCCGGGCTAGCTTCGATCTATGCACCGTACTGCCGGCCTAGCCGCCTTAGTCGCCCTGACCACGCTTGCCACTTCGCCCGCGCATGCGGCGGAGCGTCCCGCCCGTGAGATCGCCGCTACCGCGGAGACGCCGTCGCTCTTCGACGACCAGGCCGGGGGTGACGCGGACGCGGACGATCCAGCTATCTGGATCAACACGGCTGACAAGGCACGGAGCCTGGTCATCGGGACCGCCAAGAACGGCGGACTGCGGGTGTACGACCTGGCGGGCCGCGAGATCCAGTCGATCGCCACGCCGGAGGGTGGGCGGTTCAACAACGTCGACATCCTGGCCGGCTTCAAGTTGGGCAAGCGCGAGGTCGACATCGCGGTGGTGACCGATCGCGGACTGGACAAGCTCCGGATCTACAAGATCGAGGCGCGCGGCCTGACCGACATCACGGCCGCCGACGTTCCGCTGCTCTTCTCGAAGGACCAGGCGGAGGTCGAGGCGCAGGCAACCGGTTACGGTCTGGCCCTTTATGACAGGTACGCGGTGGTCAGCCGCCGCCACACCACGCGTCTCGGCATCTTCCGGCTGGAAGAACGACACGGCAAGGTCGGCTATCGTACGTCGGACGTGCTCGATCTCCCGCGGGAGTTCCGGCTTCCGGACGGCACGAGCTGGACGCCCTGCCTGGAGCCGGGTGAGGATCCGCAGGTCGAGGGCATGGTCGTGGACGCCGCGGCCGGGGTGCTCTACGCCGCCCAGGAGGACGTGGCGCTCTGGCGTATCAATCTGCGGGGTGGCGCGTTCGCCGGCGTCCCGCGGATCGTCGAGAAGGTCGCTGAGTTCGGCGTCGCCGGCAGGTACGACCCGGAGACCGAGGAGTGTGTGCTCGACACGGCCAACGACCCGGGTTTCGGCGGGCGGATCCGTGCTGACGTCGAGGGCGCCACGATCTATCCGACCGGTAAGCGGGACGGATACCTGATCGTTTCCAGCCAGGGTGACGGCCGCTTCCTCGTCTACGACCGTCGGACCAACCGCCCGCTGACCATCTTCTCCGTGGTGGACGGCCGGCGCACCGATGGTGTCCAGCACTCCGACGGTGCTGCGGTCACCGCTGTGGCGCTACCCGGTTACCCGAAGGGTCTCCTGGTCCTCCACGACGGCGAGAACGTGCCGGACGAGGGTCGCACCAGCACGAACTTCAAGTACGTCGACTGGCGGCAGCTGAACCTGCCCTCCTGACAAATCAGCCCCCAGTCCAGTGTGTGAAGTTGTGGTCGGATTCGCACCTCAACTTCACACACTGGGTTGGGGCCTGGGGAATGCAGAAAGGCCCACCCGAATGTTCGGGTGGGCCTTTCTGTTCACGTTGAGTCCGGCGGCGTCCTAC